>JAEZLP010000031.1 GCA_023415235.1 Bacillota bacterium
GTAAACGGTAAACCAGCCGTACATGGAAGTCACTTTTAAAATATGAGATACTACTCCAAAGAACTCGAAAAACTTGTAATAGTTTTTCTAGTAATAGTACAAGTTGGAGGCAGTGTCATGAATGTTACAGATCTCAAGACTCAGATGCACTTGCAGGAGTGGGCGAAATTGATAGAAGCCCGCCAGGATAGCGGTCTCAGCATCAAAGAGTGGTGCCGGCAGAATAATTTGCCCGAATCCCAATACTACTACTATCTTAAGAAACTGCGGCTCTTGGCTTGCGAAAACCTACCGGGAGAAAATCGGGACGGATCGCAATTTGCTCTTGTTCCAAACCACGCTCGTGTCAGTAATCCTGTAGTCACGAGAAGCAGTAATATAAAAATTACTCTTTCGAATGCCGTTGTTGAGATCGGCGAAGGAGCAGACGAGGCGCAAGTGAAATACACTTTGGAGGTGCTTCTGAATGCTCAATGATGCAGCCGGCATTGAGAACGTCTACATTGCCTGCGGATACACGGATCTCCGGTATGGTATAGACGGCCTTGCAACGCTAGTGAGGAACAAGTTTGATCTTGATCCGTTCCGGACAAACACGCTTTTCCTTTTCTGTGGGCGGAAAAAAGACAGACTGAAAGGACTTCTCTGGGAAGGCGACGGATTTCTGCTTCTATACAAAAGACTGGAAGCCGGAAAGTTCCGGTGGCCTCGAAACATCGATGAGGTCAGGAAGATGACACCTCAGCAATACAGATGGCTCATGGAGGGCCTCACAATCGAACCTCAAAACGTAGTGCAAAAAACGGCGCCCACACATACTGCATAAAGATCAAAAATCCGTTCCAAAAGAATAGGAAAACCCTTCGAAAATGGCTTTAATTCAATGGTTTTCTGTGATATAATATAGTCATGGAAAACAGCTTTACGAAGGAACAATTACATACATTTGATAAAGATATTTTAGTTACGATGATTCTGCAGCAACAAGATTCACTGCTTGAGATGAACAAGAAACTGGACCTCTTACTGGAACAGATTCGGATCTCAAATCAGGCTCGTTTCGGACATTCCTCCGAAAAAGTTGAATTGCAGAATCAGCTTGCTTTTTGTTTTAATGAAGCTGAAGTGACAGTTGCTGATGCTGATGAGATCGCGGAGCCGACAATCGAGCAGTTGATTCCTGAACACAAGCGTCGTGTAAAGAAAAAAGGCAAGAGAAGCGAGGATTTATCTGCGTTTCCAGTAAGAATAGAAACGCATGTGATTCCCGAAGAAAAGCTTCAGGAACTGTTTGACGGAGATTACCGCAAGCTTCCTGATGAAGTATATAAAAAACTGGAATTCCACCCCGCTACATTTGAAGTAGTGGAGCATCATATCGAAGTTTACTGCGGGAACAAGAATCAGAAAATCGTGAAAGCCGATCATCCGGCAGAATTACTGAATAACAGTATTGCTACGCCCTCACTGGTGGCTGCGATCCTGAATGCGAAATATGTCAATTCCATCCCTCTCTATCGGTTAGAGCAGGAATTCAAGAGAAATGAAGTAAATATCGCCAGGCAGGTGATGGCAAACTGGGTGATCCGGTCGAGTGAACGGTATCTTTCCCTTCTTTATGATCGTATCCATAAAGAAATCTACAAGAGCCACGTTCTACACGCAGACGAAACTCCGGTACGGGTGGCAAAGGATGGCCGCGATACTATGGCAAACAGCTACATGTGGGTGTATCGGACCGGAGAGTATGGAGGGGTTCCCCCGGCTGTACTTTACGAGTACCAAAAGACTCGGAGAGCCGATCATCCAAGAGAATTTCTGGCTGGATATAGCGGCGTAGTTGTATGTGATGGATATCAGATCTATCATAAACTGGGGAAAGAGCGGCCTGATGAGCTTACGGTAGCCGGATGCTGGGCCCACGCCCGGAGGCGATTCGCAAATATCTGCAAATCCCTTGGGAAGAAGACCTCAAAGGATACGCTTGCCGCACTTGCCCTTGAGCAAATCGCCCAAATCTACCATATCGACAATCAACTCGCCGATCTTTCGCCGGAAGATCGCCAAACGAAGCGGCAGCTCCTCGTAAAGCCACTGGTGGAGGCTTTCTTTGCATGGATAAAATCGAATGAGAGCAAAGTGCCCAAAAACTCAGAGACAGGAAAAGGATTCACCTATTGCTTAAATCAGGAGAAATATCTCAAGGTGTTTCTCACTGACCCTGCAGTACCGCTTGATAACAATGCTGCCGAAATCGCGATTCGCAGCTTCTGTGTCGGCAAGAATAACTGGCACCTGATAGATACTGTGAATGGAGCCGAATCCAGTGCGATTGCATATAGCCTGGCCGAGTCGGCTAAAGCGAATAATTTGAAGCCGTATGACTACTTCATGCATTTGCTTGAGGAAATCCCAAAGCATATGGATGATGCAAGTCTGGATTTCCTGGATGATCTTCTACCATGGTCTGATGCCTTGCCGGAAACTTGCCGGAAGAATCTAAAATGATGAAAACTAGAGCCGCGTAATCAAAACTCCTCGGAGTGAAACGCGGCTCCGCTATTTGCCTAGTACGGTTGATTTACCGTTTACAACATTATCGTAGGTAATTTCAGCAGTGGTAATGCCCACATCTGCTCCATTGATAGCATTTAGAATCCCTGTGGGCATTTGAATACCGGTGCCATTAATAAAGGCATTGTCCTCGGCTCTGCCAAAGTTCTTGGCAAAACGGTTAATAAGGTAGTTTTCGATATCAAAACCGGTATCACGTATGAAAGCCTCATCCATTTTTAAGAAAGCAGCCAGTTTCCAACTGTCCACAGTGTTGATGGTGAAATCATCTATACCCTCGTAAATTGGGATGGCATCACCTTCTGCTACCCACTGAGCAAGGTCATTATTATCCTTGGCGAAAATACGGTAACCGTTGTCATATGCCTTAATTACCGTACCAATATTGCGGAACAGACTTTCTTTTTCAAGGGCGGCCATGTACTTATTGTTGGCATTGTTGGGCATGGGATAAGTGCCAGTTTCAATGTTGCGGGCTTTTGAGAGTTCGGCATAACTGCCATTATTGCCGCGCATAGCGTTCCAAAAATGCTTGTCATATTCCGGTGAGCCGGTATAGGGTAATCTTTCAGTATAAGTAATCATTGTTTTTTCCTCCTTATTTCTTGTCACAAACAGGGCATCTATATAGACCCAGTTCGTTATAATTGAGTGAACTGCCAATTTGCTTTAGCATACTGCTTTTACAATTTGGGCAATGAATATCATAGGCAAAAGCCATTTCCATATTGTGAGCCTGTTTTGCGTGGAGACGATAATACTTGTGCAGTTTTCTATGTTCATCTTCAACGATGCAATCTGACAGGAATAAATCAAATGTGTTCTTTGCATATTCATCAGAGTAGTATGAGTGTTGCGGGTGAAGGAGCGTTCCTTCCTTATTCATTTTTGTAAGTGGATAGTTTGCCATTTTAAATTCTTCCTTAAATTATTGTTGTGGGATGTACCAAAAACTTTAGCTCATTTTTGAGCAAAAGCCATACCAACTGTCCGGATATAAGGTTCCTGCGTTCATACTGCTTTGTCAGAAAGATAGGTATATCCAGCAGTACGACAGTATTCGGACAGATCATCGTAACCATTGATGTGAACAGTTGACTGCCCGTCAGTGACGGTATAGCGGATTTCTTTTGTTACTGTCACAGGGTCTCCGGAACGGTTACGAAGATAGAGTTTACCTTTGATACTGTTGTGACTTTTGCCATAAAGCAGGTCAATTAGCTTCATGCTGTTTTCCTCCCTTCATATCTTGATTTTTAGTAGCAGTAGTAGCAGAACTGGTAGCAGAGTTTTTTGGTACTGCTACTGCAGAAAAGTGAGGTATATCAAGGGTTTCCAGCCGGTTGGTAGCAGTAGTAGCAGTACTGGCGAGTTTATACTCACACTCCGCATAATCTTTGAATTCTTTTATTTCTCTGTACCAACTTTTTTGAAATTTTGCTAAGAAGTTATAAGAACTGCTACAACTGCTACCGATTGCTCTCAAAGCCTTGCACTGTGGGCATTTGGTGTGGTAGCAGTTGTGATTTTTACTGCTACCAGCACTGCTACTACTGCTACCATTTTTATAAGAACACAGTTCCGTCATAGCCATATTCCCTCGAAAACTGTTCTTTTGCTTCACTTGTGAGCGAATAATCCTTATAGTAGGTGTTGCCATTCTGCCGGGTAGTGATTGTAGAATAATCTGCGCCGAGGTGTGAAGCGATAGCTTCCCGGAACTCTTTAGCAGTCTTGGCAAAGCCGTTATTGTTTTCCCTACACCAACCTTGGTAAACCTTGTAGATACGGCCTGTGGTACAGTGCTTGTTGATTTTCCCATCAGGCCATTCACACATACACTCCTCAAAGAAGGAGACCACAGTATTGTTATCTGACATATATTTTTCTCTTGCGAGGCTTACGCTGTCTGGCTCCGAGAAACGGTAGCCATTAGTAATAACTTGCTGTAGTGCCTTTATAGCCTTAAAAACAATGCCATCACGCTCGGCATACATTTTGTCAAGGAGCGTTTTGTCCTGCTTATCCTTCGGAATTACGTTAGGGCAGCGTACTACCATAATGCGGTCATAAACCCATTTGCCATCATCACCACCGAACTTAGGTAGTCTGTTCATGCAAAACCAAAGTAGACCGTTATAAGTGAACTCAAAGGCTTGCTGTCCTTTGAACTCGGCATACAAGCTATCGCCACCGGTTATTTTCTTAAAGGTTTTCAGTTCATCCACAGAGAGAAAACTCATATCCGAGCTACCGGCAAGGCGTGTACCATAAATAGCACCGGTGCCGAATCTGGCTTCTATCTCCTTAAGGTCAATGCCGATAAAGTTCCCTTTGCCGAGCAATCGCTCCACAAGGCTCTTTAGCTGAGATTTGCCGGTATCACCATCACCTACAAGGAAAAGTGCTTTTTTCATTCGCCATCCCTTGATGTTGGAGATACACACACCGATAAATTCAAGGAGTAGTTGCTCTATGGCTTTATCGCCATTTGTGAGGGTGTGCATATATCCGTCAAACACTGGTGTGGGTGTTTCTCTGCCTGTCCAGCTACATGGAATTTGTATGGTGGAGAGGATGTCCGGGGAGTGTGGAGCAAGAGTGACATTGTTTGCAGTAATATGAAGCAGGCCATTGCTGAAGTTGATTAAATCCTCATTGGCGTTCAATTCCTCTTGGCTCACATAGTTAAGGTCGGTAATAATATGCTGCAAGGTTTCACTGACTTTTCCCATTTTGACAAGTTCCTCATCATAATCCGCAATGTACTGCTTGATAATGCCCATCAGCATATTGTCGGCATAAAGTCGGTAACAGCCGTTTTCATAGACATATTTCATAAGTCCCTGTTTTCCGTTATCCCTAACAAGCACATAGCGGAGGTGTTCTCGCACATATTTTGCAAGGAGCGGAACGCTAACATAGACCTCTCCGGTCTGCTCATTGAATTTTATAAAATACGGATGCTCCATCTTGGATTTGTGGAAGGTGCCATGACAGGCATCAATTCCAGTAGCAATGGTAGCTTCTCTGTAATCCTCACGCTCCCATTTTTCACGATAGAGAGCAGAACTGCGAAAGATATCATCAATAGCTGCAGGGTCAGGCCCGGTGCGAAATGCAATTAAGGCGCATAGTGCGGCATCCGCTTCTGACTGTGAGCCATACTCAGAGATATCGCCATCATCATATAGCTTTTTAAATTTTTCTCCGTTTTTCTGTTTACGGAGATTGCAGACAATATCAAATCCTGCTCGGTCACCGTCACGCTTTTCACTGTATGTTATCTTCTCGGTCTTTCGCATATTTTTATCAAGGGTGGTAAGAACTGCGGCTGTGCTTTCTCTAAGAGGCTCATTTAAAATCACATCTCCTGTGAAAGCTGCAAATCGGTTTGTTAGGCCACCTACATACAATTCCAGGTGATTATTTGGATTTTTCATATAGTAGGCTTTATCAAGTCTGAGATTGCCGTTCTTATCTGCATAAGTGGGAAGTTTGTCTAAATCGCATTTGCCATAAATATGGATACCGCCTCCGCTGACGGAACGCTCAGTATAGGAGTTGAATCGATTAAGCAACATCTCTACAAACGGGTCTGTAAGAGGAATGTGGTCTATGTCAAGGAAGAAGTGGCCTTTCGGTATCACAAAGCCAATACCGGCAGCGCTCTGCTTTGTATTAGCAGTGACTGCTTCATCGTAAGTTACCCATGTGTGGCGGTACTTTCCATTAGTGCCTGTCGCACCACCACCGGCAGCAAAGGGTATTTTGTTGATCCGGTCACCGTCAATTTCCTTGCGCCAGAGAAACCATATCTTCATATCCATTAGTTCCTGCATTGCGTTCGCCGTCTCGTCCACCTCCTCTCCATATAATTTGTGCTTTCATTATCTGTGTGCCGAGTTTTTAAGTAGCCATTCCTTATAGGCATCAACAGGAATTAAAATCCTTGTACCAATTCGTATGGTTGGGAATCCCGGTGATTTTACAAGTTCGTATGCTTTCGGTAGGCTAATGCCCATCTGTGCCGATAGCTCCTGCACACTCATAGTCGTTTTCTCCATTTACTCTTTCCTCCTTATCTTGATATTTGTTTTGGTTTCTACATCCACCATCCGTTACCGTTCCTAAGGTAGCCACCTGTTCGTGGTCTCCTCGTCTTCGATTGCAGTAGAGGCGCTCCGGTCTTCACCATCTTAGCGGCAACACTGCAAAAGTATCTCTTGCGGGTGGACTATTCAGTTATCAAGGAACAGAAATTAACGGGTTCTATAATTTGCTCTTGTATTTAATGTAATTGTACTGTATGATGTAACGGAAGGCAAAAATCTAAATGTTACTCTTAGTGTTACGGAGGTGTCATTCATGCCATACGATGGAATGGGTAATTATATAGAATCAAAAGCCGATAACACTTCTGATGTCATCGGCTTTGGGGATGTTGGCGGTATCGGTCAGTTGATATATCACACATTCAGGTTTCGAGATTATGAGTTTGAGGAAGGCGCCGGTGAATCATGGGACTTAAAACCGATTGTCTACAAAGGCATGGAGCCGGATTTGGATAAGTCAAACGGATTCTCCGGGAAGGAACTATTCCGGGAGTTATATAATCTGGGCAGAAAAATAAACGAATTCTCGGAAGAAAAGCCGTATGTTGATTTGATTATTGAATTTTGTAAGGATGTTGCCCATCCGTACTATATAGACACTGTGTATTCCTTAATGACAGATAAGCAGTTTGATATTGCAGATGATGGTGAAATGCTTGAGAGGGAGTCTTTGTTCAGTCTCTCCACTTTTATGCATGACTTGGAAAGGTTCTATACAGCCGCACAGTTCTATTTTGCGTTGAAAAAAGTATGTGCCGGTGACGGAGACGATGCTTTTGATTTAGCACAAGAAGGCAAGTTCTTTGAAGGTCTGCCATTCTTTGAAAAATATAAGCATGAAGAAAACTTCCAAGAATATAAGCTTGAAAAAGGAGAAATCACTCCGCAGCAGTTGCTGCATGAAATGATTGCAGAGCAGAAAAAGACAAAACATCGAGAGCAAAAAGAGGTTACATGGTTTGCTCGTGAGCCATTCGATTATTATGAAGAGCTACGTGAGCAGTTAATGGATATGATACCGGATTTTCACATGAGATTAAAAATCAATCCACGGAATAATCAAGTGGTCTTTGCTGCCGATGTTCATTCTGTCTTCGATATTTGTTGGTATACACTTGCTCGTATGCTTGTTGATTTTGGTCCACCGGAAGAAGGCGGTCGAATAAGGGAACTGAACGAAGGTGCGATCATTACCTGCCTTCACTGTGCAGAAGCCTTCATTCGTGATAACAACCGCCAGCTTTACTGCAAAAAAGTCGAATGCCAAAGGGCACATAACGCTGCAAGGCAACGGAAATATCGCGCCAATAAAAAGTTAGCAGAAACAAAAGCTAAGAATAAGAAATAAAAAATAGACCTTGCTACCATGCCCAGTGTGGGTATAGTAACGAGGTCTATACATTAATAGTCATCGTTTTTTGGCCGTCTTGCGTGGATGCTAATGTTTTAATTTGAAGATGCACCGCGGAGATTTAAATAGTGTGCGTTTTCCGGTACCACAACCTTCCAGCAAAGCCGGAGAATATAAAAATCGCACATATTGCAACAAATCATTATTATTCTCTTGATACCTACTGCATTTTACAAACATTTAATAATTCCCGTACATATCTCAATTAATATTGATTTAAACTTAAGCTAACAATATGAAGGGAGAATAATATAAAATGAAAAAAAGAATTGTAATGGTTTCAGCAATAATAATGGCTTTTGTCGCTTTTGCAGGTTGCGGGAGAACCGCGAATGACAGTATCACAGTAATTTCGCGTGAAGATGGCTCTGGAACGCGGGGAGCGTTTATAGAGCTATTTAAAATCGAGGAAAAAGACACAAACGGAAACAAAGTCGATTATACAACCGAGGATGCCGATATCACTAACAGCACATCAGTTATGATGACCTCTGTCGCGGGTAATGCTAAAGCAATAGGCTACATCTCATTGGGTTCTCTGAATGATTCGGTAAAGGCAGTCATGATCGATGGGGCTGAAGCGACTGTTGAAAATATTAAGTCCGGCGCTTATAAGATATCTCGTCCGTTCAATATTGCAATTAGAGGAACAGTCAGCGAAGCAGCACAGGCTTTTATAAGCTTTATTCTGAGTGCAGACGGTCAGGCCGTGGTTGAAGACAACGGATTTATATCAGCAACTAACAATGGAGCGTTTGGTGGAAGCTCAATATCCGGCAAGGTTGTTGTATCAGGCTCATCATCAGTAACACCGGTTATGGAAAAGCTGAAGGAAGCATATATAGCCGTTAATCCGAATGCGGAAATCGAGATACAGCAGAACGATTCAACGACCGGCATGAACTCGGTGATAGAAGGTATCTGCGATATCGGTATGGCATCGCGTGAACTTAAGGATAGTGAAGTCGCAGCAGGAATTACCCCTAACGTAATAGCAATGGACGGTATAGCGGTAATAGTGAATAACGAGAATACCATAAGCGAACTTACAAGCGAACAAGTCAAGGCTATATTTACGGGAAGCATTACTTACTGGAGTGAAATAGATGGACAAACAGGAAAATAGACATTCACGAACCGCTACTATGTCCCCTAAAAGAAATTTAGTCGGGAGAATGAACATTAAGCATTTCAAAGAAAACGGTGCAAAAATTGTTTTCATACTCGCGGCCTGTATTTCGATACTGGCCGTTGCGCTTATATGTATATTCCTATTTGCAAACGGTATTCCGGGTATGACCAAAATAGGTGTGCTTAAATTTCTGACAGGCAGGGTTTGGAAACCCGGAAACAACATTTATGGAATATTTCCTATGATACTTGGGAGCATTTATGTTACCGCAGGTGCTCTCGTTATCGGAGTGCCGACAGGTATCATTACAGCCGTTTTTATATCCAAATTTGCGTCCGTACGAATTGCAAAAGTCATGAAACAGGCAGTATCTTTACTTGCCGGGATACCTTCGGTGGTATATGGCTTTTATGGTTTAATCGTTGTTGTTCCCTTGATACGCGATATATTCGGTGTAAGCGGAACAAGTATGCTTTCGGCGAGTATCATTCTTGGAATCATGATACTTCCCACAATTATTTCTATCAGCGAACCAGCTTTCAATGCAGTACCTAAACCTTATTACGAAGGTGCTCTGGCACTCGGAGCTACACATGAACGGGCAGTATTCAGAGTAATACTGCCCGCGGCGAAATCAGGAGTGACCGCGAGCGTAGTACTCGGAGTAGGTCGGGCTATAGGCGAAGCTATGGCTGTTATGATGGTAGCGGGCAATCAGGCGCGTATGCCGAAGGGAATTCTGCAAGGCATACGAACTCTTACGAGCAATATCGTAATGGAGATGGGCTATGCTGCCGATTTGCACCGTGAAGCATTGATAGCTACAGCGGTTGTGCTGTTTGTGTTTATTCTTATTATCAATATGCTGTTCTCTGTATTAAAAAGGAGGACGAGAGTATGATGTTGCAAAGAAGAGAAGCGGCTTTAATAAAGGCTTTCGTATATTTGGGAGCGATACTCACATTTGCAATATTGGTCAGCGTGGTAGGTTACATTCTTTTTAAGGGCATACCTAATCTATCGCTCAAATTATTTGAGTTGAAGTACACCACAGAAAACGTATCGCTGTTACCCGCGCTTATAAATACATTATTGATGACATTTTTTTCGCTGCTGCTTGCTACCCCTCTCGGAATATTTGCAGCAGTATATCTTGTTGAATATGCGCATAAAGGCAACAGGCTTGTTAAGATTGTGCGTATAACCGCGGAGACGTTGTCGGGCATACCGTCCATTATATATGGGCTTTTTGGACTGCTGTTCTTTGTAACTGCGTTAGGTCTCCGAATGTCGCTGATTTCCGGGGCTTTGACGCTCAGTATTATGATTTTGCCACTTATAATGCGTACTACTGAGGAAGCGCTTATTGCTGTTCCCGTTGAATATCGAGAAGGCAGTTATGGTTTGGGTGCGGGCAGACTGCGAACAGTGTTTAAAGTCGTGATGCCATCCGCCATACCCGGAATACTAGCCGGAATTATATTATCAATCGGTCGCATAGTCGGAGAAACTGCGGCGCTAATCTATACTGCCGGTACAGTCGCAGAGGTACCCGGAGGCCTGTTTGACTCGGCGCGTACACTCTCTGTTCATATGTATACTCTCGCGAGCGAGGGATTTTATATTAAACAGGCATATGCAACAGCGGTTGTTTTACTTGTTATAGTTGTAGGCATTAACGTTTTATCCGCTTATGTAGCAAAAGAAATTAGGAGGTGATCATATGGGAAAGATTGATATAAAAGATTTAAACCTCTTTTATGACTCATTTCAGGCTTTGAAGGATGTTACGCTTTCTATTGAAGCCAACGAAATAACTGCTTTTATAGGACCATCTGGATGCGGAAAAAGTACGCTACTTAAAACGATTAATCGTATGAATGACCTTGTTGAAGGATGCAAGATAAAGGGAGAAGTGCTGCTTGACGGAGAGAATGTTTATGGCAATATGGATACTTCGATGCTTCGCAAACGTGTAGGCATGGTTTTTCAAAAGCCAAATCCTTTTCCTATGAGCATATATGACAATGTGGCATTTGGCCCACGCACGCATGGTGTTCGCAGCAAAGCAAAGCTTAACGATATTGTTGAACGTTCTTTGCGCGATGCCGCTATTTGGGAAGAACTGAAAGACAGATTAAAAAAAGACGCTCTGGGGATATCGGGCGGACAGCAGCAGCGCCTTTGCATAGCAAGAGCATTAGCAGTTGAGCCGGAGGTATTGTTGATGGATGAGCCAACAAGTGCTCTTGACCCGATATCAACATCCAAAATAGAAGAACTTGCTATAACATTAAAAGAAAAGTATACTATTGTGATAGTGACGCACAACATGCAGCAGGCTGTAAGGATTTCAGACAAAACTACATTCTTTTTATTGGGCGAAGTAATAGAATTTGGAAATACAGAAAGCCTTTTCTCGGTGCCAAAGGATAAACGCACCGAGGATTACATTACAGGGAGGTTTGGATGATGAGAAGCCGTTTTGATGAGCAGCTTGAACTGTTGAATAAAGAATTACTCGAAATGGGCGCACTTATAGAGCATGCTATCGAAAGTGCGTCTCAAGCCCTTCTAACGCAGGATGTTGATGCCGCTAACAAAGCTATAGAATTCGATAAAGAAGTAGATCAGAAGGAGAAAGACATAGAATCGTTATGTCTTAGATTGTTGTTACAGCAGCAGCCTGTTGCGCGAGATCTCCGCCAGATATCTGCCGCGCTTAAGATGATAACCGACATGGAACGCATAGGCGACCAAGCCGCAGACATATCTGGTATTGTCATTTATCTAGCGGGGACACCTTATATTAAAAGACTTGAGCATCTTCCTCAAATGGCAGATGTAGCCATCAGAATGGTCAAAGGCAGTATAGATGCTTATGTGAGAAAAGATCTTGCGCTTACAAAAGAAATCATAGATATGGATGATATTATAGATAACCTTTTTGTAATTGTAAAAAATGAACTCATAGAACGCATACATGAAAAAGCAGAAAACGGCGAGCAGGCAATAGATTTGCTTATGGTGGCAAAATATTTTGAGCGTATTGGTGATCATGCTCAAAACATAGCTGAATGGGTAGAGTTTTCTATAACAGGTAAGCATAAGGGAGAACTGATATGATTTATTATGTTGAAGATGACGACAACATACGAGATCTCGTTGTTTATACGCTAAACCAATCGGGATTTGAAGCGCTGGGGGTCAAGAACGCTGATGAGTTTTATGCCGCAAGTAAAAAGCAGTCACCTGCTCTTGTGCTTCTTGACATTATGCTTCCAGGTGATGATGGATTATCCATATTGAAGGTACTGAAAACAAATAAAAAAACCGCTGTGATTCCTGTTATCATGGTTACAGCAAGAGGTACTGAATATGATAAAGTTATTGGCCTTGATTCGGGTGCGGACGACTATATAGCAAAACCGTTTGGTATGATGGAGCTTGTAGCAAGAGTAAGGGCACTGCTGCGCCGAACCAACTTGAATTCATCACCTGAAATATTGAAAGAAGGGGGACTTGTTGTAGATCGGCAGAAACATATTGTTACAGTAAACAATAAAAATATAACACTTACTCTAAAAGAATTCGAACTGCTTTACTTACTAATGGCAAACCGCGGGATTGTGTTAACACGAGAACAAATATTAGAATCGATATGGGATTTCAGTTATGATGGTGGTACAAGGACGGTTGATGTTCACATCACAACGTTACGTCAAAAGCTCGGAGAGTACGGGAACCTGATAGATACCATAAGAGGCGTAGGATATCGTTTTGGGGGGGTAATAACGTGACAAAGCGTATATTCAGAAGCATCTTTTTAACCTCTTTAGCCGCTCTCATTTTTGCTTCGGCTTTTATTGTGATTACACTTTATAGAATATATGAAACTGACGCTATAAATGAGCTTAAAATTGAAGCAGCCTATATTTCAGACTTAATTACGCAAAAACAAACCGGGGGAGAGTTTTTAAAGCAAGTTTACTCTGGTGATAGAATCACCTTAATTGCTGAAAACGGTTCAGTAATGTATGACAACATGGCAGATGCGTCTTCAATGGAGAACCATGCCAACAGGTCGGAAATTGCAGAAGCACTGATGACTGGTGAAGGGGAAAGCTATCGCTATTCAGATACACTGTCTCAAATGACGATATACTACGCACTAAAAATACATGAAGGCAATATACTACGTGTATCAAAAACTCAAAGAAGCGTGCTGGGGATGTTGTGGGATGTACTGCCGATGCTGCTCATAATAATATTAAGTACCGCGCTGCTTTCTTATCTTATTGCACGGTATATGGCAAAGCACATAACAGCTCCTATAAACGCACTGAATCTCGACTCCCCGTTTAATAATGATATATACGACGAGCTAAGTCCGCTCCTTACGCGTATAGAGCAGCAGAATAAAGATATAAAAAAACAGATGTTGGAGATCACCGAAAAGCAACGAGAATTTAACGTAGTGACAAAAAATATGCGCGAAGGATTAATCCTGCTATCCGCTAAAGGTAACATACTTTCCATAAATGAAAGCGCTGTTAAAATATTTCAGGCGGACATTGAAAAAACTATTGGTAACCATATTCTATCTGTAAATCGATCTGTTCCCATGTACAGGGTTTTTGAGGGAGCAATAAATGGAATAAACACAGAAGCACTTCTTACGATTAACAACAAACATTATCAACTGTTGGGTAGTCCTGTAGTATCCAAAGCTAGAACGCTCGGGGCTGTTATACTATTGCTTGATGTCACCGACAAGCACAGCGCTGAACGTAGCCGAAGAGAATTCACTGCAAATGTATCACATGAATTAAAGACGCCGCTTACTTCTATATTAGGTTATGCAGAAATTATGAAAAACGGTCTCACAAAACCAGAAGATATGCAGAGGTTTGCAGGGCGCATACATTATGAGGCAAGCAGGCTGCTTTCACTTATAGACGATATACTGGAACTGTCACAACTCGATGAGAAGGCAAAGTTGTCCGATAAAGAGCCAGTTGATCTTTATTCCTTGGCCGAGGATGCTCTAAGTAGACTTAAATCGATAGCAGACAAGAAGGAGATTACTCTTTCTGTTCATGGTGAACATATTGTAGTTTCCGGTTACAGAAAAGTACTTGATGGAATGCTGTATAACTTATGCGATAACGCAATTAAATATAACATTGCGGGTGGTAACGTTGCCGTGAGAATAGACTATAAGGACTATAAGCCTGTTGTTACTGTAAGCGATACTGGCATAGGTATTCCGGCAGAACACCGGCCCCACATATTTGAACGGTTTTATCGGATCGATAAAAGCAGATCAAAAGAAATTGGCGGCACAGGACTCGGACTCTCTATCGTAAAGCATGGCGCAATGCTACACGAAATTACTATTGATATGAATAGCAAGGAGAATACAGGCACTACTTTTAAGCTTACCTTCCCCCGTAACAGCGAAGCCTTAAAAGGTTAATTATAAACAATAAGCGCCACTGAATTTTTTGTTCAGTGGCGTTTATTGTTCCGCTTGAAGAGAGTCGGTCAAAAATTTACTTGTTTTTGTAAATCCCTAAGTTGAACTCCCTTTTCCAGCGGTTTTATTTATTGATTGATTATTCCTGGTCTGCGTCGGCATCGGCTTCCGTTTCAACTGCTTCTTCCACAGCTGCTTCTGCCTCCGGAGCTGCTTCAACCGGTTCCTCAGCAGGAGCTGCTTCCACCTCTGGAGCTGCTTCCATCGCAGGAGCTTCCGCTTCAGGAGCCGCATCAGCGGGCACTTCGGCAGGAGCTGCTTCTTCCTGTGCTGTGGGAGGTTCGAGTGTTTCCTTGATGCTCAGGCTGATTCTTTTTCTTTCCTTGTCGATCTCAAGAATCTTTGCTGTGACCTCCTGACCAACAGAAATCTCGTCGGCAATATTCGTGACTCTCTTATATGCAATCTCAGAAATATGAACCAGTCCATCCAGACCCGGCTCCAGTTCGACAAATGCACCGTAATCCTTGATCTGAACGATCTTTCCGGTAATGACCTGTCCAACCTGATATTTCTCGTCGATCACAGTCCAGGGCTCCGGTCTGTTCTGCTTCAGTCCAAGGGAAATTTTACCCTTTTCTGTATTCATGGACAGAATCTTGACCTGAACCTTTTCTCCGATCTTCAGCGCTTCCTGTGGGTGCTTCAGCTTGCCCCAGGAAATCTCAGAAATATGGAGAAGTCCGTCCAGTCCTCCGATATCAACAAATGCGCCGTATTCGGTAAACCGCATTACGGTACCTTCCACCACATCGCCAACATGGAGGGAATCCCAGATTTCCTGAACCTTCTTCTGTCTTTCCTCATTTAAATAAGCTTTATGTGAGAATACAACCTTATTTCTCTTCTGGTCTACCCTTGTTACCTTTACTGGCACGGTTTTACCGATGAACTCGTCCGCTTTGTCGATAAATTTATCGGAAAGCTGGGACAGAGGAATAAATCCGGAAACTTCTTTGTAAACTGCGATCACGCCGCCTTTTACTTCTTTTACGATCTTTGCATTAACGAATGATTTATTTTCAAGAGCATTATTGATTTCATCCCAATGCTCGTTTACTTCAAGCTTCTTTTTAGATAGCAGGATATTTCCGTCACCATCGTCAGTTTTCAAAACCTTAGCCTGAATTTCGTCGCCTTCTTTAAATAAATCAGTTAATTCCTGGTCTCCTTCCAATGTAAATTCGTCTCTTGGAATGACTCCATCCTTTTTGCAACCGAGATTTACAACGATCTCTCTATTGGAAACCTGAATTACCTCTCCGGTCACGATTTCTCCGCTGCGAGGCAATCTCATGTTCTTTTCGATTTCGTCCATGAAATCATGCATCGCGCTATCTTTTTTGTTTTCAGTGAATAATTCACTCATGGTAGCAATAACCTCCTTAATGATACGTTCGGGAGTCGAGGCTCCCGCCGCTATTCCTATTCTATTACATTTCTCGACTTCTTTCAATGGTAAACTTTCTTTATTTTCGATAAAATAAGTGTTTCCACAGTACTTTTTCGCTATTTCATAAAGCTTTTTCGAGTTGGAGCTGTCGCTACCACCTATTATCACCATTAATTCAGAATCTATAGCAGTTTCCATACAGCTTTTTTGCCGTTCCGCCGTGGCGTGGCAAATGGTATTGTGTACGATGATTTCCTTTTTTTTCATCTCAAAATGGGAGACGATATCCCGGAAAAGCTCATCTGTAATGGTTGTCTGAGCTACAATAAACAGTCGATCCGCAGTGACTTCCTCCGCATCTTTTACGCTGGAAACCACGGAGGCTTCATTGTCGCACCAGCCGTTGATCCCGATCACCTCCGGATGGTTCCTGTCACCTATCACTACGATGTGATACCCCTGGTTTTTCGCTTCTCTGACCAGCTGCTGGATCCGTTTTACAAAGGGGCAGGTTGCATCTATGATCTCAATGCTTCTTTCCCTTGCCCTTCGATAAAAATCCTCCGGTTCTCCGTGGGAGCGTACGATGACGATGGACCCTTCCTCCGCCTCCTCGGGACTGTGAATGATGTGGATTCCTTTGTCCTGCAGCTCGTCCGTCACTGTTTTGTTGTGAATCAGCGGACCGCAGGTATAGATCTTAACATCGTTCCCTCTGTTGTCCTCGATTGTTTGTTCCGCCTTCTTCAGCGCTTCTTTGACGCCGAAGCAAAAACCAGAATGCTCCGCCAGTTTAATGATCATGATTCCTTCTTAAGGCTTTCTAAAAACCGTTTGAAAGCCCCTTCCTTTCCATTTTCCGTCGGTTCGTAATACTTGACTCCTTCCCGGTAAAGGTTGTCAGGCAGATACTGCTGTTTGACGTATCCGCCGTAGGAGTGGGGATACTTGTAGCCTTCCCCCAAGCCTCGCTTTTTCGCGCCTGAATAATGGGCATCCTTTAAATGGTCAGGTACATCGTCAATATTTTTCTTTTGAAGATCCGTGGCAGCCTTTTCAATGGCAACGATAGCCGAATTGGATTTCGGACAGGATGCAAGCAGGATGGTTGCCTGGGCCAGGTTGATCCTGGCTTCCGGAAGACCAATCATGAGCGCTGCCTGCACACAGGATGTCACGATGGAAATCGCCTGAGGATAAGCCATCCCAATGTCTTCGCTTGCCATTACCATCAGCCTTCTTCCAATCATCTGGATATCTGCCCCGCCTTCCAGCAGCCTCGTAAGATAATGAATTGCCGCATCAGGATCGCTGCCCCGCACCGATTTTTGGAGTGCGGACAGCAGATTGAACTTGTCCTCGCTTCGGTCATAGAAGGTGGTTTGCCGCTGCATGGCCTCCCCTACGATCACCTTGTCAATTCGTCCCCCTTTTTTCAGGTTTTCACTGATAAAACCCAAGGTGTCAAGAGCTATCCTTGCATCGCCGCCGCTCATGTCCGCCAGGGTCATAATTGCATCGTCATCATAATCCGGGTTCTGTCTGCCAAGCCCCCGCTCGGAATCGTTAAGAGCACTCTTCAATATCTGATAGATATCCTCTTTGTCCAGACGCTTGAATTCATATATGGAGCCCACTCTGCTGAGTATGGCGTTATTTACTGCAAAATACGGGTTCTCCGTCGTGCTTCCGATAAAGCGGATTACCCCCTCCTCAAGGGCTTTCAGCAGGGAATCCTGTTGCAGCTTGTTCCAGCGATGAAACTCATCCACATAGACATAGGTTGTTTCTTTTTGCAGACCGAAGAATTTCAGCTTGGCTTTGTCCAGAATCTCCTTCAGCTCCTTGATCCCGGTCGTCGATGCGTTCAGTTCATAGAAGTCCGCGTCCATTTCCCGCGCGATCAGTCTGGCCAAGGTTGTCTTGCCTGTCCCCGAAGGCCCGAAAAAGATTGCGGAATCAAAGGTTTTATTCTTGATGGCATTATAAAGCAGAGATTCCTTGTACATAAAATGTCTTTGTCCAACAAAATCATCGATGCGATCCGGTCTCATTCGGGTAGATAATGGAATCATAGGGCTGCCTTTCTAAATGAATTAATACTTGTTTATTTCTGAATGAATCAATTCGTGTTTATTATGGTATAATCTCGGATAAATTTACTACAAACACATCCGAGACTACGGTCGACACAACGGATGCCGCCTGTTTCGCCTTCTCTTCAGTTGAATATGGAAGGCCCAGCACTTTATAGCTGCCGCCGCTTTCGTACACATAGGAATAGATCCCCTTGCCGGACAATTCCGAAGAAAAAGCTTCCGCTCCGTCTTTCGAAGAAAAGCTCCCGAACTGTACGCTGAAAGGACCCGACCCTGATACTACGGCGCTGTTGCTGTTCTCATTTCCCGAGGTGTCATTTTTCAAGTTTTGCTGGTCAATGATGACGCTTGGCGCGCTTGTTATGACGTCAACGGCGCCATTTGTGGACGTTGTTCCGCCATCACCCGGTTCTCCTGTTTTTTCCGTTTGATTATTGTCCAGCAAATACGGATAAATGATATATTTTGTTCCCGCATAGCCTGCGGCGACGGCCAGAATAATCACCATGATGAATACGGAAAAACCTGCTCTGGCGTTACGTTTGGGATAACGATAATAATTTTTCATACGCTCCCTCTCTTTTCTCAGCAAGTTTTGGGATAACCCTCCCTATTGCTAAGTGTATTAAGGAAGCGGGTAAAATATGACAGGTACTCTGTTATACTTTAAGCCGTCGTTTCTGATAGAATCCAATCACAAGGGTCAGGATATAGTCATAGGCGAGAAAAAAGACCTGCGCTCCGATCAACAGGATGGGAAGCGCCAGCTCCGGCACCTGGATTGCTCCGGTAAAGAGCTCTCCAAAAAAGATAAGACCAAGTACAAGCATTACATTGCAGAAAACCAGCTTGAAAACCACCTCCAGCCATTGGGGGAATTTTTTGCAGCTTTCAATATAGTACTTGATCATGGCATATATTCCGAAAATGATGGTATAGGGAATCATTCCCGCCTTATTGGGAACCAAAATAAATGCCAGCATCATAGAAGCGAAATAAAAGATCCAGCCTGCGAAGTGGGAAAACTCGACGATCATGATGGCAACATAAACCGTACTGAGGGCATACAGCGTCAATTCAATCCCTGGAACAAATGTGGCTCCCAGCAGTGTGACCAGTGACAGAGCGAGTAAAATACCGCCGGTCGCAATTATTTTTGTATCCAATGTCTTCATAGACCATACTCTCCTTCAACCGTCTTCGTTTCTGATCCAATCCGTTTCCGATCCAATTCGTCTCTAATCCAATCCGGTTCTGATCCGGTCAGTTTCCGATCCGGCTTCACGATTTCTTATACGTCTGTGAGTTTCCCTCTAAATGCAGTCGCATAAGGCATCGGCGCAGCAATAACACTGAAGCATTCTGCACAGATCATCATTACTGGTGTATCCTCTTCCGTATGCGGTAGTCCGATATCCGTTTCCTGTTGCCATTATACTGTTCATGGCGTTGCGGTATTCCATATTGGAGGGATCCATGGAAATTGCGGTCTGCACGCTGTTCACCGCTTCGTCATACCAGCCTTTCCTCAGGGAAATCATTCCGTTGAGGAAAAACCACTCCGCATTTCTTGTTTTTATTCTGCTCAATGCTGCTTCCGCACCGCCCAGATTCCCTCTGTCGATCATTCTTCTGATTTCGTTGAATTCCGGGCTCTGCTGGCTTCCGCCTCCGGAAAATCCTTCATAACCGCCTTTACCGCCGTTTTTCATCAGATACTCATAAGCTTCGTTGATTTCCTGGAGCTTTTCTTCTGCCAGATCCTGCAACGGATTGTCCTGATGCCTATCTGGATGGTATTTCTTTACCTGCTCTCTGTATGCAGCTTTGATCTCCTCCTGACTTGCTCCTTCTTTTATTCCAAGTACTTCATATGGATTCTGCATTATCTTCCGTTCCTTTCTGTAATATCTCTTCTGTTTTTCTCATGAGACCAAAATACAATATATTCTCAATCAAACCTTGATTTTTTTCAAATTTAATCTGACCGCAGCTCTCGGCAATTTCAGCCAGATACAAAACCAGATTGCGGTCCACCCTCTCCCTGATCCTCTTTTTAAATTCTTCTACGGATTCCTCTTCCTGATTGTACTCAAATTGAAGAATCAGCGAATTGAAGGATTTTGATTTCAGGTTGTCCTCAATATCGTCATAGGCGTCGACCAAATAGATCCATTTCCCCAAATGGTATCCGATTCTTCGGAATACCTTGGATAATTCCTCTCCATTAGGAAGCTTTTTCAGGCCGGGGTAGTCAAAAACCTCTTCCATGATTTTTGCAAAGGGTTCCGCCGACCGGTCTATGGAGGCGCAGCTTTCTTTTTCCAGTCGGGAAAGCTCGCTTAATCGTTCCTTAACATAATTGCTTTTTTCCGGCGCTGTCTCATTGAGCCTCCGGAAGGTTCCCTTCATCAAAAAGGCTCCGATGGCCGCCTTCAAGCTTCTTTCATCCTGATAATCATCCTTCAGCTTGTAGTAGGCCAGCAGGAGCAGGATGTCCGCGGCATAGTCCACCTCAGGACTGTCATAAAGGATGGTTCTTTTCTTGGCCGGATGCACCGGACATCTTCTGGATTCGAAACGCTCCGTGGAAGGATTGATACCTGCTAGCAGGATTGCCAGGAATACAGAATCATAGTTCAAGACCAGTCTCGGCAGTTGACCGTACCTTCTTTCAATGGATTTGCAGATCCCGCAATAGTAGCCGCTGTAAATCTCAAATTCCTTTATTTTCAATTCCGGCTTGTCCGGTTTTACATAACCAAGCATGGTTTCCTTTCTAATCGACGTTGCTTGCGTTCCATTTGATAAAAACAGCACAAAAGTGCTGTTCATGGCTGTTTCTTATGGATTTTGACTTCCAGATCACACTATTTAAATTGCTTTTTAAAATGATTGATCACACAGTAGGTAAGACTCATATCGATGCTGTACAAGCCCGTAAGAACACCGTTGAAGATCCACTGCTTCGTTGACATCTGTCTGCATACGTTTACAGGATTAAGGGACTTTTCATCCTTCGGAACCTTCTTCCCTAAAAAAGCATTGCCGATCACTGCAATTCCAAGGTAGAAACTGGTAACCGCAAGGGCATGCTTCTTATAGTTCCAGTTTTCTAGAAATCTTCCCATTCTTCTCCCTCCTAAGGCCATTTAAATGGTGAACGTAATAAAAATATTATACTTGAAATTCTCATTAATTAAAAGTAGAAAATATGGATATTTTTCAGACAATTCTTAGTTTTTTTAAAATTATAGTGGACAGAAACCAGGAATACCGATATAATAGCTATTGAGATATTTAAAATTGGTTCAATGGCCCGATCCATCTTTTTGGTTAATCGTCTCCATCATCTATTTTAAATATTAAAAATTTATCTTTTTTTTAAAAATCTGGAGGAAAATCATGGAAGACAGAACACTCGTATGTCAAGACTGCGGAAAGGATTTCGTATTCACAGTAGGCGAACAGGAATTCTATAAGGAAAAGGGTTTTGATAACGAACCAAAAAGATGTAAGGAATGCAGAGACAAGAAGAAGAACGAAAGAAGACAGTTCAGAAACGATAGATAATCTGCAAAGAATATCTCATCCGAACATCGATAAAATAGCCGGGATGCTTGCCCGGCTTTTTATTTTTTCAGGAATCTTTGATTCCGTCATTTCCACTTTTTTTGCATGCTGAGTTTCCGTATGAGCATGAAATCCCCCCCTGCCGCCAGCATCACCAATCCCGCGAACTGAACGTGGTCCAGTGCTCCTGCAACGAAGACTCCCACAAGAGCCAGACCGAGCAGGACCTGTATTGCTGCCGGTCTGTGCCATGAACGTTCCAAGCGGTCCGTCTCTCCTCTTTCGTGACTTGGTGAAGCGGAATTCTCTCTGTCCTTTCTCAGCTCATCCGGATTCCAATAAACATAACTGACTTCTCTCTGCATATTGGAAAGAGATCTGATCATCCCGGACAGCCCTAGGTTATTAAGTATGATCTGCTCCTTGAAGTTCCAGAAATAAGCTACAGCCTCCGCACTGTTGAACAATTCACACATGGTATCGATGAGCCGCAGAATTCTCGTCTGGAGATTGACTTCGGATTTCCCCTCTGGATAATAGGCAAATCTGACCTCGCCATTTGCCGGGTCAATAAAAATCACATCGAGACCGATTGCAGCTCTTCCCGCACACAGAAGATAGTTTTCCATGTCCATTAGATTTGACAGCACCCTCGACAGAATATCCAGGGCAAACCGAACCTGTCCATGGTCTTTTCTTACATTTTCGGCGGAAGCTAAATTTTTTTTCACATAATCCTCCAACGGAAGAAATCCGGTAAAATCATAGTATGCTTTTTCTTCTCCATCCTCAGACTGAAAATACATGGGGAGAATGTTGGGGCACCCGCTTCTGCATAGCATTTTTCTTTCATATCCTTTGATTATGTTCTCCATTGAGATACAGAATTTTCTTCTTCCGAAGGATTCATCCATCCTTGCTTCCTGATTTCTGAAATTCATATCATCACCCTATCCCAGTCCGGCGGTCATCCCGAATTAATCTCCGCAGCATTTTGAGCATGCTTCGTAACCCCGCTGGATCGCATCCTCTTTTTCAATGGATCTCACATATTTATCCACGATCGGACATGCGCCCGTATGATAAGCCCGTCCTGTTCTGAAACAGTAAATCAAGCTACCGTTTGCCACGCCTTTTGAATTGCAGATGCTGCATGGATCATAACTATGCCTGATCCGGTTCGTCATCACCGCCTGTCGTGGCTCCGAGGTGATGCAAATACAGTCTTCTCTGTGATATTTCTCTCCTGCTCTCGGAAAGACCCAAACAAGTTGGGATTCCTTCCATTGTTCCATTTCTTCAAAAGGAAGAGGATCATTCCGTTCTTTTTTTCCGATAAAGCCTCTGAGCAATATGGACTCTGAAACCGGAATCCGGTTGACAAACTGAACTGGCAGCTTTATTTTTACATCATAATTCAAATCCATGGAGATGAAGCCGTTCAATCCGCGGGAAGCATATAAATAATCCATTTTATCAATATTCACGGATTCGACGTGGCTGCCAAGCTCGTGATAGATCCTGTCCTTCAGTTTCAATTCAAATACGGCGGTGTTGATTGGATTTACTCTCGCTTCCGCGCTTAGCACCCTTGCTTCGTCGGTCAGAGCATGGAAGGCCATCTCCTGGACCGCCATAAATTTGATCTGATAGGCAAAGGTCAGGACCCCTATGATAAAAATGGGGAGAAAAATCGCCGCCTCTACTGTAATAAATCCTTTTTTAGAATTTCTGTACATAGGTAAAGGTTCCTTCCCAAGTGGCTGCTTCAAATTGAAATCCTCCATAGCATTCCCTCAAATCGAAATCCCGGTTGTAGATGCCTTTCATGTTCAATTGGATCAGGTCCATGCACCTTAGAAGCTTTTTCTCCCGATTTTCCAGAAACAACAGGATTCTCAGATAATCCTCGTAATCGTACCCATTATCCTTGGCAGGCGTCAGATAATCCTCTTTCCAGATATAATCAAGAGTCGATGAAATCGGTACGGCCCAATGATCCTTTCCTTTGATCAGGGTAACTTTTTTTCCGGCCTCAAGCAGACGCAAATCATTTTCCGATTCGGCGGCCGCCCAGGCTTCCGCAACCAGGAACGCCCCGATTTCTTTCCCCTTCACCAAGGTAAGCGCCGCTGCAGCCCCTTCGACTTTGCTCCATTTTTCAGGGTCTTTTTTGATATGGATTAAGTTCAAAACATTCCTAATGAGGAAGAGATCGTTTCTCACAGAATTGTAATTGATCTGATCATCCAGGTTCCCCTTCAGTATGTATTCCACCTCATTGGAAAAGAACGAGTCTCTCGTCTCATTTCCAAAACGGTTGTTATAAAAGTGGCTCATAATATATTCGCCGGTCAGAAACTGATCTTCTGCAGTCTTCTCAATTTCAGCCAGACTGGGAATTCCGTTTTCCACGATCCTTTTCAGATCGCTGATGAAACCGCTCTGATATCCCTTCGACGGGAGACTGTTCATGATCTGTTCATTCCTTAGAATCGCACGATATGTTTGGCTCTTCGGCTGATGCTCCTCATTCAGTAGTTCCTTTACGATTCCGTATTTCATTTCCTCCAGGATCTGCTGTTCAAACAAATCGACATCCGTGATGGAATACCCCTTCAGGCTCACGCGGAGAGATTTCAGCTCAAGCTTCAGAGTATCAGTGTAAATCCTTCCTCTGAGCGCTTCTTTCAGGGGATTGCGATGAAAGCTGTAATCGATGTATTTTCTGAGCTTTTCTTCCACCTTGCCCCCATCCGTCTGCACTGCAAAAATACCGTATCGGTTCTGAAGTTCCAAATCATACTCCGATAGAACAGAGCGTCCGGCCAGTTCAAAGACAGCATCCGAGCAGCTTCTTCCCGCAGCCACGGAAGCGGCATGAATAAACAGAGCTGCAACCAGCAGGATGCTGGCCAGGATCATGGTTAAAAAAACCGAAGTGCTCCCTTTTTTTGAGTTGCCGGTCCTCATCTTAATCCTCCTTCTTCGGGGATAAGATCCGAATCACTTCCGTATCGTCAATGAGGTATGAATGGCCCTTTGAGGTGTCAGTCAACCGATTTCTGAAAAGCGAAGGAATCCTGTATTCCCTCTCTTCTTCCATGGCTATGACAGGTCTTATCCAGTACATTTCTTTTTCCCATTCATATTCCCGGATCGGATCAAGGCGGTAAATTGTTCCGGCTTGCTCCCCGCATTGATTTCGAAGAGAAAGATGCATCGAGGACTGCAGAGACAAGGAAAGATACATGTTGACGATAATGCAGATGACTGCTGCAACCCCTGCTATGACCAAGGGAAGGATGATTGCAGCTTCCACGATTGCTGTGCCTCTTCTGTTCCGGACATCCATATCTTATATGCTCTCGAAGTTGCTGCTGTTGAGGCTTTCAAAGGTATTCGAGACGAAATTTCCGATTTGCTCCTTGAACAGCAGCCCTAAACCGATGGCGATAGCCACAAGGATTGCAACCTGGACCATTTCCATTCCTTTTTTGTTGTTCGTTACAATTTTCATCTTTTTTTCCTCTCTTCCCTGTATATTTCACATTTCAAGCATTGCCGGCGCAATGGTGACCATGATCAATACGATCAAAAGAACCATCAGCGGGAAGGTCAGCTTAGTTTCCGCAAGCTTGCCCTTCTCTTCCGCCCTTCGCTTTCTGCTGATCCATAGCAGCTCGCCTTCTCCTTCAAGTTTTTCTGCCAAGGTACTTCCTTTGTCCCAGTTGTCTGATAGGATAGCGGTCAGTCTGATCATTTCCCTGACGCCGGATCTTTGGGAAAAATCTCTCAGCTCATGAATCAAAGAAGAATTTGATTGTGTGATTCTCTTTTCAATTTCCGTCAATTCCTCATATAAATAACGCCTGCGGTTCCCTGCACTGTTTAATCTCTGCTGCCTGTCTCCACCGTTAAAAAACTGATAGTTCTCAACAATTCTTGCAAATGCAGTATTGATGACCAAGCCTGCATTTAATAGCAGAACAAGCTTGTTGATCAATTCCGGCAGATCTCTGATCAACGCTTCTTCCATTTTTCCAAGTTCCGCATCGATCCGGTCATACCGTTTGAAATAAACGGTTAGCAGGGAGATGAGAAGAAGAATGGTCAGAATTGCCGCGCCGCTTTCCTTTTCCTGAAACCAGCGGACTTCAATCCCGTCTCCCAGATTGTCCGGCAGAATCATTTCCGAAGCTTGGTTCAAACCCGCCGCTTGGTCAATCTGGTCTTTCAGCCTGGAATTTATGCTTTTTTCCAATCCATCCCCGTCGGAATCCCCGTCAATTCTCATCGGATATACCTCCGTTACCGTGACTTCTTCAAGGGTGATGTTCGCCCTCAAATCAACGATCTGGCCCTTTTGCGCCCCAACCAGATCCACCTCTCCCTTTTCATTGATCAAGTCAGGTCTGCTGCTTGTCCATTCGATAGTGATCCTCGAACCCTGATCCCTTTCTATGAGATTCAGAGGTCTTGAAATATGATCCGAATCAGTGTTTTCCCCAAGGATTATATTTTTCAATTGTTCCTGATACCGGCTCAGCAGCTCCAGCTTTTCCTCCCGGCTGGGCTTCCGGCCAGGAACTTTCAAGACCATATCTTTTGAATACTCATAATCCTTATATTTAATTCTTGCTGAAACAGGGATCGATTGCTGGCCTTCACCGTATTCCGGCCTTTCAATGCTTGTGATCTCTTTTCTTTCTGCCGACAGTCCTGCTGCCGCTGCAGTCAGTAAAATTAGGAAGGAGAAAAGGACACACAGATAACGCTTCATCGTAAGAATTTTATTTTCAAGGATAAGACGGCTGTGGTTATGAGATCCGTAGAGATGGGAATATTTTTTCTTCATCGTGCCGGCATCCCCTGTGATCCAGTCGGGAAGCAAAGCAACAAGCTTCTCCGCAATTTGATGAAATCTTTTCGACAAATCAGCCATAGGAATTATATTCTTCAAATTCATGGTTTCCCTATCCATACTCAAACCTCGATCCGGGTTAATTTCATGCTCCAGAAATAAGAAAATCCGATACCCAGCAACGCGGCCGTCATGACCATTCTGCCCTTGAGGCTTTCATACATGACGGCTAAATAGTCAGGCGATATCGTCTGCAGGAAAAGAATAATGATGAATGGGATCGAGGTCAGGATTTTAGCCTCAAATTGCTTCTGCACTGTAACAGCTTTTATTTCCCGTTCAATGGCGATCTTCTCCATGATGATTTCGGACGCCTTGGTCAATACCTTGATCAAATCTCCGCCGGTTTCCCTGCAGGTCAGGTAAATATCCACAAAATCAGAGATATCCTCAATCCCGGTCCTGGAGGCGAAATCCTTTAAGATAGTCTCCTCCGGCTCTCTGTACTGGTACATTCTCTTGACCATGCCGGCCAGCTCCCTTGTGATCAACCCATCCTTTGTATAGATGAGTCTCATATTATTTTCCGCTTCCTGCAGCGCTTCCGGCATTTGCCTCCCTGCGGCGATCGATGCGGAGACGGAGTATAGAACATCCCGAAATTGATCTTTCAAAATCCTTTTTCTTTTTTCGGCAAGATAGCTGCGATAGAATATCAGCGCCGGCCAGGACAGGAAAAGGAATAAGCCGGAAACAATCAGGCTGTGGTAGAACAGATAGCCAACACCCATGAGTCCCATCCCGCAGATGCTCAGGAATTGATACATTTCACCTTTGCTCAATGAATAACTGGCATAGTCTTCAGGAAGCTCACGGCATACCTCTTTCTTGCGGAACAGTATGGCGGATTTCATAGGGATACTCCGTTCATTTCCAGCTTTGTTGTGTTCTTCAGTTGGTTGCCTGTAGAGGCTAAGCTTCCTGAAATCATCCTGCTTCCATCCCCGTATGAATTATTTACTTTATACTTATATAAGGGGTTAAGCACAATCTTACCATTACGATAACCCTCAATTTCAGTGATTTCCAGCACTTTTCTGCTTTTATCGCTCAGTCTACCCAAATGGATCATAATATCGATGGCCTCCGCGATCTGACTTCGGATGGCATCCACCGGAAAATCCGCCGCCTGAAGGAACATGGCTTCAATTCTTGAAAGCATTCCCTCCGGAGAATTTCCGTGTCCGGTGGACAAGGATCCGTCATGTCCGGTATTCATAGCCTGTATCATGTCCAGGACCTCCTCTCCCCGAACCTCTCCCACAATGATTCTATTCGGCCGCATTCGTAGAGATGCCTTGATCAACTGTCTCACATTGACCTCCCCTTTTCCCTGCACATTGGCATTTCTGCATTCCAGCCGTACAATATTGTCAATATCCGTGATCTGCAGCTCGGCAGCGTCTTCTATCACAATCACTCTTTCGTCCTTTGGGATGAATTCCGTAAGTACATTTAAAAAGGTTGTCTTACCTGAACTGGTGCCTCCGGAAATGAAAATGTTATACCCTGAAATAACCAGTTTCTGAAGGAATTCCGCCGCTTCTTCCGTAAGTGTGCCCATTTTCAACAGATCCTCCATGGTAATCCGGTTCGAGGGAAATCTCCGGATGGTTAGAATAGGTCCGTTCAGCGCAACGTTCTTATACACCGCGTTGACCCGGGACCCATCTTCCAGCCTGGCGTCCACAATTGGATTTAATTCATTGATCTCCCGATGGACCTTAGCGGCGATTCTCCGGATGACCTCCTCCAGATCTTCCACCGATTCAAACCGGATATCCAGCTTTTCTATCCTGCCTTTTCTCTCAATGAAGATGTGATCGATTCCGTTCACCATGATCTCGCTGACTTCAACGTCATCGGCATATGGCTGGAGAATATCCAGATCCTTGCGGGTCGCGTTGAAGATCCCGGTGATCAATTCTCCTTTAGTCCGAAACGAGCATCCCTCCGTCCTCCGATCACCAAGGACATAATCCTCGATCAGCGCCAGAACCTCAGCATCGCTCAACTGCTGCTGACGGCTGTTTATCACAGCCCTTACGCCATCGGTTATTTCTTTCACAGAACAGAGTTCTCCGTACATCCTTTCTCCCGTCCTTCCTCTGAAAATGTTCCCATCATGATTTCATTTGTCAATTTCTTTATGCCGATACCAAAGCTATGGTTGATATCCACATCCAAACAGTTTCGAACATATCGGAAGCTGCAATCGTCATCTTCGATATGGATTCGCTTCAGATAACGATAAGCTCCTCTTTCGTCCTCAGCAAGCAGATCCTGCTCTTCTTCCATGTCGAGATCGGATCCTGCAGATCGATTTACGGCAATAATAACGCGGTTTTGATATGGTAAAGTCTTTTTTCTATCCAAATAGTCGATGCACTTTCGGTTCTTGAATCGGGATACAGGGCTGTTGTCTTCTACAATCACGATTTTGCTGCAGAGATTCATCAAAAACATCGTCTGATCGGAAAGATCATTTCTCAAGTCCATAATGATGTAATCATACCTGCAGCTGTCGGAGAGAATTTTTATGAAATGGACCAGCTCGTCCGGTTTCAGCTCGTTCAGATCATTACGGCCGTTTGTAGGGTAAAACGACTCAACTCCATAGCTGTCCGCAGCGGTAAAGCAATGCGGCGCGGAGCATAGCTCCTCATCCCGTTTTTCCAGCAGGAAGTAAAGATAGTCCCCCAAATTTCTATTATTATGATTGCTGCCGAAAAGAAGCGACGTGGTGGGGATCTCCTCGAAACTAAGAAATAAAACCTTTTTGTCATGATGTCTGGAAAGCTCGCGGGATGTCCCAGCAGCGACAGCTGTTTTTCCAGTTCCTCCCGCCATGCTGTAGAATCCGATCAAGTCAGGCGCCGTACTTTTCCTGAGCAAGCTTCTTTTTCCGGTGATGGCGCCGACCAGATAATTGAGGTCGGAAATGATATGATTCACATTTTGATATTTGAATATGTACCAGAGATGCGCTCCCTCTCTTTCCGATTGTTTCAAAAGATCCTGGACCTTATATTCCGTCAGTACGATAATCCTTTCAAGAGCTTGTCCGCAGAAGAGAAGAGAAGCTTCCATGTGATCCGGGCATCCTCCTAAAAGAACCAGTTCATGGTCCTGGCTGGCAATCATCTCGATTGTAGCGCCGTAGTCATGAAAATCGACCTGCCTGACCGAAACCTCAAATTCTTTCAGGTAACCGGACAGAGCGTCTGCCAATGCCAAAGCGTATTCCAGGTCAGTTTCTGCTATTAGAATTCTGATGCTCATGAACAATCACCCTTTAATTTATATTATTACCATTTAATTACATTTTAAAATTATCATAACTTCCATTATTTTACAAATATAAAAGTCCGACATTATTCGACACTTTGAATAAAGCCGGACGAAGATGGAGCGTTATAAGCAGTGTTGAAATGATCTGCCCAATATCTCCTGTTACATTTTAAACTGCTGTTTCTGGATCGGCGAGGTTTCCGATATCAGGGATTTCAATTTTCCAATCGCCTTGTTCAGACCGCCGACCTCATTGATCAGACCGATATCGACGGCTTCATGTCCGACCAGTATGGTTCCGATATCGGCCGCCATATTGTCTGTAGCATTCATCAGCTTTGTAAGCTGGTCATGCTTGGCATTGGAAGTCCGGATGATAAATTCCAAAACCCTCTCCTGCATTTTTCTGAAGTAATCATAGGTAGGCTCGGCGCCGATCACCAATCCCGTCATTCGGATCGGATGCAGTGTCATGGTGGCGCTTTCTGCGATAAAGGAATAGCTGCTGGCGGTGGCAAGCGGAATTCCGATGCTGTGTCCTCCGCCCAGCACAAGAGATACGGTTGGTTTTGACAGTGTGTTTATGAGCTCTGCCAGCGCAAGCCCCGCTTCAACATCGCCGCCTACCGTGTTAAGTATGGTCAGCAGTCCTTTGATATTCGGATTTTCCTCAATGGCTACCAGTTGAGGGATAATATTCTCATACTTAGTGGTTTTGTTGTTCGGTGGCAGAACATTATGACCCTCTATATTTCCGATAATCGTGAGGTATTGGATATCGCTTTGAAAGTCAAACGCATTTCCGATCACGCCAAAGTTGTCGATATTTTGTTTCGGACCCTGATCCTTGCCCTTTTCTTCCATGCTTTCCGGCTCATCCGTCGGTTTCATTTTTCTATCCTTATCCGTATTTTTATCCATATTCTTTTTCCTTTCGTTGTAATAAAGATAGTTTTTCCAAAATATATTTTTTTATTATGTGAGGAATATTGAAAATTTGGGGTTAACTCAAAGACAGAATTGCCGATATATATATCGTGCATCTGTTTGCCCCAAAGACTTTTCGTAATTAGGGGGTGAAAAAATGAGACTAAGCGATCTGGGCGATAAAGAGATAGTAAACCTTGCAAACGGCAGCCGATATGGGCAGTTGGCCAATGCGGAGCTTCTTTTTGACGAGCATCAGGGTTTTATCAAAGCAATCCTTGTCCCTGACTATCATGGTAAAATCAACTTCTTTGGCAGCAAAGACTTTCTGCAGCTGCCTTGGGGCGCCATTCGAAAAATCGGCGAGGACATCATCATAGTGGATGCGCCGGAGATGTGACGCGTCACGACATATTTCAATGAATCATCTCAAAATTTGCCATTTACTCCGGAAAATCGGTTGATTTAACGGCCTTTTCGGGATAAAATTGAATAAGAACATCAGTTTACAGACGATAAAACATATATATATGAGGAGATGCAAATGGATATTTTCTTTATCATTTTCGTAATAACAGGATTCGGCTCGGTTATCACTGGTTTTATTCTGGAAGGCGGGCATCTCTCCGGTCTTTGGGCTCCCTCTGCCATATTGATCATACTCGGCGGAACCATCGGAGCAACCGGAGTTTCCTTCCCCAAGGGCGACCTGGTGCAAATTCCGAAAATGTTCAAGGTACTGATCAAGGATCAGAAATATGATTACCAAGCCTTGATGGAACGGATGAAAGCAATGTGTATCCAGGTACGGCAAAGCGGACTTCTGAGCCTTGAAAGCCAGATTGACCAGGAACCTGACAGCCTGATGAGAAAAGGAATGCGTCTTATCGTTGACGGTACTTCTCCTTCCTATACAAGAGAGGCGCTGGAATTGACGCTTCAGATCATCGACGAAAGACACAAGGCAAGAGCTAAAATATTCGAGGCCGCCGGCGGGTACTCACCCACCATGGGCATTATCGGAACGGTTCTTGGCTTGGTCCATGTTCTGAGCGACCTTGAGGAACCCGATACCCTGGGACCGAAGATTGCAATGGCATTTATCGCAACTCTTTACGGAATCGGACTCGCCAACCTTTTCTGGCTTCCTCTGGGAAACAAGCTGAAGGAAAAGAACCGGATGGAGATTCTATATAAATCAATGATCATTGAAGGATTGCTCCTCATTCAGGAAGGTGTCAACACAAACTACATGGAAGAAAAGCTTTCCAGCTTCATTTCGGAAGCTCAGCTGCTGGAAAAAGGCTCCGGCGGCGGAAGAAGAGGGAAAAAATAGATTATGGGACGTGATTACCAATGAAAAAGCACGAGGAACACGAAAAAGATAATAGCGAACGCTGGCTGCTTACCTATTCCGACCTGATTACGCTTCTTATGATATTCTTTGTTATCATGTATGCCATAAGCAATGTGGACGCTCAAAAATATCAGGTATTGTCGCAGTCGCTGGAAGGTGCTTTGAATCCCATGGGCTTCGTCGGCGCGGGGAGCGGAGGAAATGCCAGCGGAAGCGGTATCGATGTCATGGATGCTATTGCAGCCGGCCAGGATCAGGCTGATCCGGAGCTGGTGGCAGCCGCGGAACAGATTAAAAAGCTGATCAAGGAAAAAAACCTTCAGGATAGAGTATCCGTTAGCGTTCAGGAACGCGGCGTTGTTGTAGGTTTGATGAACACCGTTCTTTTCGATCCGGGGAGCACGCAGATCAAACCGGATGCGGTTCCCACCCTGGTTGCAATCGGTCAGATCGCCAACGGCGTACATAACTATATCCGTGTTGAAGGAAACACAGATGACGTTCCTATGAATACGCCTCAAATTCCCAGCAACTGGGAGCTCTCGGTGCTGAGAGCCACCGAAGTGCTGAAGCTTCTGATTAATCAGAGCAATGTTGCGCCGGATAGAATCAGCGCTGTCGGTTATGGTGAATTCCGCCCCTCCGTTCCGAACACGTCGGCGGAAAACCGTGCGAAAAACAGAAAGGTGGATCTTGTCATCCTGAGCGACAGTCTTGAATCAAGCGAATCGGAAAACGCGGATAAGGGCGAGGACATCCAATCGGAATAAAAGAGCAGTAAAACTGCTCTTTTTTTAGTTCATTTCTTTCGAACAGGAATCCAAACCTCACTGTAAGCGTAATCTTTTTTCTGCGGATCCATTTTCGTGAAGGAAAAAGTTGGGACGTTGATCACTTCGTAATCGGAAGAAGGAAGCAATTCCGAATATACTTTTGCCATTGTATCCTGCAGTGTAAACGGAAATGGTCCCTCATTGGGAAAGATTGCCCAGGAACAAGCTTTGACCGGGACGATATCCAATCGATCACTGACATTATTCTCAGTGGTTAGAACGCCTATCATATGAGTTAATTCCCCTTCTTCCCTCAAGAAATCAGCATCCGCATCATAGGAAGCATTTACAACTTCATAAGGCTCTGTATTTTGAAGAGCGTGCATTTCTTTCTTCTGTTCCTCCGTTATGCTCAGCGCGAGCTTTACGATCTCGTTGTTAATCCCTTCAAACTGCATCGGTACACGTTTACTTACACCCACTAGATTAAACGCGGGCTTTTCTTCGATTCTAAATTCCATACTGATTCCTCCCTTGACGGTTATGACGAATGAAAGCTTTGGAAAGGATTTGCTCATGCCTTTTTTGATCGCATCAGAGGGCAAAAAACCGCTCCATTTCCGAAATGCTCGAGTAAAGCCGTCAATTGACTGATAGCCATATTTCAATGCGATATCCGTTACTCTTTCTCCATTTAGCAGCTCCTTGTTTGCTTCGGACAATCTTCTGTTTTTAATGTATTCACTCAGGGTCAATCCTGAAAGATAAAAAAAGATCTTTCTAAAATGATAGTCTGAGACTCCGGCATATTCAGAAATCATTTCAAGTGACAAATCATCGGTTAAATGATCTTCGATATAGTCAATCACATGATTGAGTTCTTTTAGCATGATCTCCCCTCCTTTCGTATCTACATAATACCAGGGCTGTGTTCAGAATGCTCGACTTTTTCATATAAAAAATATCGAATGAAAAAGGGTATCGTTCTCTAATTGCTAAGGAACGATACCCCTGATTTTAGCTTAAGCTTTCAACCCTTTTGGGTAATAGACTGTTAAGCTTATTCACATTAATTATTTTCTCGGATTCTTCAACTGCGCCTGAGCAGCGGCCAATCTGGCGATCGGCACACGGAACGGTGAGCAGGACACATAGTCCAGACCAACATTGTGGCAGAATTCTACGGAAGAAGGATCTCCGCCGTGCTCGCCGCAGATGCCCAGCTTCAGGTTGGAACGTGTTCCTCTTCCCAGCTCAGCAGCCATTTTCACCAGTTTGCCTACGCCGTTCTGGTCGAGTCTTGCAAACGGATCATTTTCATAAATCTTCTTATCGTAATAAGCGTCCAGGAAGGAACCGGCGTCGTCACGGCTGAATCCGAAGGTCATCTGAGTCAGATCGTTGGTTCCGAATGAGAAGAATTCCGCTTCCTTGGCGATTTCATCAGCTGTAACGGCAGCTCTCGGGATCTCGATCATGGTTCCGACCATGTATTTCAGGTCGATTCCGGATTCGGCAATGATCTTGTCTGCAGTTTCCACTACAATGTTCTTCACATACTGGAGTTCCTTGGTTTCTCCAACCAGCGGGATCATGATTTCCGGAACCATGTTCCACTCAGGATGCTTTTTCTGTACATTGATGGCTGCTTCGATTACAGCGGTTGTCTGCATTTCTGCAATTTCAGGATAGGATACGGCAAGGCGGCAGCCTCTGTGTCCCATCATTGGGTTGAATTCATGCAGAGATGTGATCACAGCCTTCAGGTCGGCAACTTCCATTTTCATTTCCTTGGCCAGAGCAGCGATATCTTCTGCGTCTGTCGGAAGGAATTCGTGAAGCGGCGGATCCAGGAAACGAATGGTTACCGGGTAACCCTGCATTGCTTCATAGATTCCTTCAAAGTCGCTTCTCTGCATCGGAAGCAGCTTGGCCAAAGCGGTTCTTCTCTGCTCTTCCGTCTTAGAGACGATCATTTCTCTCATGGCGGCGATTCTTTCCGAATCAAAGAACATATGCTCCGTTCTGCACAGGCCGATTCCTTCTGCTCCGAACTTGATTGCCTGTGCGGCATCCTTCGGAGTGTCGGCATTGGTTCTGACCTTCATAACTCTGAATTTGTCGGCCCAGTTCATCAGGGTATCGAAATTTCCGGAAATGGATGCTTCTACTGTCTTGATGGCTTCGCCATAGATATTTCCAGTGGATCCGTCCAGGGATATCCAGTCTCCTTCATGGAAGGTCTTTCCGCCGAGGGTGAATACTTTTGCTTCTTCGTCTATCTTGATTTCTCCGCAGCCGGATACGCAGCAGGTACCCATTCCACGGGCTACTACCGCAGCGTGCGAGGTCATTCCGCCTCTGACGGTCAGGATACCCTGTGCATAGTGCATCCCTTCGATGTCTTCCGGAGATGTCTCCAGACGAACAAGGATGACCTTGGCTCCCTTGTTTACGGTCCAATCCGTCGCATCGTCAGCAGTAAATACAACCTGTCCGCAGGCGGCTCCCGGAGAAGCTGGAAGACCTGCTCCGATTGGGGATGCAGCCTTCAGTGCAGCGGCGTCGAACTGTGGATGGAGAAGCGCGTCAAGCTGTTTCGGGTCGATCATCTTTACAGCTTCCTCTTCTGTGATCATGCCTTCTTCCACCAGGTCGCAGGCAATCTTCAGAGCGGCGGCAGCGGTTCTCTTTCCGTTTCTTGTCTGCAGCATATAGAGCTTTCCTTCTTCGATGGTGAACTCCATGTCCTGCATGTCTTTATAATGCTTTTCCAGTGTATATACGATCTTGTAGAACTGGTCGTATACTTCCGGATTCTGTTCCTTCAGCTGATCGATGGTCTGAGGCGTTCTGATACCTGCAACAACGTCTTCGCCCTGTGCGTTCATTAAGAATTCGCCGTAGAGCTTGGCTTCTCCTGTGGATGGGTTTCTGGAGAAGGCTACGCCTGTTCCGGAAGAGTCGCCCATATTTCCGAATACCATGGACTGAACGTTAACCGCAGTTCCCCATGAAGACGGAATGTCGTTCATTCTTCTATAGTAAATCGCACGGGGGTTGTTCCAGGAACGGAATACGGCCTTGATTGCGCCGAAGAGCTGTTCTACAGGATCACTCGGGAATTCCGCTCCGATCTTGTTTTTGTACTCTTCCTTGAACTGTCTCGCCAATTCTTTAAGGTCATCTGCATTGAGTTCTGTGTCAAGCTTGACACCCTTCTTTTCCTTCATTTCATCGATGAGCTTTTCGAAGTAAGCTTTTCCGACTTCCATAACCACGTCGGAGTACATCTGTATGAAACGGCGATAGGAGTCGTAAGCAAACCGCGGATTGTTGGTTTTCTTCGCAAAGCTTTCCACTACCTGATCATTCAATCCCAGGTTCAGGATGGTATCCATCATACCCGGCATGGATGCTCTGGATCCGGAACGAACGGATACGAGCAAAGGATTTTCCAAATCTCCGAATTTCTTGCCGGTGATCTTCTCCATCTCTCCGATATACTTCATGATTTCTGCTTTAATCTCATCATTGATCTTCTCTCCGTCGGCATAGTACTGGGTACAAGCCTCCGTAGTTATTGTAAATCCCTGTGGTACAGGCATTCCTAAATTTGTCATTTCCGCAAGGTTTGCTCCCTTGCCTCCCAGCAGCTCCCGCATGGAGCCATTCCCTTCCGTAAAAAGGTACACATACTTTTTTCCCATCTTTTTCTCTCCTTCGTACTATAATGTTAATATAAACGGTGAAATTCTATCCTGCTGAAGCCGGAGAATTTCCGCAGCATCTACCAAGCACCTGTATCACAAATGTTGCTAGTTGCTAAAAACAAGGACAAGTGGCCTTTCTGTTAAGGTGCTTGTCCCATGTCTCTTTCCTCTAAAAATACCCTTTCACTGCTAAAACATCAGTTTGTCTTCAATATATCTTCTCACTTCGGAGATAGGTATTCTGATTTGTTCCATTGTGTCGCGATCACGGATTGTAACACTCTTATCAGTTTCTGTATCAAAATCTACGGTTATGCAGAACGGGGTGCCTATTTCATCCTGCCTTCGATACCGTTTTCCGATACTTCCCGGCAGATCGTAATCCACCATCAGATGCTTGGACAGCTCTGCGTGAAGCGCTTCCGCCTGCTCGCTCTGCTTTTTCGTGAGCGGGAGCACCGCAGCCTTGAAAGGCGCCAGTGCCGGATGGAAGCGCATGACCACCCTGACATCTTCTTTCCCGTTTACATCAGGAACGATCTCTTCGTCGTAAGCGTCAACCATAAAGGCCAGTGTGACCCTGTCCGCCCCCAGAGAAGGCTCGATGCAGTAAGGCACGTACTTTTCATTGGTCTCCGGATCCTGATAGAACATATCCTGACCGGAATGCTCAATGTGCTGCTTCAAATCGAAATCGGTCCTGTCTGCTATGCCCCAGAGTTCTCCCCATCCAAATGGGAAACGGTACTCGATGTCGGTTGTGGCATTGCTGTAATGGGAGAGCTCTTCCTTTTCGTGATCCCTCAGTTTGAGGTTTTCTTCCTTCATGCCCAGTGCTTTCAGCCAATTTACGCAGTAGTCCTTCCAGTAGGTGAACCACTCCAGATCGGTCCCCGGTTTGCAGAAGAATTCCAGCTCCATCTGCTCAAATTCACGGGTTCTGAAAGTAAAGTTGCCAGGTGTAATCTCATTTCGGAAGGATTTTCCGATCTGGGCGATTCCGAACGGCATCTTCTTCCTGGATGTTCTGAGAACGTTTTTAAAGTTGACAAAGATTCCCTGGGCTGTTTCCGGCCTTAAATAAATCTCTGCCTTGGAATCCTCCGTAACACCCTGAAATGTCTTGAACATCAGATTGAATTGTCTGATGGATGTAAAATCTGTTTTCCCGCATTCCGGACACTGAATCGATTTCTCTTTAATGTATCCTTCCAGCTTTTCATTGGACCATCCGTCTACGGTTACCGTCATCTGATCGTTTTCTTTGATATAATCCTCGATCAGTTTATCTGCTCTGAAACGGGCTTTACAGCTCTTGCAATCAATAAGAGGATCTGCAAATCCGCCTACGTGTCCTGAAGCCACCCATGTCTTCGGGTTCATCAGAATCGCCGCATCCAGACCTACATTGTACTTTGACTCCTGAACGAATTTCTTCCACCATGCCTTTTTCACATTGTTCTTCAGTTCGACTCCCACAGGGCCGTAATCCCAGGTGTTAGCCAGTCCGCCGTATATTTCGGAACCCGGGTAAATAAAACCTCTATTTTTTGCCAGTGCTGAGATTTTGTCCATTGAAAATTCTTTGCTCATAATTACCTACCATTTCTACGTAACATTTTTCTGTCGTTTATTCTTCTTCTTTTTTATCTTCCTCTGCTCCGCAGCAGCAGTTCTCGTCACATTCCTCATCGCTTCCGCAGCAGCAGCTGTCGTCACTTTTCTTGGCCTTGTTAATGGCTTCGGTGGTTTTTGCCTTGATGCTTTCAATGACATCGACGCTCTTCGTCTTCACTTCGTCTACAACGACGGAGCCCTTTTCCACCACTTCGTCAAAAGTATCCGTTGCCATTTCGCTGATATCGATGATTTCTCCGTCGTCTTTCACCAGCTCTATGACACATTTGGTCCCAAACGCGGCGATGACACCGGCTACAGCTGCCCAAGGAGCCAATACGGTACCCACGATACCTACGTTAACAGGCAAGTTTAAAATTACCTCATCATTTTTTTTGACAATAATCTTAGCAACGTTCCCCTTCTTGATTGCTTCCTTTACCTTGTCAACGATGTGCGCGCTCTGCTCTGCAAATTTGCTCTTATTCTTGATGTCGATAGACTCTTCGATGTCGATGATGGCATCCACTACGCTCCCCTCCGCAGCTTCCAGAGCCTCCTTTGCTTCTTTATAGCTCACTCCGGTTCTGTCCTTGACCAGTTCAATCTTTTCTAATGTAATCTCCATAATCTTACCTCCATTTTAAATATTACTCAACTACCTGCCCGCCAAAGCCAGAAAACAAAATGCCGCGAGCCTGCAGCGTTCAGTTATTCAATTTTGCCAGCCAGGAAGCTTTCGCTCTTCAGCTCGCCGATATCCAGATGATAAGCAACGTAGCTTTTGATAATCCTGCTCAGCTGTTTCAGAATTTCATCATCCAAAGCAAGATTTTCAAAGCATTTTATAGGGTTGTCAAAAATATACCGCAATATATTTACTATACCAAAATTTACACTATAAATCAACGAGTCATTCTCATAATTGTTAAAATTTAAGCAGCAGCTTTTACAGATAATTCCTCCATCTTTTACACTGAAAAAGGCTGGTTCTTCTTTCTCACCGCACCTGACGCAGCGGTTGACCTGCGGCATGCTTCCGACTTCCTGTAAAATCTTGATTTGATAAGCCAGAATGAGCGTAGTATATTTTTTGGATCTCTTCTCCATGATTTCAAAAAAGTCCAGGATCATATTGAATATGCCCGGGGCCGGAGCCTCCTCCTGGAGCAGTTTCTCTGTAAATTCAAGAACGTAGGAGCAATACATATACTTTTCCACATCCTCGCCAATCCGGTAATAGCTTTTGATGACCTCGCTGCTGTTGATGTGATAACTGTCCCTGTTTACGAACAGCTCATATCTTCCGTATGTAAAAGGTCTCATGGCAAGAGATGATTTGCTTTTCCCTTTTTCGCTGATGCTCGTTCCGGCGCTGATCTTGCCGTATTTTTTTGAAAACAAAAGAACCATCCTGCGCCCGTTGACGGTTTTTACCTGTCTGAAAATGATTCCTTCCGTATCCGTAAACATATCCCGCTCTTTTCTATTATATTCTCACAGTTGTCATATATTTGCGCTTCCAATGCGGATTTTTTGAATTTCAGTTATTTAAATATTCTTTCCTGTCGGATAAGCAACAACTTGAGCGGAGTTGCGTTTCGACAGAGAAAGATGTCCAAAAATTACTGTTCTTTGTATCCAAAATTGGAGAGTAAGAAATCATTGTCCCTCCAGTTCTCCTTCACTTTGACCCACAGCTCAAGAAATACCTTGGTTCCCAGAAGTCCTTCAATCTCAATCCGGGCGCTTTTGCCGATCCCCTTCAGCTTTTTGCCCTCTTTTCCGATAATGATTCCTTTATGGGATTTTTTCTCGCAATAAATCACGGCGCCGATCCTGGTGATATTCGGCTCCTCCTTGTAGCTTTCCAGTTCAATCGCTACGCCGTGCGGAACCTCATCCTCCAAATAGAGCAGTACCTTTTCCCGGATGATTTCACTTACGATAAAGCGTTCCGGGTGATCGGTGACCATATCCTCCGGGAAATAAAGGGGACCTTCCGGCAGCAGTTCTTCAATTTTATCAAGCAGTACCTTCACATTCCTTCCGGAAAGAGCTGAAACTCCGATGATGTCTGCAAAAATGCCAAGAGCCTGATATTCCTCAAAAATTTTGCGGTATTTTTCGGGCTCAAGCTGATCGATCTTGTTGATTACCAAAAAAATCGGCGTATCGATATCCTTAAGGAGTTCAAGGATGTATTTATCCCCAGGTCCGGCGGAAAGCTCATCATCCACAATGAAAACAACCACTTCGACTTCCTTGAAGGTGTTGATCGCCATTTCCGTCATATATCCGCCAAGTTTGTTTCTAGGCTTGTGAATTCCCGGAGTATCGATGAAAATCATCTGACAGTCGTCCTCCAGGCCGTTCAGCCTGGTATAGATGCCGCGGATGCTGTTTCTGGTAGTCTGCGGCTTGTCCGTTGTGATTGCAATCTTTTCTCCGAGGATTGAATTTAATAATGTTGATTTGCCGACATTCGGCCTTCCAATGATTCCTATAAATCCTGACTTCATGTATTCTCCCGTTCTGCTGTACTACGCGAACCGGCTACATCCGGAAACCTTCCGGCAGCAGTTCGTTGATTTCCGTGATGTGAAGATGATCCTCATCTTCTCCGGTTATTATTTTCAGATCGTCGCCGAATTCAAACATAAATTGCCTGCAGATTCCGCAGGGGTATGCTTCACCGTCTGAGGAAACGACCGCAATGGCGTCGAATTCTCTGTATCCTTCCGAAATTGCCTTGACAAAAGCGGCTCTCTCAGCACAAATGGTTCCTCCGAAGGATGAGTTTTCTACGTTGACGCCGGTAAATACCTCTCCGGACTTTGTTAATAACGCGGCTCCAACCTTGAAGCGCGAATATGGCGCATAAGCATACTGTACAACCTTCTGCGCAGTTCGAAAAAGTTCCCTGTACTTCATATCAATATCCTCCATTCAACTGTTCCACCGGATCCTTCATGCGTGAACAAAACCGACTTACAGCGGTATATTCGGCGGTTTATCTTACGAGCCCGATTTGGCTCATAATCTTCTCCTCCTGAGCTCTCATTTCCTCTCTGTCTTCATCATCCATATGATCATAACCCAAAAGGTGAAAAACACTGTGAACAAAAAGGTAAACCAATTCTCTTTCTCCGGAATGTCCAAATTCATCCGCCTGCAGCAGCGCCTGCTCCGGGCAGATGACAACGTCCCCCAGACATAATACTCCATGGCAGTTTTTCATCTGTTCTTGACTTTCAAACTGGGGAAAGGATAAAACATCTGTCACACTGTCCTTGCCCCGGTATACTTTGTTCAATTCATGGATCTCTTCTGTACTGACAAAGGTCACGCTGATTTCCGCTTGGTCCGGATCCAGATTCTCCTCGCGGAGGCACAGCTCGGCGGCCTGGATCATATGATCGATCACCGCCTGTCCCGGCATTCGTTCGTCGCTGAAAATGAGATTCATTCTTCTCCCTCCTGTTCCGGATGATCCTTTGCATAGCGTTCATATGCAACGATAATCCTTCGAACCAGTGCGTGTCTGACTACGTCCGCGTCCTTTAAAAAGCAGAATTCGATCCCCTCCACTCTGTCCAATACTCTGATTGCGTCAACCAGTCCGGACTTTTTCCCTCTCGGCAGGTCAATCTGGGTAATATCACCCGTCACAACCGCTTTCGATCCAAAACCCAATCGGGTCAGGAACATTTTCATCTGTTCTTTTGTTGTATTCTGTGCTTCATCCAGTATGATAAAGGAATTGTCAAGAGTACGGCCTCGCATATAAGCTAAGGGAACGACCTCGATCACTTCCTTTTCCTTGAGCCTTAAAGCGCTGTCTCGTCCCAGAATATCATAGAGGGCGTCATAGAGAGGTCTCAAATAGGGATCGACCTTCTCCTGAAGGTCTCCCGGCAGAAAGCCCAGTCTCTCACCAGCTTCTACCGCCGGCCTGGCCAGGATGATTTTCTGCACTTCTTTATTTTTAAAGGCATTAATTGCCATTGCGACTGCAATATAGGTTTTGCCGGTTCCCGCAGGCCCGACACCGAATACGATATCATGCTTCTTGATACTCTGTGCATAAGAGGTTTGTCCGAGGGTTTTTGGTTTGATTGGCTTTCCTCTATGAGTAAAACAGATCACATCCTTGTTGATATTGCTGTCCTTATAGGACAATCCCTTATTGCTCAGGCTGATTACATAATTGACCTTCTGCGCGTCCAGAATCTCACCGGATTCCAGAATTCCAAGTAGCTCTACGATAACCTTCTGCGCTTTCTCCGCTTCCTTGCCTTTAATTATGATTTCATCCTGGCGCTGAACAATTTCCACATCGTAATTGTCCTTGATGATCTTCAGGTTGACATCCAGGTTTCCAAACAGTTCATCCGTATCCTGGTCATGGTCGATTTTAATCTTCAGTTCTTCTATCAGTGGGGTTTCCAATCACAATCTCCTTCTCTTTGCCAATTTTTTCCAGAGTCTCCAACATGATGGCTACTCCTATTATATTTTCTCCGGTCGAAAACTTCAAACTATTATTTAGCAATTGAGAGTTTTCCGGCACTTTTTCTTTGATGGCCTGCCTGACAAGCCTGTTTGCTTCTCTTTTTATTGCTTCCTCGCTTCTCTCCTGTCTGGTGACCAAAACCTCATCGATTCTTGCCAGACTCAGCGAGAAAGGGATGGGCCGGATTATTTCAAACAAGGTCTTTTCTGAGTAGATGGAATTATCATATGTATTGAAGTTTCTTGCCGAATTGATCTTCAGATCCCCCAACCACAACCGGATCCCATAGAGGCTCCTTCCTGTCGGCTCTTTCAAATAATCATACTTGGACTGGTAATAATACAGACGATAGGGAACCTTTGCATAAACCTCCCCTGCAGAATGCACATAACGCTCTGTTATATTCACGGCAGGAGTGCCGTAAGCTGTGCTTTTCAGCGGCACGATTCCAGAAATCAAAACATCTCCAGGCTTGACGTATGCTCCCGGCTGCGCCGCTACCACGCCCTCTCTGGCAATAGTTTTCGCGATATAGCCTTCCTTGTCCGCAACGATATGACAAGGTTTGGATTTATCTACCGGCTTTGGGGCACTAGCCCCTTCCGCGATGGTGACTTCCGCCAAATTTCCTATATATTTTACCCCAATCCAGGCAATATTATCAAGATCCTGATAAATATGCAGCTTAACCTTCTTCAGATCAACGCTTTTACTGCATCCCTCGTACAATCCCGCTTCTCTGAGGCTCTCCCTGATTTCCGTTTCCGTAAATTTTTCGTACCCCATGATCCGGATCTCTGAGACAAAGGTGCTTTGATAAAACATGAGCAGCACGAAAATCAAGAGTCCTGCAATAGTGCTTTTTTTACGGAAAATATTGCGAAGAAAGGGCTTGTATCCGCCTTCTTTCAATATGGAAATCTGATAACGGTTTTTTGCGATTCTTAAAAATTTTTGGTAATCCCATTCCATAACCGTGAGCTCCATCTCAATATCGCTCCTGATGTGGATGTCCCGAATTGAAATGCCCTTCCGTATGCATTCCGAGAGAAGTTTCTCCTGTTCAAAACCCTCCGCTCTGATACGTACGTAATATACCAAAAAGCTCCCCTTATTTCTCATGAATTCCACCCTTTTTCCCGGGATAGAACTCCACCGAGAGGATATCGCCCGTCACGATCATTCTTTCCTCTTCGATTGATTTTACCCGAAGCGCCGTACCGCTTATTCCGCTGAACCGCTCTCCATGGTCCACAATAATGCTGTTTTCCGTGATCAGTATTATTTTTTTAACATTATCAATAACGCCTGTCTTCCCGCTGACCAGAAGCCTTGGCATGTTAATGCTGAAATCGAATAATAATTCCTCTCTGACGTTCATAGCCACCTCCATCGGATCGGGGCTGCCGAACAAGCAGTATGCCCTACTGTACAATTTTATGTTTTCAGGCATAAAAAATAACCTGGTTGTTTCCAACCAGGTCGTATTTCTTGAATATGTTGCTAGAGCAGCCCCTCGACAATTTTCTTGACAACGTTGCCGTCGGCAACGCCTTTCACCTTCGGCATGACAGCTCCGATGAGCTTACCCATATTCTGCCTGCCTCCTTCGATCCCGAGCTCAGCGGCTGTCGCTTTTACGATCTCGGTAATTTCTTCTTCGGAAAGCTGTTTGGGCAGATACTCCATCAAAATTTCAATTTCTCTGTTATAGGCATCCAATAAATCCGTTCTTCCTGCTTTTTCAAAATCAGAGAGGGCATCTTTTCTCATTTTTACCTGTTTGGTCAAGATGGCTAAAACCCCTTGATCATCCAGTTCTACTCGATTATCCACCTCGTACTGCTTAATCGCAGCCCGGGCTAAACTTACCGTATTTTTTCTGATTTCATCCTTCGCCTTCATGGCTTCCTTGAAATCATTCTGCAATCTGTCTTTTAAAGACATAGGGTACTACACCTTCTTCTTAGAATTTCTTCGCCTTTTTCCTTGCCGCTTCTGATTTCTTCTTTCTCTTTACGCTAGGCTTTTCATAATGTTCTCTTTTTCTCAATTCAGACATTACTCCGTCTCTTGCGCAAGAACGCTTAAACCTTTTCAGCGCGCTTTCTAAACTTTCGTTCTCTCTTACAACTACTTGTGCCATTTATCCATTCCCCTCCCTCCGTATTCTGAAATCTCTTAGATGCTAATCAAACGGATTTACCTATAACAAAAGTATTATACATGCTTTCCGGGTATTAGGCAAGTCTTTTTTCGTTTCTATTCAGGCAGCCGGATATTCGTCTGGTTTCAGGGAATCAGCCCGGCGGCCAGGTCATTTTTCTCTTGCCAAGCAAATGGAAATGCAGATGCTTCACAGTTTGCAGCGCATCCTCTCCGCAATTGCTGACCAGCCGATACCCGTTTTCAATCCCCAATTCCCGGGCAATATCCTTTACCTTCACCATGAGGTATCCGATCAGTTCTTCCTCTTCCGGCATTAACTCATCCAGGGATGCAATATGCTTCTTAGGTATGATCAGCACATGTACAGGGGCCTGGGGCTCCAAATCATGGAAAGCAATAATCCTGTCGTCCTCATAGGCAATTTTGGAAGGAATCTCCTTGTTTGCGATCATGCAAAAAATACAATCCGACATGTTTTCACTCCTGTTCTTTTCACATTTGTCCGCCGCTTTTCCCTGTTCGGCGTCTTAACGGTCGTCGTCTTTTTCAAGTTTATTCATATAATTGATTGCACAGCTTCGGCTTTTGACACAGATTTCCTGATCCGGATTCTTATTTATGTAATTCTGTCCGACAGCCGCAACCGTAGCAGTTGACAATATTATAACCAGGATAAAAAGAGGAAGAAAATACTTTTCCATAAGAGATTGCTCCTATTTTGATATTTTATTCAAAAATCCACTGATTTGAGTATACCATTTTTCAGCGAAGTTTGTAAGCCCTCACAAGAGCCTTATTTCCGCATGCCGAAAGACATTCGCCGCACCGGATGCATTCCGGGCTGTTGGGCTTCTCGCTAACACATATATTCAACCGGCAGACTCTTTGACAATCATGGCAGTTTGTACATATCTTTTTATCGACTTGATACCGGTAAAGAGAGACCGGATTGAACAAGCCGTAGATCGCGCCCAGCGGGCAAAGATACCTGCAAAATGGCCTATATATCATAAGAGACAGCACGATCAATGCGATCAGGATCAGGTTTTTCCAAATGAACAGAAATCCCGCAGCCTTCCTGATGCCTTCATTCATGATTACCAGAGGCCACCCGGCCATCAGGGTCCCCGACGGACAAATCCATTTGCAGAACCATGGTTCTCCCTGCCCGACAAAATCAAGGACAAACATGGGAAGGATTATAACAAACACCAGCAGGATTCCGTACTTCAAGAAACGCAGATATCGGTCTCCCCGGATTGTTGTTATCTTCCAAAATCCCGGAATCTTATAGAGAAGATCCTGAAACAAACCGAAGGGACAGAGCCAGCCGCAGACGAACCTCCCCAGCAAGGCCCCCACGACAAGAAAGAAGCCCGCCAAATAATAGGATATGGTATAGTTTCTCGCAGCGATTACCGACTGGAGCGCTCCAAGGGGGCAGGAACCCAGCGCACCCGGGCAGGAATAACAATTCAGCCCAGGCACACAGACTGCTTTTGAAGTCCCCGTATAGATACGACCTTCGGCAAAGCCCTTCCAATAGCCGTTGGTGACTGCTGTAAAACCGACCTGGACCCATGTGCGAATCTGCCTGCTGACAGTCTTCACTCCATTAACCAATTCCGATACACTCCAGACATATATTGATCGCTTTCCTCAGCACCACGTCCATTTCACCGCGGCTGATCCCTGCGGCCAGGAAAACAGCTCCTGAGCAAATCATGGCTGCCGGGATCCCGATTCTGATCCATCTCTTATCCATATCACAGCTTCTCCAGATTTTCTTCGATGATATCCGCCCACTTTGACTTTTCTCTTGCGCCGATATAAAATTCGCTCACGATATTGCCGTCGCTATCCACAAAAAATGTACTCGGTATGGAGCTTAACTGGTACAAAACCGCATCAATCATCTCTTCCGATACGATCAGGTGGGTGTAGTCCGCTCCTGTTTCTTCCGCGATCTCCCGGGCAAGATCAAGCTGATCTTCCAGAATCTCAAGATTCTCATCCTGGACATCTATCACGATTCCCATGATATTGACGCCTTTTGTTTCATATTCATTCTGCAGCTCTCCAAGATAGGGCATTTCCTCAAGACAGGGACCGCAGTAGGTTCCCCATACGTTTACCATGGTAAGCGTGTAGTCCTTGAAAATACTCTGGTCCATCTCAGTTCCGTAAATATCCTCCGTCTGAAAGCTGGTAAGTCCGATTGTGATCTCCTTCTCCGTCGAATTCTTTTCCGTGTCCTTTCCCGTGTCTGGGTCCTCCGCCGAGCAACCTGCGGAAATCAGCAGAGTCAGAATCAGAAGGATCAGAAATGCTCCTTTTAACGATTTTTTACTCAATCTCATCGATTGCTCCCCCATTTTCTTTTATTTTCCCTTTTACCCCGTCCTGATAGAGTTCAATCAATTCTGCGTCGACAAAGGTATTGCACAGCTGCTCTCCGCCTTTACAATACACCTTGATATAATTATCCGACAAGCCTTCCAGAAGACCGGTGGCGGGATCATGCCGCTCCAGCAGCACTCGCCTCGTCGTCCCCAGGTTCCCGGCAAAAAACTGCTTTGCGGCCGCATCCGAAATGCGGATCAATTCTTCGCTTCGCTTCGCTTTTACATCGGGAGAAAGATGGCCTTTCATTTCCGCAGCCTTTGTCCCCTGCCTTTTGGAATACTTGAATACATGAACCTTGCAAAATCCGGCTTTTTCTACGATACTGCAGCTTTCCCGAAAATCCTCTTCCGTTTCTCCGGGAAATCCGATGATAATATCCGTGGTAATGCCGAATCCCGGGTCGTGTTTTCTGAGCATGGTTACCAGCTCCATGAAATTATCTCCCGTATAGCTGCGGTTCATCTCTTTCAGGATGCGATCGCTGCCGCTCTGAAGCGACAGGTGAAGATGCGGACACAAGCGTTCATATTTCAACAGCCTCTCCGCATATTCCCGGTTTATTACATTGGGTTCCAGGGATCCGATCCGGATTCGGAAGTCGCCTGGCAGTTCATTCAGCTCCTTTACAATAACTTCTATACCGTAAACCTCTTCGCCCTTCTCCTTCCGGTCGTCCGGACATGCGTCCTCACGGTGCTCCAGGCCGTAAAGCGCGGTGTTGATTCCCGTCAGGACCAGCTCCTTGAAGCCCTGACCGATGAGACTTTCCGCCTCTCTTATGATTTCCTCCTTCGCCCTGCTTCGCACAGTGCCTCTTGCATAAGGAATGATGCAGTAGGAGCAGAATTTATTGCAGCCTTCCTGTACTTTAATATATGCTCTGGTTCTGGAATCCATGGAGGTGATGACTCCCGTCTCCTCATATTCCGTCAGTTCGTCCCATGCTTTAATATGGCTGTCCACGCCTTTTGCTTTGACATACTCCTCGATATACTCGGGCAACCGGTTCTTTTCATTGGTTCCCGCAACAATATTGACGCCTTCTATCGCCTTTGCTTCTTCCGGACTGACCTGAACATAGCAGCCGATCACAGCCGTTATGCTGTCGGGATTGATCTTTTTTACCCTTCTGATATACTGTCTGGATTTCCGGTCGGACAGGCCGGTAACCGTACAGGTATTGATCACGTAAACATCCGCAAATTCCTGATCCTCGACGATTTCGTATCCCCGCTGACGGAACTTTTCCTTCAGCGCCTGTGTTTCATATTGATTCACCTTGCACCCGAGGGTGTGAAATGCAATTTTCATCCTTTTCTCGCTTTCTGTGGTTTTGTACTCATTCATTTTATCAGTTTCTCTAATTGCTGTAAATTGAATTCGTCTGTTTGCAAAACAAGCCCAAAAAATCATTCTTTTTAATTTGTGAAATTATGAAAGAAGTGCTAAAATGAAATTGTTACAGTCTGTCCATTATATGGTAGTAAGGAGGTCATATGATGAAAAAACGATTAGCATTCAGTATTTTGCTAGTTACTGCTCTTGTTTTCGGCAGCTTTGGTTTTTCATTCGGAGCCAATTCCTATACTGTTCAGGCTGGCGATGTTCTTTGGAAGATCGCCGAACAGTATAACATTAGCTATCAGGACCTGGCCAAGTACAACCAGATTAAAAATCCGGATTTGATCTATGTAAACCAGATTATCAAAATCCCGGACAAAACACCGGCGGAACCGCCGAAACCAGCGGAACCAGCCATTGACACGCCGGCTTCGGCAGAGCCCGAAACCGCTGCAGATACCATTCTGAAAAACGGAACGATTTACACGATTGACGACAAGAATACCAAAGCGGAAGCAGTAGCCGTAAAGGATGGCAAAATCCTTTATGTGGGAAGCTCTTCCGGCGCTGACATCTACAAAGGAAGTTCAACCAAGGTGGTAGATTTGAAAGGCAAAGTCGTCATGCCCGGATTTGTGGACGCCCATGTTCACGCACCGGGTACCGCGCTGACGGAATTGTTCGATATTTACCTTTACGAATCCCTTACAAAGGAACAAACCCTGGCTGATATCAAAGCATTTATCGACGCTCATCCAGACCTTGAGGAATACTGGGGTTCCGGCTTCTCGGTTGGAATCGGAGAGGATTCCAAGGGGCCGAAGGCAGAATGGCTTGATGCCATCTGCAAGGATAAACCCATCATTCTCACTTCCAACGACGGCCACAACCTGTGGCTGAACTCGAAAGCGCTTGAAATGAATGGAATCACCAAGGATACGCCAAGCCCGGCAGGCGGCCTGGTCCATAAGGATCCTGTCACCGGCGAACCGTGGGGAACCCTTACCGACGCTTCTTCCCTGATAACCATGTCCCAGACCTACACTGCCGAACAGGAACGGGAAGCATTGAAGGCTTTCCAGGATAGCATGCACGGCTGGGGCTATACGGCAATCATGTCAATCGCCCCCATCGATGTGGATGTGGAACGATATCAGGAGCTTGAAAAAAGCGGAGAGCTTGCATTGAGGGTAAATCTGGCGCAGGGAATCGATAACGACAAGCCTTTTGACCCACAGCTCCAGTCGTTGGTTGATATGAAGAAAAAATATGAATCCGATCTGATCAAGGTTACCACTGCGAAGTACTTTGCAGACGGAGTTGTGGAAGGAACCACCGCATATCTGCTCGAGCCCTACGACGCGGCCGCGGGCCTTGATCCCGACTATGTGTCCGAATTTTACTGGAAGCCCGACGAGCTTGACAAATACTTTGACAAAACCATGAAAGCCGGCTTCCAGATCCACGTGCATTCCATCGGAGATGCGTCCACCCGGCTTGTGCTGGACTCCATGGAATATGCCCAAAATCACAATCCAAGCGTTGACAACAGAAATGTGATAACCCATCTTCAGCTTGTGGACAATGCAGATAAACCCAGATTCGGCAAACTGGAGATCATCGCAGCATTGCAGCCCTACTGGCATCTGAAGGAACCGGAATGGTGGGAGTATGTGGACAAAGTCAATCTCGGCGAGGATCGGGCCTATCATGAATATCCGGTGAAATCGCTCCTTGACAACGGCGCTCTTCTGACCTCTTCCGGGGATCATCCTGTCAGCCCGATAAACAATCCTTTCTGGGCGATCGAAGCTGCTGTTACCAGAAACCTGAACAATGCCGAGTACTACGGAGTCGATGATATCAAGGACATTAACGATCCAACCTGGCTGCTGGATCCGGCGGAAAGGGTTTCCGTCCTTGATATTGTGAAAGCCTATTCCATAAACGGCGCTTATCAGCTTTACCGAGAGAAGTCCATCGGAAGTCTTGAAGTTGGTAAATTTGCCGATATGATCGTCGTAGATCAGGATATTTTCAAGGTAAACCCTCTGGATATCGATAAAACCAAAGTTCTCACAACCATATTCGAGGGAGACGTGGTGTACGGGGACTATGCATATTAATTAAATCAACAAAGAAAGAGCTGGCGCTGCCAGCTCTTTCTTTTTGGTTCCTTCTTTCGAGCAATCCCAGAAATCCTTTCTCCATAAAACCTTTAGTAAATATGCTTTCCCTTTTCGATGATCATCACCTCATCGAATTTCGATATTATTAAAGTGCCTGAAGCGTATACCAGGCATATTGATTCATATATATCCCCGGGGCTGCATATTTTTATATTATTATGGTTCTTCCGGGGGTAATTTCATTGAGATTGAATAAAAGAAGACTGAAATTCTTCAGATATCTGCATCCAGGATTGGCGAAGCTGTTCATCGTCGGCTTAATCGTTTTATCTGCTTTCCTGTTTCTTTTTTTGTTTCGGACGCTGCCGGTCCACCTGCCAGTTCTTCAGGAGGAGGCCGAAGTCAAGACGATCAAATGGGTGGATTTTGGCATTCCCTATAAGGTTTTGGAAAAAACCATGTATCTGGATATCGAATCCTTTGATACCGAGGTCCACCTGAAATGGACGGAGCTCCTGGCCTATCTGAGCGCCAAATACGGAGGCAACTACAAGTATTATAAAGAGAAGGATCTGAATCAGCTGATTGAACGGCTCAATCAGGGAGAAGACATTGATGCCATAACAAAAGAAATGAAGCTTTATGATTACTACAATGAAGCTTATACTGCCATTTTAGGCGGGTTTTTGGGGGAATTTATGGTTCAGGTGCCTGTGGAATCCGAGACCGGAGGAGATGTGGTCTGGGAAACCAAGTATGGGTTGAAAGCTTTCTCACCCATTCCCGCAGGCTATTGGTACAGTGATTTCGATGATTTCGGGGCGGGAAGAAGCTATGGGTATAAAAGAAAACATTTCGGCCATGACCTGATGATCGGAACGGGGACCCCGATCATAGCCGTCGAAAGCGGAATCGTGGAAGCGTTAGGCTGGAATCAATACGGGGGCTGGCGAATTGGTATCCGCAGCTTTGATAAAAAGCGGTATTATTACTATGCCCATCTGAGAAAGGATCGTCCATATACAGCTGATCTGTACGTAGGCAAGGCGGTAAAGGCCGGCGACGTCATAGGGTATTCCGGGCGAACCGGATACAGCAGAAAAGAGAATGTGAACAATATCGAGACTCCTCATCTCCATATCGGAATGCAGCTTATTTTTGACGAAAAACTGAAGGACAGTCCGAATCAGATCTGGGTGGATATGTACAATCTATGCAAGCTGCTATTGAAAAACAAGTGCCAGGTATATCAGGACGCTGACACCAAGGAATATTACCGGAAATACGATTTTACAGAGCCCAGCTATTTTCTCCAGCAGGAAAACATGAAGGACAGCGCCAGAAAGTCGGAAGCCGCTCTACTGTCATCCAAGGCGCCGGAGGGCAGCATTCCCTTGCCCGTGGTGATGTATCACGGACTGTTGAAGGATGAACGATATCACAACAAGTTTTTTATCAGCCCCAAGCAATTTGAAAAAGACCTGAAATACTTCAAGGAAAACAATTATACCCCTATTTTCATAAAAGACCTGGTCTCTTATGTGGATCACGGAACTCCATTGCCGGAAAAGCCCATCCTCATCACCTTCGACGACGGGTATTTCAACAATTATGTATACGCTTATCCCCTGCTCAGGGAATATAACATGAAGGCTGTAATTTCCATCATTGGAGAGCTGACCGACAAGTCCACCCTGATCAAGGATAAAAATCCCGCCTATGCCTATCTGACCTGGGATGAAGTGAAAGAACTCAGCTCGTCCGGATTTATCGAGATACAGAACCATTCCTATGATATGCATGACAACGACGACGGACGAAAGGGCGCGATGCAGAAGCCAGGGGAAACCATGGAAGAGTACCGCCTGGCTATGGAAGAGGATGTGGGTTATTTTCAAAATCAAATCTATGAAAAGACGGGCCAAAAGCCAACTGCTTTCACCTATCCTCTCGGATCGATCAGCAACGGTTCCACGGAGGTTTTGAAAAGCCTGGGCTTTCGTGCCAGTATAAGCTGTGCGGAAGGAATCAATTATATCACAAGAGATCCCGACTGCCTGTTTCGGCTGAAGCGTGTATGCAGAACGCCCCGGGAAGCCAGCGAGGCATTCTTTCAGGTCATCGCGCCTGCAGAAACAAAAGACGATTCGGATTATGTTACAATTCCAGTTCGTACATCGCCATAGCAACAGCGGCCATTCCGGCAGTTTCAGTCCGTAAAATAGTCTTTCCCAGAGTGACGCTCCTGGCGCCTATTTTGATGAGTGCTTCGGCCTCCTTATCCGAAAATCCGCCCTCGGGACCGATGATGACAGCCGCCTTCATAGGCTTTTTTTCAATGGATCTTAAGAATTCCTTGATGGTATAGTTTTCTTCGTTTTCATAAGGAAAGATAATTAAATCATATTTAACCAGGTCGTTAAGCATATCCTGAAACTGCATTTCACGGTGAATCTGGGGTATGATCCCTCTTTTGCATTGTTTTACCGCCTCATCGGCAATCTTCTGCCAGCGCTCGATCTTCTTGTGGAAATTGCCGTGGTCAATAACAACCGACCGATCCGTAAAAACCGGCACGATGGAATAGACGCCGAGCTCTACGTTTTTCTGAATGATGGTCTCCATCTTCCCCTGCTTTGGTACGCCTTGAAACAGGGTGATTTTCAACTCCGGCTCTCTGGCAAACTTCTGCTTGTCTATAATCCTGGTTTCAATATAATCCTTTTCAATGGCGATGATTTCCACCGCATATTCAAACTGAACCTTGTCTGAAACACTGATGGTATCCCCGGGGCCAAGTCGCAAAACCTTTGTCATATGTTTTCTGTCATCCGCATCGGTGATCCTGATTGTACTATCCTTTACATCCTGATAATCCACAAAAAATTTACTCATACCTCTCTCCTATCGATCGCCTATCTGCACAAATAATTATTATTGTGTAATTCTAATTGTTTTCATAGTAATGCTCCGAATGAGCTTTGGCAGCATTCTGCCCGAAACGGGCAGCTTAATGATGCGATTTGCCATTGGCGAATGAGGAACATTGCTGGAATAACATCAGATACCGGATTGACAATTATCGTTGCGCAGCAATGGCGCACCATTCCCCTTCTTCAAGGATGTCCAAAATCCGGAATCCGCATTCCTGGATAGCCGCTGCGACCTCGTCCCTTTTGCTGATCAGAATACCCGAGGAGATATAGAATCCTTTTCCTCTCAGATGGGCCGCCACATTCTTTGACAACATCATGACCAGATCCGCCATCAGGTTTGCTACGACTATATCCGCCTGAAAATCCAGACCCTTGGTAAGATCCCCTTGTATGACGCGTATCTTTGCTTCACAGCCGTTTAAGGCTGCATTTTCGGTTGTAACAGCCACTGCAACCGGGTCGATGTCCACCGCTAAAACCTCTTTTGCAGAAAGAAGCGCCGCTGCCACAGACAGGATCCCCGATCCGCAGCCCACATCCAGGACAGCATCGCATTCCGGCTCGAGATATCGTTCAAGAAGCTTGACGCATAGTGAAGTAGTTGGATGGGTTCCGGTTCCGAATGCCATTCCAGGGTCAATTTCAATCACCAGTTCGTCCCCTTCTTTTTCATATGTTTCCCAGGTCGGTTTTATTACAATCCTATCCGTAATTTTTGACGGTTTAAAATACTCCTTCCAGTTATCTTTCCAGTCGGAATCATCCACTGGTTTCGATTCCAATGCAAGGGTCCCGTAATCGATACCGCAGTCTTCTCGATCCCTTTCCCCGGTTTTTGATTTCAATTTCAAATCTTCCAGTATGCTTCTGAGCTGTTCCAGCACCTGGCGGCCTTCTTCCGAATCCTCAAGGTAGAAGGATACTGCGGTTGGCATGTTTTCCATTTCCATCAGCTGCTCATCGATATAATCCCAATCGTAGGTGTTTTTTCGATTCATCAGGTCTTGGAAATCCCGGGCGTCTTCAATAGCAAAACCCGCTATACCCATATCCATCAGGATACAGGTCAGCGGGTCGATACCCTCTTGCGTTGTTTGTATTCTTACTTCAATAAATCGCATTATGATTTAAAAATCTCCTTCATGGTGTCGGCAAATTTTTTCCTCTTGGAGTATCCTTCCGAGCTCATGGTTTCTCCCAGCTTAGCAATGAGCTTTTTCTGTTCTCCGGTCAGTTTTGTCGGTATTTCAATTGTCACCTTGACATACAAATCGCCCACCTTGGAAGTTCTCAGGGACTTGATTCCCTTTCCCTTGAGGCGGAATATGGTGTCCGGCTGAGTACCGGCCGGAATCTTGTAGGATACCTTCTCCTTCAGTGTCGGTACAACGATATCGTCTCCCAGAGCCGCCTGACTGAAGGTAATCGGGATTTCCAGCCACAGGTCCGTTCCTTTTCGTGTAAACAGCGGATGCGGCTGTACGGATACGACCACATAGAGATCGCCGTGCGGTCCGCCATTAGTACCGGGTTCGCCCTGACCCTTTATAGAAATCACGGAATCATTGTCAACTCCGGCAGGGATATCCACGGAAATTGTAACTGTTTTACGGACTTTTCCGGTACCGCTGCATACATGACACGGCTTTTCGATCACTTCTCCGGAGCCGCCGCACTTGTCACAGGGCTGCACATTGGTAAACTGTCCGAAGGGAGTTCTTTGTGTGGTTCGGATTTCTCCGGAACCGCCGCACTTCGGGCAGGTTACTTTATCGGAACCCTTTTCAGCGCCGCTTCCGTCACAGTGATCACAAGCAACGTATTTATTGATCTGAATCTGCTTCTTTGTTCCAAAGGCCGCTTCCTCGAAGGTTATGCTGATGCTTTTTTGCAGATCCTGACCTTTTCTCGGGCCGCTTCTTCTTCTGGCGCCGGACTGTCCGAAGCCTCCTCCGAACATGCTTCCGAAAAGATCACCGAATATATCTTCAAAACCGCCGCCAAAACCGCCGCCGAAGCCTCCGCCGCCGAAACCAGCGTTGGGATCAACTCCCGCATGGCCGAAGCGATCATATTTATCCTTTTTCTGAGGGTCGGAAAGAATGCTGTATGCTTCGTTTACTTCCTTAAATTTTTCTTCTGCGGTCTTGTCTCCCGGGTTGCGGTCCGGATGATATTCCATTGCTTTCTTACGGAAAGCCTTTTTTATTTCATCTTCGGTCGCTCCCTTTTTCAGACCAAGGACCTCATAAAAATCTCTTTTTTCTGCCATCAATGGAACCCTCTCTTATAACTGTTTTTGCGGCACGCCCGAAAGAGCGTACCGCAAAATTATACTTTTATTTTTTATCTTCGTCAACTACCTCGTAATCCGCATCAACTACGTTGTCCGGTGTAGGTTGGGAGTCATCCTGCTCTGGTGCGGCGCCGCCCATATTACCCATATTGGGATCAAAGCCTCCTGTTCCGCCCTGGGCCTGTTGTGCCTGCTGGTACATCTTTGCAGAGATGGTATGGAACTCTTCCGTCAAAGCTTCGGTTTTCTCCTTGATTTCTTCCACGTTGGTGCCTTCCAGCGCTTTGGACAAAGCATCCTTTGCAGCGTTGATTCTTGATTTCTCATCCTCGCTTAAGCTGGCTTCGATCTCTTTCAGGGATTTTTCGGTTTCATAAACAAGCGTTTCCGCTCTGTTTCTGATCTCCACTTCTTCCTTTCTCTTTCTGTCTTCTTCCGCAAACTGTTCCGCTTCCTTGATCTTCTGTTTGATCTCTTCATCGGACAGCTTGGTTGAGGAAGTGATGGTGATTCTCTGTTCCTTTCCGGTACCCAGATCCTTGGCGCTTACATTAACAATTCCGTTTGCGTCGATATCAAAGGTAACCTCGATCTGCGGAACTCCGCGAGGCGCCGGTGGGATTCCTGAAAGCTGGAATCTGCCGAGAGTGATGTTGCCGGCAGCCATTTCTCTTTCACCCTGCATTACGTGAATATCCACGGCAGACTGATTGTCTGCTGCAGTTGAGAAGATCTGACTCTTCTTTGTCGGTATTGTCGTATTTCTTTCAATCAGCTTTGTTGCTACTCCGCCTAAAGTCTCAATGGACAGGGACAGCGGCGTTACATCGAGAAGCAGTACGTCCTTTACCTCTCCGGTCAGTACACCGGCCTGAACCGCTGCTCCGATAGCAACGCATTCATCGGGATTGATGCCCTTGAAAGGATCTTTTCCGGTAATTTTCTTCACAGCTTCCTGTACTGCGGGGATTCTTGTGGAACCTCCGACCAAAATGACCTTGGCAAGATCGTTAGTTGTCACGCCTGCGTCGGCCATAGCCTTTCTCATAGGCTCGATTGTCTTTTCCACCAGGTGGGAAGTAAGCTGATCAAATTTTGCTCTGGTGACGTCCATGTTCAGATGGAGCGGCCCGTCTGAGTTCACTGTGATGAAAGGTAGGTTGATATTGGTTGTCTGTGAGCTTGAGAGCTCCTTTTTGGCCTTTTCTGCAGCTTCTTTCAGTCTCTGATGCGCCATCTTGTCTTTTCTCAGATCGACACCGTTTTCCTTTGCAAAGCTGTCGGCAATGAAGTTGATCAATACTTCGTCAAAATCATCTCCGCCAAGCTTGTTGTTTCCGCTTGTCGCCAGTACTTCAAAGACGCCGTCTCCCAGTTCCAGGATGGAAACGTCAAAGGTTCCGCCTCCCAGATCGTATACTAAGATCTTGTGATGCTCATGCTCCTTGTCAAGACCGTATGCCAGGGAAGCCGCTGTCGGTTCGTTGATGATTCTCTTAACATCGAGTCCCGCAATCTTACCCGCATCCTTTGTTGCCTGCTTCTGGCTGTCCGTAAAGTAAGCCGGAACGGTGATGACCGCTTCCGTTACCTTTTCTCCCAGATAGCTTTCCGCATCTGCTTTCAGTTTGGAAAGAATCATTGCAGAAATATCCTGAGGTGTATATGTTTTTCCATCTATTTCAACCTTATGGTCGGTTCCCATGTGTCTTTTAATGGAAGCGATGGTTCTGTCCGGATTGGTGATCGCCTGTCTCTTTGCAGTTTCACCTACCAGCCGTTCTCCGTTCTTGGCAAAACCTACAACGGACGGGGTGGTTCTGTTTCCTTCCGCATTTGCGATAACCACCGGTTCGCCGCCTTCTAGCACGGCTACGCATGAATTTGTAGTTCCTAAATCAATTCCAATTACTTTACCCATTGTAATATCCTCCTATTTGCTTTCAGTTACCGACACGCCCCTTTGGCGGCTGGCTTATGGAAAATCTCAATTTTATGCCTTCTCCCGGCATTTCCTATTCCGCCACCTTAACCATAGCGGGTCTGATGACTTTTTTATTCAGTAAATACCCCTTTTGCAATACCTGTGTCACTTTTCCACTTTCATGCTCAGTTGAATTCTCAGTGAGCACCGCATGGTGGAAGTTAGGATCAAACTGCTCCCCTAACGCATTAATTTCTTCAACCCCGTTTTTTTCCAGTACCCCCTTAAACTGCTTAAAGATCAGGTTCATACCTTCCGCAAAGCTTTCATTTTCAGTGCTGTGTTCAAGCGCTCTCTCAAAATTATCTATTACATCAAGCAATTCTACTACGATTTTCTCGTTAGCATATGCATAAATGTCGCCTTTTTCTTTTTCTACTCTCTTTTTGTAGTTCTGAAAGTCGGCAGCTAATCTCAAGTATCTGGTGTTGAGCTCCTCATCCTCTTTGGATGAGGCTTCCTCATTCACAGCCTCGGCTCCCTCCGTCTTCTGATCACATTCCTGCTCCATTTCCGGACCTTCTACCGTCTCGGCTTCTTGCAAGTTGTCATTGTCCTGAGTGGCATCAGGCGCCTTTTTTTTACTCATCGTTCTCGTCTCCTCCCGTTATTTTAAATGTCTGGTTTATATTTTCCGTGATGTATTCAATGATTGAGGTTACTTCATCATATTTCATTCTGGTGGGTCCGATGACGCCCAGCTTCCCTACCAGCTTACCATTAATATGGTAGGTTGCCGTGATCAGGCTGCAGTCTCTCATGAGATCCTCCTGATTTTCGTTCCCGATGGTAATAATGACTCCGTTTTCCCTGTTCAGCAACACATCGGTAAAATGCTTCTTTTGATTGATCATTTCAAGAAATACTTTGGCTCTTTCGATATCATTATATTCCGGTATGGAGAAGATATTTGTAACGCCGTCCAGGTACAATTCCACGTTCAGCATATTTTCAAGGGTGCTCATGAAATTCGGGCGGATCGTTTCAACAAGCCTGCTCATAGCTTCCATATCCGTTTCGAAGCTTTTTATGATGTCAAGCCGCAGTATGTCGCTTAAAGTCTTGCCCTTGTAATTGTAGGTCATAACCTTTGACAACAGGGAGAGATTCTCTTCCGTATAGGGCACTTTCATTTTAATGGCCGTGTTGGATACTTTTCCGCTTTCCGTAACGATCATCAGCACCACAGTTCTATCATCCACGGGAAGAAAATTCACATACTTCAGACGATTGGACTCCTGATTCGGCGTGATGGCAAAGGAAGTCAGATTGGTCAGCTCGGACAGGAGAGTCGCCGCATGCTGGATTGTTTTCTCCAGCTCGGTGACGTTTCTCGTCAGCTTTTCCGCTATGATCAGTTTTTCTTCCTCCGGCAATTCGTATTTTTGCATCAGGTTGTTTACATATAATCGATACGCCTTATCGGAAGGCACTCTTCCCGCCGAAGTATGAGGATGTGTCAAAAACCCCATCTCCTCCAGATCGGACATTTCGTTTCTGATGGTGGCAGGGCTGATTTGCATGTCAAGCTTTTTGGAGAGAGTTCTCGATCCGATGGGTTCAGCAGATCGAATGAAATCACCCACAATCGCTTGTAATATTCTTAATTTCCTTTCCGATAAATCCATCTTACTCTCCATTTTTGAACAGTTTGCTGTAACTTTTTCCTTTGATTGTTAGCACTCGTAACAGGTGAGTGCTAAGACTTAATTTTAATTTAACACTGTTGTATCCTATTGTCAACAGTGTTTTATAAAATAATTGTAAATTTTTTTCAGCTCTTATACCGGGTCTTATGCGGAGATATCGCCCGTGTTCATCTCTTTTTCATAAGTTTTTTATGATTGGTATATAATTATATTTACCTGTTGTGTTATAATTTTAAACATCACTTCAACGGAAACCTGAAGAGCGGAATAGAACTGTTATTTTGATTGGAAAGGAGCTGCCATCATGAACAGTAATGCTGTCATTACCATTGCGAGACAATTTGGAAGCGGAGGAAGAGAAATCGGCGAAAGACTTGCCGAAAAAATGGAGATCCCGTTTTATGACAAATCCTTGATTCATTTGGCCGCGAAAGAAAGCGGCATTGACGAAGACCTTTTTGACTATGCAGATGAAAATTCAAATCATGGGTTCTGGACAGCATCCGCCGGCAATACGGCGTTCTATGGGAACCGGATTTCCCTTTTCAATGAAATGCCGATGAATGACAAGCTGTTCCTGATCCAGTCCAATATGATACGAAAACTGGCGTCAGGTGGTCCCTGCGTCATCGTTGGACGCTGTGCGGATTATATCCTGAGAGGCCATGACAATCTCGTTACCGTATTCATCCATGCAAACGACAAGGATCGTTTGCGCCGGGTGGTCAGTTCCTACGGCGTTGAAGAAAAGGATGCGATTGAGGTCATGACCAAAACCGATAAAAAGAGAGCTGCCTATTACAACTATTATTCCGGTGAGAAATGGGGCCGGGCGGACAATTATGATCTGTCTATCAACTCCAGCGCTGTCGGCATCAACGGCGCGGTGGAGCTGATTATAGAATTCTCCGACTTAAAGCTTGCGGGATCAAAGCAAGCAAGCGGTACAGTCCGTCCATGAAATTCTGGTAACCCATTACAACTTGCGGTCTGGAAAACAGCCATAAAGAAAGTACTGCAGCTGCGGTCAGACCAAGATAGGACAGTACATCCTGCCCGAATAAGCCGCCATAAAATTTGATGAGATACCGGATTATAATATGTAACACGTAAACGGTCATAGTGCTCTGACCGATACCGGATAGAAAAGTTCTTTTCTTCGGCGCAAGATTCAGAAAGACAAGAATCCATGCTGTGGACAATCCGAAAATCGCCACTCTTGCCAAGACTCCTTCCATCCAGGTCAATCCTGTCGCCCAATAGGATGACTTCATATAAAGCGCTTCCAGCGGGAACGGATTCTTGAAGGCAATCAGGACAGATACGGCCAGAAGTCCTGCCATCGCCAGCGCTCCGACCGCTTTCGGAATAGCCCGTATCTTCTCGAGCCACTCCTTTCTAAAATAATAACCAAGTAAAAAAAACGGAAGGAAGCTGAAGGTTCTACCCAAGGACAGGGTTGAATTCAAAAACGGTACAAAGCCTGCCGCCAGCGACAATACAACGCTGATCGGCAGGATTTTTTTTATTCTGACCAAGTCCTTCAGCAGATGGCGATAGTAGAACAGGGTCAATAGATACCATAGCGCCATGGTAGGCTGAGCCATGTTAAGATTAGCTTGTCCGAAAATCAGATACCGGAACCCGAACATGACCGGCATCAAAATCAGATAGGGAAATAAAAAGGTCCGAAACGACGTTTCCCTGCATTTCTCAAGATTTCTTGAAAAGTACCCCGAGACGAACAGAAATCCCTGCATGATATAGGAAAATGAAATAACATATACTGTTCCGCCGAAGGACGCCGTTTCAAAGGTATCGCTCATTCTGAAATAATGAGCGATCACTACGGAAAATATTAAATACGCCTTGATATTGTCGAACAAATAGTATCTGTCTTTTAGACCGGTCTCTTTTTCACGACCCTTGGTCATACTATTTTTATGTAAGCTCTCATCCACTATTGATAAATTTCCTTTCTATCTAGCCCAGTACAGTGTCGTACCCACCGCTTTCTTCCATCCGTCGAGCAGTTGGTCTCTATGATCGGATTCCATGTCCGGTTCAAAGACTCGGGAGATCTGCCAGTTGTCGATAACCTCTTCCCTGCTCCCCCAGTATCCTGCGGCAAGTCCCGCCAGATAGGCTGCGCCCAGGGCTGTAGTCTCTATCGAAATAGGCCGTTTGACCGACACATTGATGATGTCCGCCTGGAACTGCATGAGAAAATTGTTTGCGCATGCACCGCCGTCCACCCTGAGAGATGACAGTTTGATTCCTGAGTCCTCTTCCATGGCGTCCAATAAGTCCTTGGACTGATATGCCAGGGATTCCAGCGTTGCCCGAACAATGTGGTTTCTGTTTGCTCCCCTTGTAATGCCTACAATGGTGCCTCTTGCATAGGGATCCCAGTAGGGAGCCCCCAGCCCGACAAAAGCCGGAACCAGATAGACGCCGTTGGTATCCGGAACCTGCCCGGCCATCCATTCCGTATCAGCGGCGTGATCGATCAGCTTCATTTCATCCCGCAGCCATTGGATCGCAGCGCCGGCTACAAAGACCGATCCCTCAAGCGCATAGTTGATCTCTCCGTTGATTCCCCAAGCAATGGTCGTGATCAATCCATTTTTTGAATAAACCGGTTTTTTCCCCGTGTTCATCAGCAAAAAGCATCCCGTCCCATAGGTATTCTTCGCTTCTCCCTCATTGAAACAGGTCTGACCGAATAATGCAGCCTGCTGATCGCCGGCAGCCCCTCCGATGGGGATCTCTCCGCCAAATATCGCGCTATCGGTCATGCCGTATACCTCGCTGGATGATCTGATCTCCGGCAGGATGCAGCGCGGTATCTCCAGTTCGTTGAGAATTTCCGGATCCCATTCCAGCGTTTTGATATTGAACAACATGGTACGGGAGGCATTGGAATAGTCAGTGATATGTACCTTTCCGCTGGTCAGCCTCCAGATCAGCCAGGTCTCTATGGTGCCGAACAGAAGCTCTCCGTTTTCTGCGCGTTCTCTTGCGCCTTCCACATTTTCCAGGATCCAGCGGATCTTTGTAGCGGAAAAGTAGGCGTCAATGGGCAAGCCGGTCTTGCTTCTGATTATATCGGACAATCCCTTTTCCTTCAGCAAATCGCAGTAATCCGCAGTCCTTCTGCACTGCCACACAATGGCGTTGCAGATCGGAACGCCGGTTTTTCTGTCCCAGATCACCGTAGTTTCTCTCTGGTTGGTGATTCCAATCGCGGCGATGTTCTGAAATCCAGCGTTGATCTTCTTCATCGCCTCCCGGGCGACTTCAATCTGGGTCGACCAGATTTCCATGGCGTCATGTTCCACCCAGCCCGGTTTCGGATAAATCTGTTTGAATTCCTTCTGGGCCACGCTGACTGCTTCGCCCTTCTTGTTGAACAGGATGCATCTTGAGCTGGTGGTTCCCTGATCCAGCGACATAACATACTTTTCCATGTCTGCACTCCTTTCTATATTAAACAAACTCCTTAAGAACTGTGTTTGAAATATCAAGTCCCCTATTCGTAAACCTCAGCCGCCCTCCGGTTATTTCCATAAGCCCGTTCTCCAGGCTTTTATTCAGCACTTCGCCGTGAATGGCTTCCAGTTCTTCTCCGAATTTTTCCTTAAAATCAAGCAGTTCAATCCCTTGTATCTTTCTGAGACCGGTGAAAAGGTATTCCGAGATGTTGTCTTCCCTCGTGTTTCTGTGCCGCTGGGCGATAAAAGGACTCTCTTCACCCTCTATCTGAAGTCCGCCAGTGCCTGCGGCGGCATATCCCCGGTCATCGAACAGACCGCCTGTGCTTATATATTCATTCAGGTCAGTTTTATTGCTGAACCTGGTTCCTTCCAGAAAGGAATGGGCTCCGAGACCGAGTCCCAGATATTCCTCCATAGACCAGTATTTCAAGTTGTGCCTGCATGGAAATCCGTCCTTCGCCCCGTTGGATATCTCATAATGCCGGAATCCCCACGATTCAAGCTTATCCACCGCATAATGGTACATCTCCCGATCCAGTTCCTCATCGGCTTCATGGATCGTTCCATTGCGCGCCATGAACCAAAAGGGCGTATCCTCCTCGATTTGAAGGCTATAAAAGGAAATATGCTCCGGATCCAGGGCTTTCGCCTCTTTCAAGGTCTTACTCCAAATCCCCATCGTCTGGCCGGGAATCGCAAACATCAAATCGATATTGATATTTTCAAAGCCGCAGTCCCTTGCAAGGCGATAACCATCCAGAAATTCCTCAGCGGTATGAATCCTTCCCAGACCGCAGAGAAGTCTGTTGTCCAGGGATTGAGCGCCGATGCTTAGTCGGTTGATTCCGCCCCGATGATAGGCGTCCAATTTGTGCCTTGTCAGGGTTCCGGGGTTGGATTCCATTGAAAATTCAACGTCGGGGCTTATGGCAAAACTGTCTTTGATGCAGTCCAGCATGACCATGATCAGTCTTTCCTCCGCCAGCGTGGGAGTGCCGCCGCCAATAAAAATTGTATCTACATAATATTTTTTACCGTAAATCAGTCCGTTGAGTGCGATCTCCCGGTTCAAAGCACGGAAATAGGCAGCCTGCTCCTCCTCCGGGATCCCTCCGAAGGATAGAAAATCACAGTAGCTGCACTTTTTGATACAAAAAGGGATATGAAGATATAGCCCCAAGGGTTTCCTTGGGGCTGCCGCATTATTTATTGTCATCGTATTTCAGCACCGCTGTAAACGCTTCCTGGGGCACTTCCACGGTTCCGAACTGCCTCATTCTCTTTTTTCCTTCCTTCTGTTTCTCCAGAAGCTTTCTTTTTCGTGAGATATCTCCTCCATAGCACTTGGCTAGAACGTCCTTCCGGTAGGCCTTGACGGTCTCCCGCGCTATGACCTTCTGTCCGATGGAGGCCTGAATCGGCACCTCGAACTGGTGAGGAGGAATGATTTCCTTCAGCTTTTCACATACAAAACGGCCCCGGCTGTATGCCTTGGATTCGTGTACAATCATGGAAAATGCGTCCACCAGCTCCTTATTCAGAAGAATGTCCATCTTAACCACATTGGATTTCTCGTAACGGATGAATTCATAATCCAGGGAGCCGTAGCCTCTGGTCTTTGACTTCAGCGCGTCAAAGAAATCGTAGATTACTTCGTTCAGCGGCATTTCATAGTGAAGAGCCACGCGATTTTCCGTGATATATTCCATATGGAGCATTTTCCCCCGGCGTTCCTGGCAGATTTCCATGATGCTCCCCACATATTCCTTCGGGATCATGATATCCGCTTTCACGATCGGCTCCTCAATATGGCGGATCTCTATGGGAGACGGGAGATTGGAAGGATTCTGGATCATTTCCTCCCTTCCGTCATTCAAAACCACTTTGTAGATAACGCTTGGGGCTGTGGTGATGATTCCAAGGTCGAATTCCCGTTCCAGCCGTTCTACAATGATCTCCATATGAAGCAGTCCGAGAAAACCGCAGCGGAATCCAAATCCCAGCGCAGTTGAGGTTTCCGGTTCAAAATGAAACGCAGCATCGTTGACCTGCAGCTTTTCCAGGGCATCCTTCACGTTTTCGTATTTCTCGGTTCCCGCGGGGTAAATGCCGCAGTATACCATGGGCTGCACTTTTTTATAGCCCGGCAGGGGTTCCTCCGTGGGATCCGCATCCAGAGTGATGGTATCGCCTACCCTTGCGTCGGCTACCTGTTTGATGCTGGCGCAGACATAGCCTACTTCCCCCGCGGAAAGCTCGCTGACCGGAACCGGTCCGGGAGCGTAGACGCCAACTTCGGTCACTTCGTACTTTTTCTTTGTATTCATCAGGCGAATCATATCGCCTTTTTTGATTTTTCCATCGAATACGCGGGTGTAGATTACAACACCGCGATAATTGTCATAGTATGAGTCAAAGATCAAGGCCTTCAGCTTTCCTTCGGCATCGCCCTTCGGAGCCGGAATCTTTGCGACTACAGCCTCCAGCACATCTTCGATGCCAATGCCTTCCTTTGCGGAAATCAGCGGCGCGTCATGGGCGTCGATCCCGATAATATCCTCAATTTCTTGCTTCGCCTCATCCGGTCTTGCGCTGGCCAGATCGATCTTGTTGATGACCGGTAATATTTCAAGATCTTCGTCCAGGGCCAGATATACGTTGGCAAGAGTCTGTGCTTCCACTCCCTGGGTAGCGTCCACGATCAGCACCGCCCCTTCGCAGGCGGCCAGACTTCTTGACACCTCATAGGTGAAATCCACGTGGCCTGGAGTATCAATCAGATTGAAGATATACTCATGACCGTCCTTAGCCTTGTAGGCAAGACGGGTTGTCTGGAGCTTGATCGTGATTCCTCTTTCCCTTTCCAGCTCCATATTGTCCAAAAATTGCTCCTTCATTTCCCGATGGGAAACCAGACCGGTATTTTCTATAATCCGGTCTGCCAGAGTCGATTTGCCGTGATCTATGTGCGCAATAATGCAAAAGTTTCTGATATACTGCTGGTATGAATTCATCGTTCCTCCATTTGTCTGCTACTTTCCAAAATTGCGTTCATTATATCATATCCCCACGGCTTTTTACAATATCTCCGTTTGAAATACAGTGTAATCCCGCGCAGGTTCTTCGATTCCAAGAAAATCCTGAATATCAGCTGCAATCATATCCAGTCCGCCGACCACAGTATTGCTGAAATCTCTCCAGTTTTCGTATAGTTTCTTTATATTGACCGCTCCGGTTTGTCCAAACATGGAAAATGTCACATATTCGGAATTGACCCGCCTCACGTGCAAAGCAATCTTCCCTTCCCGATCCATCATGTCGGAATAGGCCTCATCTACAGCTGTGATACCGTACACCGCCGCAAAGACTAAAACAAACACAATCAATTTTTTCAATTTCATTGGTTTCTCCAGAGTATATTCAAGTTTTATCCGTACAAGGAGTGTGCCCTGAATTTTCGGACACACTCCCTCATAGTATTCTTAACCATTTATTTCAACGTTTATTCAATATCCTTGATCGCCTTGGCAAGCACCTTGGCAAAATACTTGCCGGTCAGCTTCGCCTGATCAATGGTATTTTCATTGTTTCCTACTTCAAGCAACAGATGGTAGTCCGATACATATTGATTGAATTTATACTGCTTTTCTATGATCTTTCCGCCAAATCCGGGATACATTTCTTCGGCAGTCTGATTGACATGGTTTGCAAACATCCGTAGAGCCTCCAGATTGGGATTTCCCGTACCGATGACCAGGCTGTAGCTTGCGGCAGTGTCCTTTCCGATGGATACCGTCTTTGCCACATTCCCGCTGTAGGCTGCCGCGTCTCTATGTAAATCGATGATGATTCTCGCCGATTCATTGCTCCCCATAAGCGTTTGCACTGTTTCAAGAGAACGGGTATAGGATTGGCTGTAGGAGGGGGAATCGTGAATTGTCTTGTCATGGATTACCTGGATTCCCTGTTTTTCAAGCTCCCTTGTCAAAACATCGCCGACCTCCCGAACGGTTCCATCTTCATTCAGAGAATGGAAGTTTCCTTCTGTTACGGGTTGATATGACTCTGTTGCATGGGTATGGTAGATGATCACGACAGGCTTGGAATAATCGATATCGGCCATTGATGGACCCTGGGAGTCCTGAGAGTCAATGATATCATCCCCTTCGGCGCTGCCGTTATCAGAAGCCTCACCGGTGTCAAAGATGATACCCGGGTCCTCCTCCGCAAGGTCGTCGTCCAACACCTCCGCTCCCGGGAACATGGAGCCCATCATTGACTGAAAGATCGTCTCCGACTTTCCTTCACCAAAAATTCCTTTCTCCTCCGACGCAGGCTTCAGGGAAGGACCTGAAGCATCCCGCGATTCATAATCCGAGCTTCTGCTGACCGTAGGAAAGATGTTGCCGATATACATTTTTGCAACATCCTCGCTCTTTGCCTCAAATAATGCCGCAGGACCGCCGTGGAGAAAGCCGATCATGACAAGGCCCGAGACAGACCAAAACAACAGGGTTAAAATCACAAGTCTGATCCTTCCGGGTCGCTTCCTTCCGCTGTATCCTCTGTAACGTCTTCTCATTGATTCAACTCCTCACAAACACCAGCGATATTAAGAGTATATGCCCGGGTGAAGAGTTATATTAATTCCATTTGAAATTATATCCGAAAAATCCTTGATTACCTGGTCGATTTCCGTCGAAGTAACAATCATCGGAATTCCGTTTTCGTCAATATATTTTTCGGCGCCGTAGGGGTCCTTCAGATAATTGATCAGGTTGTCCAAAATCAGCGTCTTTGAATCGATCACTGTGGGCACGCCGATGGCGATCACCTTTGTTCCCAGTGTTTTCTCCGTCAGTTGCTTTCTCATATTGCCGGTTCCCGCACCGGGAGAAATTCCGGTGTCGCTGATTTGAATAGTCGTGCTGATCCGGTTCACATTCCTTGCCGCCAAGGAATCGATGGCAATAATGACCTCGGGTTTTGCGATTTTCGCCGCGCTTTTGATCAGATCGGCAGTTTCCATACCGGTTGAACCCATAACACCCGGTATGAATCCGCTGACACAGGACATATCGCTATCCTCTTCCGCATCGTACATTAAGAAGTAATGTCTCGTTACCTTGACTTTGGAAACGGTATAGGGTCCCAGCGAGTCAGGCGTAACCTTGTCGTTGCCCAGCCCGATAATCAGCACTTTCAGCTTGCTATGAAACTTGATCAGTCTTTTCAGTTCATTGGACACCGCCAGAGCAGCAGCCTCCTTGATCTCCTCCGGACCGTCCACAGCTCCTGCAACCTCGATTGTGATATAGTTTCCCAGTGGCTTTTGCAGTGCTTTGCTACCGTTCTCATCGGTTATTTTAATCCTGGTGATATCAACAATATGCTGAAAGTTCTCGGTTTCCACCTCAACTCCTGATATTTCAATTCCTTTTCCCCCATTATCCGAGTCGTACATTTCTTTGTTTTCTATGGCCAAATCTGTTCTGAAATTCAAAGCCTTCTACCTCATTTCCTTGTTTTTTCAAGTATTTACCGTTTTTAGAGGATGTTCTCCACCGAATTTGCTTTTTTGTATTTTTTCCTTGCATTTTCTTTTCTATTCATATATACTTCATGTTGCGATATTTTGCGAAAGTGGGGTGAAATAATGGCAAATATCAAATCAGCAAAGAAAAGAATCAGAGTTATTGCAAAAAAGACAGCTGTAAACAGAAGAGTGAAATCTCATCTGAAAGCGATCATCAAGAACTTCGAAGGCGCAATTGCAAGCGGAGATTTTGACACCGCAAAGGAAAAGCTGGCTTTGGCGGAAAAGAAACTGATGCAGGCTGCTGCAAAAGGAACTATCCATAAGAATGCAGCTTCCAGAAAAGTTTCCAGAATGACTACCAGATTCAACAAAGCAAAAGCAGAATAATCTCACCCGTCCCCACAGTGCATAAGTTAAATGCACAAAAGAGTGAAAACATTTGATCATGCCTGAACCGGCCGTGTCTCCCGGTTTGAGGCATGATTTATTTTTATCACAATTATTCAAGGAGCTTCATAACAGCCATCACGAAAAGCTGGATTCCAATTCCGATACACTTTTCATCCACCTCAAAGCCCCCGGAATGGATCCCTTCATTTTCTCTGCCTTTATATCCGCTCCCGAGAAAGAAAAAAGCGCCCGGCACCTTTTCCAAATAATAGGAAAAATCCTCCACGCCCATGGTAGGTTCCTTGATTTCCACCACCTTTTCAATTGAGGTATCACAAATTGCAGTATTTTTTACGGCTTCCACAACCAGATTGTCGTTCATCAAAACCGGATATCCTTTTTTATATTTCACCTCCGCCCTGGCTCCGTAGGCTTTTGCTGTGAACTGAGCCATTTCCTTCAGTCTCTCCTTTAATAAGTCTCTGCTCCAAGGATCCAGGGAACGTAAGGTTCCCTCCAAAACCACGGAATCGGAGATCAGATTGACCGCTGTGCCGCCGTGAATGCTTCCGACCGTAATCACAGCGGAATTCAGCGGACTGATATTTCTGGACACTATGCTTTGAATCCCTGTCACAATCTGTGACGCTGCAGCGATAGAATCAATTCCCATTTCCGGATAGGCTCCGTGGCTGTGCTTTCCTTTTACTGTGATTTTGAACATATCGGATGCTGCGTGAACTTTCCCGTATTTGATTCCTATGGTTCCGGCGGGAAGATCCGGTTTCACATGGAGTCCGAGGATATAATCTGTCTTCGGTTCCAGGCAGCCTTTGCGGATCATTCGCTTCGCGCCGCCGGTGGTCTCTTCCGCTGGTTGAAATATAAACTTAACATTACCATTAATTTCATCTTGAATTTCACTTAGAACCATTGCGGTACCAAGCAGAACGGCTGTGTGTACATCATGTCCGCAAGCATGCATGATTCCCTTTCGCTCCGAGGTAAATGGAAGGTTCACCACCTCCTGAACCGGCAGCGCATCCAGGTCTGCACGGAGTGCAACCGTCCTTTTCTCCGGTCTTTTCCTGATCGTTCCCAGAATGCCGGTGGGCAGCAGCCGTTCCGTTTCGATCCCGAGGCTGCTGAGCTCGGAAAGAACTCTTTCCGATGTGTGATATTCCTCATTTCCCAGTTCAGGCCAGCGATGAAAATCCTGTCTCAGACCAATCGCCCACTTTTCTGCTTTATAAATCAACTCATCCAATTCCATAATATTAACCAAGCCAAATTCCCTCCCTGCGGTATTATTTGGAAAACTGTAATAATATAATATTATGGATTCACCTGTTTTATGAGGAGGTACTTGCAGAATGACCAGGATGGTTAAGCCCAAACGGTTGAAGCCGGGTGATCGGATCGCACTTTTAGCCCCCGCCTCTCCGGTTACGGAAGAGAAACTCGTTCTTGCCATCGATTCTGTTGAATTTTTGGAGCTGAAACCAGTGGTGTACCCTTCAGCGACCATGTCCCACGGTTATCTCTCGGGTCCTGATGAAGCTCGCGCGGCTGATATCAATAATGCCTTTGCCGATCCTGATATCAATGGCATTTTTTGCCTGCGCGGAGGATACGGAGTGAGCCGGATTTTGAACCTTATCGATTTTAAAATGATTGCAGGAAATCCGAAAATTTTTCTGGGATATAGCGATATCACGGGGCTTCATGTGGCGCTGAACCAGCTCTGTGATCTGATCACCCTCCATGGCCCCATGCCGTCCCGGGGATGGAGAACACTGGATCCGATTACGCTTAAGAGCCTGACAGGCAGCCTGTTCTCCCCTTATCCAGCCGGTCCTGTCCCTCCCATCGACGGGGAAACCATCCAAACCATCCATCCCGGTACCGCTAAGGGACAGATTGTCGGAGGCAATCTTTCCCTGCTTGTTTCAACCCTCGGTTCGCCCTATGAGGTCGATACAAAGAACAAAATTCTCTTTATAGAAGAGGTGGAAGAAAGGAACTACAAGGTTGACAGAGGTCTTATGTCCCTTGCTCTGGCCGGCAAGTTTTCCGACTGCTGCGGGATCATTCTGGGAACCTGGGCCGATGTGGGCGATCCGGATGTACTGCCGAAAAACAATCTGACATTGGATCAAATCTTTGAGGAAGTGGTGAAACCTTACGGAAAGCCGACCATCAACAACTTCAGAGCGGGTCATATCTATCCGCAGATCACGATACCCATGGGGGCGACAGTAGAAATCGATGCTGAGAGCGGAAACGTAACGTTCCTTACGGCTTCGACAGTATGAACATCTGCCTGCTTGTTTTTTTCTGTCTGCATGATATAATAATCTTTAAGAAAAGAACCGTCATAGAAGACAACCATTTCTCATGAAGGGCTTTTATTTAATGTGATTATGCAGTTAAATGAAAGAGCCTTTTATTTTTTGATGAAATAAAAGGTCAATATTACGGAGGTGTGGAATGCCGAGACAAATATTTATCACAGAGAATGATTGGAACAGACTGGGTGAATTAATCAGCAATGCGCTGAGGGAAGGCCTTCAAAGCGACAAGTCCTTTGACAAGCTGAAAAGTGAAATTGCAAAAGCAAAAATTGTGGATTCAAAACAGCTGCCTCCCGATATCGTTACGATGAATTCAAAAATCCTGGTCGAGATAGACGGAAATGAAGAGGAAATTGCCTTGGTTTATCCGGAGGACGCCGATTTGATCGAGAATAAAATATCTGTGTTGTCTCCGATTGGAACAGCCATACTCGGCTATGGAGAGGGAGACCGGATTGAATGGGAGATTCCGTCCGGCGTAACGGAAATACATATCAAAAAGGTCCTTTATCAGCCGGAATCCGTCGGGGACTATCATTTATAGCAAAAAATCAAGCGTTCCGTATGATACGGAACGCTTCTTCATGATTAAACGTTCTTATGTCTCTGAATCTTCTTGGTGGTCGTCTTGATGAAGTCATCCTTGCGGACCGCGATATTGCGGACTCTTTTATAGATTGGCAGCTTCTCATTGATCTCTGCGATTACCCGTTTGATCAGCGAACTCACCTCTTCTTCACCGAAGCTCTCGCCGAATTCCTCATAGATTACATCATAGTCCGGACGGATTTGCGCGCTGACCTGGGTATCGTCGGTTTCCTCATCGAACAGGCCGTGTACAAGGCTCTCCTGGATATATTTATTCCGGTTGATGTAATATTCCACCTCCTCCGGATAGATGTTCTTTCCCGTCTTTGTAACAATGACGTTCTTCTTTCTGCCCGTGATGTAAAGCCATCCTTCCTTATCCAGAAAACCCAGATCTCCGGTATAAAACCAGCCGTCTTTCAGGACCTCTGCTGTTTTCTCCGGCATGTTGTAATAGCCAAGCATGACATTGGGACCCTTGAAAATGATTTCCCCGATTCCATCCTCATCCTTATCTACGATTCTGATTTCACCGCTGTCGACGGAAGGTCCTACCGAGCCGGCTTTTTTATAGGTGTTGCTGAAATCAGGGGTACCGGATACAAGCGGAGAGCATTCTGTCAGCCCATAGCCCTGCAGCATACGAAATCCAAGGTCCTCAAAGCCCCTGAGCACGTTGGGGTCAATCCCTGCGGCGCCGGTGATCATCATCCGAAGCTTACCCCCGAATTTTTCATGAACGCTCTTGAATAGCTTGCCGCTTGCGTCTATCCCCATGGCCTTCAGCGTTTTATTCAGTTTAATCGCCTTTTTTAAAGCTCCGGCTTTTCCGGACTTTTCCGCCTGCTTCCATATCTTGTCGTAGATTGATTCAAAGATGAGGGGTACACCGATCAGAACGGTGGCCTGGGCTTCCGCAAGATTCTTGTTGATATATTTCAAGCCTTCAAAAAACGCAATGGATGCCCCCCTGTAAAGAACCAGCGCCATTCCCATTGTGGATTCAAAGGTGTGATGAATGGGAAGTATGGACAAGGTCCTGTCCTCAGGCGAGACATAAGCAATCTTGCAGGTATCCATAATGCAGGAGGCAATATTGTAATGGCTCAGCATGACTCCCTTTGCCGCATCGGTGGTTCCTGAAGTAAACAGGATGATCCTCATTTCATCAGGATCAGGCTCCGCATCGATGAATGCCCTGTCGCCCTCCGAGATCAGTTTTTCTCCTGCCGCTACAAGGCTTTCCCACTCCAGTACCTGTCCGGGAACCAAATCTTCATTTTCTTGGTAATTCAGGGGTTCCGAAAGATCGGTTCTATCCCCGTAAATCTTCATCCTGATCTTATATTCAATCTCATAATCCTTAAAATAATCTTCATAGTTTTGTGTGAAAAATACGGCTCTACAGCCAGCCTGTTTCAGAAGATTCCAGATTTCATCCCTGCTTAATTCCTTGTCCAGCGGTACCACGATGCCGGCGCCGTTGACAACCGCAAAATAAGATGCAATCCATTCATAGCAGTTTTCTCCGATCACAGCGATCTTGCTGTCCTTAAGGCCCATCTCAATGAGCTTTGTTCCCAGGGAATCCACATCGTTCTTGACCTGCGCATAGGTGATGTGGAAATAATCTCCGCCCTTCGTCTTTTTAACCAGAAAAGCGGTTCTGTCAGCATACAGCCGCACGCTGGAATCCAGCATGTCCTTCAAGGACCTGATCTCTCTGATTCCATGATACTTCGCTTTTAAATTGTTTTCCATCTAATGCTCCTCTGAAAGAATTGTTTACTACCTAATAGGGTATGGAATATCCTATCTTATATTATGGAATATAATGTTGTTACTATCATACATGAATTATACCCCCAAGTAAACAAGCATAATTATGTATTTCCACTCTCTTCCTGGATATGATATACTGATAGAAAAAACAGGAGGTCTTAGGATTATGACTGCACATATTTATGCTGCAAAGAAAGGGGAAATTGCAGAGTCCATTCTGCTTCCCGGAGATCCTCTCAGAGCGAAATTCATTGCAGAGAATTTTTTAGAAAGTCCCAAATGCTACAATGAAATCAGAGGAATGCTTGGATATACCGGCATCTACAAAGGCGTCCCCGTTTCCGTTCAGGGCACCGGAATGGGAATGCCGTCCATGGGAATATACAGCTGGGAGCTGATCAAGGATTACGGAGTACAGAATTTGATCCGGATCGGATCCGCAGGATCGTTTTCCGAGAGTGTCAAACTCAGGGACATCGTGTTCGGCGTTGCTGCGTCAACCGATTCCAACTACGCTCATACCTTCGGAATCAACGGCACCTATGCACCCTGCGCCAACTTTGATCTGTTGATGAAAGCGAAAGCATCCGCGGACAAGCTTGGAATTCCTGTTCACGCCGGCAATATTGTATCCTGTGACGTTTTCTACGAGCAGCAGGAGGATTGGTGGCAAAGATGGGCTAAAATGGGTGTTCTTGCGGTGGAAATGGAAGCTGCAGCATTGTATATGAACGCCGCCTACCTGGGGGCTAAGGCATTATGCATTGTTACAATCAGCGATCATTTCATCACAAACGAAAGATCCACTGCGGAGGAACGGGAAAAGTCATTTACCGACATGATGAAGGTGGCTTTGGAAACTGCCATATAACGGCTCCCTTATTATGGCAATTTATCAAATCAAATACTTCCGATTTCTTATTGCGCCGGATGATGTTTTCAAATATAATGGATGCAGCGTAACTGTGGTTACCGGGAAATAAAACAAGGTTGGTGTAGGTTATGAAGTATCGGTTTTATCTCCGCGTCAATATTCCGGGAGGAAATTGGATAAGAGTCGGAGAGAACCACGAGATTCAATGGGAAAACCGGGATCTCATCAAAGCATCCAGTGGCTGGCTCATTATCAATCAGGAAAAGGTCGGAATGGCTTCCGATTTTGTTCCCAAGCTGCATAGGGGGATTCAGGAATTAAAAAATTCATCAGAGAACTATTCAGAATATGAGCTGAGCCATGGATTTGGCACAATCAAAAATGTACTTGACTTCTATGAAGGACTTCTACAGGATTGTCAGCAGCATCCCTATACGGGATTATGCGGGTGCATTGCTAGTTAAGAATGATTGCCAATAAAAAAGAGGGTCATTCCACATGAAATGACCTTCTTTTTTGATTACCATTTTTTCTATGATGATTATTATGATTCCATGATGATTTTGCTGAATTTTCGTACCTTGTCGTCCAATTCCTTTGCGCTCATCTTTTTTAGATCCTCGAAACCCGCTGTATCCCTGATTCTGTTTCTGCTCAGTTTTTCCTTTATTTTTCCGAAACATTTGCCCGTGTCGGTACCGGGACTGCAAGTGGCGAACAGAAATATGTTCTTATCTTTGATTTTGGTGTCGGATAGGAATGTGTTCAAAGGAGGTGCAGGGCTGCCGGCCCATATCGGTGTTCCGATCACCAGCGTATCATATTCTTCCAATTTGATCTCATCATTCAGCAATTTGGGCTTCTTTTGCAGTAATACACTCATACCGCCCAGGAAATACTTGCCGATGCCTTTGTTTGGGATTTCCTTTTCCGGTTTCAGATCGATGATATCCGCCCCTAATCTTTCCGCAATCATTTTTGCAACCAATTTTGTATTTCCTGTAAGTGAATAGTAAATAACAACTGATTTCATCATTAACCCCCCTTTCCTTATTAACCAGTTACTTATTTTATTACCATACTTCAGACCAATATTCAATCAATTCCTTCTTTATTCTATTAATTCCTTTTTTTCCCCAAAAATTTGTCTAAAAAGCTGAGCGGCAGCGGTAACAATAAAGAAATATAAATTGCTTTGAAGACCGTTTTAGTTTTATCTCGTTATATTTTAAGGATAATTTAACCAATTTCTAATTTAAGCGGAATTGACTAATCAATCGCTATGGTATATATATGGAACGATCATAACTTACTTAAAAGGGGATTTTGATAAGAGTGGAGGTTGTCATTATGAGTATGAAGGGAAAATTGAAATGTGTGCGGTTTGTGGAACGACTGACTTCCTTACCGGACGGCGTTACCGTTGAAAAGTCAGATTATGTTCCTCTCTATGCGGAATGGATCCGCCCGGAGAGCGCCGAAAAGGACAAGGTAATTCTTTACTTTCACGGAGGGGGACCTGTCATGGGCAATGCAAAATCCCGCCGCAGCATCGTGGCTAATTTTGTGAAGATGACGGGATATCAGGCTCTTCTGTTTGACTACCGTCCGGCTGCGGAGCACCCGGCGCCATCTGCAGTCAAGGATTCAGCCGACATATACCGATGGATGCTGGATCAGGGCTACCGACCGGAGGATATTGTCTTTGTCGGTGATTCCGCAGGTGGTGGAATCGAAATAGGCACCCTGCTGAAGCTGAAGGATGACCGCATCCCTATGCCGGCAGCTTGTGTCGCTTTTTCTCCCAGTCTTGACATGACCATGTCAGGAGAATCCACACATCCTTATACATCGCCTCTTTTGGGTAATCTTGACGGACTGCCTCCCATCATGATTCATGTGGGAAACGACGAGGTTCTTAGGGATGATTCCACACGCTTCGGTGAAAAGGCCGACGCCGCGGGAGTGAATATTCATGTAAAGGTATGGAAAGGAATGTCCCATTGCTTCCCTCTCCTTAATCCCTTGTTTGAGGAGGCAACGGAAGCCATGAAGCAGGTAACCGTTTTTATCAGGCAGAATATACAAAAAGACAGGAGACTGGCGGCTTCACTCCTGTATTTGATGCTGTACCTCTGATCGTAATCCGGCACAATTTTATTCCTGAACCTGTTTTAGAAATTCCGCAGTCGATATCACTTTGGCAAATACGTTCTGCAGCGAGGCCATAAACGTTCCGTGGACTACGGAGGCTGGAATCAGGTCTTTTTCCCACACCAGATCTTTTGTCGCGCATGCGTCATGAAGCACCGTTGTCGGTATTCCCAAGCTATTCGCCGCTCTCACCGTGGTATCGACGCACATATGGCTCATCATTCCGCATATTACGATATGTTCGATGTTTTTCCCTGTCAGTTCATCCGCCAGACCCGTATCAAAGAAGGAATTTGGCGTATGCTTGACGAATACCTTTTCCCCTCCCATCGGATGAACAGTATCATGGATTTCAGCTCCTTCGGTGTCAGGCAGGAAGAAATTTGCTCCCTTTCTTGTGCTGATATGCTGAACATGATAAACGGGCAGCCCTTTTCGTCGGAAAAAGTCCAGCGCCAGTCTGGCATTTTCCGCCGCCTTTTCAGGCTCATGAAGTTCGTTCTTCCCGCCTTTGAAATAGTCTTTCTGAATGTCAATGATAATCAGCCCCATTTTCATGAAAATCACTCCCTCTCCGCTACGATTTCCACTTCATTTCCGTCAGGATCCAGAATACAGCTCTCATAGTAGCCGTCCCCGGTTACCCGCGGGGCACTTTTCAAGGCATATCCGTCTTCTGACAATAAATTTGTAAGTTTATCCACATCTTCTCTGCATCCGACGCAGAACGCAAGATGAGTAAGACCGTTTTTTGATGATGCTGCGACCCTTCCACTGAAAACCGGATGCTGCATGAGCTCCAGTCTTGCTCCTGATTCAAATGTGATAAAATAGGTCTTAAGTCCTGTTTTCCTGTTATGGTACAGGGCATTTGCCCTTCCTGAAAAATACTTTTCATAAAAAGCCTTCAAGCGTTCCAAGTCGCTTGTATAAATGGCAATGTGATCTAAATACATACCCCTGTCTCCCTCTAATACAACAAGCTTCTTACATTCACCTTTCCGGCCGATTTCAGGACTTCTTCAAAGCTGCAGAACTGGGTTCCGTCCTTGGACACCGTAATGGTGCTTGCCGCTGTGGTTAGTCTTGCAATTTCATGGAGAGAATCCTGCTTCAGTATGGAGTAGGCAAGGGTGGCAACCATGGCATCTCCCGCTCCTACTGTGCTTCTCACTGAAATATTCCAGCTGTCTGCCTTAAATAATTCATCTCTGTTGGCATAGACCGCGCCGTCCGGTCCCATGGAGGCTATGACGATTTCTATGCCGCGGTCGATCAGCTTTCTGGCCGCCTCCCCTACCTGACGATAGTTGCTGAATTCCTGACGGAAAATGGTTCCCAATTCCTTCAGATTTGGTTTCACCGCATAGGGCAACGCCTTCAGGCCTTCTGTAAGAGCCAGCCCGTCGGCGTCAAGCAATACCTTTGCCCCTTTTCTTTTTGCAATCTCCGTGCAATTTCCATAGAAATCCACCGGAATCCCGGGAGGCAGGCTGCCGCTGAGCACCACGATTTCTGCCTGAGCCGACATTGTTTCCAGCTTTTCAAGAAAGATACTAACCTGTTCAGGCGCTACCTCGAATCCCGGTTCATTGATTTCCGTCACTTTTCCGGCGCTTTCGTCGTACAGCTTATAGTTGGTTCTCGTCTCCCCTTCCACTTTCAGAAAGTCGCAATCCAGACCCGAGCTCTTTAAAAGTTCCAGCAGAGCATCTCCCTGACGGCCTGCCATCATACCTAAAACTGTAACATCCACGCCAAAGCTATGCAGGACTCGGCCCACATTAATCCCCTTTCCGCCCGGATCAAGCCGCGTACCTGACGCTCGATTCAAGCCATAGGGAGTCAGCTTGCTCAGCAGGATGGTTTTATCAATGGATGGATTCATGGCAACAGCTATGACTCTTTTGTCCATAGGTTTTCTCCTTTCCGAACAGTTCCGTGCATTACCCGAACCATTTTTTGTAAACTTCCTTTATTTGGATTATACCACAGCCATGCAATAAAATAAGCAGAATTTATCAAATCTCCTAACATTGGCTCTGATATCCTAAAGACAGATTAAAATAAAAGGAGGATAAATGAATGGGACGTCAATCAAATCATTTACTGCTTGAGGGAAGCAGCTACGATGCCGGCAGGACACTCGGGAGAATTTGCAGAAGCATTCCGGATTTAGAAGGATTTGTGAGAGCTAGCGGAACCTGTTTCTCAAATCAGGAGACAACACAAATGCTAAAGCTATTTGAAGAATACTGTCCCGGTCTAAACGAGGAAATCCAAGGTTTTGCCGTGGAATTGGGAATCCTGCCCCGTCAGGTATTCTATTATGCCATGACCTATCTTCGCCCCGGCTGCAGTCAGATGGCTGTACTGCCATCCAAAACCGAAAATGGCCATATCCTGATGGCACGGAACTATGATTTCAGCGACAAAATGGAGGAAATGACACTGGTTACTACTAAAATAAAAGGAAAATATGCTCACATCGGTTTCTCCCTGCTGCAGTTTGGCAGGGAAGACGGAATGAACGAGCATGGTCTTGCTGTGAGTCAGACTTCCGCAGGTCTTCCGGTCGGTAATTTTGAATTCGCTGCCAAACCAGCTATCATCGGTCTTCAATTCTGGGCTGTGATCCGGTCGGTGCTGGAAAATTGCAAAGATGTGGAGGACGCGATCCAATGGACGAAGGACATGCCCATCGCTTTTAACATCAACCTGATGGTGGCAGATCCATACGGAAACGCGGCGCTCATCGAAACCTTCAATGGTATCAAAGCGGTCAGAAGAATCGACGCGCAGTCGGAAAAACAGTTTATTCATTCAACAAATCACGTACATCTGGAGGAATTAAAATCATTTGCTCCCATGAGCATGAAGAATTCTTTGGAACGGTATCTGCTGATCGAGGATACGTTAAACAATATTAATCCGATTTCAATCGATGATTTAAAGAGGCTGCTGACCACGAAATATCCCGAAGGTCTCCGCTGCAACTTCTATGATGAGTTTTTCGGTTGTCTCCACAGCATGGTATTTGACGTAAGCGAAGGAATTGTGTATATTTGTTTTGGAACACCGGCGGACAGTAAATGGCATAGTTTTCGTGTCTGCGATGAAGTTCATCAGAAAAGCTACCCTGTTGTCATGGAAAGAGAAAAAGCTCCTGCAGATTTCTTTCGGATGATTTCAGGATGATTGCCGATTGTGAGTGAAAAGAAAATGAATTACCTGGAACAGCTGGAAAAAGCAATTCTGTTTATTGAAAGCAATCTCGTTGATGATATCAGAGTCGATGAGGTAGCCGACGCCGCCGGCTACTCCTATTATCATTTTCACAGAATATTTGAGGCAGCACTTGGTGAGACGGTCGGGAATTATATCCGTTCACGCAGGTTGTGCAGGGCCGCAGGCGAGCTTCTCTATACTGATAAAAAGATACTGGATATTGCGGTCAGCTATCAGTTTGATTCTCAGGAAGCATTCAACCGTGCCTTCAAGAAGGTTTACCAGGTTTCTCCGGGAACCTACCGAAAAAACAGAATTGATACGCTCATCGGAAATAAAAAGGAACTGAATCCGCTTCGGTTGAAACACCTATCACAAGGAGTCACTATTCAGCCCTGTATCCGGGAGATCGGGCCAGTCATGTTGATCGGGCTTCGCGGGAAATCTTCTCTTCGGAACAACCGGATCCATTCGCTGTGGAAGACATTCAACGCAAGAGTCTCCGAGATTCCAAACACGGTCGGCGGAATTCGAGGATACGGTGTCTGCGAGGCGGACCCGGATTTTGATCTCAAGATATTTGAGGAAACCACCGAATCCAGCCACTTTATCGGCGCCGAAGTCAGCTCCCCTTCCGTCATTCCTCATGGAATGGACTCAAAGGTTCTCAAGGGCGGAAAATATGCTGTATTTACTCACAAGGGAAAGCTGGATACTCTGCATATGACTTACGAGTTTATATGGGGCACCTGGGTTCTCTGTTCCGGATACGAGATTGACCTTAGAGATGATTTTGAATTTTATGACGAGCGATTTCTTGGCCCTGATCAGGATGCTTCCGAATTTGACATTTATATTCCTATAAAATAGAAACCGCCGCCGGCGGTTTCTTAGTATCAAAATATCGGTACACAGATTTCACAGAAATGGTTAAGAACCAATTCCATACGATACCGCTCCAGAACTGGTCTTGATTCATCGAACCGGCAGCCATGGCTGCTCAACTCGGGGAAAATACCGGCCCAGGCTTCCTGTAAGGCTTCCGCCGTGTGCTCGATCTGAAAAACGGCGTAGCAACCCCCTTCCAACGTGCCTTGATGGATCGTTTCATCCCTTAAGCAATAATCCGCTGAAATGACAAGACAGGTATCATACCGGCAGTTTTCCGGCCTTGTCGTTTCGGGATTGTCCCGCGGAATTCCCAGCAGGATAGCTTCCTTGTGAAACAAATCATTGGATTTCGCCCAGCTTTTCAGCTTTTCCATGGTCTGTACGTTTCCGGCTCCATATGGGCCTGTATGCCTGATGAATGCGATTCGATACGGTGGGATCTGTTCGATGTTCATTTTCATGGCTTGTTTCCTTTCTATTACTCATTATATTTAGGGTTAATCAAACAATACAATGCTTTAAAATGGAAATCAAACCAAATTTTAAAATTTTCTTCTATTTTCGAATTCAGGCAGTTCCTACAGATGACACATAGCTTCTTATAAACTCTTTCTGAATATAAGCCGTGTAAGGATGACTCATGCGATATCCCAGCTTTTCCGCCAACGAAACAGAACGCAGATCATGGGCATCCCAGCTTGGATACAAACCTCGTCGCAGACATTCCAGAATCAGTCTGGCCCCGCAGGCTAAAGCAAGGCCTTTTCGCTGGTATTCCGGCTTTGTATCGATTTCTATCTCAATTCCGCCGTCATAGATGATATAGGAGGATGCGCCTGATACAAGCTCCCCCCGGTGAATGACGGCAACGCCGATTCCTCGTTTGCTGTAATCCTGATAGTCTGAAAATTGCGAGCACAGGTCTTTTGACCAGGCTTCCCGCATTGCACTGTGATATAATTCTTCATCAAAAAGCCTCAGAGAATAGTCATCGCCAAGAGACTCTGAATATTGGGCCAGCTTAGGAATGTCAAAAGCATCCGGTTCTTTTTTAAAAGCATACCGCAACGCCTTTTCCACATCATTTCCAAATACGGTCTCAATTGTCTTCCCCCAGTCTTCATTGCGGGGGACCATAATCGGAGCAGCTGCCTGCGATGCAAGCCGCTGGTCCGGTGTTCCGGCAAAGAAGCAGATATCTCCCACTACAAGCTGAGCTGCAGCAGGCTCTTCCTTATCATCCACAATCGCATATCCCATACATCCCTGCAAACATGACCAAATAAAGGTTTCATCCCATCCCGAGAAAAATGGCGCTATTTTACGAATATCAACCAAAGCATCAAATCCTTTCACCATACGGTTAGGAAACCGTATCAAATCTTGGGCTTCTCATTCCCAGCATTTCACGGAACCTTTCCTGGGACGGCAGATCATTCCGCAGCTCTTTTTCAGGGAAACCTTTATCAAACTCCTTTGCAGCAGCTTCATCAACCTCATAGATAGCATCTTCTACGAAACGGCCGCTTATGCCGGATAATGCTCCTTCGTATAACTCGATTGCCAGAAGCGAAGCATCATACATATTGTCCGACGAGCCGATATGAAAAGTTTCGCCTGCTATAAAGCCAAACCTGCTGTAATAGTCCGGATCGCCGTAAATCAGAATTGCCTTGTATCCAAGTTCTTTTGCGATTTTTTTCGTATGCTCAATCAGCATGCCTCCGATTCCCTTTCCCTGATACTCCGGCAGGACTGATATGGGGCCGAAAGAGACCACCTCATAAGTTTTGCCGTCGTCCGCTTCGATTTTCGCCTTTGTATATGCGATATTCCCAACAATTTTCCCATTCACTTCCGCTACGAAGTCCAGCTCCTTGATAAACGAATCGGCATCTCTCATCGCATGCATAAGATAGTGCTCATCACACCCCGGGACATGCAGATTCCAAAAGGCTTCTCTCGTCAATTCCTCCACGGCTTTGTAATCCGAAACGGCCTCGTTTCGCAGCTTAATATCCGTCTTGTTCATGGGCTTCCCTCGCACTTCCTTTCTGGTTTGGTTTTTCAATTTATTAAATTTTAATTCCAATCTGTAAATTATTCAACTTATTTCACCGGAGAAAGTCCCTTCAGCAGCAGTCGGATATGTTCCGCAGCCACCTGTTTTAGATTAAAGTCGGGATACCGGATACACCATTCGTAGGTAAGCCCGCGGATAGCCATGACAAAATGACGTGTCAATGCCTCAAGCGACAATTCGCTCACGAATTCCTGCCGCCGTATGCCTCGTTCCAGTACCTCCCGGATAAGCGCATATAAATCTCTGCTATAACCTTTTACCGCCTCCATATTGACCGTGCCGGAAAGCAGCTGCCGATAAACCGCCCTCATGTTGTCACAGCCCAACTGAGTTGTAAGTAGATCGAAAATTCTATCCACAAAGGCGAGCATCACATCGGCTGAGGCCATTTCATCCGGTAATCCCTCAAGAAAGGCTTTATACTGCGTGTCCATCCTCTCGACATGAGCCATTATAAGTTCGAGAACCAGCGCGTCCTTGGATTCAAAATGCACATAAAACGTGCCCTTTGTGACCCCCGCCATGCGCGTGATGGCCTCAACGCTGACATCCTGATAATCATGTACACGAAACAATTCTTCTGCGCACGCATAGAGCTGTTTTTTTGTCTCCGCGCCCTGTTCTTTTGTCCGGTTATTTTTCCGAGTTTCCATTTCGAATTTACCCCCATTTATTGCGTTTGCAGAAACTGCATCAGGTATTCCAATTTGTAAATCAGCTGCGCCATTTCGGCTCTTGTTGCCCGATTCGTCGGGGACAGCTTTCCAGTGTTGCCTTCGACAATTCCCGCGCCTACCAGCACTGCAATGGCATCCTTTGCCCATGGTTTAATTTGCCCCGCATCAGAAAAAACAGATATCGTTGTGGATTCGTCACCCTGCGGCACCCGATTGATCTCCGTCAGGTTTTTATACAGCAGGGCAAACATTTCCTGTCGCGAAATGTCCCGTTCAGGCGCAAACCGATTGTTTCCCACGCCGTCCGCCAAGCCAAACCGCTTTGCTGCCGCTAGGTAGCCGGTGTAATAGGTGTTTCCCGCATCCGAGAAATTGTCCGTCGGGGCATTGTCCGGACTAATTCCGTAAGCCCGCATCAGCATAACGATAAATTCTCCCCGCGTCAGCTTTGCATCAGGGCTGAACCTGCCGCCACCCGTGCCGCTTGTTATCCCTCTTGCAGCCAAATAATTCACTGCCTTACAATACCACGCGCCCTCAACCACGTCGCTGAAACCGACAGGATTGTAATCAACCGCATAGTCGCTGAAGTGGGTTGTACGAAATACAACCATACCGGTCAAGGGGTTGTAGCGTCCGTTCGTCACACAGCTGAGAGTTCCGTCCCCTTCGATATACCAGACAACGATGTTTTCCGGATTTGCCAACTCTTCCGCTGTCGGCGTAAAGGGAATCGAAACCGTGACTGGCGCGTTGTGGTTACTCCAAGCAGTTTGTTTTCCGTTGATGGACATCGTCAGCTGAATCAGAGGCTTGTCGCCGATCTTCTCCCGCACATTTCCGGGAAGGCTTGAAACCTCACCACGGCCGATGGTGATTTGGACAGTCTGACCTGACGTGCCGGACAAGGGGGAAAGCATATCGGACGGCATCGAAATACTGCCGAGTTCCGTGTTTATGGTCAATGTTCCGCCTTCATACCTGGATAGGTTGTCTGCGGGAAGCATCACTCCGTAGCTTGTGGCCTTGCTGACCGTGGGCAAGGTCAGCGTCAGCGCGGCTCCGCCGGATAGCGCGTCGCCCTGCACCGGGCTTAAAACCGCGGATACGTTGCTGCCGCTTGTTGTTATGTGAACGGTTTCCATTGCTCCATTTTCAGCTTTGACGGTCGCGGTCTTGGAACCACCACCCCGCGATGCGGGAGCCGCAGGTACCACTGAAACCGAGACGGTAGCAGTGGTATGCAAAGCGCCGCCTGTATCGTAGAAATCCACGGTAATATCCGTCGTACCCACTTCAAGGCCGCTGACGACAACACTGCCATTGGCTGTGAGCGACGTTTCATTCACTGCGGCAATAGCACCGTCACTTACCGTAACTGACGCAGAGGCTGCCGCGGCAGTGCCCTGCCCGAGAGCGACCGAAATGCTGGCGGTGCCGCCTTTGACGATGGTTAAGCTATCCGGTAATGCAGTGGGAATCAATGGTTCCAGTTCAGTGGCAAAGCCATGCGAAATTGCCGGAATACTGTTGTTGGCAACATCCTTAAATTCTGTGGCGAGCAAAGTGTAGGCGGTGTCGTAAGCAAGGCCGCCATAAGGCATCGTATAGACCGTATTGCCGCCGGACCATATGCCGTCAATGAGCGTTACAGCGCTGCCGACGCTTGGCGTTAAAGTAATTGTTCCAGATCCAATGTCCATCTCCTCACTAAAAGTAATGCCAACATTGCCGCTTACCAAAACATTAATTGAGCCATCAGCCGGCAAAATAGAATATACAGATGGTATAATACTGTCATAATTGACGGAGAACGGCGTGGCCGCGGTATTCAAATTGCCCGCTGTATCCTGTGCGACTCCTGCGGCTATGTCAACCGTGACTGGACCCTCGGCGGAGGGAATAATTTCCGCCGTATAAGTCGTGCCGATGCCGGAAAGGTTATCTGGTACGCCGTTGCTGACCGTCAGATCAGCTAGTTCGAAGCCGGTGACGATTTTGCTGAAGGTGATCGTGATCGGGATAGGATTTAAATTGGTCGGATCGGCGGCCGGAGAGCTTATTCCCACAGTTGGGGCCATGCTGTCATAATTGACGGAGAACGGCGCGGCCGCGGTATTCAAATTGCCCGCCGCATCCTGCGCGACTCCTGCGGCTATGCCGACCGTGACTGGACCCTCGGCGGAGGGAATAATTTCCGCCGTATAAGTCATGCCGCTGCCGGAAAGGTTATCTGGTACGCCGTTGACGACCGTCAGATCAGCAAGATCGAAGCCAGTCACGCTTTCGCTGAAGGTAATCGTGACTGGGACAGGATTTAAATTGGTTTGGTCGGCGGCCGGAGAACTGATTGCCACGGTTGGTGCTGTGCTGTCATAATTGATGGAGAACTGTACGGCCGCAGTGTTGAAATTTCCCGTTGAATCCTGCGTGGCTCCAGCACCGATATCAACCGTGACTGGGCCCTCGGAGGAAGGTGTAATTTCTGCCGTATAAGTCATACCGCTGCCGGAAAGGTTGCCTGATACGCCGTTGCCGACTGTAAGATCATCAATGTCGAAGTCGGTGACGTCTTCGCTAAAGGTCATCATGACTGGGATAGGATTTAAATTGGTTGGGTCGGCAGCGGGGGAGCTGATCGTCACAATCGGTGGGGTATCCACCAGAATGCCGGTTGCGCTGTCGACGTTTTTCAGCTCTGTGCCCGCTATACTATCATCGCTGCCTTGTATTGTGCCGCCGTTTAATTCAATACTGTTTCCAATAGAAATACCGTCCAGATCGTTTTCTCCGGGCAGAATCACATAACGGAAGTGCAGCGTCGCGTTTCCGCTTCCGGATACATAGGCGGCTTCTCGTGGGGTATTGCCGACGGTTAGCGGAATATATGGCACGCCTGCGCCGATATTCACCGTAACATTGTCCGTGAAGTCGACAGCAAAATCAAGGGCTTGTCCGGTGTAATACGTCCCTGCCACCGGAAAAGATACCTCAGAGACAACAATGGGATAGAAGATTTTATTAGCTCTGATTTCGCTGCTCGTTGTAACTGTGCCAAAATAATTCTTGGATGAAGTTGAGACTGCAGTGACCGTTGTACCATCAGGCAGAAAGAGATGCAGCCTGCCGTCGGCATTCGTTTTCATATCCCTAATATTATATTCGGCGCTTATGGTCATCGAGGTGATCGCTGTTCTGGTTGTCACGCCGGAAAGCGTTATCCTGGTAAGATAGACTCTGTCTCCGGCAGCGTTTGTGACACTGGTTTCTTCTATCGGGTTCTTGCCGTTTCCTATGCCTTGTGCTCCGGAACCCGCGTATTCATCAATACTGCCGCCGTTGATGATTACGGTGCCAGCCCTGTTGTACATTCCGCCACCGATAGCTGCGGCGCCATCGTTCCCGCCATAGGCTGTGATCGTTCCGCCGTTAATCGTGATTGTTCCTGCTGAGCCTTCCCTTCCACCGCCAATGCCGGCGGCGTTTCTGTTACCTGTGGCGGTTACCGTTCCGCCGTTAATGGTAATCGTACCGCCGTCACCGCCCCGTCCTCCGCCAATACCCGCACCACCATACGGGGCAGTGGCTGTGATCGTTCCGCCGTTAATGGTGATTGTACCGCCGTTGATACCGCCACCACCACCGCCGATGCCAGCGCCTCCTGAACCGCCAGTAGTTGTGAGCGCACCTGTTCCGCTGGACTGGCCATAAATCGTGAGGCTGTTTTCTTCCTCAACCTTTGTTCCCCAGCCAACCGTCAGACTTGATCCGTCTGTCAGAATGAGATTGACGTTGCCAGACACCGTGACAGTATCTAAAATGTTTACGGTTCCCTGTACATAGTACCATCCGGTGTTCCATGTGGCGGAGATACTATCCGTTACCCTCGTAGCGGCAGCTGATTTCTCACTTCCGTCTATGTCTATGTATGTCACAGAATCTGCCGCTGCTACTCTGATTGAAAGCACCGGCAGAAGTGCAGCAAAAATGCTGAGACATACCAGAATGGACATAATTCGTTTCTTCATGTTTCCATCTTCCTCCCGAAACGGCTTCCATTGTTTTTTTAAAAAATTCTGCAAAGAAATCGCATCTAATAACTGCGGTTAGTAGTCAAGTTTTATTATATGATACGTAAGTCGGAAAGGCAAGAGGGAACAAAACAAAACTTTCCGTTTCAAAAGATACCGTTGTTGTATTTCTTCTGAACTCTGGCAATCATGATAAATCCAATTATAAACCCCGCGAACAAAACAATAAGTGCTGTCACCATTGTTGCAGAGTAACCGAATAATGCAATCACTCCACTTATGAACATAGACAGCGCAATTATGAAGATTCCTTTTGAAAAGTCTTTTCCATACGCAGACTTATCTGCTTCTCGTATTTTCATTTGATGATAGTCATGGATCAGCATTGTGTTTCCTTTGCAAATCATGATACCCAATATCAAAGACAGGAGTCCCACGACAAACATCAAGATAGAGTATTCCAACATATTACAAAGATCCTTTCATAAATTATGATTTGGGGGTGCGGACATTTTCTTGGACTTGCTCATGCCGTTTAACCAATATTTCGCCGATATTCTAACGGGCTCACACCACCCAGCGACATCTTAATCCTTTTCTCATTGTACCACTGGATATACTGATCTAATTTATCAATGAACTGATCTATAGAAACGCCTTCCCATGATCGATAATAAAACATTTCGTTTTTTAATCTCCCAAAGAAACCTTCACACGCTGAATTGTCCGGAGAACAGCCCTTCTTTGACATGGACCTTGTTAATCCTGAATTATCCATTCTCGATATCCAGCCTGGCCAGCGGTAATGACCGCCCCGGTCGGAATGCACAATGGGAGTCTCTCCGTCTTGAAGGGTATTTATTGCATTATCAAGCATCGTATTCACCAGTTCTGCATCCGGGCTGGTCCCGATTGTCCAACTGACTGCAAGCCCATCAAAACAGTCAATAATGGGAGAGAGGTAGACTTTCCCTGCAGGGATATGAAATTCCGTGAGATCCGTTAACCATTTCTTGTTTGGCGCGTCGGCATGAAAATTACGGGCTACCAGATTGTCTGCTGCAGGGCTGATCTCTCCCATGTATGAGCTATATCTTCGTTTTTTCTTGAATGGGACGACAAGCTGTTCCTCTCTCATAATCCTTCTGATTACCTTTTCGGATACTGCTATCCCTTTTCCATTAACTTCGGCGTGCACCCGCCGATAACCATAGCGACTTTGATTCTGAGTAAAAATCGTCTTAACTTCAACTCGTAGGGTAGCATATTTATTCGGTCGTTTTTGCGCTTCTTCATGGTAGAAGTAGCTGCTCTTTGGCATACCGGTCAACAAAAGCAATTCGTTTAGTGGGTATTTTCTTCTCAGGGCATCAATCAGTCTGGTTTTTTCCCGGTTCGCCAGTTTTTTGGGATTGATGCCCGGATCTTTTTTTATGATTTCAGTGTCTCATTTAGAATATCCAGCTCCATTTGTTGACGATAGATTTGTTTCTTCAGGGACTCGACTTCTGTCAAAAGAGCATCTCTGTCATCCGATAATGTTTGTTTTCTGGATTTCTTCATGTTTTGTGATTCCTTTTCCCCTAGCAACTGCTTCTTCCATTTATACAAGGTTCCCCTGCTGACATCGAACTTCTTTGCGATATCTGCTGCAGAACCTTCTCTTGTACAGAAATCAAGAACAGCATCTTTTTTCTCTTCGCTAGTTAATTGTACCATGCCCCAGTTGTTTGTGCGAATTTTTCGTTCTTTAGGGGCCATTTGACTGATCCAAAGCCTGAGCGTCTCACGGGAAGGATATCCGATCTTCCTGACTGTTCTGGCAGCATTTTTTCCGTGCTCAAGATAGTAATCGACTGCAGTACGCATCTGTTCTTCGGTAAACTTAAGTTTCCTGCGGGATCCTTCATGAAGATCGCCGGTTTCTATATATTCTTTATACCAATGTACTATCATTTTCCGATCTGGATATCCCAGTTCTCGAATCGTGTTCGCGGCGGACCTATCATACTTAATGTATAATTCTACAGCTTTTTTCCGATCTTCATAGGAATACATGGACAGCCTCCTGTCTTTTTATGAGTCCAGGATTTCGTCCGCACCCCCTTTGTACTTTTTCTTATTCCTATTATACATAAAAAAGTACACCTCCAAATGATAGATTTTTCATCCAACATTTGGGGTGCACTTCAATTATATGGCTTGCATCATTAAATCACTGTTACGCAAAACAAATCCCATCACTATTAAGAGATTCCGTCACTGATGCAAGGAGACATGCTATAGACTTCACAACCGCGGACTGCAATACTCCTAAGGTTCTGGATTTGCCGCCTGCAATCATATCCAGCTCCGCATCCGACAGGGTGCTTTCTTTTAATTCCGCCACTTCACTGAAGAAATTTTTCATTTCATTCAGGGTGATATCGTACCCAGCATCTTTGGCAAAGCTGATTAATTTTTCGCCTGTTTCCTGTTCTCCTGCCTATTCGGCATTGCTCATGTCGATTAAAAATAAAATATATTAACAGGCAGCTGCGCTTGATATGAAGGAACGAAAAGAACACCATGAAGGTGCTCTTTTTTCGTTGGCGGAGAAGGTGGGATTTCACAGCTGTTCGCTTCGCTCACATCTGCCGTCCTGCGATGCCTTTTTCAGGCATCTTGGACCGCTCCTTGCTCGAAAGTCCACCGGACTTTCTCCCGACTGTCGCGCCCTTTCGGCTTCGAATCCCACCACTGTTTCATAAAACGAAAAGAACACCATGAAGGTGCTCTTTTTTCGTTGGCGGAGAAGGTGGGATTCGAACCCACGTGGGATTGCTCCCAAACTGATTTCGAGTCAGCCCCGTTATGACCACTTCGATACTTCTCCCTGTATTAATGCCGGCTCCCCCAGGGGCCCAGCCCCCGTCCGATTGAGACGGACAAATCAGATTATAGCATATTCCGACGGCTATACGCAACCCTGAGGAACAGAAAATTTCATGCATGCAGGTTCAATGGTGAAGGTAGTTTCTCCCATCATCGTAATTTCACCGTCAGTACAGAGCTTCATCATTCCCTGTGGCTTTATGGTCAGGCTCTTGCATTTTCGATAGGTAAGGAAGATCTTGACAACAGGATCCTCCAAATGCGTCCCCTTTCTGTATTTCCCAAGGAGGGATAAGAAGGTCCTTCTGCTGATATTTCCCACAATACTCACGTCGATCAGGCCGTCTGCCACATCTGCTCCGGGTACGCCTTTAAAGCCGCCTCCGCAATAGCTTGCATTTCCTATGGCGACGAGCATCAAATCTCCGCTGAAAGCTTCACCGTTATCAAGGCTGATCTCCAGGGTTACCCCTTCTTTTTTCAAAAGGATGATGCCAACTCCCAATCCGTAGGCAATGGGCGCAGGGACAAAGGGATTATCCTTGATTTCCGCCACCTTGTCAGCCACATTGCAGTCCAGTCCGATATTGAACATATTGACACAGTACCGAACCTCCGAATCGGAGGCATACCTGATAAGATCGATGGTTCTCGCTTCTCCGAGAATCTGTCTTTCAATGTCTTCAAAATACTCGCGCTTGCCGAAATAACGTGGAAAGTCATTTCCTGTACCTGCCGGTATCATTGCGATTTCCGCTTTCGCACAGCCAAATGCTCCGTTTGCCACTTCATTGAGCGTTCCGTCGCCGCCGCAGGCGTAGAAGCGCATAGTGCTTGTCTCTTCTGATCCGGCTGCTCCAGGTTCGTCTCCCGCTCTCGCCGCCTCGCATCTGCTCTTAACAAAATGCAGGGCGTCTCCCGGCGCCAATGTCCGGTGTATCTCGTAATCGATCCCCAGTCTTTTGGAGGTCTCGATTATTTTGGGGAGAAAAACCTTGCCGGCCTTACCTTTTCCAGCCGCGGGATTCATGATGAAAATATGCTTCATTCCTTGCTCCTGTTACCCGTATGACGATTGTCCACTGAATTATTCTAACATAACCAGCCAGGCAGGTAAATTGTTTCTTTCCGAATGCCGCTTGTGTTTGCTTCCGACAAAGCTTGTGTTTCTTGCCGAGACTTTCTTTTAAAGTTCCTTATTTTGGGTTATAATAAATATCGGCTGAGCAAATCGCATGATGCTGTTTGTTCGCGGGGTATTTATAAAATCTGCAGGCTTAAATAATACCCCATGCTGAATGAAATAAAGGAGATATTGATTATGGATTCAAGAATAAAAAAACTGGCGGATATTTTGGTACATTATTCCTGCAATGTGCAGAAGGGAGAAAAAGTTCTCATCTCATACGAGGGTGAAAGCACAAAGAACCTGGCAAAGCTTCTGGTGAAAGAGGTTTACGACTGCGGAGGGCTTCCCTATGTAGAGATCCGCGACTCTTCACTGACCAGAGAAATTCTGTTGCGCTGTGAAGAGGATCAGCTGGCCTTTATGAATGAATACCAGCTGGCTCAGATGAGGGGTATGGCTGCTTATATCGCCATCCGTGCAAGCGACAATACATCGGAGCTTTCCGACGTTCCCTCCGTGAAGATGAATATGTACAACAAGGCGCTCAGGCCTGTGCTTGATTACCGAGTCAACCACACAAAATGGGTGGTTTTGCGATATCCGAACAATGCTATGGCCCAACTGGCAAATATGAGCCTGGAAGCGTTTGAAAATTTCTATTTCGACGTATGTACGCTGGATTACAAGAAGATGTCGGGAGCCATGGACCCCCTCGTTGACCTGATGAACCGGACGGACAAGGTGAGAATCACTGGGAAAAATACCGATCTGACTTTTTCCATCAAGGGGATCGGCGCTGTGAAGTGCGATGGAGAAAGAAACATTCCTGACGGGGAAGTCTATACCGCTCCGGTCAGAGAGTCCATGAACGGAATCATTTCCTACAATACAATGTCAGAAGAGCATGGCTTCACCTATGACAACATCGTATTTGAGATCAAGGACGGAAAGATTATAAACGCAACAGCCAATGACACAGAACGGATCAACGCGCTTCTCAATACGGATGAAAATGCCCGTTACTTCGGCGAATTTGCCATCGGCGTCAATCCATATATCCTCCATCCTATGAAGGATACTCTCTTTGATGAGAAAATAGCAGGAAGCATCCACCTTACACCCGGAGCTTCCTACGAGGATGCATATAATGGAAACAAGTCGGCCATCCACTGGGATCTTGTCTTTATTCAGAGACCGGAATACGGCGGCGGTGAAATCTGGTTTGACGATGTGCTGGTCAGAAAAGACGGTCTTTTCGTCCTTCCCGAGCTGCTTGCTCTCAATCCGGAGAACTTGAAATAATAAGGTTCAAAGAAGGTAAAAAATAATCAGGTTTCAAGAAGACAAAGCATAAACACCTGGCCCGCTTCGATGTCGCAAGCGGCCAGGTGCTTTTATTCAGGCAATCTGTCTGTAATTGACTGCTCCGTCCACATATTCGATCAAATATACTCCTCTGGCGAAAATCTGGCTGTTTTCCAATATGTCTATGGCGGTACGGATGGAATTCGTTTTCAGATGAACTGCATATCCGCAGGTCTTCAATAGATTCGGCGGAATTTTTTTCAATGTTGATCCGATTCTGTTTTCCTGTAGCTTTTCCTGTGCGTAGACAGCCCTGTAATAGGATGAAAAAGCTATCACGTATTCATTCATTCTGTACTTTACCCCCCATTGGACGGCTTTACGACAAGGTCTTAATCATCCTCAGATAAATCTGCATCAAGCTTGCTTTGTTTACGCTTTCCTCCGCTACAACGGGATATCTGGCAATTTCCTTGTCTTGCTTATAGATCACCAGTTCTCCCAGCTGATCACCCTTGCTGATCGGTGCGGATATGGTATCATCGAAAACGATCTCGCCCTTAATAGTATCCTTTTCTCCTTTCTTGACAAGAACGCTTACATAATCCGGGGAAACCGCATTCACCAGATTCGGAGCGCCTTTCTCGATGACCACTGTTCCCATCGGTTCGCCCTTTTCGGCCAGTTTTACCGAGTCGTAATTAGCAAATCCATAATCCAGCAGCTTTGATGCTTCTGCAAATCTGAGCTTTGACGTCTTGCTTCCCATAATTACGGCAATTAAAGACAGGTCGCCCTTTTTGGCCGATGCGGACAGGCAATATCCTGCCTCCTGAGTAAAGCCGGTCTTGATTCCTGTTGCGCCCGGATAGGTTTTAATCATCCGGTTGGTATTGGTCAGTCCCAGTTCTGTTTGTTTTTTCCCCGGAAGACCGACAGTTATGTTTGTCATCCAGATACTAAACCAATCCTGGATCTTCTCATGTTTCATCAGTTCCTTTGACATCAATGCTATATCATATGCACTGGTATAGTGATTGGGTACCGGAAGTCCATTGGTATTAACAAAATTAGTATCCGTCATGCCCAGTTCTTTCGCCCTCTTGTTCATGTTCTCCACAAAGATTTCCACGGAACCGGAGTGATGCTCCGCAGCAGCCACACAAGCGTCGTTGGCGCTGCAGACTGCGATTCCGATCATCAGAGTTTCCAGCTTCTGCTGTTCACCAGGTTCCATATACATCTGGCTGCCGCCCATGCTTGCCGCCCTTTCACTGATGGTCACCACGTCCTCCAGGCTCATCTGTCCCCTTTCGATGGCTTCCATGATGAGAAGCATGGTCATAACTTTCGTTACGCTGGCGGGAGGCAGACGGTCATGGGAATTCTGCTCAAATAGCACGGTTCCGCTGCCCGCGTCGATTAGAATTGCTGATTTGGCATCCACGGTCATTCCGACCGCGCCACCTGTAATGGAGGTGGGCAGAATTGTCGGTACTGTTTCTTCCGCACTTGAAACGACATCGATCAAAGCTTCATCTTCCGCACATACCGCAAATGGCATCATTGAGATCATCAGAAATACCATAAGCAGAAACGCTATCGCTCTATATTTGGGCAATATAAAAACCCCCTCGCATCAATCTTATATAAAGATATGGATGTTTTAGGGGTTTTATGACTATTTTCAGGACTTTGGCCCTGCTGAGGGTTTTATTGGATTACCTTTTTCACAAGAGCGCCGATCTCCGGCTTGTCGTCCTGAATCGAAAATGCTCCGGCTGCTTCCTGCGCCCCTTTATTGACGCGATCCTGGTCATTTCCGTAGACGATTGCAAGAAGATCTCCCTTCTGTACGGGATCACCGACCTTTTTATACAGCATGATTCCTGCGGAAAGGTCGATGGAGTCCTCCTTGGTTGCTCTTCCGGCGCCGGAATGCTGGGAGGCAAGACCGATGGCCCTTGCTTCGATGGCGCCCACATACCCGGCGGCTTCCGAACGTACTTCCGAGGAAGTGGACGGCTGAGGAAACAGGGTGTGATCCCGGATCACCAGCGGGTTCCCTCCCTGACCTTCTATGAATTCCGCCAGCTTTGTCAAGGCCGCTCCGCTTTCCAGAGCCGTTTTCGCCATTTTGTAGCCTTCCTCCGGAGAGGAGGCCCTTTCTCCTGCGTAGATCATATAGGATGCAAGTATCAGCGACAGCTCCGTAATATCCGCCGGTCCGTTTTCCTTCAAAGTTTCAATCGCCTCGATCACCTCCAGGCTGTTGCCTACTGCAAGGCCAAGAGGCTGGTTCATATCCGTAATCAACGCTACGGTCTTTTTTCCGTCAGCTTTTCCTATTTCCACCATGAGCTCACCCAGTTCGCAGGCGTCCTCAAACCGTTCCATAAAAGCGCCGTTTCCGCATTTTACATCCAGTATAATGGCGTCGCTGCCAGAGGCCAGCTTTTTGCTCATGATGCTGGAAGTGATCAGACTGAGATTTTCTACGGTTCCGGTCACATCCCTCAAAGCGTAGATCTTTTTATCGGCAGGGGCGATGTGGGCCGTCTGGCCGATGACGGAAAGACCGACTCTGTTTACGAGAGAAATGAATTCCTCCGCTTCCAATGTAGTCCTGAAGCCGGGGATGGCTTCCATCTTGTCCACCGTTCCCCCGGTGAAGCCCAATCCTCTGCCGGACATCTTGGCGATGGGAACACCGCAGGCAGCGGCCAGAGGGCCTACCACAAGTGTCGTTTTATCTCCTACGCCTCCCGTGCTGTGTTTATCCACCTTGATTCCTTTGATGGCGGAAAGATCCACCACATCGCCGGAGTCTCTCATGGCTGATGTCAGCGCAAAGGTCTCCTCTTTGTTCATCCGGTTAAAGAAGATCGCCATCAGGAGCGCGGAGGCCTGGTAGTCCGGAATGGTTCCTTCGGTATAGCCCCGGACGAAGGATTCGATCTCCTCTTTTTCCAGAATGCCGCCATCTCGTTTTTTATAAATTATATCAATCATATTCATAATCCATATCTCCTCTTAAGCTGACGCGGATATTTTGCTCAAGCGGCAGCCCTATTTCAGAATCTGCTTCAGGAAGCTTTCTCCAATCTCCGATTTCGGTACGGAGAGATATTCGGCGATTGTGGCGCTGATATCGGCAAAGCTCTTCCGTGTGCCGAGATTTACCCCGGCCTTGACTTTTTCTCCGTATAGAAGCACCGGCACGTATTCCCGTGTATGATCCCAGCCGGTATGAGCCGGATCGTTTCCATGGTCCGCGCAAAGGATCAGTATGTCCTCCGGCTTCATGGCTTTCATGATTTCCGGCAGTCTCTGGTCAAATTCCTCGATTGCTCTGCCGTAACCCGCAGGATCACGACGATGGCCGAACTTGGAATCAAAGTCCACCAGGTTGGCAAACAGGAAACCCTCAAACTCGGTTTCCATCGCCTCGATGGTCTTATCCACACCGTCCATGTTGCTTTCCGTATGCACGGAAACGCTGACGCCCTGTCCGTTGAAGATATCGCTGATCTTTCCGACTGCATAGACTGTCTTTCCAGCTTCTTTCACGGAATCCAATATCGTCTTTCCGCTGGGGGACACTGCATAGTCCTTGCGGTCTGCCGTTCGGGTGCGCTTTCCGTTTTCCACCACATAGGGTCTTGCAATGACTCGACCCACCTGCACGTCGCCCACAAGCATTTGTCTGGCAGCTTCACAGATCTCGTAAAGCTTTTCAAGCGGGATTATCGCCGTATTGGCGGCAATTTGGAAAACACTGTCCGCGGATGTGTATATGATGGGTTTTCCGGTCTTCTCATGTTCCGGTCCCAGGGATTCAATGATTTCGGTGCCGGACGCCGCATAATTGCCCAGAGTCTCCATTCCAATGGCTTTTTCGTATGCCTTCATAAAATCGTCCGGGAACTTTTCAAAGGTCTTGAAGGGAACCTCCGTATACAGGCCGGCGATTTCCCAATGACCGGTAATGGTATCCTTTCCCTTTGACATTTCCGAGAGTCTGCCATAGGCTCCGGCAGGCTCGGCTGTCTCAGGTACTCTTGCTACACCGTCAATTCTTCCCAGGCCCAGCTTAACAAGATTCGGAATCTCGAAATGCGGCATTGCAGCCGCAATATGATCCAGGGTATTAGCCCCTGCGTCGCCGTATTTGTCCGCATCCGGCAGCTCCCCGATCCCCAAGCTGTCCAAAACAATCAATATTACTCTTTTCATTCTCCAGCCCCCTGTCTTATAAAAGTTTATATGGAACACATTTCAGATAATCCGTCGAGGTGAGGATATATTCCACATTGTTTCTGATACCCTGAAAACCGTTGCCATAAGCATCCTTTCCGTGAAGATGCCCGTAGGCCACCTTCTCCGCCCCATACTCCTCGAAAAGCTCTGTAAAGCCGGAACGTCTGAGGGAATCACAGGCGGGAGGGAAGTGAAGCATGCCTAATATCCTTCCCCGGCTTTCTCTGCCGCCCAGCCCACTGCCCGCAGCCTTTTTTCCGTATCCGGCCTTTGCTGCAGCTTCCAGAGAAAGCCTCAATCTCCCCAGTTCTCTAAGATAGATCTTTTCATCCTGTGCGGTAAAACCGTCGTCACCAGGGCATATCCAGCCTCTGGACCCGCAGATTGCGCAGCCTTCCGCTTCATAAAAGGTATTCTGCAGAAAAAACATGTTTTCGAACAACGCGTTGAGTTTGCTTACGGAATTCCACCAAAGATCATGATTTCCCTTGATGAACACTTTTTTCCCCGGCAGTTTGCTGATCCATTTCAGATCCTCCAACGCATCCTGAAACCGCAGCGCCCAGGAGCTGTCCCCCGGTATCATAACGGTATCCTGTTCGGAAATCATTTCCTCCCAATTTTTCTTCACCTTTTCCGTATGCCTTACCCACTGTCCGCCATAGATGTCCATGGGCTTTTCCGCAGTAAAGGACAGATGAAGGTCTGCAATCGCATATATGCTCATAGGTAATTTTTCCTCACTTGTTTATTGTTTCAATTCATGAACGGCGGTCCATCGGCTTTCGCACGATCAGTCTGCCTCGTACAAAACGTCCGCCATGATTAGTCTTCCTCATTCAAAGCGTCCGCGGGGTCGTCCTCTATCATACCAATGCCAAGGATTTCTTTGCTGCTGACCTGGTCGAGGCTTGCCACACTTCGAAGCTTGCTCTGGATTTTTCGTGTTCTCGTTCCGATCAGCTTGTCCAGCTCCGCATTGGCCTGACTGATTCGCTGCTGGGTGGCGGAAAGGACATCCCCGAATTTGTCAAACTCCGTTTTTACTGCGCCGAGAATATTCCATACCTCGCTGGAATGCTTCTGGATCGCCAATGTCTTAAAGCCCATCTGAAGGCTGTTCAGCAGCGCCGCCATCGTGGTCGGACCCGCAATATTGATCTTGTATTCCCTTTGGAGGGTTTCCACCATTCCTCGGCGGACCACCTCCGCATAAAGTCCTTCAAACGGCAGGAACATGATTCCGAAATCCGTTGTCTGGGGTGGTTCTATGTATTTGTCCCGAATGCTCTTGGCAAACGTCTTGATAGCCCGCTCCAGCATTTTAGCCGCCGCGTCGATCTCCTCGGGGTTTCCCGTTTCGTAGGCGTCTACCAGCTTGGTATAGGTATCGGCAGGGAATTTGGCGTCGATGGGAAGATATACCACGCCATCCTCGTCTCCCGGCAGCTTGATAGCATATTCAACACGCTCCGAGCCTCCTTTTTTCGTCGGGATGTTCTCTTCATACTGCTCCGGAGAAAGCATCTGCTCCAATATGGCTCCCAGCTGTATTTCTCCCAGTATGCCTCTTGTCTTGACGTTGGAAAGGACTTTTTTCAGGTCTCCAACTCCGGAAGCCAGATTCTGCATTTCTCCAAGACCTTTATAAACCTGTTCGAGCCGCTCGCTGACAAGCTGAAAGGATTTGCTGATCCTATCCTCAAGGGTTTTCTGAAGCTTTTCATCTACGGTGGCGCGCATTTCCTCCAGCTTTTTGCTGTTCTCCTCCTGCATGGTGGCAATCCGCTTCTCCATGGTCTGCCGGATCTGTTCCAGCTTCTGTTCATTTTCCATCGCGTTGGTCTTCAGTCTTGCTTCAATCTGGGATAAGGTATCGTTGACGGTCTTCTGAAGCATATCGTTTCTCTGGGTCAGCTGGAGGTTCAGCTCCTCAAGCCGTTTATCCTGTACCTCCGTCGACTGTCTCTGCGCTCCGGTCAGGAGATCTCCAAGACTGGCAAAACTGTTTTGTATGTACTGAAGATTCTTCAGGCTGTGGTCCTCTCCGGTTTTTTTGCGGATCCCCAGAAGGACCGCCATACAGATACAGGACATGGCAAGAACCAGCAAGCCGATGATTAATACTATGATTTGAATGTTTTCCGTCATATCCGTTCCCTCTCTTCTTCCTTTGCTTTTTCCTCCGCGCTGTGACCTATTTCACGCAGCAGATTCATATATTTATATTAATGCGATGATTTACATGATCCTATGATCCTGACCGGAAGCAAACCGGATGAATCAACGGAATCATTATACCATGAAATTTTATTTTTCCATAGAAAATTCAGGGAAAGGAGCCAACTCAATTCATGCAGATCGGAAGCTATTATCTTTCTCTGATCAAGGGCATTGTCACACCATTTTGCAGCGAGGACAGTTTTTGGGGAAGCGTTTTGGTCGGCCAGTACGGCATTTTAACCATGACCCCCGCCTATCTCTTCGGTCTGCTGCTCCCACTTGTGACCGGGTTTTATTTTTTGCAGCACCTTCTGGAGGAGTCCTGTCTCTTTCCAAGAATCGCAGCCTTTTTAAACAAGCCCCTCCATCTGCTTGGACTAAACGGGAATGCCATTGTTTCTTTTATTTTAGGCTTTGGCTGCGTTACCATCGCGTTGGTCTCCACCTCCATACTCGGCACGAAAAGAGAGCGTATCATTGCCTCCGCCCTGCTCAGCATCGCGGTCCCCTGCTCGGCCCAGGTCGCCATCATCCTCTCCTTTGCATTTTTGCTCAATATTAAGTATTTCCTTCTTTACCTCGTCGTAATCTTGGGAATTTTCCTGCTGTTGGGCATTCTGATGAATCTCTTTCTTCCCGGCACGCTGCAGCCGGTGGAGCTTTCCACTCCGCCCCTGCGTTTTCCCGATCTGAAGAAAATCACAAAAAATACCGCAAAGGAAGCGGTAAGATTTTTGCGTGATACGGTGCCCGCCTTTCTTTGGGGCGGGATAGGAATTGCCTTGCTGGATTACTACAATGGATTTATGAAGCTCCGCCAATGGTTCGCGCCTATCACAACGGAACTCCTGAGAATACCCGAAAACGCAGCCAATCTTTTCGTCATGAGCATCATAAAAAGGGATCTGGGCGCAGCCGGATTCTACTCCATGGTTACGAACGGCAGTTTTACTCAAAAGGAGATCCTGATCACGCTGATTGTTCTGACTCTTTTTGTGCCCTGCTTTGCATCCCAGATGATTCTGTTCAAACAGGGAAAAGCGCTCACAGCGACGCTGATCTGGATCGGCAGCTTTCTCATCGCTTTCTCTGTCGGCGGTTTGGTCAGTAGGCTGGTCTACTGAGCCGCAATGGAAACGTCGCAGTTTCATTGGAATCCAATTCCACTGTCTCGATAAATCCGTCCACTCCAATGGCAGACAGCGCCGCTTTCTGCGCGGGTCCGGATACATCGTAAGCGTAGACGAAAATATCGCCGGATAAGAGGGTGTGAAATTGAGATGGAGCTTGATCGGCGGGAATTGCAACTGCACAGGGCCGATTCATCTGGATGAAGTCCACCAGCTGTTTTCTGGTATACTGTGCCAGATCAGGCATGAACAGTATCCTGTCATAGCCCATGTACTCAATTTTCGTATAGTCCTCCATGGTGCGGATCACTGGGATTGTTCTGCTCTTGATATCCTGGAGGGCAGCGCTCATTTCGGGGTCCACGAGACGGACAAGCCCCGGTCGTTTCGCCGATCCGTTGAAGCGTTCCTCAAGCTCCTTCAGTCCGTCCAGCGTATTGTCCATCAATACTGCGGCAGGTTCTCCTCCGTTTTCATTCATCCAGCGCACCAGGGCGGAAAGATAACCGTGCTCCGGCTTTGCCGCCCCGCCCGTTTTATTAATGGAGCTCTCTTCCTGACGGAAGGCCGCAGCGGTATTGCTTTTGCTAAGCAGCGTCAGGTCTGACGGCATCTTCTGCTCTGTGTTCAGACCCGCTATGATCTGCTCCATGGTCTTGCCTTCCAGGATCGCCTGTCTCAATATGTCATTCCGAAGATAGAAATCCGACAGTTCCACGATTTCTTTAGCCCTGAGATAATCGTCTTTCAGGCCGTCTATTGCGACTTCCCTTCTGGTAAGCCGGTTATACGCCCTGCTGTTTTCAAAAACACCATCTCTGGAAATCTCAAATACCAGGTCGTCCTTGATAAAAGAACCCTTCAACAGATGGGTCTGACCCGCTACAAAGCCGCTGTCTGCGGTGAGGAGATTCTGACCTAAATAAATCGTATCCAGCTGTTCCACCCCGAGAAGATAGCATATTGTAGGCATAAAATCCAGCTGGCCTCCGGAAATGCTGACGGTCTGATTTCCTTCATATCCGGGGATATGAAGGATCAGAGGAATATTCAGCATGATATCATAATCGTATTCAAATCCAAGAAATTCAGTCACCTTCTCCGCAATCTGCGGATCCGATTTTGTCAGACCGAAATGATCTCCATAAAGAGCGATGACAGAATTCTCATAAAGGCCTTCCTCTTTCAGTGCGTCCAGAAATTCCCCGATGCACTGATCCGCATAATGCTCCGCATTGAGGTAATTGCCCACGATATTGTCCTGGTCTTTCGGGAGCAGCTCCAGTCCCCGCAGGGAATCCGGCAGATGAAATGGATTATGGCTGGACAGGGTGATCAGAAAACTGTAAAAGGGATCCGGCTTTTCCTCCATCTCCTTGAGGTACTCCAGTGACTGCTGAAAAAATGCGTAATCGCTGATACCGACGATGTTTCCCCCGCCGATTCCTTCAATGTGATCGTTTACTAGTTGGTCGCTGCTGATGAAGGTGTCAAAACCCTCCACCGGATACATGTTCTCCCGATTCCAGAAGGTCTTGTCGTACCCGTGAAACACTGCGGTCTGATAACCCTGCTCCTTAAGAATCCATGGCAGACCTTTCAGATAATTTCCCTGATGCAATTGATATGTAAAGCTTTCTATCGATCCCATAATTGAATTATTGATGGCAAATTCGGCGTCTGAGGTATTTCCGCTTCCGATCTGCTGATAGAAGTTGTCAAAATAGATCGTTCCCTGCTCCCGGATCAGTCTGTTGAGATTCGGCGTAATTTCCTGACCGTTGTAAATCTTGCCGATCAGCATGTTCTGCATGGCTTCCATCTGGATCACAATCAGATTTTTTCCTTTGGCAATGCCGAACAAATCACCATGCTTCTGCTTTTCGTAAACTCCGGTGGCCAGATAGTAATTCTTCACGTCGAAATCCCGTTTCGACGGAAGGTTTTCCAATGCGTCTTTGATATGATAGCTGATGAATTCCTGGCTGTTCAATGACATAACAAAAGAGCTGTTAAATGGATTCAGTACAAGGAAAAGCAAGAATATCCAGATAACAGCCGTTTGTATCGCATGCTTAATTTCTTTTGGTAAAAAGTCCTGTCTCATCATCTCTTATGTAGCTGATACAATCCGCTTTCAATATTGCTCTATAAATTCCGGCGGCGGCCTCCTTTGACATGGAAACGGCCTTCACATTATTCAATCTGATAAACTCCAGAAGCTGTTCCGCCGAGTTGCCTCCCACATCGATATTCAGAATGGAAGGATAGAGTCCCGAATACTCCACGATTCCCGGAACCTCCGCCACAAATTGATCCATAATGCTTCCTGCGTAGTTTTCCATGCATTTCATGAAATAATCCTGGCTTCGCTCCGCCTGCGCATAGATTTTCACGTCGGGTCGCTCCCTGATCCAGTCGATCAGATTTAGAAAATCCATGGATGTGAGGCCGTTTTTCATCTGCAGCCCACGAAATGATTCCAGGGTGATTTCGCTGTTTTGTCTCGTATGGAAGTATTCGGGCAGCTCATTCCAGGAGCTGAGCAGGACCGCTTCCTTGTCCTCAGTCCAGCAGATGTTTATTTTGATATCCCGATACCCTGCGTTATAAGAAGTGTTCAGCGCTTCCAGGGAGTTGGTCCCAATCAGGCTTTGATCCGGCGCTCCCGCAACCGCAATCATATCCGGATAGCTGATTTCCGATGAGGCGGAACCGGAAAAGGCGCTGACCGCATCCTGATTTTCCTCGTATATTTTTCGCAGAACGTCGTTTTTCAGAATATATTCGCAGGTATTAATGATCCCCATGGATCTCATATAACCTTCATAGCAGTCCTTCACTGGAACCGGCTCTCCCGTTCTCTGGTTCCATGCCCGTCCGTTTTCAAAAACCCCGTCTCTGGACATTTCATAGACAATATCATCCTGAAAGAAAGAGCCCTTTGTCATGTAGGTCTGTTCCGCCACAAAGCCCGAATCAATGGTCAGTAAATTATGGCCCAGATACACCGTGTCCAGAGATTCAAAGCCCATCAGATAGGCGATGGTCGGTAAAAAATCGAGCTGTCCGCCGGAAACGCTGACCGTCTGTTGGATCGGACGGTCCGGCTCAGGAACATGGATAATGAAGGGAATGTTCATCATTGTATCAAAATCATATTCCTTTCCCAAAAACCGCGATACGGATTTATTGATTTCCTCATCAGACTTCGTCAGACCGAGATGATCACCGTACAGGGCGATTACGGAATTCTCATAGATTCCTTCGTCCTTGAGCTGTTGGAGCAACTGACCTATGGCATAGTCGGTGTAGGCTGCGCTGTTGAGATAATTTCCGAATATGGTCCCCTCATCCTCCGGCAGAAGATCGATAAACCGATAATGCTCAAGCATTAGATAGGGATGATGGTTGGAAAGTGTAATGATGAAGCTGTAGAACGGCTGGGACAATTCCTTGATATAAGGCATGGCCTGCTTGAAAAATTCAGTGTCGGTAAGCCCCCAGCCCATCCATTCCGTCATAGTAAACTGGCCGTTGTCCGTGCCGCCGAGCCCGCCGTAATAGTTATCAAAGCCCAGACTTTGATAGGCTTCCTCCCTGTTCCAGAAGGTTCTGTCCTCATGGGCGTGTAAGACGGCGGTTTCGTAGCCCTGCTCCTTCAGGAGCTTCGGCAGACCTCGGAAATAATTGCCGGCATATAATTTATAAGTGTAGCTGGAGAGGCTTCCGTAAATGGAATTATTTGTGGCAAACTCCGCATCCGAAGTGTTGCCGCTTCCCACCTGCTGATAATATCGGTCAAAATATATCGAATCTCCTGCAATCAATTGATTCAGATTCGGTGTAATCTCCTGTCCATTGTACACGGTATTGACAACAAAATTCTGCAGGGACTCAAGCTGGATTACGATCAGATTCCTGCCTTTGGCTACTCCGAAAAGCGGACCGTTTTTCTCCGTTTCGTAGCTGTCAGTCACAGAGTACATAAATTCAGTCCCAGGTTCATTCAGATTGTTTCCGGTCAAACGGGCAACGATATCTTTTACATGATAACTGTAGATTTCCTGATTGGACAAAGAGGTAATCATATAACTTCCTGAGAAGTTGAAAACCAGAAGGCAGATGATCAGCAGCGCGGTCAAAGGCTTTTTATGCCCGGAGACCCACTCCATGATCTGTCTTTTTTTTTCTTGTCGCGCCCTTTTCTCTCTCCTGTTGAGCCGCGTGCTTTTTTCCGTGATCAACTCCGGTTCGGCTTCCTCTGTGATCGGCTCCAAGTCCGCTTCCTCCGTGGCAGCCTCCGGTGCCGCTTCCTCCGTTATTACTTCCGAAACGGCGGCAAGCTCTTCGATCCAGGGATCAGGAAAACTCATATCTGTTTCTTGGTTGTCATTATCTCTATCTGAGACAGCACCGTCATCTTCAGGGGTATTGTCTTTTTTCCGTTTGCGTCGTCTGACTGCCAAAGCCGCCAGCACAAGCGCCGCATCCGCAAGAGTCAGGAAGAACCATGGTTTCAGCACCTCCTTGATGCTCTCGGTGATGTCTCCCAGAAAACCTGCCGCTCCCAGCATGTTCACAGACAGATACCGATTGAAAAAGCTGCTGTATGTAATATCGCAGAACATCAGGATGGACAGCAGCAAATAGATGACTGCGGGGATCCATTTGTTCCGGAAGGAGGCAAACAAAAAATAAGTCAGTACTGTGGTTATGAGCCACACGAAAAAGAAGTTGGCCTCGACGCCGATCAGCTTGTAAAAAAAGAGAAGCTTAAGCGGAACTGCAATCACTGCCGCAGACGCCAGTATCCCATACTCAATGCGGATATCGGCGCATTTTCCTGTGATTGCACAGATGATTCCCTGCAATATCGGTTTTATCGATCGTTCAAACATATCAGCACTCCTTAATGATTTAACCACGACATTATATTACATTTTCCTTCAATCGGCAAGAATCCGGACCGTAAATTCATATAAATTTCACAATCTGAAGCGTGACCCCGCTGCCAATTTCAGCCGGGTCACGCTTTTCTACTTGAAACGGGCCAGATTCTCCCGAAACACCCTGACCAGCTCCTCCGTTTCATCGATGAAATAAGGCCGGGCGACATTTCCATCCGCATCCCAGTCGCAGCCGTCCCACCAGATAGCTGCCTTGATCCGGTCGTACTTCAGGATATGCCGGAACATGTTGGAAACCCAGGCTTCCTTGCTTCCCCCCACACTGCTTGAGGAAAATTCGGTTATCATAAGGGGTTTTTCATAGAGATCAATATATTTTTGATATAGAGCATCATACATTTGATCAAATTCCGTCCAGGTTTCACTTTCATAATAGGTTCCCGTATTATAACTTGTCATGCCCACCACATCAACATATTCGTCCCCTGGATAATAGCAGAGCTCATCGTTCCATTTAAAATCAGGAAAGGCCTTCCCGTTGGGATTCCAGACCCATATTACGTTATCAGCTCCGGCTTCCCGGAATATCTGATGGATATAACGGTAAAAAGCCTTGAAGACATCCGTATCCTTGGAGGTATGATGGGAAGAATAAACGCACCAGTCTCCGTTCATTTCATTGCCAAGCCGGAAAAGAACCGGCGCTTCGGACTGAACCACTTCTCTGGCATAATTCTTCAGATACGTATCGTATTCCCCGTCAAGCACATCATAGACCATGTTGCCTTTTCCAGGAGTTTGGGCATTTGTCTGCAGGGTAAGCTCCAGGAGGCGTCCCTCCTTCTTGGCGTTTGCAAGAGCTGTAGCCAGACTGGGGTGCATCTCCCTGTTCTCCAGTATTCCGGTGTAATACAAAAGGATCGGGAAGGTAAAGTCCAGCTTTGTCTCGATATTTTTCAATTCCGTAAAATCCACCGGGGCGTCGGTTTCAAAGATCCCCCATTGCAGTCTTGCCCCTTCACCGAAATACTGCTCGTATACTTGCGCAGTGTGTTTATTCCAGCTTTTATTGTTCGTTTTACGAATTTTCCGGACATATGGCTCTGAGGTCTTTTCGATCAGCTCAAGACTTCTGATTACATCCAGATAACTCTTGTTGTCCAGCTTCTCGCTGCTTTTAAAGAGAAAGGTGAGGACCGTGTCGCGGGACAGTTCGACTTCAACAGACGCATAATAACGCTTGTCATTATCAATCCGATTCAGTGCCCGTCTGGACCATTGTTGCCAGGTCACAGGCCTGTCGTTGATTCTTATTCTTCCCTGGGACTCCTTGAAATGATCAATTTTGTTGTTGAGAAATTGATTGGAGTAATTCACATAACTGGCAATACTCTCCCCCTTCTTGGCATCGATGTCCTGCCGGTAAATCTCAATCTTTAAATTCTCGCTTTCCAAAACGGCTCGAATCTGGGAAAATTGCATATCGACCTTCATATTTCGCGGAATTCGAATCGCATAGCCGTCAACCTTATTGGTGAATAAATTCTGATCAGTGCCAATTCCAGCCAACAGATAGGTAGTGTTCTGCAGCTGTTCTTCCTTGCTCAGTCTATTCATTAGCTTTTTCATTTCATTGTCGGCGGCCTTCCGCTGATCCGCCTCGATTACGGCTGTTTTTTCATTCATCCTGGCCGATTGTTTTTTCGACTCCTGCGTTGTCAATTTATTCGCATACAGATCAGTCCAGACAACTGCGGCAACGAGCGCTACTACGATGGAAGCGCTGAAAACTCTCAGTAGGGTGCCTTTCATCAAATCCTGCTCCTTTTATGATTCATCTTAAATTCTGTCCGGCGCTAAAGCATTCTGTCCGGCGCTTCATCTTATTCCATTCTGTAACACAGTCGTAACAGTATCTTTACCATTTAACCATAGAAAACCGTTTCTGTACAGTATATAATGGATGGAAACAAGAGAACTTTTTATAGCTTTATTCTTTACCCGAAGGGAGTTTTTATATGAAGAAAAGGTTGATTTCAGGGATTATTGTATTTTGTCTGGTTGTTACGGGAATTCAAAGCGGTCTGCTGCTTTATCTTCCGGCTTATGGAGGAGACGGCGATTCCTGTACTCTGCTGTACAACAATCAAAGAATCAGTCAGAGGGGATATCTGATCAACAATACGCCTTATCTCCCGGTATCTTTGATTGGCAGCTACGCGAAAAACTCCGGAATAAAGGTGGATCAGGAGAATAAAAGACTGATGATCGATCTGGCCTCCCAGAATATCATGATGGCCGATGACGCAACCACCAAATTTGTGAAAACCTATGGGGGAAATGTGTATATCCCCCTTCGGGAGATTGAGAAGGAGCTGTATTTCCCGCTGAATACGACAGAACAGCTCTTTAAACTTAGCTACTCCGTCTCCGGCAATACGATTAAAATGCGCTCCTATTCGGGTACTGACAAGATCGCCAGGATCAATCGCGACGGAGTCCAGGCAGTCTCCTCCCTGCTCGAAAGTGATGGAAAAGCGGTGAATTTTTCTTTGAACGATACCGTATTTATTACCGGGGAGACGGACAACTACTATAAAATCTCCGCCGATGACGGCGGCACCGTCTACGTGATGAAGGATGACGTTACCATCTCGGAAATCGATCTGTCGAAAATCGATTTCTATGCTCCGAAAAAAAATAAATTCAAGCGCGACAGTGAAAAAATCAGTCTGGCTTGGGAATATGTCGCCGCTGTCACCCCCAGCGCCCCTGCGATCAAGCATAACGGACTTGACATCCTTGCCCCAACCTGGTTCGATCTCATTGTAGACGGCGACGGAAGTGTTGAAAACAATGGCGATAAGGGTTATACCGATGCCGCTCATTCAAAAGGATATCAGGTTTGGGCTACAATAACTAATAATATGTCAACAAAGGGTTCCACGGCCTTTACGACAAAAACCTTCAACAACAGCGGGCTTCTGAACAGATCCGTTGCGCAGTACATTTTCTATGCAAGTCTTTACAATGTGGATGGAATCAATATCGACTATGAGGACGTTTCCGACAGCGACGCGGCCGGTCTCGTGGCATTTACCGCATTGCTGCGAAATTATACCGAAAGGCAGGGTCTGGTCTTATCCATCGATACTCTCATTCCAAGGCCCTGGACTGTGGAATACGACAGGAAAGCTCTTTCAAAATACGTGGATTACCTGGTGGTGATGACTTATGACGAACACTACGCCGGAAGCCCTGCGGCAGGTTCTATCGCATCATTGCCCTGGGTGGAGGAAGCAGTAAAGGCCACGCTGAAAGAAGTTCCCGCCTCCAAGCTTCTTCTCGGGATTCCGCTATACACAAGGATCTGGACCGTAGACGCTTCTGGAAAGATTATCTCCAACCCTTCCGCGAAGATGCCCAGTGTCCGCGAGACGATTCAGTCCAAAAATCTGACGCCGAAATGGCTGGACAAGGAAAAGCAATATTATGTGGAATATCCCAATGGGGGAAATACCAGCAAGATTTGGATCGAGGATTCCCGTTCCATCGCCAACCGCTTGAATCTGGCAGTAAAATACAATCTGGCCGGCGCGGCCTGTTGGCAGATCAGTCAGGGCGAGGACAGAATCTGGGAGGTTTTTGACGGCATGCTGAAGAAGAACAAATCCCTTCAAAGCTTCGAAGAACCTTACCGATAATTCCCGGTCTCCTTATCGCGGAGCTTTGCGCGAGATTATTTTCATGAACCGAATTTAACCATACAAAAAGTGCGGATCATAGTTTTATCCGCACTTTTCTGTTTTCCCTTATCTTGTTATTTGTTTGTAGATCACATAAGAGTATACCGTCGTAATGATCATCGGCACGAACAACCCTGCCATCAGGATCACAAAGCTCGCCGCTCCGCCTGTAAATACAACTCCGATCAGCGCCACAAAACCGCCTGCCACCATCAGCTTGGCTCCCAGTTGATGGGTTCGCCTCCAAACCTCTTCGTTGGCAAGTGTCCAGGGGAATTTAAAGCCGACGAAATAATTATGCCTTACCCTGCTCATGATATTTCCCATTATGATGAACATAACCGCCACTCCGCCCGGAATCCACTTGTCTATGGCAACCGGGTAACCCAGCGCCGCTCCTGCGGTGATTCCGAACATCAGCAGGAAAAAAAGGTGGATGGTATATCGGATGACCAAATACGAGCTGCCAAATTTACTGTAATTCACCCGCTTGGGGTCCAGGTTCGGCGTAATGAGCAGCAGAATATATATGGCGATATTCAGGACCGGCAGAAAAAAAGTTCCAAATTCTTTCGAGCTGTAATCATCCACAACTCCCTGTACATTCCAGTGGGTCGGAACCTGATCCGGCATATGCGGATACAGGAAGATTGCTGCAATCAGCGGGATTGCCAGTATCAGAAGCAGCGGCAATTCTCTTTTCAAGTTATATTTCATTATCAACGTCCTCCTCTTTCTTGATAAAATTCAGAAAAAAACTCAGCATCTCCTGAAAAACCGTTGTATTCAAAGAATAATATATGTTCTGTCCCTGCCGTTCATCCATGACCAGATTAGCCTGCTTCAGCAGGTTTAAATGGTGACTGATGCTGGGTTTTGATATGTTGAAGGAATCTGCGATCTCTCCGGCGGTTAGATCCTTCTCCTTCAGTAGCTGCAGGATTTTCCTCCTTGTGGGATCGGAAAGCGCCTTAAACGCATTGTTTTGATTGGACATTTCTTCACCTCCGTCATTTGCGTATCCCAATCGCGATAATTATATATTTAGATAATTATCTAAATATATAATTTTTATATCATAGATTCCCGTTGTTGTAAAGCGAAAAATATTAAAAGATTCCCTTGGCTGTTAAACGAAATCTACATTAATAAGCCCCGTCACTGCAAAAAAGTGGAAATGACGGGGATAAGAAAAAAGGACAGTGAATCTGTCCTTCAGAAATAAGCGTTATTGCTTAATAGTTTGCTTCGATGTATTCGTCATAGGTGCACGACCGGTCTATCATGGTGCCGTCTTCCCTGATTTCGATGATCCTGTTGGCAATGGTCTGGATAAACTGGTGGTCATGGGAGGAAAACAGAATGATTCCCTTGAAGTCAATCAAACCATTGTTCACCGCTGTGATGGATTCCAGATCCAGATGATTGGTGGGCTGATCCAGGATCAGCACGTTGGAGCCGAAGAGCATCATTCTGGAAAGCATACAGCGGACCTTTTCTCCTCCGGAAAGCACCTTCACCGGCTTGAACACATCATCGCCGGAAAACAGCATCCTGCCAAGAAATCCTCGCATAAAGGTTTCCGTCGTCTCCTCCGTAAACTGGCCCAGCCATTTCACCAGATTCAGATCGCAATCGTTAAAGAAGGCAGAGTTGTCCATTGGGAAATAGGAACGTGACGTGCTGACACCCCATTTGAAGGCGCCCCCATCCGGCTCCAGCTCTTCCACAAGGATTTTAAACAGCGTGGTGTTGGCGATTTCATTCTCTCCCACAAAGGCAATCTTGTCGCCCTTGTTGACCCGGAAGGAGATATCCTTCAACACCTGTACTCCATCCAGCTTTTTACTGAGCCCTTCCACAGTAAGTATCTCTTTTCCCGGTTCCCGGTCCATAGAAAAGCCTACGAAGGGATATCTTCTGGAGGATACCGGCAGCTCGTCCACCGTCAGCTTATCCAGCAGCTTCTTTCGGGAAGTGGCCTGCTTGGACTTTGATTTATTGGCGGAGAACCTTTGGATAAAGCTTTGCAGCTCCCGTATCTTGTCTTCATTTTTCTTGCTCTGATCCCGGAGCATCTTCTGGATCAGCTGACTGGATTCATACCAGAATTCATAGTTTCCGACAAACATTTTTATTTTGCCGTAGTCAACATCCACGATGCTGGTACAGACGGTATTCAGAAAATGCCTGTCATGGGAAACCACTATGACGGTTCCTTCATAATCGAGCAGAAAGTCCTCCAGCCAGTTGATGGCAAGGATGTCCAGATGGTTTGTCGGCTCGTCAAGCAGGATAATGTCAGGCTTGCCGAACAGCGCCTGGGCCAGGAGCACCTTGACCTTTTCTTTTCCGGTCAGGGTGTTCATTTCCCTGTATAGGATATCGATTCCCAATCCCAAGCCCTGTACCAGTCTGCTAGCGTCCGATTCGGCCTCCCAGCCGTTTAGTTCGGCGAATTCCGCTTCCAGTTCAGAAGCCTTGATCCCGTCCTCGTCGGTAAAATCCTCTTTGGAATACAAAGCGTCCTTTTCCTTCATGATCTCATACAATCTGGAATTGCCTATGATGATTGTATCTAAAACGGTAAATTCATCATAGGCAAAGTGGTCCTGTTTTAGCACCGACATTCTCATGTGGGGCGGTATGCTTACCTCGCCGGTGGAAGGCTCCAGATCTCCGGACAGGATTCTCAAAAAGGTCGATTTCCCTGCTCCGTTTGCTCCAATGATTCCATAGCAATTTTCTCTTGTAAATTTAAGATTTACATCTTTAAATAATGTGGTTCCGCTGAAATTCAAGCTTACATTTGTTACTGTTATCATTCATACTCCTCTAAATTCGCATAGACTGCATCCATGTTGCGCAGTCCGTTCTGCAGGTCCTCTGTCGCTTTCTGGACATGATGGACCGCTTTTCTGTAATCAATCATATTTACCTTCTCACCTTCGCTCTTTTTATAGAGGATGGTTTGGCAGGAAACCTGAGCGTCAATCAATTTGACAAAAAGGGAATGGGCTATTCCCAGCTTTTCCTTTACTTCCGCCGCCAGCTCATCGTCTTCATCAATGACGATTTTTTTCAGGTTGACGTTTTGAACCTTTTTCTTAAACTCCTTCAGCTTCGCGATCCGGGCTTTATAGTCTACCCGCTTGAATATGGTTGTAATGCGGGATTCTCCGGCGATCTGTCTTTCCAGATCCTTATACCGTTCAATAATATCTACATAAAAAGATTCTACTGCGTCTGTTATGTTTTGCCGATTTGACATTTTTCCCATTCCTCCTAAAATCTTATCGGTATGCTGATATGTGAATCCTGATCAAAGAGCAGGCCCGTTATAACGTCAATTCCCGGTATAGCTTCTCATCGGTGTCGCTGAATGCCACCAGGATCACTTCCATGTCATAATCCTTTAAAAAATCCTGAATACACCCCACTGCAATTCTGGCTGCCTGTTCCTTCGGATATCCGTAAACTCCTGTGGATATGGCGGGAAACGCAATGGATTTCAAGCCGTTCTTCCTTGCCAGTTCCAGGCAGTTCCGGTAGCAGCTGGCCAATAGCTCCGGCTCCCCGTTTCCGCCTCCGCGCCATACTGGTCCGACGGCATGGATTACATGCTTGGCCGGCAGCCGATATCCCTTTGTGAGCTTCGCCTGTCCCGTTGGACAGCCATTTAAGGTTCTGCATTCCTCAAGCAGTTCCGAGCCTGCCGCCCTGTGGATCGCTCCATCCACGCCTCCGCCCCCAAGCAGCGTTTCATTGGCCGCGTTGACGATGGCGTCGACCTCAAGCTTGGTGATGTCTCCGCGGTAAAGTTCAATTCCCATCCTGATGCCTCCTTTATTCTGATATTCTGACAGATTCGCCCCGGTTCCGTTCTAGGAAAGAGCTCTGTTGTATATCTCCGTATAAGTGAGCTTCCCATTGATCCGTTCCGATTTCATCAGGCTGATTTTTGAAACTGTCATCTCTTTTTTTATATCCCCGAGAGCTCCGAACACTTCCCTATGCGGTTCGGAAAGAACAATCTGCCGGCCCAAGGTGAGATGCGGGAAATATGCTCTATCCTCCACGGAAAATCCCTCTTTTTTCAGTTCCAGGGACAATTGCTTCTGAAGCTTCTGCAGGAAGTCATTTCTCCCTACACCGGCCCAGTGGATGTCGCCGCCTCTTCTCTCGAACTTGCCAAAGCCCTTGACTTCGATCAGAAATGATTCTCCTGTAACCTGGTTCATCGCTGTTTTGACGGCTTCCACCCTGTCAGATCCGAGCTCGCCGAGAAAAACCAGCGTCAGATGAAGGTTATCCCTATGAGTAAAAGTTCCCTTTACAGCCAACCTTTTTAATTCCCCCACCGCTGTCATCAGGTGCTCTTTGATCTCATCATTTAAATTTATAGCGATAAAAAGCCTCATAACCAATCCCTTTCCTCTCATCGTTTCGGCAGCAGTTGCAGCAAATGCTGCTCCGATTCCTGCATTTATGCCCACCGGAATCAGTTCAGCGGAAGGATCCTTGCAGCCTGATTCCGGACCTGATCCGGAATATCTCCAATCTCCCAGCCGGGGGAAGTGGTCTCCACATAGTAATACCGCGTCCCGTCTACCTCAAAATAGCTTCCCGGAACGGATTCCTCCCCCTTTACACCAACTCCCATGTGATCCGGAAACTGCACCAGCACGGTTCCATATCCAAGCTCCCGCAAGAGAGAAGCCAATAGGATTGCACTGTCTTCGCAGTCTCCGCCTTCGTCGGCCAGAGTTTCCAGCGGAAATTTCGGATGCTCGTCATACCCCGTGCCTACTTTATCATCTACATAATTGAGATTTTGAACAAAAAATACAATGTTCCTGACCATGTCAAGGTCGGAATAATGCTCCTTCTCCGCAGCCTCTTTAAATTTAGCCGCCAAACCAGCAAGATATTCATCATCTGAGGGATCGGTGACATAGTAGCTGTAATTCCTGATCTTTTTCCGGTCCACGGTCTTATAATAGTCATATGCCGTTTTCGGTATCTTCAGCTCGTAAGTCCAGGTGCCCTTTCCGTAATTCCAGGTGTAATCCACCTCAAGATATTCCGCTGCTTCCACACCTTCCTGACCGTCCGAAAGCCCCTGTTCAGCGCCTTCCTCCTGGAGTACCGGGCCCGTTTCCCGTGTGGAATGCTCCCGGTTCAGACCAGGCAGCAAAAACGCCATGCAGACTGCCATCAACAAAATCATGACAAAAGGAAAAAACAGACTGTTCTTTCTTTTCTCTTTTGTCCTTGCTTTTTCCCTTGGCTCCGGCTCTTCCTCCTTAGGAATATGGGAATATATGAGGCTGCCGTTGGCAAAGATCAAGCAATCCCTGGTTTCCTTTCCTCCAAGGATGATCTCAAGCACTTCCTTCCGGTTCTCCTCATCGAAGATATGTCCTATGAGGCGACCGTTATAAGCGCTGAAGTTCTGATCCTGCAGCTCGCCGTTGACGAATAGGCTTTCCCCTTCAGGGCCGTCATTTCGGATCAGTATCTTGTTCCCTTTATAACTCAGTTCAAAGTCAGTATCATAGTAATCAGAATTCAGCCGCATTCCAATTCTCCATCTATTCTATTCATGAAAAAAGGCAAGTCCGCGTTATGTTCCATGTCCCTGCCCGATTTCTTTTAACAAGCCCGTTTCTCCAATGCCTGACCAGTTTATTATACCAGAAAACAAGGATTTATGAAACGGTTATTTCATTCTGCGCTGTCTCAGTCCAACAGGAAAAGGTATTTGCCATAACCCTCATTCTCCATTTGGTCCTTTGGAATGAACCGGAGCGCCGCGCTGTTGATGCAGTAGCGCAGACCACCGTACTCCTTCGGTCCGTCGCTGAAAACATGGCCCAGATGGATATCACCTACCCGGCTCCTCACTTCTTCCCGTATCATTCCATGGGATAAATCGGTTTTCTGTTTCACAACCTCCGGATCGATGGGCTTTGAAAAGCTTGGCCATCCGCAAGCTTCGAATTTGTCCCTTGAGGAGAAAAGAGGCTCCCCAGTGGTAATATCCACATAAATCCCTTCCTGAATATGGTTCCAGAATTCGTTCTGGTAGGGAGGTTCCGTTCCGTTTCTCATCGTCACATCATATTGCACTGGATCCAGCAAACTCTTCAGCGTTTCTTTTTCCTGAGCCTTATATTCAGACGGATCGACCACTGAATTCTTAGCCAGTTCAAAATATCTTGGATTGATATGGCAATATCCTCCGGGATTCTTATCCAGATATTTCTGATGGTACTCCTCTGCGGGGAAGTAATTGAACAGTGGTTTTGCCTCGATTGCCAAAGGCTTTTCATATTTTTGCTGCAGTTCGGCAAGAGACTGCCTGATGATGCTCAGATCATCCTCATCCGTATAATAAATTCCCGTCCGGTACTGTCTTCCCACATCATTGCCCTGACGGTTGAGAGTGGTGGGATCGATCACCCGGCAAAACATGGACAGCAGTCTGGCCAGACTGATCCTTGCGGGATCATAGGTGAGACGAACCGTCTCGGCATGGTCCGTGTCTTTCCGGCAAACCTCTTCATAGGTTGGATATTCTGTCCTTCCGTTTGCATATCCCACTTCCGTCCCAAGCACACCGGGGATATTGGACAGATATTTTTCAAGACCCCAAAAGCAACCGCCCGCTAAATAGATCACTTTACTCTCATGGCTCATCTTCCCTTACTCCTTTCAATCAATGCCCATCGGATTGCCACACACTGGCAAACAGGACAAGATATTAATAATTTACCCCGAAATACGCGTAACAATCTGACCGGAGTCCTTTTCACCGCTTTTTGATGATTGGATATTTTTAACGGTGAAGTAACACATATATTTGAGTCTGAATATACTAACCTTGAAAAGAAATAATGAAAGACCGGTTAAAGGAGGGAAATATATGAGTTGTTTCGGTGGCAACATATCGCCGGACCTCTTTCAAAGATGCTGCAATGCCAATGAGCTCTGCTGTGAATTCAAAGGCAATTTAAAAGACGTATCGACAGAACCTATTTTTGTTCAGAAGGTTTACGATGCTGTTCTCTTTAATCTTCAGGGGCTCAAAACTGTGACCAATCAGAGCTTTACGCCTGCGATTCCAAGAGGGCACAGGCTGAGAAGAGTCATAGACATCCGCTGCAAGAGGTTCTTTAACCCGCTGAATGTGGAAGACCCGTCAAACCTCACCTTGGATGTGAACACAACGATTTCAGGTGCAACATTTATTCAGGATGCACATTGTGATCCCATCCGCGTGGTCGGACCGGACGGAACATTTTCAGAAAGAGTGCTTTATGCTGATACGGAAGAATGCGATGAGAAATGCAAAGGAACTCCGATTTTTGGTACCCAGAACATCTCAATCACCGGAGATGTGCTGGTTACGTTGGATTTGCTGCTCAGCGACAGAAATGATCACGATGTGGTATTCAGCGTCTCTGCAAACGTAAATATCGCAGACTGCAAAAATCCTCTAGTTCTTACCAACTTCTTCGAGCTATGCATGCCTTCAACGCAAAGCAGCGCTTTCCTGCCGCGTTTCAGCGAATTCTGCAACCCGGCATGTGAAACAAGGCTGGCTACCAACAACATAGGCAGAGATATTACATTAAGCCCTGACGGAACGGTCAAGGCAAACCTAATTATCGCCTTATGTGTAACATGGGAAACACAGAATTATCTCACAATCTTTCCATTTCCATGATGGGAATAACCGGATGCCTGAATGTGTCAGGCACCGGATTAATAAAATGAAACTTTGGTTCGCTCCATGGATCGAACTATTTTATCGTGAATACTTTCTTAAGAGACGGAGAAAATGGTTTGACTCTCTCAATACATGATCGCCCAGAAGCGGAATGATGATTGATTTTATCTTGCATTCAAGCAGTCCCTCTACTCCTTGCGTATTGAAATTCCTGAATTCAGAAACAGCTCTGAGACTGTTTCCGGTCACTTCGGAAAGCGGCAATGTCTCATCCATGGCTGCCTTCGATTGCTGATAAAGCTCGTTGAACTCGTTTCCGAAGTTATTTGCCATCAAAATAAGATCATTTTCCGTGGGATCCAGAAGGCCTCTTACAAACAGGGCGTGTTCCGCCATTATCCGGTTCCAGAACTGCTCTTGTTCATAGGCCTCCTGCTCCAAATCCAAGGCTTCCCTTCTCTGCAGTCTCCGAAGCATTTGCTGATAAAGTACTGCTTCTCTGGTAATATGATCGATGAGCAAAGGATAGTTCAAGGTGAACATTCTGCAGGTTAGTACATCCCGCAGGATTCTGTTTTTAAATCCGATGAGTTTTCCCACCAGATCAAGTGCTCTGTTGTTCAGCCGATCCACCCGGCCTGTCGTTGTGCGATCCATGCCGTCCATTCTCCCGGCCGACATATCTTCTTCCATCCTGGTCAATTCCGTGGCAATATCCACTCCTGTGTAAAATTTAGTCGCCTCTTCCGCATCGAGGGTATAAGGCGTTACGATTTCTCCCGATCTCAGAAAAGCAGGATCCACCGCCTGATCCGAGGCAGCAATCACATCCCCCAGGAAACGGTCAAACGCCATTCGAAATTCGTCTGCGGTTCGGGAAAAATCTTTGTCTCTGGGTGTAAAGGCAACTTGCAGAAAGAACGAATGCTCCTTCATGATCCTTGCGAAGAACAGGTTCAGCCCCAATGACTGGCTGATGTATTCGGTGTTAGATAGCATAGGAAACCTCCATATTATATATTGATGGTATATAATATTTCGGATTTCCGATATTGTTACAGTTCTTAAAAATCGGTCATCAATAAAATAAGCGGGGCATAGAATTTAAAAAGAATTCAACCATAGGAAACTGATATGAAACGGGATTATTTAATCAAGGAAACCTTTCAGAGCGGTGAAGTCGACAGAAAAGCCGGCTTTCTGAACAAGCTTCTGAAAATTGTATCGGAGACGGAAAGGCGGAAACAGAGCTATGAAAGAGAACCTCACAGCGGTTTACTGCCGGCTGAGCAAGGAGGATCTGGACAAGGATATGGGGAAAACCCTGAGCGAAAGCATTAAAAATCAGAAATCCATGCTGGAAGCCTATGCCCTGGAAAGACAGTGGAACATCTATGATTTTTACATCGATGAGGATTATAGCGGTTCTGACCGCAACCGCCCCGAATTCAATCGTCTGATTGCGGATTCTCTTCTGGGCCGCTTCAATATCGTCCTCTGTAAAAAACAGGCTCGCTTTGCCCGCGATATCGAGTATGTGGAAAAGTATATCCATGGACTCTTCACAGAACGGCAGATCCGGTTCGTGGCCGTGCTTGACAATATCGATACCGCATCTTCCGGCAGATCCGTACGCAAGGCTTCCCAGATCAATTCCCTTGTGGATGAATGGTATCTCTCCGATCTTTCGGAAAGCATCATCTCCTCCCTCAACACCAAAAGACGAAACGCTGAGTTCATTGGTTCTTTTACACCCTACGGCTACCGCAAGGATCCGGATAATAAAAATGCGCTGCTGATCGACCCCGAGGCCGCTGAAATTGTAAAGATGATTTTCGGATGGTACCGTAGCGGCTGGGGGCTTCATAAAATTTCACAGGAATTGAATGCCGGAGGGATTCCCAATCCCCTGCTCTACAAGCAGAAAAAAGGTGAGAAGATCAATCCGAATCCTCAGAAGCTCACCGAAACAAAATACCTTTGGACGCCTTCCACCATCTCGGCCATATTACATAACCAGACTTACTCTGGATTTCTGGTCCAGGGCAAATATAAAAAAGCCAGCTATAAAAGCAAAAAACTGCTCCGCGTCCCAAAGTCGGAATGGATCGTCATTCCGGGCTGCCATGAACCAATCATTGATCAGGAAACCTGGGATTCCGTGCAGTCAGGTCTCGCCTCCAAGGGCCGCGCCACAGGATCGGGCCGTATTCGAAATGCGCTTGCCGGTAAGGTTTTTTGCGGAGAATGCGGATCAAGGCTGGTCTCTTCCGGAGGCAGGTCTGGCCGAACCGGAACCACCTATTTATGTTGTTCCAAGCACAAGATATCAAAGGATGCATGTACCGGCGCCCGGATCGAGTATTCAATGCTTGAAAAACTGCTGTTGGAGCGGATCGGCGCGCTGACTAAACAGTATTTTGACGAGGAGTATTTACATAATCATTGGGAATGGGATCGTTTCCCCATTGATCCGGGGAAATCGGAGCTCGCATCACTGCTCAACGCCGTGCAGAATCGACTTTCGACGCTGGAAAACCAGAGAAATCTCCTTTATTATGACCGGCTGGAAGGAATCATTACCCGGGAGATGTATGCCTCATACTGCGGCAGACTTTCTGAAGAAAAGGAATCCCTTCTGCAGCAGCAAGAAAATCTTACGGAAATTCTATCATCATTGGCTGCTGCTAATGATTCCCCTGCTGAACTGATACGGCTCCTTGACGGATATCGTTCTCCCGAAAAGCTTCTGCCGGAAATGGCTAACCAGCTGCTCGAGTCTGTACGGATATTCAGACGAATCAAGAACCAACCCCAGGAGATTCGGATCACATGGAGCTTCTAACTATTATAATTTTGTGTTTCCTGTGAAAAGAAGATCGTCGTTCCGGTTCAGCTCTGCGTCCTATCCACTGGCTTTGTGCAATTATCCCCACAGGTATCCGCAATCTGCGGCAACTTCCCATCGCTCTTCCCGAATCAGATCAAAGAGAGCGATACATTGGAAAACTGCGGAGATGTCTCATGCACCAGCGATACTGACGATATTTGTGACGAGGTCAAAGATATCTTGGACGAAGAGAGACCGCACAGACCAAGAAGACGGTAAACAAAAAATAGTGTCGCACGCGACACTATTTTTTTAGGCTCTATAATAAATGTTGTGGTGTTTAAGAAATTTAAATGCCACAGCATTTTGATTTTTTTGCAAAAAAGATAGAGCATAAAGTAAAATCTCAAGTAGAATGAAGCTACCACACACCATTCGAAAGGAGATCAAACTTATGCTCTACCCCAATTGTACAGCAGACTTGCTAGGATTGAAAGATGTAATTGTGACCAAAGTCGAAAACTTTAATACTCAGATTCATGTGTGGGTGGAGCCAGTACTTAAAATGCAAGTCTGTCCGGCCTGTAGCCATGAAACTAAGCGACCCCACGACTATCGTGAACAGTTGGTAAAAGACCTGCCGCTTCAGGGCCGATACTGCATACTGCATCTACGAAAGCGTCGCTACTTCTGCCCACACTGCGGAACTGTCTTTCAGGAAAAGTTATCGTTTTTAGCACGTTATCAGCGGAATACAAAGAGACTTACCTCTAAGGTGATGAGTGATTACGGCTGCGAGTATTCTACAGCTTCCATTGCAAAGAGAAATGGCATTTCTGTTGGAACGGCAGTAAGAATCTTTGACAAGATCTCCTATCCCATGCCTAATTTGCCTGCCGTTCTGTCTATTGACGAATTTAAGGGAAATGCAGGCGGCCGCAAGTTTCAATGCATTCTCGCTGATCCCGTGAAGCACAAGGTCCTGGATATTCTGCCATCAAAGAACAGTGAGGATTTAATCGCCTACTTTCTAAAATATCCACTGGAAAAAAGAAAGCAGGTCCAATACCTTGTCATGGATATGAGCCTCCAATTCCGGGATGTCATGACTTCCTGTTTCCCAAATGCCAGTGTGATTATCGATAAGTTTCATGTTTGCAGATATGTGACCTGGGCTTTAGAAAATGTGAGAAAATCAGAGCAAAAGAAATTCGGTGATGAACGACGAAAATATTTCAAAAGAAGCCGCTGGCTTCTTCTAGCCCGGCATAAGAAGCTCAATGAAGAGCAATGCCAGCAGCTTGAAAATATGCTTTCGGTATCAGAGAAGCTTCGTATGGCATACTGGCTAAAAGAAAATTTTTATGTATTTATGGATAGCAAAGATATCTATGAGGCGAAAAAGAATCTAAAGAACTGGAATCTCTGCGCAGGAGTTGCACAACTGGAAGAGTTTCAGAAATGCTTTGAAATCGTCAATAGGTGGCAACCATACATACTCAGAGCATTCAGTCTGGGTTATACAAACGGATTTACGGAAGGATGCAATAATCGGATCAAGGTCCTAAAGCGGAACTGCTACGGAGTCAAGAATTTCAATCGCTTTCGAAATCGAATTCTTCACATGATGGCTTCCTGATTGACAAGATTAGTGTTTTGACAGTTCAAATACCAAGCCTGCTTGGTATTTGGCTTGTTTGTGATGCCCTTACTAACTAGTCCTCAGAAAACAATCCAGCGATGGATTGACCCTCGCTGGATTGAAATACATTTTTACCTATTTTTATTCTACTTGAGAGCTCTACCACAACATTTGACATAGAGCC
>JAEZLP010000040.1 GCA_023415235.1 Bacillota bacterium
AGCTCTAGTGATGCTGCCGTTTGCAGAAGTTGCTGATGCGGAAACAGATAAGTGGAACTACTTTACAAAACTTCCTGTAAGAGATAAGCTTCTTTCCAAGGAAAGTGTAAAGGGTAGTCAGTTTGCAAAACCATATATTGAATTCTCAGGAGCCTGCGCAGGCTGCGGAGAAACACCATATATCAAGCTCATCACACAGCTTTACGGCGACAGAATGATGATCGCGAATGCGACCGGCTGTTCCTCCATCTGGGGAGCATCCGCACCGTCCACTCCATACTGTGCAGACGAAAATGGAAGAGGACCTTCATGGGCGAACTCACTGTTTGAAGACAACGCAGAGTACGGCTTTGGTATGTTCATCGCTACAAAGCAGATGAGAGAAAAGCTCGAAGATTGCGCTAATGCGCTTCTGGCGCTTAATGTTCCTGCAGACCTGAAAGCTGCATTTGAAGGATGGCTAGCCTCAAAGGATGACGGCAATGAATCCAGAGTTGCCAGCGACAAGCTGCTGGAAGTAATCAGCGCTTTAAAGACTGACGATAAGGAAATTGCAGAACTCGTAAAAGATATTGATGATAGAAAAGACTTCCTGGTTAAGAAATCCGTATGGGCACTGGGCGGAGACGGCTGGGCTTATGACATCGGCTACGGCGGACTGGATCACGTCCTTGCTTCCGGCGAAAATGTGAACATCCTCGTATTTGATACAGAAGTATACTCCAACACCGGCGGACAGTCTTCCAAATCTACTCCAGTTGCAGCAATCGCTAAGTTTGCCGCATCCGGAAAGAGAATTAAGAAGAAGGATCTGGGAATGATGGCCATGTCCTATGGCTACGTATATGTAGCTCAGGTAGGAATGGGCGCTGACAAGAATCAGTTTATGAAGGCAGTCATCGAAGCAGAAAAGTATGACGGACCCTCCATTATCATTGCTTATGCTCCTTGTATCAACCACGGAATCAAGAAGGGCATGGGCAAAGCTCAGGAGAATATCAAGGATGCCGTTGATGCTGGTTACTGGCACCTGTACAGATTTAATCCGGAGCTCAAGAAGGAAGGTAAGAATCCGTTTACGCTGGATTCCAAAGCTCCGACGACAAGCTTCAGAGACTTCATCCTTGGTCAGGTCAGATACTCTTCCCTGGCGCAGGAATTCCCTGAGGTTGCCGATAAGCTCTTTGAGATGTCTGAAGAAAATGCAAAAGATCGCTATGAAAGCTACAAGAGACTGGCAGATCACCAATAAACTAAACTTAGTGGAACAATAATACATCCATTGCAAGACCCCTTGCCCTAATTGGGCAAGGGGTCTTCTTTATTCTGAATGCATAAAGATAAATTTCCGAATGTATAAGAATAAAAAAATGATATATAATAGGTATGAACGCTGTTCAGAGTGGAAAATGACGGATATGGAAAAGAAAATTGTAAAACCCCAAAAAAAGTCATAAAAAGAGGTTGACAGTTGCCTCTCCATTTGTTAAGATTACATTTACTGTCGGGTATCTCGAAGAATCATAAGGTTCTGACAGTAAAGTAAAAAAAGATGAAAAAAGTCGTAAAAACTAGTTGACAGAAACAATCATCTTTGATACTATGAATAAGCACCTTTCGAGACAAGCCAACGCTTGCAAGAAGGGCGTCACCCTCAAAAGACGGACAGGAGTGCTTCGAAAGAAGCCGAAAAAAAGTTAAAAAAGAGGATTGACAAAGAAGCGTAGATGCGATATGATATAAAAGTTCGCTAAACGCGGATGCTTCGAAAGAAGCGATGAACCTTGACAACTCCATAGTGCAGAAATTTAGTCAAAGAGAACGTTAAGTTGTTCTCGGAAAACTAAAGTACAAAAGTCAATCAGCAATGATTGGTAAGACAAATTCAAACTTGTTTGAAGGAGTCAACGTACAATTCTTTGAAAAAAACAATAATTCTGAGATTCGTATGCCATATGAAAATATGCAAATGAAAATTAGAACAAAGCGAAACGCAAACGCGTTTTACTGAGCAAGATTTAACTACTTGAGAAATCAAGTATTAGATACCATTTTATTAAGAGTTTGATCCTGGCTCAGGATGAACGCTGGCGGCGTGCCTAACACATGCAAGTCGAGCGGTATATACTTAAATGAAACTTCGGTCGAGTGAGAGTATAGAGAGCGGCGGACGGGTGAGTAACGCGTAGGCAACCTGCCCCATACAGAGGGATAGCCTCGGGAAACCGGGATTAAAACCTCATAACGCGAAGGAGTCACATGGCTTTTTCGCCAAAGATTTATCGGTATGGGATGGGCCTGCGTCTGATTAGCTAGTTGGTGGGGTAACGGCTCACCAAGGCAACGATCAGTAGCCGACCTGAGAGGGTGATCGGCCACACTGGAACTGAGACACGGTCCAGACTCCTACGGGAGGCAGCAGTGGGGAATATTGCACAATGGGCGAAAGCCTGATGCAGCAACGCCGCGTGAGCGATGAAGGCCTTCGGGTCGTAAAGCTCTGTCCTCAAGGAAGATAATGACGGTACT
>JAEZLP010000064.1 GCA_023415235.1 Bacillota bacterium
TTTACCTTTATTCATTCAAATTTCAATGATTATTTAACTTTTCATCTCAACTGTTTTGGGATATTATTTGCTTCTTTGTCTTAAATTGAGAGAGGCCATCTCTCATTTTTCATTTTGAGACAGCCCCTTTTTTGGGTTCTACAATAATGTGGCGTACGTTTAGTAACATATTTTTAACTAAGTTGTTAAGGAATTAAGCCGGATCCGAGGGAGTTCAACACTCTTAATACTAGTTTTTTCAAAAGTATTGACGTTATTACTATGAGACTGAAGGTCATTATCATCACTTAATGAGTTATTTATTTAAATAGATTGACGATAAACCTATGAAAATAGTAAAAGCTAACCAATAGTTAACTCTTAAATTATATTTATTTAAGTATTTCCTGGGCACTTCCTTCTGTGATGATTCTCTGTGTATATTAGTATCCTTATTTTCCTTTTTTCAATATAATACGATTCTTCTTCTCTTCACTGCAACTAGTGCATGGAGAATAATTCGTTAATGATCCTTCTGTTAATCTGGAAATTCCATAAAGTCTCTCATTTACCATATCCCAAAAGCAATATGGAAGATGATCACGGTGTCCTCTATGGATTGTTACACATTCATAACAGTTGCCGTGGTGACAACAAGCCTCCTTACATGGACAATGATCAGCACCGCTATCTTTAACCTGTTTTAAAAACTCCAGCTTCATTTGATGAGCTTCCCGCTTAAATCCCTGTGAATCAAGCTCCTGTTGCTTCCTAGCCAACTCATTGTTGTCAATTATCATCTCTTCCCCTCCAGCAGACCATCGTTAAACTATTGTTTAATTATTTTATCATTTTAGAATAATAATGTCACTAACTAATGAAGAAAACGCGGGCAAGTAAAACATTCTTCGCTATTTCTCAATTGGTTGATTAGCGGATTTTCGACAAAACTAGAACCAAATCCCCCGAATTTCTCAAAGACAGGAAGAGGACAAGCCTGTATAATGGAGCAGAGGGGGGTTTTTATATGCAGATAGAATTTGAAATGACCGACGATATTTTGATTGCAGATCTGGACGGAGAGCTGGATCATCATACTTCGACTGTTGTTAGAGAAGAGATTGACAAAACAGTGGAAGCCTTTCATTCTAAACATCTCATCTTCAACTTTCAAAAAGTAACCTTCATGGACAGTTCAGGTATCGGCGTTATTATGGGCCGGTACAATAAGATCTCACAATTGGGAGGCAGGCTGGTAATCACGGGCTGCAATGAATATATTGACAGAATTCTGGATATGGCGGGGATCTATACCATAGCCGACAGAGTAGGTACTGTTGCTGGGTCCATAGAAAAGATTAAGTTAGAATCGAAAGATGAGGAGGCGGAAAGCGGCAATGAATAAGAATCATGAAAAAGATAAAATAAGGAACAAAATGAAGCTTTCATTTGTAAATCGTTCTGAAAATGAAAGCTTTGCCCGGGTGGCGGTGGCGGCATTCGCAGCTCCTCTGGATCCTACCGTCGAGGAATTGACGGAGATCAAGACCGCAGTCTCGGAAGCTGTGAGCAACGCAATCATTCATGCCTACGAGGAAGACGAGGAGGGTATGGTTACGGTGGAATGCATGATTGAGAATGACGGAAGAATTACAATTATTGTATCGGACAGCGGGATCGGGATCGCGGATGTGGAATTGGCGAGGGAACCTCTTTATACTTCAAAGCCTGGTGAGGAGCGCTCCGGAATGGGATTTACCGTAATGGAAAGCTTTATGGACAAACTGGAAGTGGAATCCACTCCCGGGGAAGGCACCAGAGTAACTATGATTAAGAATCTGGATTATATCTTATGAGCTCAAATTATGTGACAAGAAATAAAGAGGATACATACGAGCTGATCGACCTGGCGAAAAAAGGAGACGAATGGGCCAGAGAGGAATTGATCAGGCAAAACACCGGACTGGTCAAGAATATTGCCTTGAAATTCATCGGAACAGGCTATGAACTGGACGATCTTCTGCAAATAGGCTATATCGGACTCCTAAAGGCTGTAGATAGGTTTAACAGTGATTATGGCGTCATGTTTTCCACCTATGCCGTTCCAATGATCCTAGGAGAAATCCGGCGTTATCTTCGTGACGACGGAAGGATCAAGGTTGGAAGACAGGTAAAACAGGACATCAAAAACATGAAGCATTGGCAGGAGTCCTTTTACAATGAACATGGAAGATATCCGAGGGTGAGCGAACTCGCTGAGCTGATGGAGATGGAACAGGAGCAGATACTGAATCTGATGGAAGCAAGCGATGCTCTGACCAACCTGGAAAGCCTGGATGATCCGGATCGGCTGGAACGACAGGGAAAAGAGCTGTACATGGACACAGAGCAGCGGAATGTCGACATGATCCATCTGAAAAGCATGATAGGAAAGCTTTCAAACAAGGAGAGACAGATTATCGTGCTGAGGTACTTCAAGGATATGACACAGCAGCAGGTTGCAGGAATGATGGGAATTTCCCAGGTGCAGGTATCACGGATCGAGAAGAAAATCCTGGCTGTTCTGAGAGCTGAAATAGAATAAAAGAGCGCAGTGAAAAAGAATCAACTGCGCTTTTTTATTATGAGAAAATATCGCGGAAAGCGATATTGACGGATCCACTTTTTAACGGAATTATCGGCCATAAGCAATAATGGTAATAATGGTAAATTGGTACTTATGGAACATGCTCAAAATAACCAAAAAATTCATAACGTTTTTCCACAAATCAACGCGGGACAAAATAGTTGAAACATCTGAATTTTCAGTCTATTTGGCGTATTTCTATGTTTGAAAAAAAACATAGAAATCTATCAAGAAAAGGTTGCAAATTCACCAAAAATGTAGTTTACTGATAATGTATAATGTTATTTTTGTAACAATGCGGGTCATAATATTTTCAAAAGAGACGTGATAAATTTAATTTAAGGAGGCTTAACATGAACTTTCAATTAACGAAAGAACAAGAGTTGGTAAGAAAAATGGTAAGAGAGTTTGCTGTTAATGAAGTGGAGCCGATTGCCGCTGAAATTGACAAAGAACACAGATTCCCTGTCGAAAATGTTAAAAAGATGGGCGAATACGGATTACTCGGAGTGCCATTTCCAACAGAACTGGGCGGCGCAGGCGGAGACCACATTTCATATGCGATCACAGTAGAAGAATTGTCAAGAGTATGTGCGTCAACAGGTGTAATCTGCTCTGCTCATACATCCCTCTGCGTATGGCCGATCTGGGCTTGGGGTACAGAGGAACAGAAGCAGAAATACATGATTCCCCTTGCAAAGGGAGAAAAGCTTGGCGCTTTCGGCTTGACCGAACCAAACGCAGGAACCGATGCCGGCGGACAGCAGACCAGAGCCGTTGACATGGGAGACCACTGGCTGTTGAACGGCGCCAAGGTGTTTATTACAAACGGAGGTTATGCAGATACCTTTGTTGTAATGGCTATGACAGATAAATCAAAGGGAACCAGAGGCGGAATCAGCGCCTTTATCGTGGAAAAAGGCTTTGAAGGATTCTCCATCGGAAAGACTGAAGACAAGATGGGTATCTGTGCTTCCTCAACGACTGAATTGATTTTCCAGAACTGTAAAGTTCCGAAGGAAAACCTGCTCGGAAAGGTTGGTGACGGCTTTAAAGTAGCTATGTCAACACTTGACGGCGGCCGTATCGGAATTGCATCTCAGGCGCTTGGAATTGCGCAGGGTGCGTTTGATGTAACCGTTGAATATATGAAGTCCAGAAAACAATTTGGAAAGAAGCTTTCTCAGATGGAAGCCTTACAGTTTGATATTGCCGAGATGAAAACCAGAATAGAAGCTGCCAGGCTGCTGATTTACAAGGCTGCCGATATGAAGGACAAGCATCTTCCATATGGTCCTGCTTCTGCAATGGCTAAACTGTTCGCTGCGGAAACTGCAATGTACGTAACCACCAAAGCTGTTCAGCTTCACGGCGGATACGGATACACGAAGGATTATCCGGTTGAAAGAATGATGAGAGACGCTAAGATCACTGAAATCTATGAAGGAACATCCGAGGTTCAGAAGATCGTTATCGCAGCATCAGTCTTTGGTAAATAAGAGAGAAGGAGGACATTAAAATGGCATTTAGAATTATTGTCTGCGCCAAGCAGGTTCCAGATACGAACGAAATCAAGATTGATCCGGTGAAAAAGACTTTAATCAGAGAAGGCGTTCCGAGCATCTTAAATCATGACGATGCGAATGCTCTGGAAGAAGCCTTGAAAATAAAAGATATGTACCCCGATACCCATGTTACTGTTGTGACAATGGGCCCCCCCCAGGCAAAGGACATGCTGATGGAATGTCTGGCTATGGGAGCAGACGAGGGAGTTCTGGTAAGCGACAGAGCCGTTGGCGGCTCCGATACATGGGCTACTTCCAACGCCCTTGCTGCTGCTATTCATAAGCTGGGAGTTCCCGACCTTCTGTTTGCAGGACGTCAGGCGATTGACGGAGACACTGCCCAGGTTGGTCCGCAGCTGGCTGAAAAGCTTGGATTGCCTCAGGTTACGTATGTAACTGAATTTAAAATCGATAAAAATATGAAGGATATCACTGTAAAGAGAGCCATGGAAGACGGTTATGAACTGATCAAAATCCAGACTCCCTGCATGCTGACAGCGATCAAGGAACTGAACACGCCAAGATACATGTCCATTAACGGAATCTTCGGCCTGAAGAACAAGGAAATCAAGGTATGGAATGCTAAGGACATCGAAGTAGATCTTGCTACCGTCGGCCTTGATGCTTCTCCGACAAACGTTTATCGTTCATTTACTCCGGCTCCGAAAGGAAAGGGCATAATGATCGAGGCGGACACAGAAAAAGAAGCTGCACAGAAGCTTTTAATCAATTTAAAAGCTAAGCATGTAATTTAATAAGGAGGAGGAATTGAAATGGCAATTGTAGTTATTAAAGATAAATGTAAGGGCTGCAAATTATGTATTAAGGCTTGCCCGTTCGAAGCGATCGATATGGATGGCAAACTGGCTGTGATCAATGAAAAATGTACTGCCTGCAACCAGTGTATCCCTGCCTGCAAATTCGACGCGATTGAAAAGACAGAAGATGCAAAGGGCCCTGTAGATCTTTCCGCATATAAAAATGTTTGGGTTTATGCCGAACAGAGAAGTGGAAAGCTGCTGAACGTTGCTCTTGAACTGATCGGAGAAGGACGCAGACTTTCAAGAGAAATCGGCGACGATGCCAAGGTATGCGCATTGCTCGTAGGAAACAACATCGAGCATCTGGCAAAGGAATGCTATGAATACGGCGCTGACTCCGTTTACTTGATTGAGGATCCGCTTCTTGAAAATTACACGACTGACGGATATACCAAGGTTATCGTAGATGCGGTTGAAGAATACAAGCCTGAAATCGTAATCTACGGAGCTACCCATATCGGAAGAGACCTTGCACCAAGAGTAGCGGCTAGACTCAACACTGGTCTGACAGCTGACTGTACAAGACTGGACGTTAAGGTTTCCAGCTACATCGATTATGCCGTAAAGAATACTACCTTGGATGTATCTTCGCTGGATCCGAACTCCGATGACAAGGGTCTGAAGCAGACTCGTCCTGCCTTCGGTGGAAATTTGATGGCCACGATTATTTGTCCGAAGACAAGACCTCAGATGTCTACCGTAAGACCCGGAGTTATGCAGAAGAGAGAGAGAAATGTCGGCGCAACCGGTGAGCTAGTAAAGGTTAAGCCTTCTATTTCCAAGAACGATATCAGAATTGAAATCCTTGATATCGTGAAATCCGCCAAGGAAATTGTATCCCTGACCGATGCCGAAATCATCTGTTCCGGCGGACGTGGTCTGGGAGATCCTTCCGGGTTTGAACTGATCAAGAAGTTTGCCGATAAGGTTGGCGGTGTTGTCGGTTCCTCCAGAGCGGCTGTTGACGCTGGTTGGATCGACCATTCGCACCAGGTTGGACAGACAGGAACCACCGTTAAGCCAAAGATTTACTTTGCTTGCGGAATCTCCGGCGCAATTCAGCATCTGGCAGGAATGCAGACTTCGGATATCATCGTTGCCATTAATAAAGATCCGGACGCTCCGATCTTTGAAGTTGCCGATTACGGCATCGTTGGCGATCTGTACAAGGTAATTCCGCAGATTATCGAGCAGTGGGACGACGCAGAAGCTCTGTACGACGCTTCCACAAAATAAATAACCGTTCCGTGATATAAGATCATAAAGCTTAAAATCCCATCGCCGAAATGAGCGATGGGATTTTTTCGCGCTGTCTTGCTACTTTACTTTTCTCTTACTTTGCTTTTCTTTTCTGTTTGTTTTACATTGTTTTCCATGGTTCGGTATAAGGTGATTTCCTTTACAAGAGCAAGGGGGAGGGGGCTGCTGTTTGGAAACTGGATCGCTCCCTTGCTGCTTGTAAAATCCCCAAGCCTGTTCTTAAACTGTTCAATTCCGCTGGGCCCCGGATAGAACCCGATGTGGTTTTTATGCGCTGCAAAATGCACTAAATTTCCGTTCAAAGTAAAGGTCGGCATTCCCCAACTGATCTTTTCGCCGGCTTCCGGCGCTGCTTCCTTTATTGTTTCTCTCAGCGAATTAAGGCGTGTCTGAATCTCAGGCGCGAATTGGTCAATATATTCATCGATTGATGATGCGGGTTTCCTTTTTTCCATATTTTACTCCTTGGTTCGCAATTTATCGTTTGTATTGTTTGGCTTGTTAATCTGTGAAGATAGAAGGGAGCTCCTCTCCGCGAAGGATTCTCAGGGCTCCGAAGGCCAATGCCTCCATTTCCACCTCTCCGGGCATGACCTCCACTGGAGCGATAAATTTGACTCTCTCCGTGATCATTCCAGTCATCATTTCGGAGAAAGCCATTCCGCCGGTGAGTATGATATAATCGATCTCCCCGTTTAATACAGGAGCCATTTCGGCAATCCCCTTGGCGATCTGATAGGCTTCCGCCTCATAGATCAATTTTGCTCTGTCGTTTCCTTCCGAAATCATCTTTTCCACCAGCCTGCAATCATGTGTGCCAAGATGGGCCTTGATTCCGCCCATACCGCGGATTTTTCTGACCATTTCCCTTCTCGTGTATTGTCCCGAGTAACACAGATCGACAATATAGAGCAGTGGAAGGCTACCGGTTCGTTCCGGCGAAAAAGGACCGGCGTCATCTCCTATGGCGTCGACGATTTTGCCTTTTTCATGGATTCCGATTGAAATGCCGCCGCCGAGATGGGCCACAATCAGATTCAAATCCTCGTAGTGCTTGCCGTATTTTTCCGCTACCTTTCGGCCCATTGCCTTGGAATTGAGCACATGGCACTGGCTGTGACGCAGAAATTCCGGAATGCCCGTTATCATGGCAATTTCCTTAAACTCATGAGAGGACACGGAATCATAGATATATGCGGGTACTCCCAGCGGCTCTGCGATGCTGTCGGCAAGAAGGGCGCCCAGATTGGATGCATGGGGAGATAGATTTCCACTGAGAATGACGTTTTTCAGCTTTTCATTGACAAGATAACCTCCGGCATTTACCGGTGGAAGCAGACCTCCCCGGCCAACCACGGCGCTGAGGGACTGCAGAGAAATCTGATGCTTGTTCAGGATTGAACGGATCACCTCTAAACGGAAATCCAACTGGCCCAGAATATCCGATAAGCCTGCAAAATCTTCATCTGAATGTTCTGCCTGCTCAAAAAAGATGAGTTGCTCGTCCTGGTACAGAGCAATTTTTGTTGAAGTCGAGCCAGGATTGATCGCCAGAATGTTGTATGACATATAATTATTTCTCCTTTTGGTTCACTTGGGCATTCCATACAATTGGTATTATTTCACAGCTGTAATCGTTTTACAATAGCATAACAGATATATTCTACCACGAAAAATTCAGTATAACCGGAATATGAGATAAATTATTTCACTGAGAGTGGTAACAATATGAAAGGAAGGAGGCTGAGTCATGGCGAATAAAAAACATACAAAGTCAAATAAACCACAGACAATGACAAATAACCAACAGGAAGGACAAAAAAAACCGAAAAAAGAAGTAACGAAGCAGTACGAACAGTATGTAAAACAGTTTACCCCGAAGCCGAAATATTTTTCAAACAGCATCAAAGCATTTGTGGTCGGTGGCCTGATCTGCATGGCTGCTCTTTATATACAGAATCTTTTTATGGATCGGGGAATGAGTGAAAAGGACGCCGGTACGGCTGTGACGGTGCTGCTGGTGTGCATCGCCCAGTTGTTGACTGGATTCGGCGTGTTCGACAGTCTTGGAAAATATGCAGGCGCGGGAGTGTTTGTACCAATCACCGGATTTGCAAATTCTATGGTGGCGCCGGCAATCGAGTATAAAAAAGAAGGACCTGTCCTGGGGGTAGGAGCGAAACTCTTCAGCCTTGCCGGTCCGGTATTGGTGTGCGGTATTACAGCAGGAACCTTGATTGGTTTAATCTATTATCTTGTGAAATAGGAGGAGCAAATGAAAAACAAGCTTGGAAAACAGACTTTTCACTTTCCCTGCATGCCAAGGATCGTCGGGTCCTATTCCATTGTCGGAGAGAAGGAAGGCAAGGGGCCCATGGCAAAGTGGTTCGATATGATTCTGGAAGACGATACCTATGGGGAGAAAACCTGGGAAAAATCGGAAAGTAAAATGCTGAAGCAGGCAATTCTTATGGCGCTTCAAAAGTCAGGCAGGGACAAGGAGGACATCGACACTATTTTAAGCGGTGACCTGATCAACCAGATCATGTCATCCTCCTTCATGGCCAGAGATTTAGCGGTTCCGTTCATTGGCCTTTACGGCGCATGCTCCACCATGACGGAATCCATGATTCTGGGTTCGGTTATGATTGACGGAGGGTATGCATCCAATATCATCGTTGGAGCATCCAGCCATTACTGTACTGCGGAACGTCAATTCCGAATGCCCCTGGAACATGGAAATCAAAGGCCGCCATCCGCCCAATGGACCTCCACAGCGTCGGGGGCGATGGTGCTATCGGCCTTTGACAAGGGAGATTCGGCGGTGACTCATGGGAAATCATCGCCTCAGGGTCAGGAAGTGAAAGAAGTATATATCACTCATGCGACCGTTGGCAAAGTCATAGATACCGGTATGAAGGACGCAAACCAGATGGGCGCGGCCATGGCTCCCGCAGCGGTTGACACCATCATCCGTCATTTGTCGGACACGGGAAGAGAACCGGGGTACTATGATTTGATCATGACGGGCGATTTAGGTCTGATCGGAAAAGAAATCGCATTGGATCTGCTCAGCGGAGCCGGAATCGAGATCGGCGGCATCTTTAAGGACTGCGGCGCATCGATGTATGACAGGAGCCAGGACACCCACAGCGGCGGCAGCGGCTGCGGCTGTTCCGCGTCCATCTTCTGCGGTTATGTATATCGGGAAATGCGGCTCGGGAAAATCAAAAACGCATTGCTGATCTCAACCGGCGCATTATTGTCGACAATCAGCTCCCAGCAGGGCGAGTCGATTCCGGGAATTGCTCATGCGGTTGCTGTAACAACAGAAGGAGGCAAGTAATGGATTACCTGTATGCATTTTTAATCGGCGGAGGATTCTGCGTCGTTGGACAACTCCTGTTTGACGCCACAAAGCTTACCATGCCCAGAATCCTGGTGCTTTTTGTCGTAGCCGGAGCAGTATTGACAGGGTTGGGGCTCTATGAACCCCTCGTCAAACTGGCCAAGAATGGTGCCACGGTACCGTTACCGGGATTTGGATATTCATTGGCAAAGGGGGCGATGGACGGAGCAAAAGAAGGCTTTCTACCCATGCTTGCAGGCGGATTAAAAAATACTGCCGCGGGGTTGACCGCAGCAGTAGGATTTGGATATATTATCTCATTAATTTTTTCACCGAAATCGAAACGATAATTCATTCAAAAGGGTTCAGTCGAGAAAATCCAGCCAGTCAGGCGGTTGGTTTCCGTTACCCTGTCCTCCGTTGCCGTTATTGTTTCCGTTGCCATTGCCATTGCCATTACCGTTACCGTTACCGTTGTTCGTTCCGGGCTCCAGAGGGGTGATTCCTCCGCCTTCCGGATCGTAAATCCCGTCCCAGATCCCCGAATTCGGACTGAGCGTCTTGGTCGGATCAATGGGATACTGAACGGTGTTCGGATTGTGGAGATTGCAGTAGTAAGAGGGCTGCTCATAGGTGATGTCGCCCACATTCGGGTCAACGGTATAGGGACGCTTTACAAAGACCTTGCTGACCGAATTGGGACAATAAGGAGTTGCTAGATACCCGCTGTCATTGCAGACATTGACTGCAACATGCACATTGTCCGTGGTGGTCGGCTCCGTACCCTTGATGAAGTATTCATTTCGCACCGTGCCTCTCGGATCCAGAGCGCTTAGCTCGGAAGGAAGCCTGCCCGATTTGGTATCGATTGCTACGCTGATTACATTGCCGGGCGCCGATGGGAAGCTTCCGGGAGCGATTCCTTCATGAACCCGCTTCATAATCTTGCTCCATAGCTTGGCTGCCGATACGCTTCCTTGACTTAATTCCACATTCACGTCATTTCCAATCCAGACAGATGCGGCATACTGCGGTGTAAAGCCTACGAACCATGCGTCATAGTTATCCGAAGTCGTACCGGTTTTTCCTGCAACAGGCTGGCTGCCGATGGCGGCGGATCCGCCGATTCCACTTGTAACAACCGATCTCAGCATATCCTGCATGATAAAGGCAACTCCTGCATCCATAGCTCTTGTGGATGCCGCGGTTTTTTCCAGAATCACGTCGCCGCGTTTCGTAGTAACCTTGGTATAGGCAACAGGTTCGGTGTAGTTCCCCTGATTTGCAAAGGCGCCGTATCCTGCGGCCATTTCCAGAGGAGAAATTCCTCGGCTCATTCCTCCAAGCGCCAGAGCCGCGGCATTCATGTCATTCACATTCCCGGATTCCACAATCGTGGTTACCCCGCATTTTTTCAGGAAGTTGACAGAGTTCTCCACTCCGATATCGGAGAATACTTTTACCGCATTCACATTGACGGATTGTTCAAGCGACTGTCTCATGGTATGCAGGCCACGGTATCCGTTGTACCAGTTTTTCGGCCAAAGCTTGCCCTGAATCGTGAGAGGGGCATCGTCGATCACGCTGGCTGCAGTCCAAAGAGCTCCGAAGCTGTTCCCCTCGGAAGCAGTATTGGCAATGCCGGAACTAGCTTTCTCCAAGCCTAGCTGAAGGGCCGGACCGTAAACTCCCATGGGCTTGATGGACGAACCGGGCTGGCGGGGACTGGTTGCACGGTTGAAAAGAAGTCTTCCTTCAATATTTCTACCACCCACCATCGCTTTGATCCCGCCTGTCTTGTAATCAAAAACAACCATAGCGGATTGGGGCTGGATAACCTTTTGCTTCAATGAATAACCGGCGCTGCTCACAGAGATTCCTTCCGGCACAAATTGGAAAAAGTCAGGCTGATCCTTGAAAAACTGCCCACTGATGATCAGATTGCCGTCGCTGTCCTTGTCCTTATACTGCTGCGGAATTTTCAGCACGCCACCCTTGATACAGTAGAAGATGCCGTCTTGAACCACATACATGTCCTTGAATTCAACGCTGTAGTCCACCTTGCCCTGAACCTCGGTCTTATAGAAGTTCAGGCGCTTGCCCTTCAGCAGAATGATCCCGCCGTCATCGGCCGCCTGGTATTCTTCCGGGGAGAGGGTGAAGGTGCCTTCCTCGTTGAAATAATTATTATAACTGTACAGCAGAATGTTTCCGTTTGCGCCAAGCACATTTCCTGCTCCATCCTTTTTCAGCCCGGTTACTTTCGGGAAGTTGCCGTTGTTGACAAATTCCTCTTCCGCAATCTTCTGGATTTTAGAGCTCATCGTAGTATAAATTCTCAGTCCGCTGTTGTATATCTTTTGTTTTGCCTCTTCCTCGCTCAGATTCAGTTCCTCCATTAGATCCTCAACCACCTGATTGATGACGAAGTCTGCAAAGTAGGATGAAATCTCATTGGAGGTGTCCTGGCTGGGATTGATGGAAGCTCTCAGGTCGCTGGCCATGGCCACATCATATTCGTCCTGAGTGATTTTTCCCTGATCCAGCATGAATTTCAGAATCAGATTTTTTCTGTTTGTAAAGGTATCGTTATAAACAAGCGTGTAGGTCGTGCCTTTCTGGATAATATTCGGATCATCCGGCGTTACCTGGGCGTTTTCATATCTCTTGATCAGCGCATTCCGATCCGGCGACTGGGGCAGACTGGCTAGGGCAGCGCATTCCAGGAGGGTGAGCTCCTGCACGTCCTTGGAGAAGTACGCCTGGGAAGCGGCCTGGACGCCGTTCGTTCCGTAACCCAGGAAAATGGTATTCAAATAAGCTTCCAGAATCTGCTTTTTTGTCAGATGCCGTTCCAGCAAGACGGTGTAGTAGGCTTCTCTGATTTTTCGTGTCAGGGTGCGGTGTGATTTTGTTTCAGCGAGATATACGTTTCTGGCAAGCTGCTGGGTAATCGTACTTGTCCCACTGATTTCGTCGCCTTCCATTACGCCCTCCTTGATCGCCCCGAGGATACGGATCACGTTGAAGCCGTTGTGTTCCCAGAAGGTCTTGTCTTCAATGGCAATGAAAGCGTCAACCAGGTCCTGGGGGAGGTCGGTATAGGAGACGTTGGTCCGCAGACCGTCCGAGGTCAACAGGCTGTCAATTATGTTTCCTTCATCATCATATAGAACAGAATTCTCCGTCAGCCTGGAATAGATATTATCCGGTTCTATGGGCTCGGTCGTTACGATAATAGAAACGACTATCCCTCCAAGGACAACACATAAGGTTGCGAAGATCAGTGCAATGAACTTGAACAGCCGCTTCTTGTTGATCGTGTATTTTTTCTTTTTCTTATGTTTTGTCATAGGCTCCTCACTGTTGGGACTGCTGCCGCGTTCATCGTCCCCGGCAGCTGCCGCACTTCGGAACTCATCCTTCTTGAACGAGCCCAGTTTTGATGTAAGCATATTCTGCGGCTTTGATTCCGAAAGCCGCTCCAAACGGGTTTTACCGGACTTAGTGTCCTGCAACCCGGCTGATGGTTCGTTCGGATCTTCAGAACTTTTCTGATTGAATTCTTTTTCTAATTGATTGTGCTGCTCCAACCTGTTCAGGCTTTTATCAAAAACGTTGCTGATTTTATCAAATTTATCAAGGAATTCATCGATCTCATTCTTGTCTTTATTATCTAAATCATCCGACATGGTATCACCTGCCTCATTAATAAAATGTATCAAATCCCAATTTATTATAGCATACTACCTTTTTTCTGTTAATGAAATTCTTATGAAAGACACACACTTGTAATATTAATGGCTTTGAAAGGAAACGAATTCATTGATTTGCCTGGGGATAAGAAGTATAATAGAGCAGGAAACAATGCGGATTTGCATGGAGGAAAAGATATGTACGATAGTATCGATGTGGCCAGAGCGGCGATCAAGCTGGCTATTACGCCAAACAGAAGCTCTGAGGAGCAACTGATTTTGAAGCTAAAGGAAAAGGAAATCTTTGGTGCGGCTGTGGATATCGGCGGCGATATCGTCAACTCCATTCACGTGGTCATCGAAAGAGCCATCATTGCCTCCAGAAAGAGCGGAGTAACCAGGGAATGCCATGTGCAGGACGGAGCCATCGCCGGTGCTTCCAGAGAAGCGATTATGCAGATTGCTGCCAAGGCAACCGGTCTGAACGGCGGAGGCAAGGTCGCCATCTGCCGTCATAAAGAACATCTCAGCGTATGTATTTTTATGAGCATCGGACTCCTGCACCTGAACGAAGTGGTCATCGGTCTCGGGCACCGCTCACTGCCTGCGGAGTAGAGCAGACTGCTGTTGTTATATTAAGAACCAGATATAGATATTGACATAGATTACACAATATGGTAAATTGAAAAAGAGAGAAAGAGGATCGGTTTTCGGAGAAGCAAATGAGAAGACCTGTCGTTTTTCTTTTTCTTTTTTTCAGCTTTGGAATCGCGCTGGAGTTTTATCTGGCTCCGGAGCCATTCTTTTTTTTGTTTTTGGACAGCCTGCTGGTTTTGACCCTTTCCATCGTTTATATTCTGGAAAGGAGGAAGGAAGGAAAAGCTCCGGAGCAACTATCCCTTCGCAAGAAAAGGAATCTGATCGGGCTGGGCTTTCTCTTTCTGCTTGCCATGGAGCTGGGCGCGTTCTGCTTTTCCACTGAGGAACAGCAGAGGGATCCGCTGGAATCAAAGGCGGGGAAGACTTGCACCATGGAAGGAAGGATTTTAACGGTTCAGATCCGGGACGAAATCAATTATCAAATGCTTGTCCAAGACAAGGATGGCGTTAAGCGGTTGATCAAGGTAAAGGGTGGCATGGAGGATCCGGCAGCCTATGTTGGAAACCACGCCGTCATAAGAGGCAGGGTGGAGCTGCCCTCCGGAAGAAGAAATCCCGCGATGTTCGATTACCGGTTATATTTGAAAACAAGGGGAGTGCGGGTAATCCTGAAAAGCGAATCCGGAATGATAGAAAGAGAGGACCCAGAAACGTTTTCAATTCTTAACAGAATCGCCATGCTGAAATACGGCTTTCTTCACAAGCTGGAAAAGGAGATGGAGCCGGAGGCTTACGGATTGCTCGCCGGAATGCTGTTCGGCGATTGCAGCATGATTGGGGAGGATACCTACGAAGCCTTTCAGAAAAATGGGATAGCCCATATACTGAGCGTTTCCGGTATCCATACGGGCATCGTATATCTGTTTGTCAGCAGGCTCCTTGGCAGGCGCAAGACGAGAAGCTTCTACCTCATCACCGCTGCCGTCCTTGTATTTTATGCAGCATTGTCGGAATTTTCTCCTTCGGTGGTCAGGGCGGTGATTATGATTCTGATCCACATCCTTTCTAAAGTAATCTACCGAAGATATGATTTCCTTTCCTGCACCGCCGCCAGCGCGATGATCATGCTGCTGGCAAACCCATTTTACCTATTCAACACGGGCTTTCAGCTATCCTATCTTGCGGTATTCTGCCTTGCGGTTTTGCTGCCCTGGATGGAGCGACGGATCAGATTGATGGAAGAAAAGGGGACAAATGGACTTGACACGGAAAGCCTCCGCTTTCTTTCGCCGCTTTTGATCATACAGGCGGGTATGGCTCCCTTTACCGCTTATCTGTTCAACTATTTTTCCTTTGCCTCCCTGATCATCAATATTCCGGTCATCGCCATCTCGGCGCTGATCCTTCCCATGGGCATCGTTCTGATCCCCCTTTCCCAGGCAGGCGGAATCCTTTTCGGTGTGGGAGCTCTGGGCGCCGAGGTGCTTGTCTCGCTGGTGCTTTGGCTCAATGAACTGTTTTATCTTCCGGGACTTGGCTATGTGAATGCGGTAAGCCCTCCGATCCTTTTCCTGCTGTTTTTTTACGGGATGTTTTTTCTTCTTTTTTCTGAATATTTCCGTATACTATGGCAGAGAGGAAAGAAAAAAGCTATGGCGGCAAGCTGCTTTCTCATTCTGGTTCTGTCCCTTGCGGCGTCTGGACCGGCGGATTCGAGCCACAGGGAGCCAGGTTTGGTTTTTGTAGATGTAGGTCAGGGGGACTGCCTGCATATCAGAACGCCGGAGGGCAGGAATATCCTGATTGACGGAGGCGGCAGCGCAAGCTACAAGGTCGGGGAAAAAATACTGCTGCCATACCTGCTGAAAAACGGAGTAAGCTTCGTCGACCTTGCTATTGCCACACACCTCCATGAAGACCACTATCAGGGGCTGGAGGAGCTCGCAGGAAAGATGGAGGTCCGGAGACTGGGCATCTATGAAGCCAACAGACTGAGAGAAAAGGAAATTCTGGGCGCCACAGGGCTCCGGAAGGACTGCCTGCTTTATCTGACAGCCGGTGACCGGATTTGGATGGAAAAGGACGTATGGATCGATGTGCTTTATCCCAGGGAATTGACTGAAAAGGGATATGAGTCCTTGGTTGCCGAGGAAAAGGATGAGAACCGAAGCAGTCTAATTCTGAAGGTGCAGTACCGGGGCCTGACCGTGATGATGACAGGCGATCTCGGGATTGAAGGGGAGCGGATGCTCATGAGGTGTTACGGGCAGAACCCCGGCATCCTTCATGCCAATGTTCTGAAAATCGGCCATCATGGAAGCCGATTTTCAACCGGAGACGAATTTCTTGAGGCAGTCCGTCCAAAAACGGCAGTTTTCCAGGTGGGGAAAAATAATTTTGGCCATCCCCATCCATCGGTCATTGAAAAATGCCGCGGAAGAGGTATAATGATCTTTAGGAATGATGCTGACGGAGCGATCATGTTCCAAAACGAAGGGGATCGATGGGTCGTTGATTCCATAGTCTATCGAAATAAATTCTGTCTGCGGCCTTAATATCGGCAGAATGTCTGGAAGAGGAAGTTAAATGGCATATAAGAGTTCCGGTGCGGAAGAACACGCTTATAAAAAAATAGACAAGGATATCAGGAACAACTGCGTAAAAAAAATGCTGCTCCTTTGCGGCAGGGAGGAATTTCTGATTCACTGGGCGGTAGACGCCCTGATCGGAAAATACGTGAACCCTGTCTGCAGGGATATGGATTTTTCTAAAATGGACGGCACGGCGCTGACCTTTGAACAAATCAGAAACGACTGTGAAACGCTGCCCTTTCTTTCGGAGCGCAGGGTTGTGCTGATTTCCGATTTCAAGCTCGTGGAAGGCGGGAAGACAAAAGGCTTTGAGGAGGAGGAGGAAAAGCGGTTGGCGGATTATCTGAAGGATATTCCGGACCACTGTCTCCTCATTATGACCTCCCAGGGCGTGGATAAAAGGAAGAAAATTGTAAAAAACATTGCCGAGTGGGGCAGTGTGTACGAATTTGGCGAGCTTGACGAAAAATCGTTGAAATCCTACATCGAGAAGCGATTCAAGGAAGCGGGGAAAACCGCGCGCCCGTCAGTGGTTGCGGAATTGATCGCCGCCTCGGGATACTACGACAAGGATACGGATTATACCCTGTACAATCTGGAGAACGATATTAAAAAAGCAATCGCTTACAATGAAAGCTCCGACATCGGCATGGATGCGGTTGAAAACTCGATCTCCGGGAATATGGACACCAATGTCTTTTCTATGATCGATTCCCTTGGAAGGAACCGCAAGGACGAAGCCTATCAAATGCTTCATAATCTTCTGGTCTCGGGGGAGCAGGTTTACAAGCTGCTGGCCTTGCTGTGCTCCCACTTTGAAATCATCCTTTCCGTGAAAGAGATGCGGGAGGAGGGGAAGTCCTTTGCTGAAATGAAGGACATCCTGGGGATCCATGAATTCAGAATTAAAAAAGCGGCCTCCTTTGCTGAAAAATACTCCCTGCAGAGCCTGCGACAGATTCTGCAGAGGGCTTATGAGATCGATAAAAATATCAAGACCGGACTGCTGGAGTCCTCCCTGGCCTTGGAGCTTTTCATCGCAGGGATCTAGCAACAGCGGCGGATGAAATAGAAATGGAGAAGAATTATGACTAAGATGAAAGCAGATCTTCTGCTGCTGCTGATAACTTTGTTCTGGGGTATATCCTACTGGCTCATCGATGTCAGTCTGGCTGAAGTGGGACCCTTTGGATTGAACGCGTTAAGGTTCCTGATCGCATTTTTTATTGCAGTTGTTTTCGCATTTCCCAAGCTAAAAACAGTAAGCCGGGAAACCATAAAGTACAGCGCGTTGATCGGTATCGCGCTGCTGTTCGTCTATATCGGGGCAACCTTCGGGGTTATGTATACCTCCCTGTCCAATGCAGGATTTCTCTGCGCGCTTACCGTAGTGATCACTCCGATTTTGGCATTTGTTGTCTCGAAGCAGAAGCCGGACAAAAAGCTTGCGGTGGTGGTCGTCATGTGCGTGATCGGGATTGCCCTGTTGACCCTGAAGGAAAACCTGAGGCCCGCCTTGGGGGATATCTTATGCATTATGGCGGCATTTGCCTATGCAGTGGACCTGCTGTTGACGGAAGCTGCCGTGGGAAAGGAGAAGGTGAACGCCTTCCAGCTGGGCGTATTTCAGCTGGGATTTACGGGACTTTTCAACCTGATCCTTGCATTCCTTGTGGAAACTCCGGCGCTGCCCCAAAGCCCGAAGGTTTGGACCGCAGTTTTGTTTCTGGCAATTTTTTGCACTGGAGCGGCATTTATTATTCAGGCGATTGCCCAGCAGTATACCAGCGCTTCCCATGTGGGCGTCATTTTTTCCCTTGAACCGGTATTTGCCGGAATTGTCGCATTTTTTCTGGCCAACGAAATTCTCTCCGCGCGCGCTTATGTCGGCGCTGTGCTTCTGGTCTTAAGTCTGTTCGTCATGGAATTGGATATTTTTAGACTTGTAACTAGTTTCAGAAATGTGATACAATCGATTCAGAACGGTACCCGAAAAGACTGAAAATTGCAACTTCGGTTTTTTTGGCAAAAAAAGACATACCACCCTTGAAAATGAATTGTTTTTCCTTGGGTTGGTATGTTATATTGGTGTTGTTGTATGAATTTATGCGAATGACATCAAACCGAATTAGTATTATGGGAGGAAAAAAAAATGACTTGTAAAAACAGTGATTGCCAATGTAATTGCAATGCACCTGACTTTACAGAACTTGCTCCGGTAATGGAAAAATATGCCAAAACGCCTGGCAGTCTCATTACGATTCTGCAGAAGGCCCAGGATATCTATGGCTATCTTTCCATGGACGCCATCAATTACATATCCGAGCAGACCGGAATCAAGCCTGCCAAGATTTATGGCGTTGCTACATTCTACTCTCAGTTCAGACTGAAGCCAATCGGAAAGTATCTTATCATGCTGTGCAAAGGTACTGCCTGCCACGTAAACGGAGCAGATATGATTGAAGAAGCAATTTGCGAGGAATTAAATATCCGCGACGGGGAAACCACGGAGGACGGACTCTTTACACTGAACAATGTGGCCTGTCTTGGCTGCTGCAGTTTGGCTCCTGTCATGATGATCAAAAGCGTTTCCGGCGAAGAGACTTACGGAAATCTGACGAAGGACAGCGTAAAGAAGGCTCTTGCTGAGATTAGAGCAAGAGAAGCGTAGGAGGTGAAAAATAGTATGAAGGTTGTTGTAGGACAAGGTAGCTGCGGAATAGCTACAGGCGCAAAAAAGACTGCTGCAGAATTTGAAAAGCAGATCAAAGCAAAAGGCCTCAATATTCCGGTTGACATCACCGGATGTGTCGGAACCTGCTATTTGGAACCGATCGTTGACGTATATGACGACAATGGCGGATTGACAAGATATGTCAAGGTCCAGCCTGAAAAAGTTAATGAAATCGTGGAACAGCACCTGATCGGCGGTAAAGTCGCCGAAGGACAGGAAATCTCAGACGTTGACAAGACGTTTATCGATAAGCAGCAGAGAATCGTTCTCAGAAACTGCGGTATTATCAATCCTGAAAACATTGACGAGTACATAGCAAAAGGCGGATATGAGGCAACAAAAAAAGCTGTGACCTCTATGACTCAGGATGAGGTAATCGAAGAGATCAAAATTTCCGGTTTAAGAGGAAGAGGCGGCGCCGGATTCCCGACCTGGTTCAAGTGGAATGCTGCAAAGTCCAACCAAGGTAAAGACAAATATATGGTATGTAATGCTGACGAAGGAGACCCGGGCGCATTCATGGATCGAAGCGTTCTGGAAGGAGATCCTCATTCCCTCATCGAAGGCATGATCATCGGCGGATATGCCATGGGCGCAACTGAAGGCGTAATCTACGTTCGTGCGGAATACCCGCTGGCAATTCACAGACTGGAAATCGCAATGGCCCAGGCTAGAGAAAAAGGTTTCCTGGGCAAGAATATATTCGGATCGGGCTTTAGCTTTGATATCAGAATCAAAGCCGGCGCCGGAGCTTTCGTATGCGGCGAGGAAACCGCTCTGATCGCTTCTCTGGAAGGCGAAAGAGGTATGCCGAGACTGAAGCCCCCGTTCCCTGCTCAGAAGGGATACTGGCAGAAACCAACCAATATCAATAACGTAGAAACCTTTGCCAACGTTCCTTGGATCATTTCCAACGGCGGAGCTGCGTTTGCCGCTTTCGGAACCGAAAAGAGCAAAGGGTCCAAAGTTTTCGCCCTTGCCGGAAAGATCAAGAAAGGCGGACTTGTTGAGGTTCCTATGGGAATTTCACTCAGAGACGTTATCTATGGAATCGGCGATGGGATCAAGAACGACAAGGAATTCAAGGCAGTACAGATGGGCGGACCGTCCGGCGGCTGTATTCCTGCGTCCCTCATCGATACCCCTGTTGATTATGAAAATATCACCAAGACCGGCGCGATCGTCGGATCCGGCGGTATGATCGTAATGGACGAAACCACCTGTATGGTTGACATGGCAAGATACTTCCTGGATTTCACAAGGAAAGAATCCTGCGGAAAGTGCAACTACTGCCGTGTGGGCACAAAGAGAATGCTTGAGATCCTCGAAAGGATCACCATCGGTGAAGGAAAAGACGGAGACATCGAACTGCTGGAAGAACTCGCAGAAAAGATCAAGGACGGTTCCATGTGCCAGCTCGGCGGAACGGCTCCGAATCCGGTACTCACCACACTCAAGTATTTCAGAAACGAATACGAAGATCACATTTACAAGAAAAAGTGTACTGCTCACTCATGTAAAGCACTGCTTACCTTCACCATTACGGACAAATGTACCGGCTGTACTCTGTGCGCAAGAAAATGTCCGGTCAACGCCATCAGGGGCGAACTGAAGAAGCAGCATGAGATCGATCAGAATGTTTGCATCAAGTGCGGAAAATGCGAGGAAACTTGCAAATTCAACGCAATCTTAAGAGACTAGGGGAGAGAGGTGAGCAAGATGAAAAAATATAGATTGAATATTGACGGAAAAGAAGTCTTTGGACTTCCCGGTCAGACCATCCTGGATGTCGCCAAAGAAAACGACATTTATATTCCAACTCTCTGCTTTGATGAAAGAACTGAGATTTATGGTGCCTGTGGAATTTGTGTCGTCGAGGTGGAAGGCAATCCCAAAATGGTGAAGGCCTGCGCGACGGAAATTGCTCCAAATATGATCATTAAGACTTCCACAGAGAGGGTAGTGGAATCCAGAAAAACAAATCTGGAGCTGCTGCTCTCCAACCATGTGGGGGACTGCAGACCGCCCTGCGTGCTGGCTTGTCCTGCAAACACAGATTGTCAGGGATATGTAGGCCTCATTGCAAATGGAGAATACGGAAAGGCCCTCGAACTGATCAAGAATAAAATTCCGCTTCCCGGAGCGATCGGAAGGGTTTGTCCGCATCCTTGCGAAGACAACTGCAGAAGAAAGCTTATCGATGAGCCTATTTCCATTGCATGGCTGAAGAGATTCGCAGCAGACGTGGATCTGGCCGGCGACGATCCCTTCATGCCGGATATCGAGCCGGCAACAGGCAAATCCATAGCCATCATCGGCGGAGGCCCCTTGGGTTTATCTGCTGCATACTTCCTCAGAGTGAAGGGACACGACGTCACCATCTTCGAGGCAATGCCAAAGCTGGGCGGAATGCTCAGATACGGAATTCCGGAATACAGACTTCCGAAAGAAGAGCTGGATGAAGAAATATACCTCATCGAAAAGATGGGAGTGACCATGGTACCGAATACCAAGGTTGGAGTGGATATTTCCTTTGAATCGATCAGAAAAGATTTCGACGCGGTGCTGGTGGGAATCGGCGCATGGGTATCCACCGGAGTTGGCTGCAAGGGAGAGGATGCAGACGGTGTAATCGGCGGTATCGATTTCCTGAGAAAGGTGGTCAGAAACGAAGAAATCAAGCTGGGTGAAAATGTGGCCATCGTCGGCGGCGGAAACACAGCAATGGACGCATGCAGAACAGCGGTACGACTTGGCGCTAAGAAAGTCTACAATATTTACAGACGTACAAAAGACGAAATGCCGGCTGATATGGTGGAAATCGTAGAAGCGGAAGAAGAAGGCGTAATCTTCAAGAATCTGACCAATCCGATCGAAGTGATCAAGGATGAAAACGGACATGTGAAGCAGGTTCTGCTCCAGGTTATGGAGCTTGGAGAACCGGATGCAAGCGGAAGAAGAGCTCCGAAGCCTGTGGAAGGCAAAACAGAGACTCTGGACATCGACACGATGATTCTTGCAATCGGGCAGGCTGTTGATCCGAAGGGCTTTGAAGGTCTGGATTTTACCAGGAAAAACGGTATCGCATACGATCCCGACACCTTCATGACAAGCATGGAAGGCGTATTTGCAGGCGGCGACTGTGGAAACGACAAGATTTCCATCGCCATCGAAGCAATCGCAGATGCGCGGAAGGCTTCCGAGATCATCGACGCATATCTTGCGGGAGAATCCGTCAAATATGAGAAGCCATATGTTGTGGAACGTCACGATATTACGGAAAAAACCTTCGAGGACAGAGAAAGACAGTGCAGACCGAAGATGGACCATCTCCATGCTGCAGAAAGAAAAGACAACTTTACCGAGGTCGTATTCGGCTATGACGAAGAGCAGGCTGTTGCAGATGCAAAAAGATGTCTGGAATGCGGCTGTCACGACTACTTCGAATGCAAGCTGATCGACTATGCAAATGAATATAAAGTTAAACCAGATCGCCTTGCCGGCGACGTGAACAAGATCGAGTTTGAAGACAACCATCCGTTCATTGTAAGAGATCCCAACAAGTGTATCCTCTGCGGATTATGTGTTCGCGTCTGCGACGAAGTCATGGGAGTCGGAGCGTTGGGTCTGGTACATAGAGGCTTTGACACCGTTGTGAAACCGACTCTTGAAAAACCGCTGGTGGAATCCGGATGCGTATCCTGCGGCCAATGCGTCAACGTTTGTCCGACAGGCGCGCTCGGAGAAAGACTGACCATCAAGAAATCCGTTCCTCTGGATACGGAACAGACCGATACGACCTGTTCCTACTGCTCCGTTGGATGCAGCCTGCATCTGGAAACATATGGAGACATGCTGGTAAAGGCTGTTCCCGACAAGGAAGGAGCCGTAAACAGAGGTCTTCTCTGCGGAAAGGGCAAATTCGGATTTGACTGCTCCGTTTTGGATGGCAAGCTACTGGATCCGATGATCAAGAAGGAAAACGGACTGGAAGAAGCAGATTATCACGAAGCATTCGTACTTACGGCAAAGAAGGCACAGTCCATTGGAGCCAAGTACGGAAAAGATGCGGTTGCTGTGGCAATTTCGGACAGATATACAAATGAGGAAGCCTACGCCATCAAGAAGTTTGCAGACGCTATCGGTGCGAAAACCCTCTGCTTCAATAACAGAAGAAACGGTGCTGCCGAGGTTCTGGGCTTCGATGCTTCTCCAAACACCATCGATGAGCTTCTGGCAACGGAGGTAATTCTGGTGACTGGATTTAACACAGCGCTTAACCCGGTTATTCAGTTGAAACTGAAACAGGCTGCGGAAGCAGGCGCTAAGGTAGTTCTGATCAATCCTTTGGGATATGAACAGCACTTTGAGTTCGCATCAAAGGTTCTCTATGTGAAGAACGACGTTGCTTTCCTGAAGGAAGTAGCAAAAGCGCTTCTGGATATGGGCAAGACAGCAAAGGCCGAAGGCTTTGATGAATTTGCCGCCAGCCTCTCCAGGATTGCTGCCGGAGACGACGCCAAAGCGGTTGCTGAGCTTTATGGAAACGCGAAGAAAGCAATGATCGTATACCAGCAGAACTTCGTCACAACGGACGCTGCAGCGCTGATTGCCGACATCGCCGTGATATCCGGTCACATCGGAGCGCCGAGGGACGGCATCCTGATCGTCAAGGCGAAGAACAACAGTCAGGGTCTGATCGATCTGGGAATCAGAGCCGGCGCGGAAGCGATGGACGGAGTGAAAGCTCTGCTCGTATTCGGCGAAGACGTGAAGGCTGACCTGTCCGGACTGGAATTCCTCATGGTATCCGATACCCATATGACAGAAACAGCAAAGAAAGCGGACGTAATTCTGCCGGGAACTGGATTCGCTTCCACGGATGGAACCTACACCAATACGGAAAGAAGACTCCTGCCGGTACGACAGGCAATCAACGAGGATGTTTCCTTCAATAACTGGGAAATCGCCGCAGAGCTGGCCCATGTGTTTGAAGTGGAAATGCCTTTCGACGATACCTATGATATTTCCGTCGAAATGGACGATCAGCTCTACAAGTACAAGTACGCTGAAATGGGTGAGGTATTCGGAGGCGTTCTCGCTCCTGAAAGAGCGTCCCTGAAGGTTGTCGGCGACGCAGCATTCGTCGATCCGATGGCTTCCACAGACAATCTGATGAATGTGATTTCACAGAGACTGCCGAAACCCGTATAGTTTGATTTAAATATAACAAAGATAACGAAAGGATGCGGATGACTCCGCATCCTTTGTTTTAATTTTCAGTCTATTTGCAATGTATACAATGGTTTCTTATATTGACAAAATAATAACGAAATGATAACATGAATACCGTGGCCGGAAGGACGGAAAAATGGTTGAAAAAAGGGTTTTTATAAAAGGAATAACCCTTAAAATCAAAGTAAATTCTAAGAGAAATAAAACCACTCACGTTAACTTATTGCTGTTACATTAAATATATATTGGAGGAACCCCATATGAGAAACATGAAGGTCATGACTGCCGAAGAGGTGGCAAATTTTGTAGAAGATGGAATGACAGTGGCATCCAGCGGATTTGTTGGAAGTGCAATTCCGGAATCCTTGACAAAAGCATTGGAAAAAAGATTTTTAGAAACCGGATCACCGAAGAACCTGACCTACTTTTATGCAGCGGCTCAGGGAAACAGGGACGGAAGAGGTGCAGACCACTTTGCACATAAAGGAATGACCAAGCGGGTTATCGCCGGACATTACAATACGGCTCCGACTCTTGGAAAATGCATTCTCAACAATGAAATTGAAGGATACAATCTTCCTCAGGGAACGCTGTCCCAGCTTTGCAGGGATATTGCTGCCAAAAAGATCGGTACCATCACACATGTGGGCCTGAACACCTTTGTGGACCCGAGAAAGCAGGGCGGAAAGCTGAATGACATCACAAAGGAAGATATCGTGGAAGTCGTTGAGATTCTGGGAGAAGAGAAGCTTTTATACAAAGCATTCCCGATCCATATTGCATTTCTCAGAGGTTCTTACGCCGACGAGCTTGGCAACGTAACAATGGAAAGAGAAGTAGGAACCCATGAGGTAACCGCCCTTGCCCAGGCTGCAAGAAACTGCGGCGGAAAAGTTTTCGTTCAAGTGGAGAGAATCGTAAAGGCCGGTACTTTGGATCCACGACTCGTAAAAATTCCGAGAATCTATGTGGACGGACTGGTTATTTCCGAACCATATGATCACCAGCAGTCCTTCGATCATGAATATGATCCATCTCTCTGCGGTGAAATCACCGTACCGGTGGACAGCCTTGAGGCTCCGCCGATGAGTGCGAAAAAGGTCATCGGTCGCAGAGCCGCCATGGAGCTTCGGGAGAATACCGTGGTCAACCTCGGAATCGGAATTCCTGAGTATATCTCCGCGGTTGCCAACGAAGAGGGGATCGGAGATTATATGACGCTGACTGTTGAAGCGGGACCCATAGGCGGCGTTCCATGCGGTGGTTCCCAGTTCGGCGCTTCGGTCAATCCGGAGTGTATTCTGGATCAGCACGTTCAATTCGACTTTTATGACGGCGGCGGTGTGGACCTTGCATTTTTAGGTCTCGCTCAGGCCGATAAACAGGGAAATATCAATGTAAGCAAATTTGGTCCGAGAATCGCAGGATGCGGTGGATTTATCAATATTACACAGAATGCGAAAAAGGTATTCTACTGCGGAACCTTTACCGCCGGCGGACTGAAAACGGACATTCGTGACGGTGAAATCAAGATCCTTCAGGAAGGAACCGAGAAGAAATTTATCGACGAGGTGGAACAGATCACCTTTAGCGGAGAGTATGCAGCGAAAATTGGACAGCCGGTTATGTACATTACGGAAAGAGCTGTATTTGAATTGAGAAAGGACGGAGTATATCTCACAGAGATCGCTCCCGGAATCGATCTTCAGACACAGGTTCTGGATCTGATGGACTTCAAGCCAAAGATGGATGGGGTACCAAAGCTGATGGACAGACGTATCTTCTGTGATGAACCGATGGGATTGAAATAAACCAGAGAGGGAGAAAGAGAGCCAAAGGGCTCTCTTTCTTCTTGCTGAAAAAAATGCACCCATTGGGTGCATTTTTCGTAGGGCTTTATTTGTTTTTGAATACTGCGGGTCTCTTTTCCAGGAACGCGGTCATTCCTTCGTTTCTGTCTTCTGAGCTGAATGGCGCTACCAAAGCTTCGCCTTCGAAAGCAACGCCGGTCTTTACATCAAGGCTGATTCCGTTGTTTACCGCAATTTTGGCAGCTCTGATCGCAATCGGAGCTTTTGACATAATCGTCTTGGCAACCTTTTCAGCCGCTCCCATCAATTCTTCAGCGGGTACAACCTTCTCAACCAGGCCGATTCTGTATGCTTCCTGTGCGTCAATCATTTCAGCGGTCATGATGAGGTATTTGCCCATTCCCTTGCCAACCAGTCTCGGCAGTCTTTGAGTTCCACCAAAGCCGGGGATGATGCCCAGATTTACTTCAGGCTGTCCGAATTTTGCCTTTTCAGAAGCGATTCTCATATCGCAAGCCATTGCAAGCTCGCATCCTCCGCCGAGAGCAAAGCCGTTGATGGCTCCGATTACGGGTTTGTCAATGCTTTCGATTAAATTCATTACGTTCTGGCCTTTGATCATCATGGCTCTGCCTTCCAGCGTCGTAAGATTGACCATTTCGGAAATGTCCGCACCGGCTACAAAAGCTTTGCCTTCTCCAGTCAGTATTGCAACCTGCACTTCAGGATCATTGTTTACAGCCGTAAAAGCTGCGTATAATTCATCCAGAACCTCATTGCTCAAAGCGTTCAATGACTTCGGTCTGTTCACCGTAACATAGGCGATGCCTTCTTTTACTTCATAAATTAGGTGCTGATACATGATTCTTTACCTTCCTTTCTTTCTGTCTGTCTGATTATATTTTTATCATTCAACATGAATGTATTTATGTAATAAGTAAATATTATCACTATGAACTTATATAATCAATGGGTTTGGAAATTGTCAGACAATTAACGTTAAATAATTATCAAAAAGATATTGTATTCGTTTTTTTGTTATGCTATCATGGGCTCAATAAACGAAAACCAACGCATTTGGGAGGTAAAAAAATGGCAAACTTATTCTTTATTCCTCAGTACATCATCACAGGCGAAAACGCACTGAAAATGAGTATGGAGTACTTGAAGACGTTCGGAAAAAAGGCTCTGATCGTAACAGACGATGTTATGGTTAAATTAAATAACGTTAAAAAATTGACAGACGAGCTTGATCAGATTCAAGTTTCATACATCATATATTCTGGCATCAACTGTGAGCCCACTCATACCATGATTGATGAGGGTGTTGAAATCTACAAAAGGGAAGGCTGCGACTTCCTGATCGGAATCGGCGGAGGCAGCCCTCTGGATGCGATGAAGGCCATCGGAGCTGTTGTAACCAATGGCGGAAGCATCACAGAATACATGGGCAAGAAGATCGAACATGAGCTTCCCCCGACATGCGTAATTCCCACAACTGCGGGAACCGGTTCCGAAGCCACAAAGGTTTCCATCATCACCAATACGGATACCGGAGTAAAAATGCTGCTTTCCGATCCGAAGCTCATGGCGCATGTTGCAGTTGTCGACCCGATTTTCACTCTGACCGTACCGCCGGGAGTAACCGCTGCGACTGGTGTTGACGCGCTGACTCATGCGATCGAAGCATACACTTCCCTGAAAGCATTTTCCATGAGTGATATTTATGCGTTATCGGCAGTCAAGAGAATCTTTGATAATATTTATGAAGTATATACCAACGGATCCAATATGGAAGCGAGAAGAGAGATGGCAATCGCAGCTTTGGAAGCCGGTATCGCATTCAGCAATGCATCCGTAACCATCGTTCACGGAATGAGCCGTCCAATCGGCGCGCTGTTCCATGTACCACATGGTCTGTCCAATGCCATGCTGCTGAACGTATGTCTTGATTATCTGCAGCCGGGCGCTGTAGCCAGACTGAACCAGCTTGCCAAGACCATCGGTGTTTACCGCCAGGGAATGACTCCTGATGAAGGTGCTCATGCGTTCGTTGTGGCAACCAAAGCGCTGCTGAGAACCCTGAACATCAAAACTCCGGAAGAATTCGGCATCGACAAGGAAGAATTCTTCAGACAGATTCCCAAAATGGCAGAAGATGCACTGGCTAGCGGAAGCCCTGGGAATACCAGACGTACGCCTAACAAGGACGACATCATGGAACTGTATAAAAAGCTTTGGGAAAAAGACGAATGTAATTGCTAGTTCCATATGCAAAAATTCATATAACAACATAAAAAGAGGCGTAATGCCTCTTTTTATGTTGGGTTTTTGCGTTCTTACTTTTGATTTTCAACAACTCATTTATATTGTCTAATCATTCATTTTTTTAATGGACGGATTTGCCTGCGCCTTCAATTGGTCAATCGCCTTTCGGACAGCAGGGATCAGGAGAACTGCCACCGTGACCGCACCTTCTGCGCCCAGATAGGTGATATTGTAGTAGATTGACCAGGTAAAGGCGTTAAAGCCTTCGGGCGCATACTGACCGAAGAAAATGATTCCGGACAGAACCGAACAGAGATACCTGCAAAACAGGCCGACGCCGTATCCGGAAACGAGGCCCAGCTTTCTGGAACGCATGAGACCTGCGAAGGCAAGCGCGCCGAAAGCAAGGGGGTAATCGAGCAGCATCTGAATCGGATGAATGACGTAAGGATTGAAAATCAGGTCTATAAGGCCTACGCACATACCTGCCATCATTCCTCTGCGGACGCCGTAAATGTAGGCGCAAACCACAACCGGCAACATGCTGAAGGCAGTGACGGAACCGCCTTGGGGCATTCTGAACAGGATGATCTGATTGAGCGCAATGGACATCGCCACCAGGACAGCAGAGGTTACCATAGCCCGGGTATCCGTCTTCTTTCCCCGCCCGGAAAGGAGAATTCCGAGAAACAACAGGACAATCAGAATCAGGGCGGAAAGCTGCCCTGCCGTAGATTCAAAAAAAGCTTGTAATTTTTCACTGGACATAAAAAAACCTCCTTATGAAACACAATTCTGTGTCTTTTGCAGGAGGGGATTGATTGACATGAATTCCATACACATAAGAAATGCGTATGTCAGTCCGTCAAAAATGCTTCCCTACGCCGGTATTGCCCGGATCAGGTAATGAGGGTCGAAAAACTCTCAGCAATAAGCTCCCCTAGCAAAATGATCTATAAATTTGATTTATTTTAAACCTCGTATCTTGACTTTGTCAATCGTTATTTTATAGTTATTTTTGAGAAAAAATATCGCAATAAATCTCAGTCCTGAGACAAAACGATGAGAAGTTTGCCGGAGGTGTGACGGACTTCTGCAACTTCATCATAAAATTCATTGCTCACCCCCAGAGGAAAACTGTTGGTGAGAAGATGATTTTCCAGGGGATACTTTACCCCCTTGATCGTAACCCCGCCACAGGACTCTCCATAAGAAAACAGGGAGATGTAATGACCTTGCAGCTTTTTTATTACGATACTGCCGGGATTTCTTAATGTCGCGCGATTTTTCCCGTCGAGGATCCAGACCGATTTGTCATGATCCAGAGCAAAGGAAAGTGTTTGCAGATTGGCTATGGTATGGTCCAACCTTCCTCCCAGACCTCCGAGGATGTAAAAATCGTCAAAGCCCTTTTCCATGCCGTATTTCAGACAAATCATCGTGTCGGTGTCATCCTTTTCCGCCGCCACCCGTACAACGCTGCCGCCTGCACCGACGTTGAAATCCGACAGTTCTCCTTGAACCGAGTCGAAGTCGATGGAATCGAAATCGCCGATCACCATATCCGGCCGGATTCCTTCCAGCCTGGCAAGAGCATAGCCTCCGTCCGCGCAGATGATAAAATCCTCCTTGCAGAAGGGGAAAGTTTCACTGAGCGGGACGGACTCTGTATGATAACTCGTGATTATGACACAGCGTTTCAGCGGAATCACCTCATTCAACGGATTAAGCCCGGGCAACTGCGCGCAAGGCCTTATCAAAGTCGGCAATGATGTCTTCGATGTCTTCAATCCCAACGGATACACGGATCATTTCGGGAAGGATGCCTCCTTCGACCTGCTGCTGCGGGGATAGCTGCCGGTGTGTTGTGCTGGCCGGATGAAGGAAACTGGTACGCAGATCGCCCAGATGCACTACCAGATGAACCAGGTCGAGATGCTTGATCAGTTCCTTGCCTGCTTCTGCGCCGCCTTTGATTCCGAAGGTCAGGATACCGCTGGCGCCCTTGGGCATATACCTACGGCACAATTCGTTATAGGGATCGCTCTTCAGTCCGGGATATTTCACCCACTCGACACAGGGATGGGATGACAGGAATTCAGCCAGCTTCAGGGCATTTTCACTATGTCTCTCCATTCTCAAATGCAGCGTTTCAAGGCCGAGATGAAACATAAAAGAATTGAAGGGACTGGGCGTACAGCCATAGTCTCTCAATAGCTGGACTCTCGCTTTGACGATGTACGCGGCAGGACCGAATGTTTCAACGTACTTCAGGCCGTGATAGCTCGGATCGGGCTCAACAAGACCGAGGAATTTTCCATTGTCCCAGTTGAAGCTGCCGCCGTCGATCAGGATTCCGCCGACGCTTGTCGCGTGACCGTCGGTATATTTAGTGGAAGAGTGTATGACGATATCCGCACCGTGCTCAAAAGGCCTGCAAAGGTATGGAGTGGCAAGAGTATTGTCCACAATGAACGGCACGTCCAGTTTTTTTGCAATGGAAGAAAACTTTTCAAAGTCGAGAATACTCATTCCAGGATTCGCGATGGTTTCGCCGAATACAGCCTTTGTATTCGGTCTGGCGCAAGCCAGAATCGTCTCCTCGTCTGCCTGGGGATCTACAAAGGTAAATTCGATTCCCAGCTTACGCAGGGAAACATCAAAAAGATTAAAGGTTCCACCGTAGATGCTGGAGGAGGAAATCACATGATCTCCTGCATTGCAGATGTTGATAATAGCGAACAGACTGGCGCTTTGACCGGATGACAGAGCCAAGGCTCCCACTCCGCCCTCCAAGAGGTTGATTTTTCCTTCAAAGGCGTCTGACGTTGGATTTCCAATCCTTGTATAAAAGGAACCTCCCGCCTTCAAATCAAATAAATCCGCAACATAATCGGAATCATCATAAGAGAAGGTTGTACTCTGGACAATCGGAAGCACTCTTGGCTCCCCCGGTTTAGGCTGGTATGTTCCCTGAACACAGTTGGTATTGAAATGATATTTTGTCAATTTTATGACCTCCTTAATGCAATCTATTTACAGCAAGTCGAAGCATCGGAAATTTATTGAAAATTCTATCATGCAAGAAACTTACCCCACGGTCCGTGAGGATACCCGTCCGGCGTCGCCGGAGCCTCACAGGAACGTTGAATTTATAAGGGGGAAGCGGCGAAGCACGATGAATGAAGCCATCGCTGCGGCTATGCCGATTCTCAATATTAGCGTCAATTATATCATAATTCTCTCAAAAACAACATTAAATTTCTAAAAATTCCGTGTATTGAAAACGGCCATTTTTACACTTGTCAATGGACATTTCTGTGATTATACTGAAACTAGGATAACCTTATCAGAAAGGTGTGATCATTTGGAAGACAAAATAAAGAAGGTACTTGCTGAGAAAGTGGACCCGCTATTGTCAGCCCATTTCGGGGGAGTCATACTGACCGCCTTCGAAAACGGCATTGCCTATGTAAAGCTTACAGGATCCTGCAGCACCTGTCCCTCCGCGCAATACACCATAGAGGATGTGGTAAAAAACATCGTCCTGGAAGAGATCCCGGAGGTGAAGGACGTTGTGCTTGACACTTCCGTCAGCGAAGATCTTCTTGATATGGCAAGAAAGATCTTAAACAGGGAAAAGAAGTAGTGTTTTGGCACAAATATTGCTTATTTAATTAGTTAGGTTCTAATTGACGAAATGACGCGGCAGGCAATAGGGCAGACCGACGTTATGGAGTCTTGAATAATATTTTCATGTAAGGAGTGGTTGTATTATGGCATTAATGACTGGAGCTCAATATATCGAGAGCTTAAGAAAACTTAACACAAAAGTGTACTTGTTTGGAGAAGAAGTGAAAAACTGGGTTGACCATCCGATGATCAGACCTTCTATCGATTGTCTGGCGATGACCTATGAATTGGCGCACGATCCCCAGTACGCTGATCTGATGACTGCAAAATCCAATCTTACAGGCAAGACTGTAAATAGATTTTCACATCTGCATCAGAGCACGGATGACCTGATCAAAAAGGTTAAAATGCAAAGACTTCTCGGGCAGAAGACCGCTTCCTGCTTCCAGAGATGCGTAGGTATGGATGCGTTCAATGCAGTATTCTCCACTACCTTTGAAATTGATAAAAAGTACGGAACACAGTATCACGAAAGATTCAAAAAGTATCTTGAGTACATACAGGAGAACGACCTGACCGTAGACGGCGCAATGACCGACCCGAAGGGGGACAGAGGATTGTCGCCAAGCCAGCAGAGAGATCCTGATATGTTCCTTCGTATCGTTGAAAAGAGAGCGGACGGTATCGTTGTTCGCGGAGCAAAATGTCATCAGACCGGTTCCATCAACTCCCACGAACACCTGATCATGCCTACCATCGCCATGACAGAAGCGGACAAATCCTATGCCGTATCCTTCGCAATCCAGTCGGACGTTCCCGGAATCTTCATGGTTTACGGAAGACAGTCCTGCGATACCAGAAAGCTGGAAGAAAACGCCGATATCGATCTTGGAAACAAGAAGTTCGGCGGTCAGGAAGCGTTGGTTGTATTTGACGATGTATTTATTCCGAACGAAAGAGTATTCCTCTGCGAAGAATATGATTTTGCCGGAATGATGGTAGAACGGTTCGCCGGCTATCACAGACAGTCCTACGGTGGATGCAAAGTCGGCGTAGGCGACGTCATCATCGGAGCAGCCGCTCTTGCAGCCGACTATAATGGCGCGCATAAGGCTTCCCATATCAAGGATAAGCTCATTGAGATGACTCATCTGAATGAAACATTATATTGCTGCGGTATCGCATGTTCCGCAGAAGGTTATCCGACTGCTGCCGGAAACTATCAGATCGACCTGCTGCTGGCAAACGTATGTAAGCAGAACGTTACCAGATTCCCGTACGAAATCGTAAGACTTGCAGAAGATATCGCAGGCGGACTGATGGTAACCATGCCTTCGCAGAAGGATTTCGAATCTGACCTGAAGGTTGGTCAGACAGGAAAGACCATCGGTGAATGGTGCAACAAGCTTTATGCCGCTGCTCCTGGAGTATCCACCGAAAACAGAATGAGAATCTTAAGATTCCTTGAAAACATTTGCCTTGGATCCTCCGCAGTAGGCTACAGAACGGAATCCCTGCACGGCGCAGGATCTCCGCAGGCTCAGAGAATCATGATTGCCCGTCAGGGAAATATCGAGCGGAAGAAAGAGCTTGCCAAAGCCATCGCAGGCATCAAGGAATAATCCAATCGGCTTAACCGGCTGATCAAAAGAATAACAGAAGAACCGTCGGACCAATTCCGGCGGTTCTATGATATAAGAATGGAGAGCGACCAATGCTGGTAGGAGTAAAATTTTGCGGAGGCTGCAATCCCAGATACGACAGGGGAAAGGCCTATGAGACTGTCAAGCGTCAGCTGGACGGATCAGCCGAATTAGTCATAGCGGAAGAAGGCCGGGAATACGACGCCTTATTGGTGATCGGGGGCTGTACGAACTGCTGCGCCTCCCACACTCAATACAAGACGAACGGCGATACGATAAAAATGTGGGATGAAGCCCACATTGAGGAAACGATTCAAAAATTAAGAAAACAGGAGGAATGACACTTGAACTGGAGAGAAATTTACAAAAGCAGATTGTGTACGGCGGAAGAAGCCGTAAAATGCATTAAATCCGGCGACAGGGTGGCATTTGCCCATGCTGTTGCAGAGCCGCCGGTGCTGGTCGAAGCGATGGTGGCAAATGCGGAAGCTTATAAGAATGTGGAAGTATGCCACATGGTCACACTTGGAAAGGGTGCCTACTCCAAGCCTGAAATGAAAGACCACTTCCGTTTCAACGGCTGGTTCACAAGTCCTTCCACGAGGGACTCCATTGCGCAGGGTCACGGAGATTTTACGCCGGTATTCTTCCACGAAGTTCCGAATTATATCAGAAATGGGATCTTCAGCATAGATGTATTCATGGTAATGGTATCGCCACCGGATGAACACGGCTATTGCTGTGTCGGCGTATCCTCCGACTATACTATGCAGGGGATCGAGTCGGCAAAGATCGTACTGGCGGAAGTAAACGACCAGGTTCCGGTGGTATTCGGAGATACTTTTGTCCATGTAAGTCAAATCGACAAATTTGTTGAATCCTCACATCCGCTGCCTGAGCTGGGGCTTCCCAAGATCGATGAGGTCGAGCTTGCGATCGGGAAAAACTGTGCAGAGCTTGTGGAAGACGGTTCCACGCTGCAACTGGGGATCGGCGCCATACCGGATGCGGTGCTGCAATCGCTGAAGGAAAAGAAAGATCTTGGAATTCATTCCGAAATGATCTCCGATGGCGTTGTTGATCTGTTTGAAGCCGGCGTGATCAATAATTCCAAAAAAGGACTCAATAAAGGAAAGATGATCGTTACCTTCCTCATGGGATCCAAGAGACTATATGATTTTGCAGATCACAATCCCATTCTGGAGCTGAGGACTGTAGATTATGTCAACAATCCGGTCGTCGTTGCACAGAACACAAAGATGGTTTCCATTAATTCCTGCCTTGCCGTTGATTTCATGGGTCAGGTTGTTTCCGACAGTATCGGAATAAGACAGTTCAGCGGTGTCGGCGGTCAGGTGGACTTTGTACGCGGAGCGGCCATGTCTTTGGACGGAAAGGGAAAAGCTATCATCGCAATGCCTTCCGTAGCCGTGAAGAAGGACGGAACCATGGTATCCAAGATCACTCCGTACATTGACCACGGAGCAGCGGTTACCACCTCAAGAAACGACGTGGATTATATCGTAACGGAATATGGTATTGCAGAACTAAAGGGAAAGACATTAAAAGAGAGAGCAAGAAACCTGATCAATATCGCACATCCTGATTTCAGGGAAGAACTCAAGGTAGAATTTGAAAAGAGATTTAACGCCAAATTCTAAGCATTAGACCGCATACAATTAATACGCAAACCACAATTTGAAGGGCTTTGCCCCAAGATGAGGAGGATTAGAAAATGCAAGCATTACGTGTAGTTCCAAAAGTGTTTTACTTCGACACATTTAAGGAATTCAACGATGAATTCAAGGTAGGCAAGGATGACCTGGTTCTCACCAATGAATGGCTGTACACTCCGTATATGAAGCCTCTTGGTATCGAGACAAACGTGATCTTCCAGGAAAAGTACGGCGCAGGCGAACCATCGGATGAGATGATCGATGCCATCGCTGCGGATATGAAAAAATTCAACTTCAAGAGGATCGTTGCCTTTGGCGGCGGCACTATCGTTGATATTTGCAAAATCCTGGCGCTGGATGTTCCGGAAAAGTCCGTTGATCTGTTCACCGGAAAGGTAGCTCCCAAAAAAGTAAAGGAGCTGGTTGTTGTTCCGACCACCTGCGGAACAGGAAGCGAAGTAACCAACGTTGCGATTGCAGAGCTGAAATCATTACATACCAAAAAAGGAATCGCAGTGGAGGAAACCTATGCAGATGTAGCCGTACTCGTTCCAGAGACGGTGAAGGGACTGCCTTACAAGTTCTTCGTTACAAGCTCCATCGACGCCCTGATCCATGCGATCGAATCCTACTTGTCCCCGAAAGCGTCACCTTTTACGGAAATGTATTCTCTCCAGGCCATCAAGATGATCATGGATGGATACAAGGAAATCGTAGCAAAGGGAGAGGACGAAAGATTCAAGTATCTTAAGGAATTCGTCCTGGCCTCAAACTATGCGGGTATCGCCTTCGGTAACGCAGGCTGCGCGGCAGTCCATGCGTTGTCCTATTCCATCGGCGGAGCCTTCCATGTGCCTCACGGAGAAGCCAACTATCAGTTCTTCACGGAAGTGTTCAAAATGTACACCAGAAAGAAGCCTGACGGCAAGATCAAGCAGGCTACGAAGATTTTTGCCGACGTCCTCGGAGTTGACCCGAATGGAGACGTTTATGGCGATCTGGAAAAATTCCTGAACAAGCTCATCGTGAAAAAACCGCTGAGAGAATACGGCATGACGGAAGCGCAGATTGACGAATTTACAAAATCCACCGTGGAAAATCAGCAGAGACTTCTCGGAAACAACTATGTATTCCTTACAGACGAAGAAATCAGAGAGATCTTTGCAAACCTCTACTAAGCAGAACCGATCAAGGTATCGAATTATTCAAAAGAAAAATGCACCGTTCTGGTGCATTTTTTTATGTTTCGAATGAGCTTTGGCAGCATTCTGCTGTTACATTCCCCAAATTTCCTGAGCCTTCACAGCCTGCTGCATGAGCATGTAGCTTCCGTTGATTCCCATAATTCCGAGCTCCTCGGCATATTTCAACAGCAATGTTTTGGTGGGGTTGTAGATCGTATCGATTACGACATCAGCATGGATGAACTCTTTTGGCAGGGGAGAGGCATCCACATTGGGATACATTCCGACCGGAGTGCAATTGATCAGGAGATCGCTCTTAACGGCAGCTTCCTTGAAGAATTCATAGGAGACCGTATAGTTCCCGTGAAAATTCTGTTTTCCGCGGCTGACGATGGTGAGATCATAGATCCCCAGATCCAGCAGCCCTTTTACAACCGCTTTCGCAACGCCTCCGGAACCCAGAATCACGGCGCCTTTTCCTTTGACGGTAATATTATTATGGTCAAGCAGAGAAAGAAATCCGTCATAATCCGTATTGAATCCTTTCGCTTTCCCGTTATCGAACAAGACCGTATTGACGGCGCCGATGTACTTCGCCTGCTGTGAGATTTCATCAAGTAGAGGGATTACTGTTTCCTTATAAGGGATGGTAATATTCACTCCGCGGAAGCCCGACGTCTTCAGCGCATTAAAGTCGTCAGCAAAAGTGTCCTTTGAAAATTCAAGTATTTCATAGGTCCCTTCTATTCCGTATTTCTTCATCAGTCCCTGATGGATTTCAGGAGAAAGACTATGGGACAGCTTTTCACCTACAAGACCTAATTGAATCATTTGCTACGACCCTCCACTCATTATAATAATCCTGGTACGATGTTCAATCGATAAACCCTCTGATTTCAGCCTTTTCTATCGGGTAGATGTATCCTTTCCCGATTTTCTCAAGGAGTACGAGATTCATTTTATTGCCGCGGCGTTTTTTATCCTTCATTGCGGTCTGCGCCAACAGCTCCTTATCGATACCCTGTGGCAGCTCCGCCGGAAGACCGTATTCAAGAAGCAGCTCCTTGAGCATGGCCGAGGTGTTGATCCCGGTCAGGCCCATGGCTTCACTGTGTTCGGTAATGGTCTGCATTCCGATAGCAACAGCCTGGCCATGTCCGTAAATCCTATAGTCATAGAGATTCTCAATCGCATGGCCGATGGTATGGCCGAAATTGGTCAGCATTCGGATTCCCTGATCCTTTTCATCCTGTTCGATCATCTGCTTTTTTATGAGACAGCAGCGGTAGATGATGGACTCAATCAGCTCGGCGTTGCGGTGGTTGCTCATTCTGATCAGATCTGAAAACAGATCCGCATCGGCGACGCATGCGTATTTGATAATTTCAGCCATGCCGTCCGCCATATGATAATCAGATAGGGTTTTCACAAAATCCGGATCGATATAGACATAGGTAGGCTGGTAGAAGGTGCCTACCAGATTTTTACCCTCCGGAAGATTAACTGCATTTTTTCCTCCGATGCTGCTATCGACCTGACCGATCAGAGTGGTCGGAATCTGCACAAAATCAATCCCGCGAAGGAAGGTTGAAGCAGCAAACCCCGAGATATCTCCAATCACGCCGCCGCCCAGAGAAACGATAACGTCATCCCGCGTAATTTGAAAGTCAATAAGCCTTTTATAAATCACCGTTAAAGTATCAAAGGATTTGCTGGTATCTCCCGCCGGCAGAGGTATGATTTCCCACTCGCATTGGGAGGCGTCCAGCTGCTTTTTCAGGAAGTCTCCATAAATCTTGTGGATATTTTCATCGGTAATCAGCGCAATTTTTTTCCCGGCGAAATGTTCCCCCAACGTACTTCCGATGGCCTGAAACAGTCCGCTTTCAATGATGACCGGGTATTTTTGGCTCTTCATATTGATGGTCAGTTTATACTTCATTGAAAACCTCCAAATACTTGTTCCCGTCAGGAATCATTTTTTTCAGCAAATCGTAATAGTAATATGTAGTATACACCAATCTGTTAAAATAAGCAAATCTGAAGTGGTGAATTCGGAATGCGGAAGACCCAACGGCCGAAAAGCCAACAAAATATTGCAATATTGGAAAAATAGAATATAATAAATTAAGTGTGTGTTTATTTGAAAAGAAAGAGAGAACAGTTATGGATCAGAATATTATTGTCTATGAAAGCAGTGCAAATTTGAGAGCGCTGGGCAGGAACTCACTCAACGGGAAATGGGGTATGGCGGTCCTGGGTACACTGCTCTACTTCGCGCTTACCGCTGTGCCGGTACTCATTCTGGATGAGATTTTCGGAGATAATATGGGACCTTCGGGTGTTTCTACCGTCTACAGCCTGCTGATTTCCGGGCCGATGATGTTGGGGTATGCCATGTTTGCGATATCCATTTTTAGAAAGAGAGAAACATCGCCTGCTGAAGTATTCTACGGGTTTGAACGTTTTGGAAAAGCGTTTGGCTTATACATAGTCATGTCTATCTTTATCCTGCTTTGGGCCTTGCTTCTCATCATACCCGGCATCATCGCCGCAATCCGTTACAGCATGTGCTTCTATATTCTTGCAGATCATCCGGAAATGGGAATCATGGAGGCGCTCAACGAAAGCAAGCGGATGATGCAGGGAAACAAGTGGAAGTTTTTCTGCCTGAATCTATCCTTTATCGGCTGGGGACTTCTCTGCCTCCTCACATTGGGAATCGGGGCTCTCTGGCTTCTTCCCTATTTGGAAGTATCGGTGATCGCTTTTTATGACATCGCAAACGGAAGCCTGAGGCCGGTCAGAAGCATTGACGGAGGAAACGCTGCAGGCGGACAGAAAGCAGCGGATTCAAAAGGTGAAAACGGATTAGATCCGATTACTGTATATAAAGAAGACTCGGAAAAGAATGAGGAGTAGACTTCGATCTCCGAATTGCTACACGATATGAAATGATTGCACCACGCCAGTACTTTCCGGTAACATGGGCGTGGTGCTTTTTATTAGGGAGAGATGAATCGTTTATCGCTGACTAAACTTCAGGGTCAGCTCCTGTCGGAGCGCATCAATCTTTAAAAAGTCCATATTCGGAACATAGAATTTTTCCAGCTCGTCATGTTCCTTTTTCGCCTGACCGAGACAAATAATCCCTTTCTCCAGCAGCTCCTCCATCTTCTTTTTACTATCCGTCAGGATATCCTCCTGATATTTGATGGAATCGTAGCGAATGATCTTCTCCAGGTGGATCGGGACGACCTCGGCTGCAAGACTTCCTTCCTCGATGGTATGATATTGGTTGGAGGTGATAAAGGCCAGACCCAGGCCGGGGATGAGCAGATGCTCCAGCTTTTCCGAGGGTTTCATGGGGCAGTAATAGCCTTCCACGGAAAAACCGCGGTAGACGGCGCTTTCCATAAAGAGATTCAGCATCCGTTCACTGCTGACTCCCACCGGGGCGTGGATCAGATAGATCTTTCGATAACCTTGAAGCAGGTTATCCAGGTAATGGACAATCCCATTGGGCGTAATGGCGCTGGCGAAATATTTTTTGATATCACCCTGCTTTGAGCTGATTTCTTTGTGCGCCAGCTCGTCTCCTATGATCTTTGCTGATATTTTATAGAGCTCCTCATGCTTGATTGCCGCCCCGTAAATGCTGCATAGGTTGTCGTACATCTTTCCGGCGGCAGCCAGATAGTTGTAGGCGCGGGCAAATATGCTTTTGATTCTTTCGTTGTTGCTGATCAGAGCATCCCTGTTTTTTCGGATTCCTTCCTCATCCCAATAGTCGCCCAGGTGAATGATGGAATCGACGGCGCCCGGATTGATGGGGTCCACGATATGAGGAGATGTCCCGTCGATCATTGCAATCTTTTTATCTCTTAAAACGATACCGTCCAATGAGTGGTTATCCGATGAGCAATGCATAAAATCGACATCATGGCCTTCCTGAAGCATAGCATCGCCGATTTTTTTCATAAAGGTAGACTTCCCGACTCCGGGTCCTCCTTTGATGCAGATGATTTTGTCCGCCTCCCTCTGGCCGAGTATGTACTGATAATAAGAAAAAAATCCTTCTGGGGTATTGTTTCCCGGATACATATGCCTTTCGATTCCCGCCATACACATCTTCCTTTCTTAAACTTCCTTCCATGATATGCTGAAGCAATCTTTTCGGTGCAAGGGGAAGGCAGGTCTCAGCGTCCCTTTTTACAACGGATTACAACCTCTTTTTGGCTGACGGACGCCTCAGCCGTCCTATTTAAGCGTTGATAACGGGCCGGAAAAGTATTATAATGATTAGGATTTGTGGAACAAGTCAAAAATAGTGTATCGGCCTGCTGCAGGCGAAGATGCCAAAGAAACCACGAGATAAATTGCGAAGGAGAACCCGATGGATCATAAATTTTTGCCCCTTCTTTTTGCGGGAGATATCAACGTTTACAGCGTTGCAAGAGCTTTTCACGAGCAATATGATATAAAATCCTATGTTTTCGGGAAGTACGCCTCAGGTCCGTGCATCGGAAGCAAAATTATGAATTATACTGCAAATCCCAAAATTGATCAGCAGGAAACATTCCTTGCGGTCCTGAAGGAATTTGCAGAAGAACATAAGGAAAAGACCATTCTGGCAATCGGCTGCGGAGACAGCTATGTCCAGCTGCTCAGCCAAAACAGGGACAACCTGCCGGAGAATGTAATCGCTCCCTACATCGATATTGATCTGATGAACAGTCTGATCCATAAGGAAAAATTTTATCAGATGTGCGAAGAAACAGGTGTGGACTATCCCAATACCTTCGTTCACCGCAGAGAATTGGGACATGACTTCGAACTGCCCTTCGAGGCTCCGTTTATTGTCAAGCCGTCAAACGGGATTGAATACTGGAGACATCCCTTTGCGACGCAGAAAAAAGTGTACAAGGCCGACAGCAGAAAAGAGCTTCTGGGTATCCTGGACGACATCTACAAGGCGGGATACGATGATTCCATTATCATTCAGGACTTTATTCCCGGAGACGACACCTACATGAGAGTGCTGACCAATTATTCCGACAGGAACGGAAAGGTAAAGCTGATGTCATTGGGCCATGTATTGCTCGAGGTGCATACGCCCCACGGAATCGGCAATCATGCTGTGATCATAACGGAGCATAACGAGGAAGTGACAGAAAAAATCAAGAAGCTGTTGGAAGAAATGAACTACATAGGCTTTTCCAACTTTGATATAAAATACGATCAAAGAGATGGAAAATACAAGGTATTTGAAATCAATACCCGTCAAGGCAGGAGTAATTTCTATGTGACAGGCGCGGGGCAGAATATTGCAAGGTATCTGGTAGAAGATTATATCTACGGGAACTCCATGGATCTGAAGCTCATAACGGAAAAATCCCTGTGGCTCGTCGTACCGAAAGGCGTTGCCTATCGGTATATCAGGCGGGAATATCACGGAGAGATGAGGTCTCTGTTCCGTTCCGGAAATTTTGTGAATCCGCTTTTCTATAAGAAGGATAACGGATTGATGCGGATGCTGCGCCTATATAAATCGCAGCTGGGTGAATACTACAAATATTGGAAGTATCTTGGAAGACAGAAATAACAGGGGAGAGCTTATGTGGAACGATGGCAGAAAAATTCTAGGCGTGCTGGGCGGCATGGGCCCGCTTGCAACACAGCTTTTTTATAAAATGATCATCGAGAAAACGGATGCCGGCTGCGACCAGGAGCATTTGAATATGATTCTGTTAAGCCATGCAACAATGCCGGACCGCACAAAGGAAATCATGGAGGGGCGCACTGAGGAACTGTTCCGTTTGCTCCTCGCGGATGCGCAGATGCTGGAAAGAAACGGGGCGGGAGTGATTGCAATTCCCTGCAATACGTCCCATGTCCTGATTGACAGGCTTCAGGAAAGCGTAGATGTGCCGGTGATCAACATGGTGGAAGAAACCGCAGTTCATATTTCATCTGTTTTTGATGAGCCTGAGCTACGGATTGCGATTTTAGCTACAGACGGAACCATCCGCACGGGGCTGTATCAGAAAGCGCTGGAGAAGGCGGGCATCGATCCTTTCATCCCCAGCCCCGAATGTCAAAAACTGGTGATGAAAATTATTTATGACGGAGTAAAGAACGGCGGCGAAATCGATTTTAATGATTTCTTAACCATAGAAAAGGAAGTATTCCGGCACGATTGCAGAGGGGCGATTCTTGCTTGCACGGAATTGTCCTGCTTCAAGGAAATGTACGACTTGTCCGATTTTTACATAGACGCTATGGACGTGCTGACAGACAGGGCGATTCTTGCCTGCGGCGGAAAAATAAAGTCCTGCGGTGGAAGAATAAAGTAAACGGGAGATAAAAACATGAGTCAAACACTTCACAGCCTGGATGGGTATTTAAAATTATTGGAGGACCACAATCTGGTGATCGGCAGCTGCATAGCGGAGGCGGATAAAAGCCGTTTGATTTCATATATCTCTTTCAACTCGAAAGACATTGAAAAGGATACGCTGTTTGTATGCAAGGGCAGCCATTTTTCCGTTGATTATCTGAAGGCTGCGATCAAAAAGGGAGCAATCTGCTATATCAGCGAAAGAGAATATGATCTGGATAAAGACGGAAGCGTCTCCTGCATCCTCGTCAATGATATCAGAAAAACGATGGCCCTGATTGCGGATTACTTCTACAATCAAATCTGGAAAGATATCAAGATCATTGGCATCACCGGCACCAAAGGAAAATCCACTACAGCGTACTTCATGAAATTTATCCTTGACGAGTATCTCAAGGACAAGAAAAAGCCGGCCAGCGCCATCATCTCAGGAATTGACAATTACGACGGCGTCGTGAATGAAGAATCGCATCTGACGACGCCAGAGGCCATGGAGCTCCATCGTCATTTCAGCAACGCGGTAAAGAGCGGTATTGAATATCTCAGTATGGAGGTTTCCAGTCAAGCGCTGAAATATGACAGAACATTGGGAGTCACTTTCGATGTGGGCTGTTTCCTGAATATCGGGGAGGACCACATCAGCGATGTGGAGCACAGCAGCTTTGATGATTATCTGGAATCAAAGCTGAGACTTTTCGCCCAGTGCAGGAATGCGTGCGTCAACATCAACAGCGATCAGATCGAACGCGTTCTGGAAGCATCGAAGGCATGTCCCAATGTGGTAACCTTTGGATTGGACGAGAGGGCGGACGTCTATGGATATAACATCGTCAAATCAGGCAAGAACATCAGCTTTTCGGTACGCACCAAGGATTTTTCCAGGGATTTTAAAATCACCATGGCCGGGTTGTTCAACGTGCAGAACGCCCTGGCTGCCATTGCCATTTCCCAGTGTCTTGGCATTCCCATATCTTATGTTGCGGCAGGACTGAGAAAGGCCAGAGTGAGCGGCAGAATGGAGGTCTATACCGGTAAAAACAGAAAGGTACAGGTCATTGTGGATTATGCTCATAACAAAATGAGCTTTGAAACGCTTTTCCAGTCCACCATGAAGGAGTATCCCAACAAGAAAATCACCATCGTGTTTGGCTGCCCGGGTAAAAAAGCCTTCGGTAGAAGAAAAGAGCTTGGAGAAATAGCCGGAAAATATTCCGATCAGGTCTATATCACGGAAGAGGATGCAGGTGAGGAACCGGTTTTGAAGATCTGCGAGGAAATTGCCCAGCACGTGGAAAAACAGGAATGCAGCTACGCCATCATCCCCGACAGGGAAGAGGCGATTCGCGAAGCGATTGCCAATGCTGACGACAACACGGTGGTGCTGATCACCGGGAAAGGCAGAGAAACCCGTCAGAAGAGGGGGACGCAGTATATCGACACACCTTCGGATGTGGAATATGTTAAAAAATATCTGGATCTCAATTAGCGCAGCGTTGAGCTGGAACTCCGAAAATGCGTAAATCACAGAAATAAGACCTGATTATAACCCATAATCAGGTTTTTTCATATACTATAATACCCCTGCCATAACAAATATCGAATAGAAGGAGGTAGGTATTATGGATTCAGACGACAGAACGCTCAGCAACAGCCGCCTGGAAGGGATACAGGATATTCTGGACGGAAAATTCGAAATTCGCCGGGGTCTGGATGAGCTTTGCGAAGCCTTGAGAGACACCCGTTGCGGAAGAGAATACGAAGCGCAAAAAAATATTGTTGAAGGCGTGCATCACATAAAAGAGGGAATTTGCCTGATTAAAAAAGGTCTGTGCAAGCTGCGGGGCCAAGTCGACCGCAAGCACTTGAAGGAGATCCGCAAAGGAATCTGTGTCATTAAGAGAGGACTTGAAAATCTTTGCAGAGCACTTAACGATCTTTGCTGCGGTAAAACGGAAGAAGCGGAGAAAAACCTGGTCAACGGCATTTGCAGGATTGAAGAGGGCCTATGTATGATCGACAAAGGTCTGGAGCAAATCTATCGCTACTGATTGGCAGAAAAATCCCCGGGCATGTCTGAAGGCATTCCCGGGGGTTATTTTGTTTTGATCAGTACTCCTCTTCTTCCTCATTGATAAAGTCTCCGTCGATCACGGGGAATTCCTTGTCGATGAGACCTTCCTCATACAAATCTTCATCCTCTTCGATAATTTCCTCGTATTCTTCGTCCAACTTTGCATCGATGGAGATGGAGTATTCGTCTATTTCATAATCCAGACAGTCGGAAAAATCATATTGGTACTGATCTTCATTGAGCTTTTCAAGCCGGTAGAGAGACAGTGCTTCGCTGACCGAAACGTCTATGATGGCGTTGTCACTGTGCCGTTTCAGATGAACAACGCTGTCGAAGATGTACCAAGATCTGAATTTATATAATTCATCCACATAGGCAACCCGTTCGTCATGGGTAGAGGAACTCTTCGCAAGGCCAACCAACGCTTGCCTTATGGTGCTCATCAGAGTGTATGCCTCGATCGCATCCTCGGGTATTCCCTGCAGAATATCTTCAAAGTAATTGTCGGTCAGATCCACCAGCGTATCGGAATCCACATCGGCAAGAATTCGGTAAACCAGCTCATAGGGAATTTCCTCATCCCATTCCATCAGAGCGGCGAAATGCTCAAAATAAGCGAATTCATCAGATGAATCAATTTCAAGTAATTCCAAAAGATCATCAAAATCCATTCTAACCACCTCATTTACAGGTTTCGAGGTCGAAGCTTTTAAAAGCCACCTTGAACTCGGAGTTTTCAAAGATCCGGTTGATCATATTGACAAAGTTCTCGGAAAGATCGCTGGCGTAGAAGGTGTTCTCATAGGTCGGTTCATCAGACAGGAGGTCGTTTTTTATCAATTGAGCCTTGATGTTTTCAATGATTTCCTCCGACGGATTTATGATCCGAAGACCCGGGTAGAGTTTCTCCAGATTCCTTCTGATCAGCGGATAGTGGGTACATCCCAGAACCAGGGTATTTATCCTGTTATAGGAGATAAACTGATCCAGATAATAGCGAATGGAGAGATCCATAATTTCATTCTGTATGATGCCCTCTTCGATGAGAGGCACGAAGGTTGGGCAAGGAGTAGCGTAAAGATTCAGCCTGCTGTTCCTTTCATCGATCAGTTTCTCATAAGCCTTACTTCGGATTGTCACTTTCGTGCCGATAATTCCAATCTGATCCGTCTCATTGCATGTCTTTGCCACGACCTCCGCAGTGGGCTCAATGATTCCCACAATGGGGATCTCCGGATATTTCTGCTGCAGCTCCGCCAGACAGGTGGAACTGACAGTGTTGCAGGCGATAACGATCATCTTGACATTTTCTTTTACCAAAAAATCAGCGATCTGCATAGAAAACAAACGGATTGTGGAAAGCGCTTTTGAGCCGTATGGCGTGCGTGCGGTATCACCAAAATAGATGATTCGCTCCTTGGGCAACGTTTTCATTAAATAGGGTATGCATGTTAGCCCGCCCAAGCCTGAATCAAAGAACCCTATTGGTCGATTATCCATAAAAATTATGTGTCCTTTCAATGTCGAAGTAAAATATATTGCATAGTGGCATGCTCTAAGCAGCATTGTATGTTATAATGATTCCGTCGTTTGAAATTGCTCAATAATTGCGATGAATCAAACTTGCAGAACCCTTTTATGCTATAATAATATTAATGAATTAAGGATAAAATGTAAATAGAAAATAGAAAAAAAGGAGATTTGGCATGGGTAAGGAAACAAAGACAAGAGATCAGATCGATCCGAAATACAAGTGGAAAATCGAAGAGATGTATCCCGATGAGGAACAGTGGAAAATCGATTATAAAACGGTGGAAGACAAGGCTAAGGATTTTACCGGCTACTCGGGAAGGCTGGGCGAAAGCCCACGGATTCTGCTGGAAGCACTGCAGAAAAAGGATGCAATCTGGCTGATCCTGGAAAAGGTTTATACTTACGCCAGAATGAAAAAGGACGAGGACAACAGGGTGGATCAGTATCAGGCTATGAGCGACAAGGCCGGAACCCTCATTGCAAAGACCTCATCCTATCTGTCCTTTTTTATCCCCGAATTACTGGAAATTCCGGAGGAAAAGCTGAGAGGCTTTATGGAGGCGGAGGAAGGGCTCAAGCTGTATCAGCATGCCATCAATGATATTCTGAGAGAAAAAGCCCATGTGCTTTCCAAGGCCGAAGAAAATCTTCTCGCCCAGATGAGTGAAATTACCGGCGCCACCAACGACGTTTTCACCATGATCAACAACGCCGACATCAAATTCGGTTCAATTTTGGACGAGGACGGCGACGAGGTGGAAGTCACCCACGGCAGATATATCGGCTTCATGGAGTCCCATGACAGAAGGGTGAGAAAAGAAGCCTACGAGCATATGTATAAAGCCTATACGGATCTGAAAAACACCCTGGCGACCAACTATAACTACAACACGAAAACCGACGTAATCACGGCAAGGATCAGGAAGTATGGATCCGCCAGGGAAGCGGCCCTTTCCGGAGACAATATTCCTTTGGAGGTATACGATAATCTCATAGATACGGTAAACAGCCGGCTGGATGTCCTCCATCGCTATGTGGAGGTAAGACGAAAGATGCTGGCGCTGGATGAAGTCCATATGTATGATATGTACGTCCCCCTTGTTGAGATGCCAAAGGAGGAAATCCCCTATGAGAAAGCCTTGGATCTGATGCGGGAAGGACTTTCCCCACTTGGTGAGGATTATCTGAAAAAGATGAATGCGGGGATTGAAGCAGGTTGGATCGATGTATTTGAAAATGAAGGAAAAACCAGCGGCGCATATTCCTTCGGAAGCTATGACAGCATGCCGTATATCCTGTTGAACTACAACGGAAAGCTGAAGGATGTCTTTACCATCGTCCACGAAATGGGTCATTCCATGCACTCCTATTATACAAGACACAATCAACCCTTTGTCTATGGCGGTCATTCCATTTTTACCGCGGAAGTAGCGTCCACCGTCAACGAGGCTCTATTGATGAATCATATGCTTTCCAACAGCAGGAACCCGGAAGAGAAGAAGTATCTTCTCAACCTCTATATCGAGGAATTCAGAACAACATTGTTCCGCCAGACCATGTTTGCGGAATTTGAGAAGCTGACCCATGCAGCGGTGGAAAGCGGAGAAGTGCTGACTGCCGAATGGCTCTGCAGCGAGTACGGAAAGCTGAACAAAAAATACTACGGCGACAAGGTAGCCTACGATTCCCAGATTGTCATGGAATGGGCAAGAATTCCCCATTTCTACCGCGCATTTTATGTGTACAAATATGCAACCGGTTATTCCGCCGCTGCGGCGATCTCCTCGAAGATCCTGAAAGAAGGCCCTGCGGCAAGGGATGCCTATATCGAGTTTTTGAAAACGGGAGAAAGCGACTATCCCATCGAGCTTCTCAAGATTGCCGGTGTGGATATGGGAAAACCGGAGCCTATCATCCAGGCAATGGACGCCTTTGAAAAGCTTGTTGTGGAAATCGAAAAACTGGTGTAAAATGTAGGAGTTCCTTACCAGGAAAGGGGGTCGCTCTCATGAGGATAATCAATGTATTTGCCAATGATACGGTTTTCTCCAAGGATACGAAAAAGCTGCTGAAACGAAAGCTGGAGAAGAGTGATTTTTTCGTGCCCCATGATTTTGATCCGAATGCGGAGCTGATCGTCTGCATCGGAGGAGATGGCTCGTTTCTGGAAACACTTCATAAGTATGATTTCCCAGACATTCCGTTTGTAGGAATCAATACCGGACATCTGGGATTTTTCCAGGAACTCCATCCGGATGGGCTGGATGAGTTTATTTTCAAATACAAGCAGAACAGATATGAAATACAGCTTCTTAAAACGGTCAAGGCTGTTGTGACAACAACCGGTGGCCAGCGATTTGAATACAAGGGACTCAACGAGATCCTGATCAAGGGAGTCATGTCCAGAGCCATCCATTTGAATATTTCAATTGGCGACAGCTTTATCGAGCGATTCAGCGGAGACGGCATTCTGGTATCCACCCCGGCGGGAAGCACCGCGTACAATTACTCCCTGGGTGGGAGTATCGTTGATCCGAGGCTTCACCTGCTGCAGGTGGCCCCCATCGCGCCGATGAACACCACCGCGTACCGTTCCTTTACCTCCAGTCTGATCCTGCCGCCGGATTTGTCCATCCGGATCAATCCGGAGTTTTCGGGGGACAGGGGGCTTTTGGTGGTAGAAGACAGTATGGAGCATCTGCATGATGATGTGGAGGAAATCTATCTCGAGTTTTCCGAATCCATCGTCAAGCTGATTCGGTTTGAAAACTATGATTTCTGGAACAAGGTAAAGAGCAAGTTTTTGTAGGGTATGAAGGTCAAAACATGAATCAGGATGAAAACAAGTTTGAATATATTATAAAGGAAAGTGACAAGGAGCTCCCAATCAAGGAGCTCTTAAAACGTAATTTTCGATTTTCCACCAGGCTTATGAATAAGCTCAAGGTGAACGATCTTGTGCGGCTCAACGGAGTTCCCGTAAAAATGTATCAGAAGGGTAATCCCGGAGATCTGATCGCCGTATCCCTTCCGGAGGAAAAGAGCCGATTTGAGCCCGAACAGATTCCGATCTCCGTGGTTTACGAAGACGACGATCTGCTGGTCATCAATAAACAGCCCGGTTATGTGGTACATCCCACCAAGGGTCATCCCTGCCATACCATGGCTAACGGAATCATGAATTATATGCTGGAAAATCAGAAGAATTTTAAGATCAGGTTCATCAACCGGCTTGATATGGACACCTCCGGTCTGCTGGTGATTGCAAAGAATTCTCACTGCCAGGACGACATGTCCAGACAGATGGCTGAGAATGGAGTGACCAAGAAGTACGTGGCCGTGGTTGACGGGTTGATTGCTGAAGAGGAAGGGACTGTGGACCTTCCCATCGACAAGGAGCATGAGGATCACGTAAAACGGGCTGTGGTGGAGGACGGTTATCCGTCTGTGACCCATTATACGGTTCTGGAGAGGCTCCCGAAAGGCTATACCTATGTTGAATTGGAGCTGGAAACCGGAAGAACCCACCAGATACGGGTCCATATGTCCCACCTCGGTCATCCGATTGTAGGAGACGTGCTGTACGGGAAAGCCTCGGTCTGGCTGATCGAACGACAGGCGTTGCACGCCAGATACCTTTCCTTCCGCCATCCGGTGACAGGACGGTTTATGGAGCTCGAAGCCCCGCTGCCGGAGGACATGGAGGTGCTGCTGGATAAGCTGAGGTAATATCCGCGCAGAATGTTGCACACAATTGTAAAACAGCTCATATTATATACGAATTCCCTATTGATCAATGCATGGAGGTGTGTATAAGGTGGGCGATGAATTGAAACAATGCCTGGATAAAGACCGTTTTGACAGATTTGACAAGGATTGCTGCAGACATGAGGAGTTCGTGACGAGCTGCGATCATTCCGATGATTGGGGATTCGCCGATTGGCTTCCCATTATTATCATCGTATTCCTGCTCTGTGGCGGAACGAACATATTCGGCGGTGGCTGTAAAGACGATAGCTGCGACAACGGCTTTGGAGGCAGCTGGTTACTTATCCTTCTCGTGATATTCCTGTTCCTTGGAAATCAAAGAGATGGAAAAGGATTTTTGGGCGGAATCTTCTGATAAAGCTCAAAAAGTATTGAATAAAAGAAACTGCAATTGTCATATTGCAGTTCTTTTTTTTGTTTCTTTTTAATTCGACTTTATTTGACATTTTCTGAGTTGCACAGTATGCAACCATGTTTTGCCAATTTATTGACACCTAATTTTTGGAAAGATATAATGAGTCTAAATTAAAAATAAAACGGCGTTGCATAATACGCAATAAAGGAGTTGAACCGCTTGAAGACCACTGGTGGAGAAATTATCTTAAAATATCTTGAGATGGAGGGAGTGCCATATATAATAGGTATTCCGGGCCATGGTTGCTTAGGACTCTTTGATGCGATAAAAAAATCACAGGACAATCAATCTATCAAATATATACAGGTCAAACACGAACAAGCAGCCGTCCATATCGCCGACGGGTATTATCGGATTTCCGGCAAACCTCTGGCAGTTTTTACATCCATCGGCCCCGGCGCATTGAATACCGCCATTGGCATGGGTACGGCCTATGTTGACTCTTCGGCGGTGCTTCTTCTGACCGGAGATACTCATGTACATATGAAGGGTGTGGGTGTTTTACAGGAAATCGAACGCTATCAGGACTCAAACTTCATCAGGGCGCTGGAGCCCTTGTCCAAAAGAAGCTGGCGGGTTGAATCCGCAGCCCAGCTTCCCAGGATCATGAAAAGGGCTTTCAACATGATGCTCAACGGCAGGAGCGGACCGGTAACCATCTCGCTGCCCATGGATGTGCAGTCCCAGGAAGCGGAGTTTTCGCCGAACGACCGACCGAGCGGACGATTCGGGAAACCGATCGGAGCTCCGGCGGATATCCGCAGCGCCGTCGAATTGATGAGAGATGCGAAAAGACCGGTCATTCTGGCAGGCGGAGGAGCACTGAGGTCAAAATGTGCGGAGGAGCTGCAAGAACTGGCTGAACTATGGGGGGCTGCAGTGGTAACGACGCTGGCCGGCAAAAGCGCTTTTCCGGAGAATCATGATCTGTACGGCTGGCACACCGGATCAAAGGGAACGCCCGTGGGGATACAGTTATGCAGGGAAGCGGACGTCATATTGGCGCTGGGGACCCGATTTGCCGATGAGACGACCTGTTCGTACAAACAGGGTGAAAGCTTTAACTTCCCCGACACCAAGCTGATCCATGTAGATATCGATCCCAATGAGCTCGGGAAAAACTACCGCTGCGATCTGGGGATCATAGGAGATTTGAAACAGGTTCTTCTCCAACTGATCTCCGAATACAGGGAAAAGGTTTCGGACGAAAGAACTTATTCAGAAAAAGAATACATAAAGCACATCAAACAATTAAACAAAGAATGGAAGGACTATCTGGAAGAAGTACGTTCCGTTCAACTCGACAAAATTACAATTTCACAGCTGATTGGAGAACTCAATCAGTGCCTGCCTCAAGACGCAATTCTAGTATCCTCATCAGGAAACACACAGGCACAATTATTCCAGGAATATTGCTTTACAAAACCATATACCAATCTGACCACGGGAGGATTCTCCACCATGGGCTGGGCTATGCCGGCAGCTATGGGCGCAAAACTGGCGAGGCCGGACGCTCCTGTGGTTGCCATAATGGGAGACGGAGATTTTCTCATGGTTATGCAGGAATTGTCCACTCTGGCCCAGTATCAGATTCCGGTTGTCGTGATTCTGGCTAACAACTGCGGATGGATGGCTATCAAAGATCTGCAGCTGGATATGCTTGGTACGGAACGGGTATTCGGGAATGACTGGGAGCGGGACGGAGAACTGTATACTCCAGATTTCAAATCCATCGCAGATGCGTTCGGGATCTATTCCCAGAAGATATCCCAAAAAGGCCAGGTGGCGGAAGCCGTGAAAAACGCTCTTGACAAAAACGCCCCCGCCCTGATCGAGGTTGATGTCTGCAGGGAGCAGCCGTATTCAGGAGGGAAAGCCTTCGGCTGGTGGGATGTTCCGATTCCCGCGTATCTGAAGGATCGCAGAGCCAAATATGAAGTAGAAATCAAAGGTGAAACTGTTTAGGTTGGTAATAAACATAGAAAGGGAAGGATAGACATATGGAAAAAATCAGGGTATGTATCGTCGGTATCGGTCGTATTGCTACATTGAACGTTCTTGGCTACAAGGACAATCCGGATGCGGAGATCTATGCGGTGTGCAGCAGGAATGAAGAGAAAGGCCGCAAGGCTGCCGAGGAATGGAAGGCGCAGAAGGTATATACCGATTATGACGAGATGTTGAAGGATCCCAAGATCGACATGGTTGAGCTGCTTGTCCCCCACAACTTGCATTGCGAAATGACCATAAAGGCCTGTGAAGCGGGGAAACATGTATCGGTTCAGAAGCCGATGGCCATGAACCTGAAAGAATGCGATCTCATGATTGAAGCGGCGAAAAAAGCCGGAGTGAAATTAAAGGTCTATGAAAACTTCATGTTCTATCCGCCTTATGTCAAGGCGAAGCAGCTCATCGAGGAAGGCGTCATCGGCGAGCCCATTACGATGAGATACAAAATGAATGCCGGAAAGCAGACCCTTGGGTGGAGCGTAGACGACGACACCTGGAAGTGGAGGATGGAGGAGGAGACCTGCGGTGGAGGGCCGCTGGTTTTCGACGACGGGTATCATAAGTTCTCCATCGCCATGTACCTCATGGGACAAGTGGAGAAGGTAACGGCCTGGATCGATACGACGGATGTGATCCCGGGAGTGTTCTATGAGGATGCGCCATCCATGATCATGTGGAAGTATAAGGATGCTAAAAAATATGGATTTATGGATATCACCTATTCCGAAGATTTGTTTATCGATACGGATTACTATTCCTGCGACGAAAGGGTGGAGGTCACCGGATCGAAGGGGATTTTATGGGTCACCCGCTGCACCGGTAAAATGCTTCAGATTCCTACGCTCATCGTTTACAAGGACGGCCAGCTGACTACCTATGAAGGGCTGAGGGACGATTGGGCCGACTCTTTTATCGATTCCACTCTTGACTTTATCGATGCGCTGAAAAATGGCCGGGAACCGAGGCTGACAGGGGAAGAAGGCCGTGAGGTACTGAAATTTGCCCTGGCGGCGATTCAGTCCTCCAAAGAAAAAAGAGAGATATATCTATAGAATTGTAATGATCAGTCATTCCGGAGGTCCGAGATGAAGGAATACATAAATAACGCGGATACTGCCTGCGCCGATATGGACGATCTGAGAAGATTCGCAGCTGACATCAGGATACAAACCATACGGATGTTTGCCCACTCGGGATACGGGCATATCGGAGGGGCAATGTCGATTGCCGACGTTCTGGCTGTGCTCTATGGAGGCGTCATGGCGTTCGATCCCGGCAATCCCTCCTGGGAGGAAAGGGACCGACTCGTACTGTCAAAAGGACACAGCGGTCCTTCCCTGTATGCCGCCCTGGCCTTGAAAGGCTTTTTCCCCTTGGAGGAGCTGAAAACCCTCAACCAGGGAGGAACGAGGCTGCCAAGCCACTGCGACAGGTTGAAAACGCCCGGTATCGATATGACGACCGGCTCTCTCGGCCAGGGTGTTTCCGCGGCCATGGGTATTGCAATGGGAGTCAGGATGAAAGGGCTGCCGGGCTACACCTACCTGATTATCGGTGACGGAGAGCTTCAGGAGGGCCAGGTCTGGGAGGGAATCCAATTTGCGGCCCACCAGAAACTGGATCGGCTCATCGCATTCGTCGACTACAATAAAAAACAGCTGGACGGTTTGGTAGACGATATTTGCAAACCCTTTGACATCTGCGAGAAATTTCGAAGCTTCGGCTGGAACGCGCAGGTCGTTAAAGGATATGACGTGAAAGAAATCTATGAAGCCATAGGAAATGCCAAAAAAGTGAAAGGGAAGCCATCGGCAATCGTTCTGGACACCATCAAGGGAAAAGGCTGCTGCTTCGCTGAAAATACAGATTTTAACCACTATATGGTCATCTCGGAGAAGATGGCGGAAGAAGCCGTTCTGGAGATTGAAAACAGCCTGAAAGCCCAGGTAAAGGAGTGAAATCAATGTGTATGCACAGACTGGAAGAGCAGCATAGGGAAGAGAACGTGGCAATGCGCGATGTTTATTGCAAGACGTTGATGCAGATCGCCGAGAAAAATCCGGCGGTGGTTTCCGTGGACGCGGATGTCATGCATTCTCTCGGCACTCTTGAATTTCATAAAACCTACCCTGAGCGCGCCATCAACTGCGGAATCCAGGAGGCCAATGCCGTGGGCGTCTGCGCCGGGCTCTCCGTAACAGGATTTATTCCGTTCTTTCATACGTTCAGCGTCTTCGCCACGCGAAGAGTCTATGACCAGGTGTTTTTATCCTGTGCCTATTCCGGCGCCAATGTAAAGATTATCGGCGGAGACGCCGGGGTTACCACTGCGGTTAACGGCGGAACTCACATGCCCTTTGAAGACATGGGGATCATGAGAAACATTCCGGGGATGACCGTCATAGAGCCTTCCGATTCCGTAATGCTGAGAAGCATCGTGCCCCAGATGGCGGATAACTATGGGAATCATTATTTGCGCATGTGCAGAAGAAACATGGTAAAAATCTACCAGGATGGTTCCTGTTTCGAGATCGGAAAAGCGGCTGTCCTGAAGGAAGGCGCCGATGTGACGATTATCGCAGTGGGGATCATGGTGTATGAAGCTTTGAAAGCCAGTGAAGTTCTCAAAAATCAGAATATCACTGCCAGAGTAGTGGATATGTTCACGATTAAACCTGTGGATGAAGCCTGTATACTGGAGAGCGCGAAACGGACCGGAGCCATTGTGACAGCCGAGAACCATAGCATTTTCAACGGACTCGGATCGGCGGTTTCGGAAGTCCTCTCCGAACGATGTCCTGTTCCGATGGAGAGAGTCGGGGTAAGGGATGAATTCGGTGAGGTTGGAGATCAGGAATATCTTATGAAGCGTTACAAGCTGACCGCAGAGGAAATCTGCAGGAAAGCCATGAAAGTGATAGAAAGGAAAAAGTACGGTGAAAATTGCTGTTGTCAATGAGGTAAGCGCCTCCCACAGAAATGCAGACATTCTGGCAGCGCTGGACGGATTCGACCACGAGATATACAATCTGGGAATGACCGGTCCGGAACAAAAGCCTGAACTGACGTATATCCATACCGGCATGATGGCGGGCATCCTGCTGAACATGAAAATAGTGGATTTTGTCATCGGAGGGTGCGGCACAGGTCAGGGATTCCTGAATTCTGCCCTGCAGTATCCGGGAGTGTTCTGCGGCTTGATTTCAGATCCTCTGGATGCCTGGCTTTTTTCCAGGATCAACGGAGGAAACTGCGTCTCGCTGCCATTGAATAAAGGATACGGCTGGGCTGCAGATATCAACCTCAGGTTTGTATTTGAAAAATTATTTGAAGGGGAAATGGGAGCCGGGTATCCGGAACACAGGAAAGAGAGTCAGAAGCTGAGCAGAGATAAGCTTAAAAAGATTTCCGGAGATACCCATAAGAGTATTTACGAAATCCTTGAAATCTCGGATAGAGAGATATTGGAGCCCCTTTCCCGGATGAACCGGTTTATGGAGCTCGTCGGGAAGCAGGGTAGCGAAGGAAAGGATATCGGGAAGTTTTTTCGTTAAAATAACCAGGATTCAGAAACGGCGGAACCGAATAAGTTGAAGGAGTAACGAAAATGATACAATCACTTGATCGAGGACTTGAAATTCTCTTTTTACTCGCGGAAAACAAGAGCAGAGGAGTAACCGAGCTGGCAGAAGACCTGAAGGTTAACAAGAGCACAGTCTTTCGTTTACTGCAGACATTGGAGCAGCGCGATCTCGTTCATCAGGACGAAACGACGGCCAAGTACAGGCTGGGAATCGGGTTGCTGCATATCAGCGAGGGCCTTGTAAAAAATCTTGACGTCATCAATATCTCAAGGCCTACCTTAAAGCAGCTGATGGACAGCACGAAGGAAAGCGCACATCTGTGCACCTTTACCAATGATAAGGTTTATGTGGTAGATCAGGTGAAAAGCAATTACCCCATGAAGGTTTCCGCTGCAATCGGCCACGAGGAACCGATCCATTGCTCGTCCGTCGGCAAATGCATTCTGGCATATCTCCCGGAGGAGAAAAGTGAAAAGATTTTGAACGAGGTGGAATTTATCAAATATACCGATAAAACGAAAACCTCAAAAGAGGAATTAGTCAAAGAATTAAAACAAATCAGAAAAAACGGGTTCGCCCTGGATGATGAGGAATTGAGCATCGGTGTGTGTTGCATCGCCGCTCCGATTTACAATCATAAAGGGGAAGTGAAAAATTGTATCGGAATATCCGGTCCTTCCGCCCGGATCCGCAAGGATAATATCGATTTGTACATCAACAAGCTGAAGATTGCAGCAAATCACATATCCCACAATATGGGATACCGCATTCAAAAATAACCAACAGCAATGACGAATAGCAATTACAAACAGTAAATATCAATAGTAATAACCAATAGTACAGGCAAAAAAATACTCCGAGGGACCGAAAACAGCGTGCGCCGAGTTCAGGTTAATCACACCCTGACTCAAAACAAATGAACTTTTCAAGTCTCCTCATCCTCCTATAAAACACGCTGTTTTCGGAAACCCGGACGAAGGATGACTGCATGCGACTTTTCCAGATCAATGCTTCGATTTACTTTTGAACGGCGCTTGTCTGATACAAAGACAAGATAATTATAAACCGTTTAGGCCGAATAAATGGTTAAAAAAAAATTATGAGAAGGAGAAGATCAATGAAAAAAAGGATGATAGTACCAAAGCTATTAGCGGTGCTTCTGATCTTAAGCATGGTCATCATGACCGCATGTTCCGGCGGAAGCGAACCGGCAACTTCGGGAGAGGAATCTGAAGATGGAAAGCTGGTAATTGCGGCATGCATGCAGGGAAATCAAAGCGGATTTATCCGGTATATGACCAGCGGCATGTATGAGTATCAGAAGGCTTCCGCACCGGATGTGGACCTGCAGGTGGTATTCGCAGACGATGATCCTGCAAAACAGCAGGGCCAGGTTGAGAACTTTGTTTCCCAGGGTGTAGATGCAATCATATTGAATCCCGTCGACAAGGTTCAGAGCGCTGCAGCGGTAGATTTTGCAGCGGAAGCGGGTATTCCTGTCATTACGATCAACACCATGTCGGACAGCAAGAACGTTACGGCGCATGTAGGCTCCGATGATGTGGAGGCCGGCACACTGCAGATGGAACGGCTTTTATCGGTAGCGCCGGAAAATCCAAGAGTGGCTTATATCAATGCAGTATTGGGACATTCGGCACAGGTGTTCCGTGAGCAGGGCTACCTGGAAGTACTGAAAAAGCATCCTGAAGCAACTCTTGTGGTGCAGAATACGGCAGACTGGTCAGGCGACAAGGCATTGCAGCTGGTTGAAAACTGGATCCAGACCTATCCCAATGGGATCGATGTGATCGCCGCGCAAGCCGACTGCATTCTGGCCGGAGTCATTACCGCCGTTGAAGACGCCGGTTTGGCTGGCAAGATTCTCATTGCGGGTATGGACTGCGACATGATGGTGATGGAAAAGATCAAGGAAGGCGTCGTTGACAATTCTATCTGGCAGGATGGACTAGGCCAGGGCGAAAACGCGCTGCGTATCGCAATTGACGCCGCCAGCGGGAAAGAAGTATCCGACTATCTGATCCCATTTGAAGTCTGCCACGGAGGAAATGTCGACAGCTACATAGAACAGGCAAAGGAACGGGATGCAATCGCGGCTAAATACTTCTAATAACAGTTGTTAAGAGGAAATCAAGGCATAATTGCGGGGGGATTTCTTCCTGCAATTATGCCATGTCTTTCAAAAAGGTCATCGGTACCCGTATCAAGAAAGGCGTTATGGTATTAAGGAAAGGAGCTTCATGTGGACAGTGATATCATTCTTGAAATGAAAAACATTGATAAGAGGTTCGGCGGCGTTCATGCGCTGGATAACGTCAGTCTCACCCTGAAACGAGGGGAAGTCCACGCGCTTGTAGGTGAAAATGGCGCAGGCAAGTCCACGTTGATGAAAATTCTGATCGGCCTGTATAAGCCTGACAGAGGAGAAATCTATTTTAATGGTCAAAAGGTAGATTTCAAATCGGTGAAAGACGCTCAGGACATCGGTATCAGCATGATCTTCCAGGAGTTCAATCAGGTGAAGGTGTTGTCCGTAATGGAGAATATCTATCTGGGCAGGGAACCGAGGACGAAAAGCGGCTCGGTTGACTTTAAAAAAATGTATCGTGATTCCAAAGACCTTTTGCTAAAACTGGGACTTGACCTTGACCCGAAGACCCGGATCTGGGATCTGACCGTTGCGAAGCATCAGCTTGTGGAAATTGTAAAGGCAATTTCCTTAAACGCGCAGATCATCATCATGGATGAGCCAACTTCCGCGTTGAGCCAGAACGAAATCGAGTATTTGCTTTCCATGGTTCGCGTGCTGCGGGATCAGGGGAAAGCAGTGGTGTACATTTCTCATAAAATGAACGAGATTTATAATGTTTGCGATGCGGTTACCGTATTGCGGGACGGGAAATTCATTTACACGGGCAGAGTCTCCGAGGTTTTGGAAAAGGATCTGATTCGCATGATGGTAGACCGTGACGTCAGCGAACTCTTTCCAAAGCAGGAAAGCCAAATCGGAGAGGTGCTGCTGGAAGTGAAAAACCTTACGGTTGCAGGGAAGTTCGAGGATGTGAGCTTTGAATTGCGCAAGGGCGAAATTCTAGGAGTGGCAGGACTGATGGGCGCCGGACGCACCGAGTTGATGGAAACCATTGTCGGGGCGCGGCGGCCGGACAAAGGAGAAATCTATCTGCGGGGAAGGAAGATCGTAAACCGCATACCCGGCGATGCGATCCGCAGAGGAATTGCAATGGTTCCAGAAGACAGAAAACGAAACGGCGTGTTTCTGAAGCTGAATATAAAGGACAACATTCTGATGTCATCCTTTGAGAAATGTCTGGCAGGTCCGTCCATCAACAAAAAAAAGGAAAAGAAATATTTTGATGAATATAAAGAAAAGCTTGAAATTAAATGCAGCGGTACCGCCCAAATCTGTAAGAACCTGTCCGGCGGCAATCAGCAAAAGGTGGCTGTATCCCGGGTGTTGAACTGCGATCCCGAAATCATTATTCTGGATGAACCGACCCGGGGGATTGACGTAAAAACAAAATCGGAGATTCACCGGCTGATGTCTGCTCTGGCCGGATCGGGAAGAGCTGTGCTGATGGTATCGTCAGAACTGCCGGAAATCCTTGGTATGAGCGATCGTGTACTGGTTCTGCATGAAGGAATTATGACCGGCATTTTAAGCCGTGAAGATGCGACTGCCGATCGGATCATGGAACTGGCGGTAGCAACAAAAAGGGAGGAATAAGATATGACAGACAGCAAAAATATCGCTCAAACATTAAAAAACTATAATTACAAGCAGTTCATCAGCGACCATGGGATCGCCATCGCCTTTGTCATTATTTTGGTAATCCTTTCCTTCGCATCCCCGAACTTTCTTACAACAGCAAATATAATCAACGTGCTCAGACAGGTATCATGCATCGGTATCGCCACCGTGGGAGTCGGAATCCTGATTATTATGGGTCAGATCGACCTTGCCATCGGATCGACCTTTGCCCTGGCGGGCATTGTTGCGGGGCTGGCTGTTTCCACCGGAACCGGTGGATTTGGGCTGCATCCTGTCATTGGATACTTTGCCGGTATTGCTATCGCGTTGCTGTTCGCTTTTCTCAGCGGACTGATAGTGGCAAAGGCGCGAATTCCGGCGTTCATTGTGACCTTGGGAACCATGTCTATCGTGCGGGGCTTGGCCTTGATCTTTGCCCATGGCATGCCGGTCGGGAATTTCCCGGAAGGCTTCACCTATCTGGGAACTCAGTCGCTCGGACCGGTTCCATGGACCATCGTGATCTTTATCCTGATGATTGCTATCGTGTGGTACATAATGGAAAAGCGTCCCCTTGGGCGGTATATCTACGCGGTGGGCAGCAACGAAGAGGCTGCCCGGGCTGCGGGGATTAATGTCGATATGGTGAAGATCAAAGCATATATCATCGAGGGAATACTGGTAGGCCTGGCGGCTACGGTTCTTGCTTCACGCTTAAAATCTGCAGCTCCTGCCATGGGAGTCGGATATGAGCTGGACGCCATAGCAGGCGCCATCATCGGAGGCGTCAGCTTCAGTGGCGGCATCGGAAAAGTCGGCGATATGGTGCTGGGAGCGCTGATGATCGCAGTAATCAACAACGGAATGGACCTATTGGGGGTGGAAGCCTTCTACAAGCAGGTGGTAAAAGGAACCATCATAATTATCGCCGTACTGATCGACCGGAAACGTTCCGGGCGCGGATAGGGAACTTGCAAATAAAAACTCGCGAGAGCAACAACTCACGCGAGTAATAATCTAAATTCGCGCAAGCAGAAATTTACTGCTCGCGCGAACGCGATCTACAACTCGCGGCAGGTGTGCCGTGAGTTGTTCCTTTCTATTCTACTTTCTTGCTGTGCCGCTGTCCCGAGCCGCTTTTGCAACAGCAGCCGCAACCGTATCCCCAACTCGCGGGTCAAAGGCGTTAGGAATGATGTAGTCCGGCGCCAGCTCCGAGTCGGAGATGAGGGAAGCCAGGGCATATGCCGCTGCGATTTTCATTTCATCGTTGATATCCCTTGCGCGGACATCGAGAGCGCCGCGGAAAACGCCGGGAAAAGCCAGCACGTTATTGATTTGATTCGGATAGTCGGAACGTCCCGTGCCGATCACAGAGGCGCCGGCTTCTTTTGCTTCCTCGGGCATGATTTCCGGGACAGGATTTGACATGGCAAAAATGATCGGATCACGATTCATGGAACGTACCATGTCCGCTGTGACGATGCCTGGTCCGGAAACGCCGATGAAAATGTCGGAGCCTTTTATGATCTCGTTCAGCGAGCCTCCTTTCCTTTCCGGATTGGAGATTCCAGCGATTTCTTCCTTCGCCGGATTCAGATTTTCCCTTCCTTCAAGGATGGCGCCCTGACGGTCGCAGAGAATGACGTTCTTCAGTCCCATTTTGATCAGAAGACGCGTTACCGAAATGCCGGCGGCGCCTGCGCCGCTGACGACGACCTTTTGATCCTCCAGATTCCGTCCGGTCAGCTTCATAGCGTTGAGCATCGCGGCAGAAACAACGATGGCGGTGCCATGTTGATCGTCATGAAAGATTGGGATATCGCAGCGTTCCTTTAAGCGGCGTTCGATTTCAAAACAGCGGGGGGCGGAAATATCCTCCAGATTGATTCCGCCGAAGGAGCCCGAAATCTGGTATATGGTCTCGACGATTGTGTCCACATCCTTGGACTGGATGCAAAGGGGAAAGGCGTCCACTCCACCAAATTCTTTAAACAGCACACATTTTCCTTCCATAACGGGCATTCCGGCTTCCGGGCCAATGTCTCCAAGCCCGAGCACCGCCGTGCCGTCTGTGATTACGGCCACAAGATTCCAGCGCCTTGTAAGGGCATAGGATTGATCGATATCATCACGGATCGCGAGGCAGGGCTCTGCAACTCCGGGGGTGTAGGCAATGGACAGTCTCTCCCTTGTGTCCGCCTTAGCCCTTGCTGTTACTTCAATTTTCCCTGCCCATTCGTAGTGCTTCTTCATGGCTTCTTCTTTGATATTCATAATTATGTCCTCCGTTATTGTTTTCATTATTTTTCAAAAGGAAAACGGTATTGATACAGTTTTAGTTCATCGCGGATCGCGATCAGTTCCTTTTGCACTCCCTCGTTAATGGGAACCCCTTTGTCCTTTCTCTCCAGACAGACCAGATACTCCTTTTCTCCGGCGGTATAGATCCGCTCGCTTCCGGGGGATTTTTGCGAGGAGCGCAGAGCGCGAAGGATGTCTCCTGTTGTCTTTTTAAACGCTTCAAGTCCCATGAAGGCCTCCGTATCAATCGCAATGAAGAAATGCCCAAGGTGATATGGGACTTTTTTCCCATCTTGCATTCCGGTAAGCATTTTCAGGTAGCTTCCTGTTTGAAGCGCGGCCGATAATATTTCCACCACCGTTGCGTATCCATATCCCTTGTAGCCGGCAAGCTCTTCTCCGATCCCGCCTAACGGCGCAAGGGCGGCAGTACCGTCACTCAATCTTTTTAAGATGGAATCGGAATCTGTAAGAACGGATCCGTCCGTTCCGATGACCATCCCGGCAGGGGTATCCTTGCCAAGACGCGCGTAATATTCAATTTTGCCGCGTTGCGTAATGGATGTCGCGCAATCAAGGAGAAAGGGGAATTCCTCATCCGTGGGAAGTCCAAAGGTCAAAGGATTCGTCCCCAGCATGTTTTCCACGCCGAAGGTCGGAGCGATGGAAGGGCGGGCATTTGTGCCCGTGATTCCGATACAGCCTGCTTTTACCGCCATGAGGGGATAGTATCCGGCTATGCCGTAGTGGGTGGAATTGCGTACCGCAACCATGCCCAATCCGTAAGTTTTTGCTTTCTCGATGGCCATTTTCATGCTTCGGTATCCGACGACCTGTCCCATGCCGTCATGTCCATCCACCACGGCGGTGGTAGCAGTCTCCTTTATGATCTCAAATTCCGTGACGGGATTTTGAATACCCGCCTTGATGCGATCAAGATAGATCGGCTTGAACCGGTTGACTCCATGGGATTCGATTCCGAGCCTGTCAGACTCAAGGAGCACGTCGGCGCAAATCCTTGCATCCTCCTCCGGAACCCCGTATCCTTTGAATACGTCGACGACAAAGTCCCCCATTGTTTTCCAGTCCACATAAGGATGATTCATATTTCACAACTCCTTCTCAAATTCATTTTATATTTTCCGTTCCCTTGCAGTAATTAAAAAGAGCAAAACAAACACAACGGTCCCGTTATATCTGTTTCACTCTCCAACTCAGAAACAATTACATTTTTTAACTACATCAATTATAATCGATTCCCGCTCTTCCGTCAATCGGGAATCGAAAACACTATGCATAATAAACAACCGGTTTTACATGAACCATGTATTGTGATCGGTGGAAGAAATCGCAATCGCTCCGGATCCAAGCGCGTTCAAGATATCCTCCTTTTCACTGATCAGTCCGCCGGCTATAATTGGTTTTTCGATATTCTCAACGAGCTTGCGAATGATTTTCGGCATCAGTCCCGGCAGAATTTCCACCGCATCGGCGTCTTTTAATGAGGGCTGTTTTCCGATATTGTTCAGCGCGATGGAATCCAGCAGAAAAAAACGCTGCACGGTCAGCAGTCCGCAGACTTTGGCACGGTGGATCATATTTGGCCTGGTTGATATGATGCCGTCTGCACTGGTGTTTTTCACTATAAAATCAATCGCAACATCCTTGGAAGCCAGACCGTCTATCAGATCCACATGTACAATCGCGAGCTTCCCGCTGTTCTTTATCTTTGCTATAACATCCGCGATATTCACCAGGTCGCCAAAAAGTACAAAAATGATCTGGCAGTCGCTTTCCAGGCTTTTTTCAAGCCCTTCTTGATCTTTTACCGCTGCAATTACAGGATTATCCTTTAATAACTCAATAAATGATGTTCCGTTTATGGGAATCCCTCCTACAAATCCAATATTTGCAATATTATTCAGAATTATGCTGCCCTTGAACCCGGTATTGTGCTTTGTTTTATCTTATCATATAAAAACGGAAAAACCAATCTGTATCCTGAAAAATGCATAAATTGCCTTGACTGTTTAAATTTCAGGTAGTAGAATAGATTAATATTTAATTTTAACCAAAAAAATTTGTGTTCTAATAACAAATAAAATTGCTATAAATTATCTTTAAGATACAAAGTACAAAGGAGTGAATGAAAATGGCAAAAATTTATTATCAGAGTGATTGTAACCTAGCATTATTAGACGGTAAAACCGTTGCGATTATTGGTTATGGAAGTCAGGGGCACGCGCATGCTCTCAACCTGCAGGAAAGCGGCGTCAAGGTGGTCGTCGGCCTGTATGAGGGAAGCAAATCCTGGGCGCAGGCTGAGGCGGCCGGACTCAAGGTTGCAACCGCGGCTGACGCGGCAAAGGCGGCAGACATCATCATGATTCTGGTTCCGGATGAGAAGCAGGCTGATATTTACACCAATAGCATCAAGCCCAATCTGAAGGCAGGCAAAGTGCTTGCATTTGCTCATGGCTTTAACATTCACTTCCAGCAGATCACACCTCCTGCCGATGTTGACGTAATCATGATTGCGCCCAAGGGCCCGGGTCATACGGTAAGAAGCGAATATCTGGCCGGAAAAGGTGTTCCCTGCCTGATCGCGATCCATCAGGATGCATCCGGAAAGGCAAAGGATATCGGACTTGCATATGCTGCTGGAATCGGTGGTTCCAGAGCCGGCGTTCTTGAAACAACCTTCCGTCAGGAAACGGAAACCGACCTTTTCGGGGAGCAGGCAGTGCTCTGCGGCGGAGTTACCGCTTTGATGCAGGCCGGATATGAAACTCTGGTGGAAGCCGGATATGATCCTGCCAATGCATACTTTGAATGTATTCATGAGATGAAGCTTATCGTTGACCTGATCTATCAGGGCGGCTTTTCCAGAATGAGATATTCTGTTTCCGATACGGCGGAATACGGCGATTATGAAGTTGGCAAGAGAATTATTACGGAAGAGACGAAGAAGGAAATGAAGAAAGTTCTCGCCGAGATTCAAGACGGTACCTTCGCAAGAAATTGGATCACAGAAAACAAGGTTGGCCGGCCTCACTTCCTGTCAACCAGAAGGATCAAGTCGGAGCATGAGCTTGAGAAAGTGGGAAAAGAACTGAGAAAGATGTATTCATGGAATGATGAGAAATAGAAATAGGTGATATTATGAAGTTAAAGGGAGCTCAAATCATTATGGAATGTCTGCTGGAGCAGAAGGTAGACACGATATTTGGATTCCCCGGCGGGCAAATTATGCCGCTTTACGATGCATTGTACGACTACCGAGACAGAATCAATCATATTTTGACCAGCCATGAGCAGGGTGCCAGCCATGCGGCGGACGGCTATGCACGTTCCACAGGCAGGGTTGGAGTTTGTTTTGCCACCAGCGGTCCCGGCGCTACCAACACCGTAACCGGCATTGCCACCGCATATATGGACTCCACCCCTATGGTGGTGATTACCGGACAGGTTCCTATCAGCTCTCTTGGAAAGGATTCCTTCCAGGAAGTGGATATTGTGGGCATCACTCTGCCGATCACGAAACACAGCTTTTTCTGCAGAACTGTGGAGGAGCTTGCCCCCGCGGTCAGGGATGCATTTCGGATCGCAGCCAGCGGACGGCCCGGACCTGTACTGATCGACGTCCCAAAGAACCTGATGGTCGAGATGGGAGAATACGAGCCATGCGAACCTCAAAGCAAAAGCTTCTGCTGTCCGCCACCGGATATGGAGGTCGTGAAAACAATCGCGGAGCTGATAAACGGGGCGGAGAAACCGGTCATTTATGCAGGAGGGGGAGTGATCAGCGGGGATGCGTCAGAGGAACTCACCATTCTGGCAGAAAAAACTGATATCCCGGTCATAACCACCTTGATGAGCATGGGCTCCTTCGACAGAAGAAACCCGTTGTCTCTGGGAATGGTTGGAATGCACGGCCAGAAAGAAGCCAATATGGCTGTCCACCACAGTGATTTAATTATCGCCATCGGAGCAAGATTCAGCGATCGCGTCACCGGCGATACTTCACGTTTTGCAAAAGGCGCAAAGATCATACATATCGATATCGATGCTGCCGAATTCGGAAAAAACATGAGGTATGACTATTGTATCAGATGCGACGTGAAGAGCACACTGAACGCACTGATTCCGCTGGTCCACCAGATCAAGAGGACGGAGTGGAACGAACGGGTCCGGTCCTGGAAAAAGAAAGCGCCTAAAAGCGGCAGCAAGCTGAACTCCGACAATCTGTTCGAAACCCTTAACGAAGTCCTGGGGGACGACGTGATCGTTGCTACCGACGTGGGACAGCACCAGATGTGGACCGCGCAAAAGTGGCCGTTCCGAAAACCGAGAACTTTTATAAGCTCCGGCGGTCTCGGAACCATGGGCTTCGGGCTCGGAGCAGCTATCGGGGCCAAGATTGCAAACCCTGACAAGAGGGTTATTCATATCAGCGGAGACGGAAGCTTCCGGATGAATATGAACGAATTGGCGACTGTGGCGGCGCAGGGTCTTCCCATCATAGTAATAGTTGTAAAAAACCACACCCTGGGAATGGTCAGACAATGGCAGAAATTGTTTTTCAGCCAGAGATATTCCGCAACAGATTTGCCAGATGTCATAGAATATGATAAACTGGCATCAGCGTTCGGACTATCCGGATGCCTGGTTAAGGACCGCGACGAGCTGAAAAAGGCGCTGGAAGAAGCCAAGAGCTCAAATAAGGGCACAGTGATCGCCTGCGAAATCTTCATCGATGAAAACGTGGTGCCGATCGTGCCTCCCGGTGAAGCGATCAATAACCAGTTGCTTACAGAAACGTTGGTGTAATCATTGCTTCAGAATAAAAATAAAAAGGAATATGAGCAAGGGATTGCATGTGCAATCCTTTGCGCTGTGTTATGGGGATTTTTGCCCATTTTTTGGAAATCGCTGGAACCCATCGATCCCTTCCTGATTCTGTTGTACAGGATCATGTCGGCCTGCATTTTTTCATTGATTCTTGCCCTGGCTATCTATAAATGGAACGGAATACTAAAGCCATTGAAGCAAAAGGGGATCGTCAGGACCTTTTTTCTTGCGGGTCTTCTGATTTCCTTCAACTGGGGAACCTACATATGGGCCGTCAGCAACGACTATGTAATCCAGACCAGTATCGGTTACTATATCGAACCGCTGTTTGTTTGCATTTTCGGAATCCTGTTTTTCAAAGAGCGGCTCAACAAATACAAGCTGACCGCCTTTATCCTTGCATGCGCGGGAGTCGCTGTCATTCTCGTCTATTTCCGCCAGATTCCCGTGGTTGCATTGACTCTTGCCGTCAGCTTTGCGTCCTATGCAGCCATCAAGAAGAAGTTCAAGCTGGACGCAGTGCTTGCACTGCTGTATGAGACTATGTTTCTTACCCCCTTTGCTTTTGCCGGAATCCTTTATTTCGAACTTACCGGACGAGGCGCTGCGGCAAATGCCGAGCCATTTCAATGGGGATTATTGGCGCTGGTCGGCATCGTGACTGCTGTTCCGCTGATGTTGTTTGCCATGGCGGCCAACCGGATCAATCTGATCACCCTGGGTATTACGGAGTATATTTCTCCTTCCATCACGCTGCTTCTTGGAATCTTTCTGTTCCGGGAACCCTTTGATATGGTTCAGCTGATCACCTTTGCAATCATCTGGGTTGCTCTTGTGATTTTTACTGTCGGTGAAGTGAAAGAAAGCAGGGTGGACGGAAATGAGGAATAAGCTTTCCGTATTTAATATTGCATTATTATATGTCGGCACCTTGATGGGTGCCGGTTTTGCGTCGGGACGGGAAATCTGGCAGTTCTTCGGTGTATTCGGAAATCGAAGCTATCTTGCTGTTCTGGCCGTAACTGCCTTGTTTGTCCTATTCGGGATGATGACGGTTAAAATAAGCAAAACGATTCAAACTACGGAAATCGGGAAAATCGTCCTTCCTTTCCATAACGGAAGGCTGGTGGATTTTTTTGGAACGGTTACGGCGGCCATTCTCTTTATCATCTACATTGTCATGGCTGCTGCCGGAGGGGCCCTGTTTCATGAACAGTTCGGATTGCCGGAAGTATTCGGGGGCATAATCCTCATGCTGATGGTCATCTTTACCATACTGGGCGGTTTTGACCGGATTTCCAGGAGCTTTAAATATATCATTCCGGTTCTGCTTGCGATTGTTTTCTTTGTGTGCTTGCAGATTATCTTCCGCCAGCTGCCGACGTCGGGAAGGGAAGCCGCTCTTGGAATCAGTCCGCTGACGCCAAGCTGGTACGCTTCGGCAGTGATCTATATTTCCTATAATATGCTTGCCGGCATTCCCATCCTGGCAAACTGTGCCCATCGAGCCAAATCATATCAAACGGCTCTGGCCGGGGCTGCATTGGGCGGACTGCTTCTGGGACTTTCTGCCCTGGTGATGGATCTTGCCATGCTTTCCGATCCGGGGCTTTCTTCTAATTCCGTTCTGCCGATTCTTGCCCTGTCTGGCAAGCTGTCGGCTGTAATTCGCTGGGTATACGCCGTTTTGCTGCTTTTCGCCGTATATTCCTCCGCAACCAGCAATTTTTATGGCTTTACTACAAGGATGAAAGAGGGGCGAAACAAAAAAGCGATCATAATCCTGGCTGCCATCGCAGGGTTTTTGCTCAGTCTGTTCGGATTTGCGGAAATCATTGCATTTATCCTTCCTTTGGAAGGATACTTCGGACTTCTGATCTTAATCGGCATGACGGTAAACTATGTCCGGATCAGAAAGGCTGATGGAAAAGGAGATAATAAAACAGAAATGAAGAATCAAGACTATCATGGAAGATTTGACCTGCCGGAGGGGATGAAAAGGGTTACCGCAGGTTCCGGAGGAGAGGTCATCCTGATCGAAGGGACAGATAAAACAGCGGTGATTGACTGCGGCATGGCTTATTGCGGAGAGGGCTTGGCAGCCGCGATCAAAGCGGAACTGGGAGCTCGTCCCTTGGATTATGCTGTTTTAACCCATACCCACTACGATCATATCGGTGGATTGCCTTATCTGCGGAGGGCCTGGCCCGGCCTGGTTTCTTTCGGAGCCGCGTATGGAAAAAAAGTTCTTGAAAAGGATTCTGCATTGATGCAGATTGAGGCCCTGTCCAAATCCGCGTGGAAGAAGTATACAAACTGTGCGGCTGAGCCCGAGGTTCTGATGGAAGGCTTAAGGATTGATAATACAGTTTGTGAAAAGGATGTCATTCCTTTGGGAGGAAGGGAACTGCACGTCTTCGAAACGCCGGGTCATACAAACTGTTCCCTCACATTTTTATTGGAACCGGACGGAATCCTCTTTCCAAGTGAGACCATCGGTGTCTATTCCGGAGACAATATGATGGTCACAGGAATGCTGAAGAGCTGCAGAGAGACCATCGCTTCTATTGAAAAATGCAGAAATATCAATGTGAAGCATATTATATCACCTCATTTTGGCATAGTTCCGGAACCTGTGAGAGAGCGGTACTGGGATCTGGCGCTTCAATCTGTGGAAAGGAATAAGACTTTTATTCGGGATAGGCTCAAAGAGGGTGCATTATTCGAAGAAATCATGGAAGAATATACAAAAGAATTCTATCAGGACAGCGTAGCGGAAGAACAGCCAAAGGAGGCTTTTTTACTGAATGCCCAAAACATGATTCAAAATCTTATCAGAGAAATACGCGGGTAGCATGCAATTTTATGCAGGAGGTTCGTTGTCTGAAAATTCAATGAATTTAAGCAATTTCAACCTTTCGGCGAATCTGAAAAAGTATACAAAATACACCCATTTTTTAGCCAATTAATAATTGACAATAGTTTAACAATACGATAAAGTGTATTCGTTAGAGTATGATTAATCTTAAATGATGAATATTTAAGCATTACTAAGTAGGAGGAAAACGAAAAATGGATTTTAAACTATCAAAAACACATTTGCTTCAGCAGGAAATGTTCCGTCGCTTTGCGGAAAATGAAATAAAGCCGATTGCAGAAGAAATGGACGAAACAGAAGTATTTGACATGGAGCTTGTGAAAAAGCTTCAGAAATATGGTCTGATGGGAATTCCTTATTCGAGGAATTACGGCGGCGTTGGCGGGGATTATCTCGGCTATGCTCTGTGCATGGAAGAAATCTCAAAGGTTGATGCCAGCACTGGAATCACAATTTCCGTTCACACTTCTCTTGCTTGCTCCTGCATTGACAGCTTTGGTACGGAAGAACAGAAACAGCAGTGGCTGAGACCTCTTGTTGACGGCTCCAAGGTAGGTTGCTTCGGATTGACCGAACCTAACGCCGGAACCGATGCAGCAGGACAGCAAACCAAAGCGGTTCTGGATGGAGATCATTACATCATTAACGGCGCTAAGATTTTTACGACAAATTCCGGTTTTGCGGATACTTTTGTCGTATTTGCAATGACTGATAAATCCAAAGGAACAAAGGGTATTTCCGCTTTTGTCATCGACAGGAACACACCCGGACTGACCGTAGGAAAGAATATTCACAGAATGGGTATCAGAGCGGCATCCAACTGTGAAGTAGCATATGAAAACGTACGGATCCCCGTATCACAGCGTCTCGGCAAGGAAGGAGACGGATTCAAGATTGCAATGAAGGCTCTTGACGGCGGAAGAATCGGAATTGCCGCTCAGTCTGTCGGTATCGCCCAGGGCGCTCTGAACGAGGCGATGAAATATGTCAAGGAAAGAAAACAGTTCGGAAAGAGAATTTCCTCCTTCCAGAACACCCAGTTCAAGATCGCCGAGCTGCAGACTCAAATCGATGCGGCAAGACTCATGACCTGGAGAGCGGCAGTGGCAAAGGACAATGGCGAGAACTACGGACCTTTGGCTGCTATGGCGAAGCTGTTTGCATCCGAAATGTGCAATGACGTAACCAGAGCTTGCGTACAGCTCATGGGCGGATACGGCTATTCCAGAGAATATCCGGTTGAACGTATGATGAGAGACGCGAAGATCACCGAAATTTATGAAGGTACTTCCGAAGCGATGAAGATGGTAATCGCCGGCTCGATGAAGATCAGCTAAACAGTGAATTTGAAAGGAGAAAAAGAGATGAAAATCGTTGTATGTATAAAACAAGTACCAGACACCAATGAAGTAAAGCTCGATCCGGTAACAAATACTCTGATCAGAGAAGGTGTGCCGAGCATCATCAATCACGATGACAAGTCCGGAATCGAAGCTGCGCTGCAGCTGAAGGAAAAAACAGGCGGAACTGTTACGGTAGTTTGCATGGGTCCTCCGCAGGCAGACGTTGCTTTAAGAGAAGCTCTGGCTATGGGCTGCGATGAAGCCGTATTGATTTCCGGAAGAGAATTCGGAGGATCCGATACTTGGGCTACCGCAAAGATCATTGCCGCAGGACTGAACAAGATCGGTTATGATCTGGTAATCACCGGCCGTCAGGCAATCGACGGAGACACGGCGCAGGTTGGACCTCAGATCGCTGAAAATCTCCATATTCCGCAGGTATCCTACGCTGAGAAGATCAATGTGGAAGGCGATAAGATCATCGTTAAGAGACAGTTTGAAGACAGATACCATATTATCGAAGTGAAGACTCCTTGCCTGCTGACCGCTCTGCAGGAGCTTGCCGAACCAAGATACATGCATGCCAGAGGAATTGTGGAAGCATATGAAAAGGAAATCAAAGTGTTCAGCTACGAAGACCTGAAGGACGTGCTGAATGCGGAAGAAATCGGACTTAAGGGATCCCCGACCAATGTATTCAAATCCTTTACAAAGCAAGCCAAGGGCCAGGGAACTGTACATGCAGACTTAAGTGTGGATGAGGCGGTTAAAGTTATTGTTGATAAGCTCGAGGAAAGACACATCATCTAATGAGAAAGGGAGGATACCTTAAATGAGTAAAGATATATATGTTGTAGTTGAGCAAAGAGACGGCCATATCGCCAAGGTCGGACTGGAACTGATCGGCGAAGCGACAAAGCTAGCTGCAGATTTAGGCCAGAAGGTTTACGGAATCCTGATGGGAGATAAAATCAAGGACAAGGCACAGAGCATCATCGAATACGGTGCAGACGGCGTTGTTTATGTAGAAGATCCCATGCTGGCGGAATATGTTACCGAGCCCTATGCAAAGGCGCTGACTGCTGTAATCAAGGAATATGATCCTGAAATCGTACTGTTCGGTGCGACTTCAATCGGCAGAGACCTTGCTCCCAGAGTGGCCTCCAGAATCAACACCGGTCTTACTGCAGACTGCACGAAGCTGGATATCGACGTATTCAAAGCAAATGAAGAAGATCCGGGACAGAAGCTGTTGTTCATGACCCGTCCCGCATTCGGCGGAAACATTATGGCTACCATCCTGTGCAAAAATCACAGACCTCAGATGGCTACCGTTAGACCTGGAGTCATGAAGAGACTGGATAAGGATACATCCAGAAAGGGTGAAATCAAGGAACTCAAGGTAGAATTCACACCAGCCGATATGAACGTGGTCATCAGGGAAGTAGTGAAAGAAACCCACAAAAAGTCTGACATTACGGAAGCCAAGGTTCTCGTATCCGGCGGCCGTGGAATCGGATCCCCCGAATTCTTTGGCACTCTTAAGGAACTTGCCGAACTGCTGGGCGGCGACATCTCCTCCTCCAGAGCAAACGTAGACGCCGGATGGGCCGCCAAGGACAGACAGGTTGGACAGACAGGAAAGACTGTAAGACCCGATCTGTATCTCGCCTGCGGAATTTCCGGAGCAATCCAGCACGTTGCCGGTATGGAAGGCTCCGAGTGCGTTATCGCCATCAACAAGAACGATACCGCCCCGATCTTTGACGTAGCGGATGTAGGTATTGTAGGAGACGTTAAGGTGATCATTCCGAAGCTTACGGAAGCCCTCAAGAAATTCAAGGCTGCCAACGAATAATATTCACAGCTTTGCAGGGAACAAAACGAAAAGATCAAGAATAATCTATAATAAAAAAAGGCTCTATGTCAAATGTTGTGGTAGAGCTCTCAAGTAGAATAAAAATAGGTAAAAATGTATTTCAATCCAGCGAGGGTCAATCCATCGCTGGATTGTTTTCTGAGGACTAGTTAGTAAGGGCATCAC
>JAEZLP010000067.1 GCA_023415235.1 Bacillota bacterium
GTGATGCCCTTACTAACTAGTCCTCAGAAAACAATCCAGCGATGGATTGACCCTCGCTGGATTGAAATACATTTTTACCTATTTTTATTCTACTTGAGAGCTCTACCACAACATTTGACATAGAGCCGTTAAAATATGACAAATCATTGTCGCAAGAAACGCCCGCCGATCATTCTCATGAAAGAGAACGACCGACGGGCGTTTCTTAAAGAGTTGAAAATTATGATGCTAATCTCATGTTTTCCTGTTTACCGTTCCTCACGGAAGTAAGGGACGTTCAGATTGGCAGGTCCCATATCCTCTTTCTTGTTCTTCCGGGTGCTGATGATGACGATGAGAATAGTCGCCGCATAGGGGATCATATCCACTACGTACTGGGAAATATGGACTCCCATGCTCTGGAGACGGAATCCCAGGATATTCAAACCGCCGAAGAGGAAGGCTCCGATCAGGGCTTTGGACGGCTTCCAGGAAGCGAAGATAACTAGCGCCACCGCGATCCAGCCTCGTCCGGCAACTACATTCTCCTGCCAGACAGGAATCGTGACCAGGGACATGTAGGCTCCGCCCAGCCCGCATAGGGCGCCCCCTAAAACAATATGAACATATTTATACAGATTGACGTTGATACCGGAAGCATCTGCAGCTGCGGCATTCTCTCCCACTGCCTTCAGATTCAGCCCCTTCTTTGTCTTCCAGAGATACAGGGACGCGCAGATGGTGATCAGATATCCGAAATAGATAAAGATATCCTGCTGAAAAAAAGTGGGTCCGATCACAGGAATTTTGCTGAGCAACGGGATATCCAGCGTGGCAAATACGGATTTAATGGAGGCGGGCGCAGGGGTCCCCATAAAGCTCGCGCCAATAAAGCTGGCAAATCCGGTGCCGAATATGGTCAAGGTCAGACCGGTTACGGTCTGATTGGCCCTCAGGGTCACCGTCAGGACAGCATAGACAAACGCGCCTGCCGCGCCTGCGCTGATGGCTCCCAGAATTGCGAGAAACGGGTTCCCGGTCCAGAGACCCACTGCAAATCCCATGACAGCTCCCATGAGCATCATGCCTTCCACACCGAGATTCAGGTTCCCGGCTTTTTCGGTGATCAGTTCACCAAGTGTGGCAAAGAGCAATGGGGTTCCGGCAATGACAGCGGCTGCTAAAAATGCGGTCATCTAAGCCACCTCCTTTTTCTTGAGCTTGTGATTGAAGGAAATCCGGTACTGCAGGAAAAATTCACTGCCCAATACGAAGAAGAGGATAATTCCCTGGATCATGTCCGCCACAGAGGAAGGAACCTTCAGTGCAATCTGAAGGTAGGCACCGCCCTGCAGCAGAATTGCGAAAGCAATGCTGACCACCAAGATGGCCGGAGCCGACAATCTTCCCAAATAGGTGGTTATGATGGCGGTAAAGCCATACCCTCCTGATAGGGAGGAAGTCAGGGTTCGTTCGATGGCCGAAGCCTGGATCATTCCGGTCAGGCCGCAAAGACCTCCTGAAATCAGCATGGACGTAATAATGATGGATTTAATATTCATCCCTGCATATCTTGCGGTTTCGATGCTTTCTCCCACAACTGTGATTTCGAATCCCTTCTTGGTGTGATTGATAAAGATATGGACCAGAATCGTTAGCACGATGGCGATGATCCATCCGATATGCACGCCAAAGAGGGACGGCAGAACCGCGTTGGGTTCAAAATTTGCGATTTTAGGAAAGCCCTGGGATGCCGGATCTTTCCAGGGGCCGTACTGCAGGTAGGTCACCCATTTGATCGCGATATAATTCAGCATTAATGTAAAGATCGTTTCGTTAGTTCCGAACCTGGCTTTGAAAAAGGCTGGAATAAATGCCCATATCCCCGCAAAGACCATGGCTGTCGCCGCCATAGCCAGCAGAGTCACAGGCGCTGGAAGAGTCGCGGGTACGTTCAGCGCCACAAGCGCAGCCCCGAAGGCTCCCATCATGATCTGCCCTTCGCCTCCGATGTTCCAGAATTTCATTTTAAAGGCTACCAGAATCCCCAGCGACGTGATTAATAAGGGAACCGCTTTCACGATAGTCTGCTGGAGCCTCATTTCGGTTCCCACCGCGCCGACCACGATTTCCCGGAATACCAGAACCGGATTGAAGCCGAGGATCAGAATCACCAGACCGGCACAGACCAGAGAAAATACGATGGCGATGGCTCTGATGAGCATCTCATGTTTTTTAGGCAATTCCGCCCGTTTGCTTATCTTCATCATGCCTCTGCCTCCTGTTTAAGACTGCCCCCGGTCATGAGGAGTCCGATTTCTTCCTTGGATACCTTGGATGGATCCACAATCCCTGTGATTCTCCCGTTGCACAGAACCATGATGCGGTCGCAAAGATCGATGAGCACGTCAAGGTCTTCTCCGATAAACAGGATGCCTACGCCCTTTTCCTTCTGTTCGTTGAGGAGATCGTAGATTTTATAGGATGCTCCGATGTCAAGGCCCCGTACCGGGTATGCCGTAATCAGCACCTTTGGATTGGAGTCGATTTCTCTTCCTAAAAGAACCTTCTGGATATTCCCTCCGGAAAGCTTTTTTACCGGCGAGTATACGCTGGGAGTCTGAATATCCAGCTTTTTCACTATCTTATTGGCCTTTTCCGTACACTCGGCACGCTTTAAAAAGATGCCCGGCTGATTCTGATAGTCCTTCAGTACGATATTGTGCACGATATCCATGGTCCCCACCAGACCCATGCCGAGCCGGTCCTCGGGGATGAAGCCCATGCGGATTCCAAGCCGTATGATGTCTCTCGGGGTTTTTCCGACGATATTGTCTCCCTCAAAATAGATCCTTCCCTTGTCGGCATGAATCAATCCGGCAATGGTTTCACAGAGTTCCTTTTGTCCGCTGCCTGCTACGCCGGCAACGCCGAGGATTTCTCCGCCGTTGAGGGTAAAGCTCACATCATCCAACGCCAGCTTCTTATCCTGATCGACAATGTGAATTCCGTCAACTTCAAGCAATGGCTTTTTATCTGGTGTGATTTTCTTTTCGATGGCAAGGTCCACCTTCTTGCCCACCATCATCTCGATCAGATTGGGAATGCCCACTGTGGCAGTTTCCACCGTTTCCACGGACCTTCCCTTGCGCAGGACGGTAATCCTGTCGCTGATTTCCATTACCTCATTCAGCTTATGGGTAATGATGACCACGGCGCAGCCCTGATCTCTCATATTTCGAATGATCCGGAAGAGCTTTTTGATTTCCTGCGGCGTCAGAACCGCCGTAGGCTCGTCCAGAATCAGAATTTTCGCGCCTCGATATAATACCTTGATGATTTCCAATGTCTGTTTTTCGCCTACAGACATATCATATACCTTTTTATCGGGGTTGATATCCAGACCGTATTGATCGGATATCGCTTTCACCTTCTTTGACAGCTCTTTCCCCTTTGTGAAAAAACCGCCCTTCTGCCCGAGAACAATATTTTCCTTGGCGGTAAGCACATCCACCAATTTAAAATGCTGATGGATCATACCGATCCCCATTGCGATGGATTCCTTTGGCGATGAAAAGCGAACTTCCTGACCGTTGATAAAAATAGAACCACTGTCGGGGCTGTAGATCCCCGACAGCATATTCATCAGCGTACTTTTTCCGGCGCCGTTCTCTCCAAGGAGAGCATGAACTTCGCCGTTATAAATCGTTAAGTTCACATCTTCATTGGCTTTGATCACTCCAAAGGTTTTGGAAATATTCTCCATGCGAATTGCAACATTCGATTGCATTAAAAGCCCTCCAGATGTTTTAATAATTAATCATGGATATACTCTGACGAATATATCCATGCTTAATCATATCGTTATTTGTCATATTCTGCAATAGTGAACGGTGATTTTACTATTCTGTCGCTCCACTTGCGCCTTCCACCAGATAATTCATGCTCCAGATGCCGGCCCTGTCAAGGGTGGTTCCTTCCGGAACGACGATATTTCCTTTATTGTCCTTGATCGGTCCAACGAAGATCGGGAATTCACCCGCCATGATCTTGTCTTGCACTTCTTTCACCTTCGCCTGTACGTCTGCGGGAACCAGATCGGACATCTCCGCGAGACCTACATAACCGTCAGCCATTGTTCCATAATAGCTTTCCGGCTTCCATGTTCCATACAGAATTTCCTGAACGGTCTTGATGTAGAAAGCTTCATGATGCCAGATCGGAGCTGTCAGGAATGCACCAGGAGCCGCGTCTCTGCTGTCCATGTTGTATCCGATTGCATAAGCGCCTGCCTTTTCAGCAGCAATCTGGGGTCCGGTTGTATCGCAGTGCTGTTCCAGAACGTCACAGCCCTGAGCCAGCAATGCTTCTGCTGCCGCCTTTTCATTTGCCGCGTCAACCCATGCGTTTGTGTATACCACCTTGACTTCCGCGTCCGGGTTAACGGCCCTTGCGCCAAGGGTAAAGGCGTTGATTCCGATCAGTAATTCTGTATAAGGAAATGCTGCTACATATCCGATTTTATTTGACTTGGTCATCATTCCTGCAACCATACCGGCCAGATATCTGGGTTCTTCCATGGCACCGAAATAATTTCCGAAGTTGGTGTCGTTCATTTTATTTCCGGAGAAGTGAAGGAATGTAATGTCGGGATACTGGGCTGCCATTGCATCAAGGGTATCCATGTATCCATAGCTCGTTCCGATGATGACAGTCGCACCCTGGTCGATCATGTTCATTGCTGCACTTTCGACAGCCTGCTTTTCTTCCGAGACATTTTCAGCGATTAAAGTCGCAACCCTGCCGTCAAAATAGTCAACCATAGCCTGTCTGCCTCTGTCCTGAGCTTCAGAGAAGCCGCCGTCCGTAGCGGGTCCGATATAAATGAATCCAACGGTCAGTTCCGGTTCGCCTTCCGCTGCAGGCTCATCCGCATCATTTGATCCTCCGCAACCGACCAAAGAAGTCATTACGAGGGCAAGTACAAGAAATAATGCTAAAAACTTTTTCATAATTTTCATTCTCCTCCATGTTTGAAATCATTAATCAGGAAATATTGGATACCCTATTATAACCTTCCTCTTTCCCCTTAGTAAATAGGAAACCGGCAAAATTCCTGATTATTATTCAAAATATTTATATATAGTTCGTTATATTCCGTACATTAAGGCTGCACTATCTTTCTATTGTTCGATTTTGGTTTTCCGCCCAGTGTACGATTTCACCGGATACAAGGAGCGTCGGCCGGAGGCACCGTTTCTACAGGAAAATGATTTTGCCGTCTCGAATGGACTCGATTACTGCCAGAGATTCCACCCGGTAACCCATTTCCCTGAGCCTCTTGCTGCCGCCCTGAAACTGCTTTTCAATCACTGCTCCCACGCCCACCAGCTTCGCTCCGGCCTGCCGTACCAGATCAGCCATACCGATGGCCGCTTCGCCATGGGCCAGGAAGTCATCCAGAATCAGCACGCGGTCCTCCTGATTGAGATACTTTTTCGAAACCCTCACGATGGAGGACGTTCCCTTTGTAAAGGATTTCACCTCGGCGCCGTAAAATTCCTCCGTCATGGTGTTGGGCGCGGTTTTTTTCGCAAACAAAACCGGAATGTTTCCAAAATGCGCCGACGCCATACAGGCAACTGCGATGCCGGATGCTTCCACAGTAAGAATTTTCGACACGCCGCAGCCCTCAAACCGCCTGGCAAATTCCTGGCCGATCTCAGAAAGCAGCGCCACATCGATCTGATGGTTTAAAAAGGAATCCACCTTTACGATTTCCGTACCAATGGCGACTCCGTCTGATATGATTCTATCCTTTAACGCTTTCATTTATTCCTCCTTTAGAACCTTTCACGTATGCAATAAATACATTCTACAGAATGTGGCATCGAAATTCAACAGGAATGTCCGAATCGTCGGAGAACTAAAACCAAATCCGAAGAATAAGCCCCGGCGACTGAAATATACTTTTTGTTATGGTGAATAATTCCCGGAAAAGCGGGGTAGATATGTTCTAAAGGCAGTCCGCGAAGACGGAGCTGCATCGAGAATCATGAAGGAGGTTATTCTATGTTAATGAAAGAAGTAGCAGAATTGCTGAATGAGCAGATCAATAAAGAGTTTTATTCTGCTTATCTTTACCTGGATATGTCAAATTATTACGATCATGTAAATCTGAACGGTTTTTCCAACTGGTTCAAGGTTCAGGCCCAGGAGGAGCGGGACCATGCCATGCTTTTTCTAACATATCTTCAGAACAACAACGAGGGAATCAAACTGACCTCGATCGCAGGGCCGGATAAGGTCTATTCTGATTTCAAAGCGCCCCTCACCGCGGCTCTTGAGCATGAAAAGTTCGTCACCGCTTCCATCTATCGCATTTATGAGGAGGCCGCGAATCAAAAGGACTTCCGTACGCAGCAGTTCCTGAACTGGTTCATCACGGAACAGGGTGAAGAGGAGAAAAACACGGAGGATCTTATCGACCGGTATGATCTGTTTGCAAATGACCCCAAAGGCCTGTACCTGCTCGACGCCGAACTCGGCGCAAGGGTTTACACTCCCCCTACGCTGGTTTTATAAAACATACCGTCAAAGGAATATCCCCCGACCGCGGCGTTGCAGCGCCGCGGTCCTTTTTTATGCTCCTGTGCGTTCCGATATGTTCCTCATTATTCCTCAATATTAATATATATTTCGAAAATAGCCCTTGACATATTCCCCGTTATTACTTATAATTCCCTTATCGAGATATTTTGGAGCAGAAAGGAGTCATAATGATGACAGTTATATACTATACCGTGGATCAGATCGCAGAGCTGCTTAAAATACACCCCAAAACAGTTCAGAGATATATCAGAGAGGGCAGACTGAGAGCAAGCAAGGTGGGAAAAAGCTGGCGTGTCACCGGCCATGACCTGAGCCTCTTCACTGAAGGCGGCAGCGAAATCGTTTCACCGCCCGTCGATTCGGGGAAACACTTCGACGCCGAGGATACAAAGGTATCCGCAGTGATTGATATTCCGGTCGCAAGCATGCAGGAGTCCATCCGGATCGCAAACACCCTGACCGCAATTTCCAACTCAAAACCCGCCGGATACGGCACATCCTCCCTTCAGACTCAGTATCTGATGACGGAGCAGGTGATCCGTGTCATGGTATGGGGCAGTTTAGGCTTTGTGCAGATCATACTGGATTCGATTGCCTCATTGTCTGATAATCAGGAAAGGAGAGCAGTGATCGATGAGCTATCAGATCGTTGAAAAAAATAACAGAAAATATATCAAGCTGAATTATACCGGGAGCCCGATCCGATCGGAATCCGACGCAATGGACCTCCTGTCCGCATGCGGGGAAAACGATACGAAGCTATGCCGGCCCTTACTGACAAACAGCTTCGGCGGCTTAAAATGCCTGTGCAAGCGGGGTCTGACAGACCCCGTATTTTTATTATTTTTGTTCCGGCGGGGTCTGATAGACCCCGTATTTTATAATGTCGATATAGCGGGAGAGCGTATCCTCGTATTTTTCAATATTGTTGATGATGTCGCCGCGGGCGGCTTTGGTCAGGTCCTGATCCTTATAATCGCTAAAAATCTGCTGCCCTACAAAGAAGGAAACCATATGCAGCATGTCGATCACCATTTGCAGATCAACGCCCTCGCGGAACCCTTCTTTTTTTATGTATTGAAATACATTTCCATGGGCCCGGTTGTGACTTTCCTCCACCTCTTCTCGAATATCACTGGGGGCGTAGATAAACGCATCCAGCAGAAAAACGAAGATCTCCGGCCGCTCTTGCAGCAGTTTCTTATAGAATTCCCCCAGATTGTCGAATAAATCAGCGGCAGGAAGCGATGTACTATTATTTTCTAAAAAAAACTCTTCAACAAGAATTTTCGAATAATGTTCAATGAGATAGAGATATAGATTTTTCTTGCTCTTGAAATATAGAAACAACACACCCTTTGAAATACCAAGGCTGTTCACAATTGCATTGGTTGAGGCGTTTCGATAGCCGTTTCTGGCAAATTCCGAAACGCATGCTTCCATAATCTGTTTCCGCTTGCTTTCCGGCAGCTTTTCAAAGGTTTCGTACATCCTGCTCAACTTCCTTTCCGCATTTCTCCGATCTGGCTGAAGCCCGAATCCATTATACCACTCTTTTCAGGTTTCGTAACGGATTTTAATACGCGCCCCCTCTTCTACGCTGTTGTCCGGAGAGGAAAGAACAAGCTCGCCTTCTTTTACCCCGTCCTTGACTTCCACAAACGATTCGTTCCGGATGCCCGTCTCGACCCTTCTGATTACAGCTTTTCCCGAATCCACCACGAACACGCAGCTGTCCCCTTGGTAGTCAAATACGGCTCCGGCCGGTACGATGATCACCCCACGCTGTGTTTCCGTAATCACTTTCACATCCGTTTCCGAGCCGATGGTGAAGGTAGTTTCCGTCGAAACCGGTTTGATGGTCACTGCCACCTTTTTTTGTTTCACGCCGAGTGAAGAGATCTCATCCGTCGCTGTGGGAGAGATTTTAACCACAGTTCCCCTGATCTCCCGCGCTTCCTCTGTTCTGTCGAGAATTACCGCCTGATCGCCTACCCGGATCTCCCCGGCGTCATATGCCAGGATCTTGGATTCGATCTCAAGATATTCCGGATTTCCGATGACGAAGGCAGCCGTTCCCGGCGTCCCCAGCTCATTGAGGCTCACATTCATCTCCAGGATGGTTCCGTCAATCGGGGCCAGGAGCTGCTGCTTTCCCAAAGAAATAGAACTGTTCTGCAGATTCAGCTCCGCCTGCGAAAGCTCAGCCTGATAAGCCGAACGGGCCGCTTCCACGCTTTTCAGCGTCGCTTCCTTCTGTGTCAGCTCCCAATTGCTGGCTGCGCCCTCTTCCGCAAGAAATTTTGTATTGGTATAATCCTTGAGGGCAGTCCGGTATGCCTCTTCACCGGCCTCATACCGGGCTCTGGCGCTCCGAAGAGTTTCTTCCGCATTCTGCAACGCAATGTCGTGCTGTTCCTGCTCCAGACTCAAAAGAAGATCTCCCTTTTTCACTGCCTGACCTTCCTCAACAGCAATCTGCCGAATTACACCGCTTCCTTCCAGATAGACGGTTGTGGAATCCTTACATTTGACCTCTCCGATTTCCTCAACATATTTCTCAATAGAACCGCGGACCGCAACAGCCGCATCCGCCTCAAGTCCCTGATTGGAGAGAAACCATCCCAGACAAGCCATCAGCGCGGCGAACACGCATAAGCCTCCAATCATTTTTTTATTCGTCAGGGTCTTTTTATCCATTCTTAGAAAAGCTGGTTTTTTCATTTTCATCGCCTCCTTACTCGGCGCTTTTCAAAGATTCAACCATATCAATGGCGGCAATCTTATTTCGAAGCAGAAAATTGGCAAATGCCGTAAAGGCAAGGATCATTCCTATTGCGATCAGATAATTGGAGGTTTCCACAACAACCGGCATTTGGATGTTTTCATTGGACTGAGTGCTGATTGACACTTCCGCAAGATACCGTCCAAGCGGCATTCCGATCAGTATTCCGAAGATGCTGATAAAAAAGTTTTCATTGAAAACCAGGTTCATCAGTTCCTCCGTTGTGAAGCCCAGCACCGATAAGGTTGCAAGCTCCCTTCTGCGCTCAAATATATTGATGTTTGTTATGTTGTAGATGACAGCAACCGACAGGATGCTTGATCCGGATATCATAAACAGGATCACGGTATTCATGGATTTCAGCATCTTGTTTGTGTTGTCAACAATGTCCGCTTTGGATTGAATTGTATTAATCGCAAGAATATCCCTCAATTGATCCGTTACTGCCCTCTCATATTTCGGATCGTCAAGTCTGATATGGGCGCCGTTGACCACCGCCCCCTCGTCCAGCAGGTCATCGATATAGTCTGCGCTGCAGACAGCGGTCTGACCGATATACTGGGCCACGACGCCTTTCACAACAGCCTGTTTTCTGTCTCTTTCCTCGTTTTTTCCCGGATAGTAGGAGCGGAGAAATACGGAATCACCAATGTCAAGTCCCATGGTTTCCATGAGCCGCTCCGGAAGCAGTATCCCATCGGAGGGAAGAATTGCCGGATTTCCCTCCCTGTCGTAGATGCCGTACAGCGTGGAGCCCCTTTCAAGGGCCATGATCCCGATATCCTTCTTCCTCCAGCCGTTTGTCAGTTCCATTCCGGTCTCCATCACCGGCTCCACCGACGCCACGTGATCCAGCCCTCTTATGTATCCCAGTTCATCGGCGTTCATCAGCTGTGAAAAGTTTATCTTCAGATCAAATCTTTGAATCTCCTCAAACTGCCATGCCATCAGCTCCGTCATGGTGCTTTTGAATCCGAAGGCGGTAATTAAAAGCGACATGGAAAAGACAATCCCCACCGACGCCATGGCAGACCTCCTTTTGTACCGGAAAAGATTCCGTACGATGAGCTTCCAGCTGAAATTTATGCGATCCCAGAACGAGCGGAAGCCTTCGAGGAACGTTCTTCTTCCCGCAGCAGGCGGCTTTGGTCTCATGGATTCGGCCGGAACCAGGGCCAGCTCCTTTCGGCAGGCATTGTAGCCCGCAAAGACACAAAAGAACAGTGCCATCAGCGATGCCGGCACAGCAAGCCTCAGATTGGCCGCTGTCTCTCCGGCAGGAATATTGTACAAGAAGTTGAAAAATTCAAGCAGAAATTCCCCCACAAAAAACACTCCCAGGATCGAGCCCAGTATGCTTCCTAGAACGCCGACCAGAATCGGGTAAGTCAGATAGTGAAGCGTGATATCCCGATTGCTGTACCCAAGCCCCTTAAGGACTCCCATCAGAGTCCGCTGATTTTCGATCATTCTGGTCATGGTGATATAGATGATGACCGCGGAGGCGATGAAAAACAGCATGGGGAAAATTGCCGACATGGACTGAAGGCCTAGTTCATCAGAATGAAACATGGCATAGCTGGTCTGATTCTCCCGCTCGATGATTTCGGTCAGACCGTACTGGTTCAGGATTTTCTTCATTTCCGCCCCGACCCTTTTCTCATCGCCGTCCTTTTTAAGGATTACGCTTATTTCATTGACGGACCCTTTGAAATCGAGAATCGTCTGCAGGTACGACTTTTTCACGTAGACCACGCCAAACTTTTGGGGATCGGGCATAAGTTCGGTTGCATCCCTGATTTCTAATGTAAATTCGGGGCTTTTTGCTGTGCCTGCTACGGACAGCTTAACCCGCTCACCATGGATGACGGGCTCGATGGTCTGGCCAATGGTCATATGATTTGCCTTGAAAAAATCCTCCGATACAATGCATTGATTCTCTTCTCCCGGCAAAAAATAGCTTCCGGATTTCATCATGACATCGTTGACTACATCCCTTTTCTTATCCGGAAGCGAAATCAGCCTGATCACCGCATTCCGGTCCTCCATAAAGATCCTGACGTCCTGAACCACTCGGCCTTCCGCCATATCCACACCGGGGACAGCCTCGATCCGCCGGACAACTCCTTCCGGTGCGCGGTACACCGGCCCCCACAGGTCCGCCAGTCTGTATTTTTCAAAGTAGTCTCTGCCTGCCCCGGAAATGCCCTCCACGGCGGAATACATCCCCGTATAAAACATTACCCCTATGATCACAACAGCAAGGACCGACAGGAATTGCCCCTTTGACTCCCGCAGATCCCTGTAAAACTTTTTCAAAAAGATCCCCATCACCATTCAATCCTTTCGATCGGTACCGGGTTCTCATTCACCTCAACGGACTCAACCCTCCCATTTTTAATTCGGATCACTTTATCTGCCATCTGTGCCAGCGGGCTGTTGTGGGTGATGATCATGACGGTCTTTTTGTAGTCCCGGTTCACGTCCCTAAGCAGCTTCAGGATCGACTTGCCAGTAATGTAGTCAAGCGCGCCGGTAGGCTCGTCGCATAACAGCAGGGTTGGATTCTTGGCGACGGCTCTTGCTATGGAGACTCTCTGCTGCTCACCGCCGGAAAGCTGGGCGGGAAAATTGCTCAGCCTCTCTCCCAGGCCCACCTCATCCAGAACGCCAGCGGCGCTCAGAGGTTCGTCGCAAATCTGGGCCGCGATTTCTACGTTTTCCAAAGCGGTGAGATTGGGCATCAGGTTGTAGAACTGAAATACAAAGCCGATGTGCTTTCTTCGGTACAGCGTCAGCTCACTCCTGCTAAACTTTGTGATATCCCTGCCGTTGATCAGGACCTCCCCCGAGGTCGCATTGTCCATCCCGCCCAGGATATTCAGCACGGTGCTCTTACCTGCGCCGCTGGGCCCCAGCACCACCACCAGCTCCCCCTGAAAGACCTCGAAGGAGATTCCGTCCGCTGCCCTGATGGTGATTTCCCCCATCCGATATTCCTTTACCACATCTCTGAGTATAATCATCGGTTCCATGCCGCATCCCTCCCCGGCCACAATAATGACCATATGGTCATTATATAGCTGCGGTCGGCCGTTGTCAATGACCACTTGGTCATTGCTTGTATTTTTTTGGCAGTCTCTCCGACGGAATCATGTTTTTCTGCTGTTCCCCTGAGAAATATATACAAAAAAAGCGCGGACGTGAAATCAAAGATTTCGGTCCACACTTGCCGTACGATTCCGGATTTCCCGAAGGGGATATGGGGCGATCACGCCTCCATATCGGCTCAGGTTCTGACAGCAAAAAATAAGAGGATCAATGCGATTGCAACTTTAATAATTAATTCGATCTCTTTATTCTTCGCCACCTTGTAGTCTGCTTCACTTCCATTATATACTTTTCTGTCATGCAGATCCTGCTGGCTTTTTATGTATTGCAGCTTTTTCCAGGGTATGTCAATCAGCTTTTTTATCAAATTCGAAGACGGTTCTGTCGGATTTGATGACAATCCTTTCGCTGCCTTTTTCCCAATGTTGTTAATTGCGGATTTCACGCTTTCCACATTTAGCTTATCCTGTGAACCGTAAAGATCGTCATAATCGGTAGATCTGATACTGCATTTTTCCCATTTCCCCTCAATGGGATTATACACCGCATCCTTTCTTACCATTTTTTTTGGTTCATGATCAAACATCCCAACCTCCTGATGGCGTACCCTATAGTATCTCTTATAAATATTATATCAAAGCAGCTGGGGAATGTCTATTGCTCCAAATCAATGATTGCGGCCGTTGATGACGTAAAAAATAATGGTGGTGAATCGGAAAGATCGGAGGTATACTTTCATTTGAGCACACAGATCATTTCATTTTAAAAACAATGTAGAGGAGGTAACCGAATGAAATCCTACCGAAAAGAACTGCATTTCAACACAAAGACCCGCCGCGCTTATGTGAACATAACGCCTCATGTTGAAGCGGCGCTTTCAGAGAGCGGAATCCGCGAGGGTCTTTGCCTCGTGAACGCGATGAACATCACGGCGAGTGTATTTATCAACGACAATGAAAGCGGCCTGCATCGGGACTTCGAGCGCTGGCTTGAGAAGCTGGCTCCGGAAAAGCCCTATGATCAATACGATCATAATGGTTATGAGGATAATGCCGACGCGCACCTGAAGCGTTCCGTCATGGGGCGGGAAGTGGTCGTCGCGGTCACGAATGGCAGGCTCGACTTTGGAACGTGGGAACAGATTTTCTATGGGGAATTCGACGGGATGCGGGATAAACGCGTGCTGGTTAAAATTATTGGGGAATAAGAAGGCGGAAGACTTTCTAATCCCTGTATGGCATAACCCATTTCCGCAATGAATATATATGGACATATATAAGCATTGAGAATCGCAAATAAACGAATTGTGATCGGGAGGTATGATTGTGCCATCAGTTTACTTAAGTCCCTCAACCGTAGAGAATGAATTTATAACAGGCGGCAATGAGGAATATTATATGAATCTTATCGTCGATGCCATGATACCCTATTTGAGAGCGAATGGCATCGATTTTAGCAGAAACAACCCCGGAGATAACCTTGAACAGATAATTGCTCATGCGAATGAAGGAAATTATGACCTGTTTATGGCGCTGCATTCCGGTCATATGCCGGAGGCAACCGACTCTCCGGCCCAAGGCCTGAATGTGCATTATTATGCCTACACCCCTGTTGGCGGGGAAAGAGCTGCTTTTTATATTGCCGGAAATTTAAAAACCATCTACCCTTATCCGGATCTCGTCGCCGTCGTTCCCGCCGATACCGCGGAAGTCCGGGATCCGGATGCGCCGGCGGTGTCCGTTGAGCTGGGGTATCTGGGAAATCCCGAAGATGAAAATTGGATGAAGCAAAACATCAATACGATAGCTAAAAATCTGGTGTTTTCGATCACTCAATATTTAAACCTACCCTTTATCGACATTTCTTATCCGTCTTCACAAAAGGGGCATTCATCATGAAGAGCAGATTTAACGAACAATGCATTACATACAGTCAAATGCGTTTGATTTTTAATATGCGCATTTTTTGGAGGCGGCTGACAATCTGGACCAGAATTTATATCATCAGCAGATATTTAGGGGTAGGAACGGCGGAAGTATCCTTTGAACGTTTATATATTGAAAACCTGGATTTCGGGAATATGATACGGATTCATTTCAGCAGAAGCATTGCAAATAGTTATTCTCAGCTTCTAAATCAGTTTTCGATCGGATTGCGGGAGCTCATTACGTCTCTGCTTCAGGACGACATAGACGCCGCCAGGCAGAATATAGACAGATTGCTGCAAAATGCCAATGAAAGAGCTGCGTTCTTGGCATCCATCAATCCGTACTTTGACGAAACAGAATGGAGAAACCTGCTGATTACCTACCTGCAGGACACCATTCAAGAGGCAAATTTATTCGCATCGGCAGATTACAGAATGGATATCGAATATTTCGACCGATTGATGGTTTTGTCCAACACCATGGGCGATGAGTTCGCGCAGGCAATGTATGACTATATTACGTCCGGTGAGCAGGGTACAAATCAGCTTCCGACGCAGGAAGGCCAAAGGTGCTTTCCATTGGAGCAAGTCAATCAGATCTTTGATATCATGGTGTTTTGGTTTGATCTGATCCTCTGGGTGCGGGCATTAATGCTGAGTAAATATAAAGACGTCGGAAACGAGGAGGCAGTCTTTGCCCGCCTGCAGCAAGTTCTGGCTGATTTTATCAACAACCTGTATCAATTTTTCCCGGGTTCCCCCGGAGTGAATGAGCTGCAGCTGGAGTTAAATGAGTATATCGGTTTGATTGATTCCTTGATTACAGCGCAAAAGGCGGGCATAACAGAAGAGATAGACTTGATTACGAGGCTGCTGTATCAAAATGCCAACGACATGGCTGCTACGATTGCTTCCATCAACCCCAATTGGGATCTAAACGAATGGAGGACCAGATTAAGCTATAACCTCCGCAGCACACTGGATGAATCCACCATGTTTTTAACGGAGGATTACGCAAGAAATCTGGAAATCTTCAGCACACTTATGGATCAGGCCGAAAGCTCCGCCGATTCCTTTGCTCAGGGGCTTTTGGATTACATTTTTCAGGAACAGCAATGAATTTTATTTCATAGAAAAAATCCGTAACCCCGCTTTTTTACCGGGTTACGGATTTTTTGGCGTTATGTATGTGCGATAGAAATGTGCCTGCGCTAAGATTCTTCCTCAGACTGCACTACAACCCTTCTGCTTTCACTGGTTCTCAGGATTATACTATCCGTATCCACCTGCAAATCAATTTTTTCGCTTTGAAGTTCGGGAATGTCAGCGACTGTTAACACACTGCCAACCGGCAAGCCATCCAGATCAATGGTTATGGTGTCAATCATATCAGCCGGAAGGGATGCGTAAGGAATTTCAAGCATAATTCTTTCCAGAGTCCCCGCTATTTTATCCACGTTCTTCAGCAGGATATGAATCACACTGTTGACCTTTTGATCTTCTGTCAGCGCTTGAAAGCTGATGTGAATAATTTCCTGGCTTAATGTGTCCTGGGTTTTTTCTTTAATTTGTACCGGGATAACCTGATCATCAAGAGCTAACCGCAGTTTACTGCCCTCCCGCTTAAGGCGAACCATCTTGCGCGCAGTCGCTTCGTCAATTTGGATCGAAATCGACTCCTGAAGCATTCCGCCAAAAATGTTGGCCGGTATAAACCCGGAACGCCTTAGCTGCTTTGCTTTCTTCGACGTGTCACGTTTTTGTACAGTAATAATGTCCATGTTTTTCCTCCTGAGTTTTTATATTTCAATCCGCATATCCTTAAATTGCAGATTGATGGCTTAGTTTTCCCATGCAGCCGACATGGCTGCATAGGTTATAAAAAAAGAAGAGCCTTCCAGACAACACCATGAGGTGGATACCAAAAGCCCTTCTTAAAAAAGACGGTTCTTTTCTATTCAATTTAAAAATATTATACCACAAATAAAAGTAAAATGCAAACAACGTACGATTTGAATTCAAATACAGGGCTGTTTAGCTCGGGGGTATCCCCTCAGATTTCAACCACAACATCCTTCACTACTGCCAGAACAGCCACAGCTTGGCTCCGTACCGGTTAATAAGCCATGAATAACCGCAGAAGCGCATCCCACACCGGTTTTAACATCGATTGCATGAAAAGGGCAATTCTTTTCGCAGGCTCCGCATTCCATACACGCATCCCTGTCCGTGATCACAGCTTTATCCAATTCCATCGTGAAAACTCCATGGGGGCATACTACCGCGCACATTTCGCATCCCATGCATTTTTCTGTATCAAGCTTCAGCGTAACAACATTTTTTAAATATTTCTGTTTCATTTTACTGTTTCCCCCTTATAGTATGGATAACAGGTTCCCTGCAAACAGCAGGATGAGTCCTAATCCAATTGATCCGGCTATCAATGGTACTGCGATTTTCATCTCCTTCATGACCCCTGAGTATGAGGTATAAGTTGAACAGCCGGTAAAATTCATAGCATAAAATGCAGATACGGAAGGCAGTATCAGCAGGTAAGCGATGCAGGTCAGAATACCATAGTCAACACTTCCAAATAATCCATTCAGAACAACAATACCAACCGCCCAAAGCAATCCTAGCAACCATCCTTTCAAGGAGAAGGCTCTTCCCGGAATAAAGGGAAGCAGCATGGGCGTTAGGGCACACCCAAAAAGAACAGCTCCGATATATGAATATACATCTGTTCCGGTAAATCTTGACAACCCAATCAGGTTCAGCAAAAACATCAACCCGAATATGATCAGAGAAGGCTTTATCGAACCTACAATTTCAACCGGCGTCAATACGGTTCTGTCAATAAAGTTGAATCGAACTGTACGCATTTCTTTATCTGCTTGCATCCCATTCCTCAAGAAAGCAGGTACATCCTCGGCTCTAATTGGGCCATAGACAACTTTAAAACCGGATCTCATTTGAACTTCATGCGCTGATACTCCGACAGCGCCCAGCTGCGGTAATATTAAGGTTCTGTGCTCAACCACGCCGGGAAGGCCGGCTGCTTCGATTCTTTTTATTAACTCATCGGTTCCAAAGGTGCCTTTTCCTGCGGCGCACCATACATTAATTCCTTTCGTATCAAGCACAAGGATCCATGCAGAAATTCCTGATAATTCCTTCCTTAAAGCATCAAAGCTCATTTTATAATTTGCAGTAACTAATACAGGAGATTTCGCATCGGGATGACCGACATAATATAATCCAGGATCAACGATATAATTCATCCTGTTGATATTCCATCTTACTTTCCAGGAGCCCAAAATATCCTTATAGGTAAGCTCCGTCGATATTTGCTTTGCTTCTACAGCGCTTCCGCAGCAGCAAGACTTACTTTTCTCAGAACAACAAGTTTCCATTTCTATCCCTCTTTATATTATATATCTTTCTTAGCAGGTTGCCTTTTGACCTTCTTCGGTATCCCCAGCTCATTATAGTATTTATTCTTAAAGAACAATGCTACATTAACCAGACCAATCATAACGGGCACTTCAATCAGGGGTCCGATTACCGCCGCAAAAGCCTGCCCGCTTCCAATTCCGAAAATAGAAACTGCAACAGCAATCGCAAGCTCAAAATTGTTGCTGGCTGCTGTGAATGCAAGCGTGACTGTCTGATCATATTTAAACCCGCTCTTCATTGACATAAAGAAACTGACGAAGAACATGATTGCAAAATAGATTAAAAGCGGAATTGCGATTCTTACAACATCCATCGGAAGCTTAACGATGTACTGCCCTTTTAAAGTAAACATGATAACAATCGTATAAAGCAGCGCAATCAACGCAACAGGCGAGATCTTGGGTATGAAGACCTTCTCATACCACCCTTTCCCTTTCGATGATATCAGAGAAAATCTTGTGATGATACCTGCAGCAAAAGGTATACCAAGGTATACTAATACACTCCTTGCAACATCGCCCATACTGACTTCCACCGCGATTCCGCCAAAAGTAAGGCCAAGCAGTTTTGGCACTAAGGTTACAAAGAAATATATGTACACTGAATAGAGCAGGATCTGGAAGATAGAATTTAAGGCTACTAACGCTGCGCAATACTCGTTATCACCCTTCGCAAGTGTATTCCAGACAATAACCATAGCAATGCATCGAGCCAAACCAATAATGATTATCCCAACTGCGTAGTCTGCCATATCAGGGAGAAAAATCGCAGCAAGAATAAACATCAAAATTGGTCCGATGATCCAGTTTTGGAGCAATGAAAATCCAAATACTCTTTTATCCCCTGTCACCTTGCCAATTTCCTCATATTTTACTTTTGCAAGCGGAGGGTACATCATAATAATCAGTCCTATTGCGATAGGCCAGGATGTCGTTCCCGTACTCATTCCTTCGAGAGTTGTTGCAAGGGAAGGAAACGCATATCCGGCAAATACACCTATAGCCATAGCAATAAAAATCCATAATGTCAGATAACGGTCAAGAAAGGATAGCCTTTCGTGTTTTTCTCTAACCATAAAGAGTCTCCTTATTTATTAATATTAAGACAGATGCAATCGCTGCTTTCATTGCTTATACGCGCTATAAAATCAAGGACCTCATCTGTTCTTTCCTTATTCAGCGTATATTTCATCCAAGCGCCGTCACGCCGCGCGTTGACAATGCCGCAGTCAGATAGAATTTTCATATGATAGCTCAGAGTAGACTGAGATATGCTAAATTCCTCCAAAATGTGGCAAGCGCACATTTCTCCGCAGGATATCATATCGATGATTTTTAAACGTGTTTCATCGGATAAGGCTTTAAAAACCGGGACATATTCCGCATACGATCTATTCATAAAACTACCTCCGTACATATCGATACTTATGAATGATATCGAAAGTTATCGATGTCTTAATTATAGTACTATATCGATAAGTGTCAATATGGTTGCAAAGATTTAATGTAAATATTTGTTTCCTATTTTTGATTTTTACTTATTTCTATAACCAACAGATTATCCATACATTATGGCACGGGCAAAGCAGGTTCTCGTCAGCTCTTTTTTAAATTAGCAAGAGGACTCGACCCAATTAACAAATAGAATGTGTATCAACGGCGCTCAATATTCGTCACGAGTCATATTGACAGGGCCAAGAATAAAAGGAGGCACAAGCGTCCTTTTTACATACGCTTCTGGGATTGCAATTGGAAATACATAGTAATATAATCAAATAAAAGATTTCCAGTTATTTAATTGTCGTAGTATTTCAATGTTTCGGGAGGTGCCATAATGACTTGTCAATTTGGGAGCCTGAATTCGATACAACAACGGAATATTTGTTAGATAATTATTCAAAATCCGATTTGGTGAAAATTTCCCAAAGCCCCTTCTGATATAATTGGGCTCAGCGGCAATGATTTATTTGGATTGGCTTATTTTGCGGAATATGAAAATCCCATCCCTACTGAAGCCGAGATGAATGGGAATGACCTCGCAAACGAATTAAAAGCATTTTATGGGTTCAGTTTACACCAGCACCTAGATACAATCAATCCCAAACATAAAACCACAACCATTGCGATAATACTTTTCCTTCCCATGATTACCTCCAAAACTAGGTGCTAAATTATACCATATAGAAAACGGAATTTCACTACTTGGTGTTAGAGACCAGCTACACGTACGATTTGAATGCAGAGTTTAGGGCTGTTTAGCTCGGCATAAGCAGTCCACCCATGTCCTTACCTCTTAATAGTTTCTTTTTCGTCTCATTTCTCTTACAAATATCCATATGAGCCAGAAGCCACCGGTAATACAAACCATGAAGCAATCAAATAGAAATGATAAACACCCATAATTCCTCATTCAAACAACCATCCTTTCTGTTTGTAACAAACCTTTTAATTTAAGTATCTTACCGATCATGCAAAAAGCTATTATAAATGTTTATTAATTGCCAGACCTTCCTGCATTCCATTTGGGTATAGATAGACCAGCTTTTTTCTATTAAAAACCGGATTAACATCGTGGATAATAGAGTGATGATTCGGGCAAACAATGAGCTGATTACTTGCGTCATTATTTAAGCTGTTTACAAAATAATCTATGTGGTGCGCTTCAATGACACTTGCTCCATATTCTTCTCCGATTAACTTCCCGCAGATTTGGCACCGGTTATTATATAACAGTTTAAGATTGTCACCTATTTTTCTATTTAATTTTCGGATTCTAATGATCCTTTCATCCACAAGGATTCCGGCTTCCTCATCAATCATATCAAAACTGAATTTGGATTCTAAAACGCGCTCTGGCTGTTTCTTTACTGCTTGTTTTAGGAGGTGAATATCGCCGGCAGTGATAGCCTCAAAGATATAGGAATCATCATATTCAGTTGTGTAGACAGCAAGGTATTCTTTAAAATCTTCCGGTAATCTTATAATGGTGCGATCCCCTTTGGGACGTATTTCTCTCTGCCACAGGATAAAGTTATAACTTTTTAAGAAGCTGGCCTGCAGTGCTTGTGCCAAATCTCCGTTATAGGGATATCGAATCTGAAGAGTGTCATTGATTCTTTTAAATCGTGCATCAAAATTTACATTTCTAATTTGCGCCTTATAACTTCTTCCATTCAAGTATATGTTTATTGGTTTAGATTCTCCTCGTTGTAGGAACTTTCCCATGTTCCTTGCGAAGATTACCTGATTGTCTACAGGCAAAGTCAGGCCTTCGACCAGTAAAGACCAATTGACTTCAGTTTTATATACATAGTGTTCAAATGTTTTCATAGGATCAACTTCTTTAACAAATCATCAGAGACTCTATTCCATTAATTTAAGATTATTCATTATCTTGATATAATTCAATATAAATGGTTCTATTGATTTTTTAACATTTTCAAAGAATTCCAATTTGTTAATACTAAAACTCCAGCAGCTTCCCCGGCCGCTTTTTCTGTCTTTTAATATCAGGTCTGCTCTTTTGCTTTCAGACAACTGATATTCCATTCCCTTATTTTTCAGCTCAGGGATTATCTCATAATCAAGATTTAGCAACCAGGGATAGTCAGCTATCAAGCGTTCTAAGCAATCCGGGCATTTGTTATTGCAAAGAAAAGAAATAAATCATTAATTATATCGGTTTTGTTTTCTTCTATCCATTTTAATGTGTCTTTCGTTATATCCTTTCCTAAGAATACGTCCAATATTCTCTTCCATCTGCCCTCTATTTTGGATAATAGAATCTCTATAGAATTATCATCGTCATAAAATCTATTACGATAAGCAATATCTCCAATCGAAGCATTTTTTATATATTTTCGCTCAATAAACCGAAATAAGCCAATAGATTTTTGATTAATATCAGAAAAATTTCTTAAATAAAATTGAGGTATAAAATGCTGTTTTTTGCCCATAATCATTACCTTGTTATCCACTACAATAAGTATAAGCACAACCTTTTCGCTAAACCCTGACCTAGATGGTTAATGCTATTTATTTCTGCGTATTCCGGAACATCCGGACGGCGAATCCGGAAACATCCGGACACGAAACCGGAAGTATCCGGACACTTTGCCGGCTAAATTGATTGTAAAATAATTGCTGCTTTTCGGCAACAAATATTGTC
>JAEZLP010000007.1 GCA_023415235.1 Bacillota bacterium
GTGCTATTGACATTTCCAAACCTGAGCATTATATTGTTACAAAGGCTTGCAATCTTTAAGAATACAAGCTTGCAAGCCCCATCATTATCATAGAAAGCTAATTTACAGAGATTATTTCACAGGCCCATCAAAAACAATAACCTCCAGAATCATTTTGAGCAATGACGAGCTTGATAAGTATTAATCCAGTACCAAACCAAAGGAGTTGGCTGAAAAGTCAGCTCCTTTTTCTATTTAACGAGTAAATGCCTTGGGAAATTGAAGTATAATGCCGGTTGCCATAAAGTCGGCCATTTCTAACGCCTGCTTTTCAATTTCATCAAATAGTTGTATGCTTCTTCGATAATTGCCCTGAAGCATATTGACAGCTTCCTGTTCCGTTAAGGATAGGTGTTGATACAGCATTTCTCTCCACGTAGCTTCATCCCAATACGGATTAACTACCGCCAGGAATTTGGCTATTTCATCTGCATTCGTGTACCATTGCTGTTCGAAATTTCGTACGGAATTGCTGTCACCTGCTTTCGCTGCTTTCACCAACTCAGAAGCTATCACTAAATGATTGGTTAACAAATCGGAAAATTCTGCCGCGATGTCTCTTCCGTAAAGGGGAATCAATGCCATTTCAAAATCCATAGGGTTTTGAAGCAGTCTATCTAAAACCAAATTGCCATCCGGCAAACCGAAAACCAAACTAATTATGGCCAACCTGGTCCAAACAACATGCTGCTCCCAAAGCATGCGTAAGTCTTCCATTAAGGTTATACCGGCTTCATTAACAGATCGGTTCCTGTTTTGATCATGATTTACTATCATATTGTCCATATCGTCGCCTCTTAAATTTTTTATTTTTAGTCTATGTTGCCTGATTTGATAATGTTACCTCTTCCGTTGAATCTGCTAAGTTTATATTTCCACTAGTTGCTGACATTCCCATGGATATGATATTCTAATAAAATATTAGATATGAGGTTTAATTGTATGGAAAAAATCATAGTTTTAGAAATTAAGTTTACATTCAGAGATGTAGAGGATGCCATTTATCCAGTCATTCTCAGAGATGATGAAAACATGGTCTTGGTCGACTGCGGATATGCAGGATTTCTGGCGGCTATTGAAAAAGCCATGGAGGAAAATCATCTGAATTGTGCTGACTTAACACATATACTGGTCACACATCACGATCACGATCATATGGGCGCCTTGCGTGCAATGAAACAAAAATATCCCGGATTGAAAATTGCAGCAAGTGAAAAGGAAGAGCCGTATATTTCTGGTAAGAGAAAATCTCTGCGTTTGGAGCAGGCGGAAGCAATGCACCCGGACATATCTCAGTCTATGTCAGAAACAAGAAAACCCTTATTACAGGAGATGCCGCTGCTTTGGAAAATGGAAATTTAGTAATCGCAAATCCACAATATACGATCGATATGGAAGAAGCTGAAAAATCACTGAACAAGATTCTGAGTTATAATGCAGAAGAGATCATTTGCTATCATGGTGGCGTATTGACCGGCTGTTGCAGCAGCTGATAATAATTCGTCAGTCCTTCTGAAAAATAATCGCCAATAATATTTGTAAGGGATAATATTCTGTCAAATATATCAATATTCCTTTCGTATTCCTTCGTTAAAAAAGTAATTCCTTGTTCTATCTGCAAATTTGTAAACGCATTGAGCAATGTGTTCCATTCACCTTGTGTCCAGTATGGATTGATACTCGCTAAATAGGCTGCTGCATCATTGGTAACTTGATATACTTGCTGTGTATAATTATTGATTACATCAATGTCATTGCTCATTTGTGCGCGAAACAAGGACTGGAGATTTGCGATATATTGTGTAAAAAAATTCATGACTTGTTCTGTCGGCTGGTCTCCGAAAAATACTCTTAAAATATTCCCGTATTCTGCAGGCAACCGGTATAAACGTTGACTGATGGCTTCTGAATTTCCAACCCCGCCAAAAAGACTGACTTGATAGGCTCTAAGCCAGGTAGCTAAATCTCTTGCCAGCATTCTTGCTCTGAATAAAAAGTTCATTTGCGCGGTTAAAGGAGCTGTAATAGGGGCTTGCGCGGGCGTCTGCATTTTATTTACGTAAATCATAGTCATATGCCCTCCTCTTTTTGATATTTTATGAACAGAGAAATCATATTGTTCCTGATTGATCTAATTCAGGCGCTGAGGAATATGACCCTTATCTCTCTCATATCATATAATCAATGAACTTTTTGCTTCTCCAAAAGTTGATCAACAACTTACCATCTTTGAGGGGGATCGGGATGAAAATGAAAAAGGAATTCGATTTGGAGTGCATTACAGTCAGCCAAATGAATTTGATTTCCAACTCAAGAATAATCTGGCGAAGATTAAACATCTGGATGAGAGCCTACGTAGTCAGCAGATATAAGGGGATAGGGACTGAAGAGGAAATATTTGTACGTTTATACCAAGAAACACAGAAATTCGGGGACTCATTAAATATCATTTTCGGCCGTGATAAGGCGGAGGAATACTCCAATCTGTTAAGCCAATTCATGACAACCTATCGTGACCTGATTGACGCTCACATAAACAGAAATATGCGAGGAGCCACCGAGAATATTGATCTCCTTTATCAAAACGTAAGAGGACAGGCTGCTTATCTTGCAAAGATGAACCCTTACTTTCAAGAATCCCAATGGACCAACATGCTTGAAACATTTCTCCGGTATTCTATTATGCGAATCAACTCTTTTGTCACCGATAGCTTCGCCGAAGACATTGTGAGGTACAAGGAACTGACAAGTCTCACCGACCTCATTGGCTTTGTCTTTGCACAGGGGGTTTATGATTATTTAACCTCCGGAACAAAAAGTACGAATCCGGATCAGGAGTTTTGTTTAACCTATGAGCAGGCAAATACGATCTACCAGATAAGAATGCTTTGGTTCGAGCTTAATTCCTGGGTACGAAGCTATATGCTAAGCAGGTACAGGGGAATTGGCGATGAGACGCAAATCTATAACCGATTAAAAGAATTGCCAACGGAATACGCCAACAATTTAAGGCGCTTTTTCGGAGAAAATCCAAGCATTGAGCAATTGGAACTGTTGATCAACGAGTACGTGGAACTCATAGATCAGTTTATTACTGCTCAAATACAAGGAACCACAGACGCACAAAACCGTATTACAAAACTGCTGTATCAAAATGCCGATCAAAGGGCTGCCGCCGTATCTTCTCTTAACCCCTTTTGGGAAGAAAGCGAATGGAGAAACAGACTTTACAAAAATTTAAGAAGCACACTCGAATCCTCTGTTACATTCCTGACCGGAGACTATGACAGGAATCTGAGTATATACAGCAGACTGATCGATTACGCAGAAAGCGCCAGCGACTACTTTGCAGAAGGCTTGTTAAGCTATCTGAACCTTATATCACAGTGACCAATAAATCACCTTCGGGCAAGGGAAGAAAGATTCAACAGCCCTGTTTTTACGCCTCTTATGTATTTTTTGAGAAAAACAATTGCATATTTAACAAACGTTTGCTATGATGGAGTTATCAACGAGAGGGAGATGGTTCCAATTAATATCACGATTAAAGATGTTGCCAGAGAACTGGGTGTATCCTACTCCTCTATTTCCAGAGCTTTAAACGGAAAAGAGGGCGTCAGCAAGGAAACCAGGCAGAAGATTCTTGAAGCCGCCGAAAGGATGGGCTACCAACCGAACGATCTGGCAAGGGGGCTGGTTAATAAGATTTCCAAAACCGTTGGCGTAATCATACCGGATATCAACAATCCGTTCTTTGGCGAGATCGTCACAGGCATCACCGACGCTTCCAACGAAAACGATTACAATATTTTTCTTTGCATTTCAGGCTGGGATCCGAATATGGAAAAGGAATATTTCAATACGCTCCGAAAAAAACGAGTGGACGGCATAATCCTGAAATCCGCGGGGAAAAATGAAGATTATGATGAGATCAAATCACCGTTGATGATTATTGAACGGTACAGCAAAAACCCTGCGAGTGATTCCGTTGAAGTGGACAATGAACTGGGCGGCTATCTTGCGGCCAAGCACCTCCTCGACTGCGGGTACCGGAATATTGCCATCATTCTCGGTAAGGAGGACTATTTTGCTTCTCAAAGGCGCCTCAAGGGAGCCGAGAAGGCGATGCGTGACCATGGTGTGCCCCTTGACAGGAACCTGGTCATCGAAGGCAGCTTTTCCATTGAAGGCGGAAGAAAAGCTGCGAAGCAGCTTTTTGAAAGTGGAAATACCATTGACGCCGTATTCGGTATGAACGATCTGATCGGGATGGGTGTGCTTCAATATTGCAATGAATACAATATCAATGTTCCCGACGAAGTCGGAGTGATTGGCTATGACAATATCTCCTATGCGGGTCTCCCTCAGATCCGGCTCACCACGATCCACCAGCCCAAGTATGAGCTGGGTAAAATGCTGTTCGAAACCCTGCTGGATGAAATCAAACATCAGGGCGTGGCAAAGCCCACCAAAAAGATTATCCTGAATCCTGAACTGAAGGTCAGGGAGACGACCCGGAAGAAGGGCTCACAAAAATAAAGATGCAATTTTAAAATATATCGATGAGGTGAATAAGATGAAGACAATTAAAATGACCATGGCGCAAGCATTGCTGAAATTTCTTGACAATCAGTACATCAAAGCTGACGGGGAAGAAATTAAGTTTGTCCAAGGCGTATTGGGAATATTTGGCCACGGAATGGTGGTGGGTTTGGGAGAAGCGCTTGAATCCGGCGACACCAGCCTGCGTTTTATACAGGGCAAGAATGAACAGGGAATGGCGCACATCGCAATGGGATTTGCAAAACAGAAAAATAGACGGCAGATCATGGCGGTTACCAGCTCTATCGGTCCGGGCGCGTTGAATATGGTGACCGCTGCGGGAACCGCAACAGCAAACCGCATTCCCGTTTTATTCTTACCATCGGAAGCCTATGCCAGCAGACAGCCGGATCCCGTACTGCAGCAGGTGGAACAGACCTATGATTACAATATTACGGCAAATGACGCTTTTAAAGCGGTAAGCAAATACTGGGATCGCATCGCAAGGCCGGAACAGCTGATGACGGCAGCGATCAACGCCATGCGCGTACTCACAGACCCCGCCGATACGGGAGCGGTAACCCTGGCGCTTCCTCAGGACGTTCAGGGTGAAGTCTATGATTACCCCGTGGAATTCTTCGAAAAGAGAGTCCATTACATACAGAGAAGGGATATCGATCCGGAAGCGCTGAAAAAAGCGGCAGAATTGATCGCATCCAAGAAAAAGCCGTTCATCATCTGCGGAGGAGGCGTAAAATATTCCGGCGCAGCAAAAGAATTGATGGAATTTGCGGAAACCTTTAAAATTCCTTTTGGGGAAACCCAGGCGGGAAAAGGCGCCGTGCTCTTTGACCATCCGATGAACATGGGCGGAGCAGGACTTACAGGCTCCTCCGCAGCCAACAAGCTCGCCATGGAAGCAGATCTCATCATCGGGATCGGCACAAAGCTGAACGACTTCTGTACCTGTTCCAAGTGGCTGTATCAGAATGAGAATGTATCCATGCTGACCATCAATCTGAACAGTTTTGACGCATACAAGATGAATTCCTTCCCTGTACTGGCAGACGCAAAGCTGGCTCTTTCGGGGCTTGCAAAGGCGCTGAAGGAAAAAGGATATCGCAGCGGATATACCAACGAAATTGAAGAGGCCAGAAAAGAATGGGATGATGAGGTCGACCGTCTTTATTCCATCGAAATGGAAGGAGGCCTTTCACAGTCCAGGATTCTGGGCGAGCTGAATGAGAAGCTTATCGCAAAGGATGGAATTATCGTGGCGGCTTCGGGAAGCCTTCCCAGCGACGTGCAGAGAGTATGGAGATGCAGGGCGGAGGGAGTATACCATGTGGAATACGGCTTCTCCTGCATGGGCTATGAAGTTGCTGCGGCAGTGGGAGTCAAGATGGCGGAGCCGAATCGTGAAGTCTATGTGCTGGTGGGAGACGGAAGCTTCAATATGCTTCACTCCGAATTCATCACCAGCTTGCAGGAGGACCTGAAGATCAATGTGATCCTTATCGACAACCATGGTTTCCAGTGCATCCACAATCTCCAGAGGAATCAAGGCATCCCCAGCTTCGGAAACGAGTATCGGAGAAGAGAAGCCTCCACAGAGCGTCTGACGGGAGAATATCTGCCCATCGATTACGCCATGGTCGCCCGTGGTTATGGCGGAAGCGGCTATACTGCAACCACCGTTGAAGAGATTGAAAAGTACTTCAAAGAAATGTCGGAAAGCAAGGTCAGCAGCCTGATCGATATCAAAACGCTGCCGGGAACCATGACTGACGGCTACAACGCGTGGTGGAGAGTCGGAGTCGCTCAGAAATCGAAGCATGCTTCCGTGGAAGCTGCGGCTAGAGACATCCAGGCCCACGTGGATCAGGCCAGAAAATATTAGACAGCAGCAACCTGCGCCTGAAAAACGGCGCAGGAGCAAATTACATATTGAGAGTTCAATCAAGCTAATATAAAGGATGGTATAAAGTATGGAAAACAAAAGAATTAGGGTAGGAATCGCGCCGATCGGCTGGACCAACGATGACCTGCCGGATCTCGGAAGTGAAAACACGTTTGAGCAGTGTGTCAGTGAAATGGCGCTTGCGGGATTCAAGGGCTGCGAGGTTGGAAACAAATATCCGAGGGATACGACAGTATTAAAGAAAGCGCTTGCGCTGAGAGGAATTGAGATTTGCAACGCATGGTTCAGCGCCTGTTTCACAACCAAGCCGGAAGCGGAAGTGCTCAAAGAATTTGTGGAGCACAGAGATTTTCTCTACGAAATGGGCGCGAAGGTAATCGGCGCAGCCGAAGTGGGAAACAGTATTCAGGGTCTGAACGAGCCGATTTTTGACGCCAAGCCTGTTTACACGGAAGAACAGTGGAAAAAGGTGGTCAGGGGCTACAATCTCATGGCTGACCTGGCAGAAGAAAAAGGCATGAAGCTCTGCTGCCACCACCATATGGGCACCGGAGTCCAGACCATGGAAGAAATCGACCGCTTCATGGACAGCGTTCAGAAAAACGTCTATCTCCTTTATGATTCCGGTCATATCTATTATTCCGAAGGCAGCTTTGACTCCTGCCTTACCTTGTTGGGAAAATATATCGACAGAACTGCACACATTCATCTTAAGGATGTAAGACCTGAGGTAATCGAGAAGGTCAGAAAAGAAAAATTAAGCTTCCTTGACGGTGTTCGGGCCGGAACCTTTACGGTACCGGGAGACGGCGCCATCGATTTTGCTCCGATTTTCAAGATCGTCAATGAGAGCAGCTATGAGGGCTGGATGGTCGTGGAAGCGGAACAGGATCCTGCCAAGGCAAATCCGCTGGAATACGCATTAAAGGCAAGAAAATATATTGAAGAATATTCCGGAATATAATCTGAGGGGAGAAAAAGAATGGAAAAGAAGTTAAAAGTCGGCATCATCGGCACCGGCAGAATTGGAAAGGTTCATACCATGAGCATCATGAACCAGATTCCGCAGGTGGAAATCAAGGCTGTCACGGACATCTTCCTGGATCAGGCCAAGGAATGGGCCGCGCAGTCAGGCATCAAAACGGTTTACAATGATTACAAGGAACTGATTGCAGACCCGGAAATCGACGCAGTGCTCGTATGCTCTTCGACGGATACCCACGCGGAAATCGCAATCGCTGCGGCCAACGCTGGAAAGCATGTATTCTGTGAAAAGCCCGTTGATCTTTCCATAGAAAAGGTTGAGGCGGTAATCGAAGCCGCAAAGAAAGCGGGAGTCAAGCTCCAGATCGGATTCAACAGAAGATTTGACCACAACTTCAAAAAGGTCAGAGAGCTGATTGAAAACGGAACCATCGGAGACCTGCAGATCTTGAAAATTACTTCAAGGGATCCTTCCCCGCCGCCAATCGAGTACGTGAAGGTATCCGGCGGAATCTTCATGGATATGACCATTCATGATTTCGATATGGCCAGATTCCTGACCGGCAGTGAAGCGGAAGAAGTTTATGTTGCCGCTGCCTGCATGGTGGATCCTGCCATCGCCGAGGCGGGCGACGTGGATACTGCGCTGATCACCATTCGGTTCAAGAACGGCACCATCTGTGTTATCGACAATTCCAGAAAAGCCGCCTACGGCTACGACCAGAGGGTAGAAGCCTTTGGATCAAAGGGAAAAGTCGAAATTGGCAACGACTATCCTTCCACCGCCGTATGGAGTACGGAAACAGGCGTATACAGCGAAAAACCGCTTTACTTCTTCCTTGAGAGATATATGGATTCCTTCGCGGAGGAAATGAAACAATTCATGAACGCGCTGATCAACGATACGGAAACTCCGGTAACAGGATTTGACGGACTGCAGCCGATCAAGCTGGGACTGGCTGCAAGAAAATCGGTTGCCGAGGGAAGACCGGTTAAATTAAGCGAAATAGAATAACCATTTTTGTAATATTGTGTTATAATGAATTGCGTTGAAAATGCGTTCGTAATAACACAATATTTTTTTGACTTTTTATAAGATAACTTTCTGGAGGCGCAAATGGTAGGAATTAAAGAGGTTGCAAAAAAAGCCGGCGTATCTATTTCCACGGTATCCAATGTGATGAACGGGAAAAAACCCGTCAGCCCTGAACTGAAGGCGCGGGTCAACGAGGCCATCGAGGAGCTGCAATACGAGGTAAACCCTGTGGGTAGAGGCTTAAAAAGCAACAAGACCAATCAGATCGGCGTAATCGTGCCATCCTTCAATCAGGTTTACTTTCCTGCTGTTTTGCAGGGGATACATGAAGCCGGAACCCAATACGGATATACCATATTGGTTTTTGAAACCAACGGAAATGTGGATTTGGAAAAGCAGCATGTCCGGTTTCTGCAGCATTCCTGGTCGGACGGGATCATTCTCGCCTCCTATGCCAACGGAGAAAACATATCGGACAGAAAATACATCCGCTCTCTTGTGGAGAGCGGTAACCGTAAAAAAGCCATTCCAGTGGTATCCCTGGAAAACGTCCTGGATCCCGGAATCGATGCAGTGGTCATAGATAACCGAAGAGCGGCGTCTACCGCAGTCACCCATCTGATAAAGCTGGGACACAGGGAAATCGCCCATGTGGCGGCTCCTCTGCGGTTTCAGATCGGAAACCTGAGGCTTTCCGGCTACCGGGAAACCATGAAAAACGCAGGGCTGACGGTGGATGAGGATCTCATCTGCGAAGGGGACTATTCTCCTATTAGCGGCTATCGGGCTATGGAAACGATCCTGAAAAAAGGAAAACCCTTCACGGCTGTTTTTGCGGCAAACGACCAGATGGGGATCGGAGTCATTCGCGCCTTGCTGGATCACGGATACCGGATTCCGGAGGACGTGGCTGTCATCGGAATCGACAACAACTTTCCATCCACGCTGATCACGCCGTCCCTTTCCAGCGTAAATCTGCCGAAGTATGATCTGGGCTTTCAGGCGATGCATCTTTTGAATGAACGGATCAAAGATCCGGCCAGACCCCGCTGCGTGATTACTCTGGAGTCCGAGCTGATTGTAAGAAAATCCACCAGCAGCGAAGGCAGCGGAACCTGGAATCTGGTGGGTTGGTAACAGAATAACCCCGAGTCCGCGAAATGGTATAATTCCGCGAAATGGAAAAATAAAGGCCGTTCCCGAAGGGAGCGGCCTTATCATGTCCTAATCATATACAATTGTCAATTCAAAGCTGCTATCAGGCAAACCTGCCTGCGGGCTTACTTCATTTTAACGATGGTTCTCTTATCTACCGCTTCCTTGGCGGCAAAGGCCCATTTTACAGCCTTATATCCGTCCATCAGTCCGGCCTTGGGTTGTCTGCCTTGCTGGATGCAGTCGGCAAAGTCCTGAAGCTCCGCTTTAAAGGTGGGCTCCCAGAATTCAAAGAACCACTTTACGCATTCGGTGGTAATCCCGTTGGAGTTCATCTGGACCACCCTGTCCTTGTTTGGTGTGGTACCCATTCTGAGCGAACCCTTTGTACCGAACACCTCGATTTCTACATGATAGCCGTAGGTGGAATTTCTCGAAGTCTCAAGATAACCCATCACACCGTTTTCAAAACCAACAGAAATGATGCAGTTGTCGATATCGTTGATTTCAGCAAGTCCCTCATAGCCAAAAGCGCCCCCCATACCGTATACGGTTTCGGCGTCGGATTCGATGAGGAATCTGGCTGTATCGTAGTCATGGGTCAGCATGTCAAATACCAATCCGCCGCTGGTTGGACTGAACTTGAGCAGAGCTTCCCGATCCCACTCCGGATCGCGATTGGCCAGCTTGATCAGGATCGGCTTTCCGATGAAGCCCTCTTCGATCTTCTGCTTCATGGTCATCAGAGAACGGTCGAATCTGCGATTATAGCCGATCTGGAATATGTTTACATTATTTTTTTCAACGGTTTCCTTGATCAGGTCGATTTCTTCCAGCGTCATCCCCAGCGGTTTTTCACAGTAGATGTTCTTTACGCCGGCGTTTGCGGCGTCGCAGATCATCTGGCAGTGGTAAGCAGAATTGGATGCGATTACGATTCCGTCAAGATTTCTGTCATTGAACAGGTCCATATAATTCGTTGTGCCATAACCGGGATTCATTTCCTTCATCACACTGTCCACCTCTTCGGGAACAGCGCTGCAGACCGCAGCAAGCTCGGCATTGATGATGTTGTAGTTGATATTCGCCGCATGCTCACGGCCGAGTCTTCCTAAGCCTATGATTCCTAATTTTACTTTTTCCATGGTGTTCCTCCGTTACTTAAAAGCGTTCTGTACTCCCTTGATCCAACCCTGCAATGAGGTTTCCGAATCCGGGAGGGGCAGACATTCGGCGCTGAGAAAGCCCTGGTAGTTGGCTTTTTTCAGCGAATTAACAATTTCCTTCAGATCGATATGGCCTGCGCCTGCAAAATGGCGGTTGCTGTCGGCGATATGCACATATCCGAGCAGCTCTCCGCAGTCCAGGATCGCCTTGGACATATCGGCGTCCTCAATGTTCATATGAAACGTATCGAGAAGGATTTTCGTATTTGGAAGCCTGTTTTCGCGGATAAATGCCGCTGTTTCCTGTGCTGTATTCAAGTAATTGTTTTCAAACCGGTTAATGGCTTCAAACACGATGCATACATCTTTCGACTCTGCATATTCCGCAATGATCCGCGTTGAATGAGCCAGCCGTTCCAGAGACATTTCACGGGAAGCGTCGGACGGTAGATTGCCGCGGATGCAGCCTATGATGACCATTGCCTGATAGGGAGCGGCCGCATCCACAAATTCCTTGAGACGCTTGATTGCAGCAGTCCGGTTGTCGCTGTCGTCATGGATCAGGGAGAGCCCCTCCTGTACGTAAGCCCGGCCTGTGGCAAAGGCCGATATGTTCATCTGATTTTCCCTGCATGCCTGAAAAATTTCAGCAAGGGGTATTTGAGCCGGATCTGCCCAGTGAAGCTCCACTGCGTCGTAACCCAGTTCGGAAGCTTTCCTGATCCGAAGAGCGGGACTTCCTGCCATGATGACAGGGGCCGCCGGGTTCAGCTCGGCTGTCAGTGTTGCGGAGAGTTTGATCTGCTCCGGCAGACCGTTTTTTTTACTCATAACTAATTCCTCATAGTAGAAATCTGAAATAAAATGGGAAATACTTGCCTCAGGCCTTATCGGAGCCATGAGGCAAGCAATTCGGTATGTTAGGTGTGTCGTTTGCATTTATGAAATTAAATTATCTGGTTAGCCCCGTCAGCTTGAGGTGACGTCCGATATGGGCTTCCAATCTGCTGTAGTAATGCTCTTCATGTTCATTCAGGGTTTGATAGAGCTCCCTTTTCAATTCCGGATCCGCCAGGATAAAACCATATGTGATATGGAGCAACTGCCTGCTGTTGTCGTCCTTCAGATAATCGATCAGGGAATCGTCAGTGATATTGTCTGGGCTCTCAACCCTGGAGGGATCGCCGGACACATGGTAGAAAGCTTTGGCTTCTTCGAAGTGGGCCAGCGCTTTCTTGTGAATCCTCCGGTAGAGGGAGGGATGTTTCTCCGCTATGGCGCCAACCGCCTCCAACCAGTTGGTTCCCGAGGTCTTCAGATGCATCAGACCGCCGGTATGCTTTCCGATCAAGGGAAAAACGCTGAATTTATCGCTTCCTGAATGAATACTCAGCTTGTAGCCGAAATGTCTTGCAATGGCTGCATGCTCTTCCAACTGGGCTTCAAAGGCTTCAGGGGTTCCGATGTAGTCGATTCCCTTCTGAAACTCTCCGATAAATCTGGGTGCAAGACTGGTCACTTCGATATTGTGATCCACCAGCTCCATTGCGACAAATAAATGGCCCAAAGCTGTTGTTACGGATTCCGTTTCATCGATGGAGAGTTCAAAGTCCACCGGGTGAGGCGATTTGTTCAGATAACGGTAATATACATCCCGGACAAAATCCACTGCTCCGCCATAAATCAGGGCGCAGCGCATCAACTCATCTCTGCTGAACCGGTATTCCTTTCCATTGATCGGAAAACCTTTGCTTAGATAGAATTCTTCAATCCGGATCCGATAATCACGGGGAAGCTTTTCATAAGCCTGAGCTAAAGCCTCATGAGTCAGGGCTTCGATCCCCCTTCCTATCTTTTCGGAACAGTCAAGGGTAATCATGGTGTAGCCTGCTTCCAGAGCCTCCCTGATGTCATCTTCTTTTTTCAGATGATCTCCGTCTGCTCCAAATCCGCCCCTGTAGCCCTCCTGAAAGACGGCAAAACATACATCGTCCAAAACCTGCTCATAATTTCTTCCGGTCAGATCAAGCTCCCTCTTGCTCTGCTGAGCTAAAACCGGCTTTGCCTCGCTGTTTTCAAAACAGCGAATATGACCTGGAGTTGCGAGGCCCAGTCGGTCGCCAAGACCAAAGGTTGCGGTTTTTCTGCCGAAAGCCCGGGGACAGGTATAGGGCAAATAATCGTTCAGAACAATCCGGTTGTGATGGGTTAAGGGGCACAGCTTGAGAGTATCGGAAAGCTCCGTCCCTCCAAGCCGGGAGAAGAATTCCCCTTTCCCCGTCGCCAAGATCCATTTTGCTCCGTCGATTTTACAGAGCAGAAATAGAGCGTCTCCGTGCCGAACACAGGACTTGGGATAAACCACCACCTGATCCGGTTGTAAATTGTATGCCTTGCATATGGTCTCTATATCAGCCGCTGCTATCATTTTGCCCATACCTCCCGTTTCTATCTATTGCTCAAGTTTTTTGTTGCTTCATTATGGTAATGAGTTCCGATAATTAATCGATAGGGAACTGGAGCATTACCTTGAATGCGGTATCCTTTTCATGGATCGCTGTTTCCATCGCTTCGTGCAGCTTGTCAAAGCTGAAGTAGTGGGTATTCAGGGCGTCAAAGTCATACTTGTCCTTGATGGCGCTCATAAAACGGATTGTTCTCTGCCCGAAATCCTTGGTTCCACCGGAACCGTTAATTTTCAGTGTTTTCCAGATCGTCCACCCGAGTTCAACAGGAACCTTTCTTCCAATGGAGTGCCCGATGAGGTGGACTCTGCAGCTGTGTCCGGCGATATCGAAGATGGAAGCGATTGCATTATCATTTCCGGAAGCCTCCGCAATAACGGAAGGTCCTCTTCCATTGGTCAGCTTGTCGATCTGCTCTTTCAGGTTTCCTG
>JAEZLP010000050.1 GCA_023415235.1 Bacillota bacterium
CTGCTTTTCCACCTCGATCTCCACGGGGAGTCCATGGGTGTCCCATCCGGCTTTTCTCTTGACCTCAAAACCCTGCATGGTCTTGTAGCGGCATACAGAATCCTTCAGAGTCCGGGCGATAACGTGATGTATTCCGGGTCTGCCGTTGGCTGTCGGCGGCCCTTCATAAAACACGAAAGAAGGCATCCCCTTCCTCGTCGAAACACATTTGCCTAACAGGTCTTCCTTCTCCCATCGGTCTGCTTGTTCATTCTGCAAATCCGCAATGGCTTTTTCTGATAAATTCTCAAACATTTTCCATCATCCTTTTTTTGTATCTATATTTCACAATATGCTAATAAAAATCTTTAACCCTTTTATTTTAAACTTGTTCTGATCATTATGTCAAGAAAAACAACATTGGAACCTTTGCGGCGATCCCTTTTTCCATCCCTGCAAAAGGTTGTGTTTTCAGGATTTCCTTAGGCTTCCGATCACGTCATAGATCACCTGGGTATGATAGCCTTGTGCATTCAGCTTTCTGCCGATTTTTGCCAATGTTTTTTCATCCGGCCTTTCTCCGCTTTTTAACAGCTTTCCGGCTTCCCGCCGTGCGGCTTCGTATTCCCCATCCCGGGAAAAGCTCTCAGTAAGAGCCTCCTGGATCAGTTCAGGGGAAATTCCCTTCTCCCTCAGCTCATGCTGCAGGCGGATGGGTCCTCTTCCCTTGCTTATGCCGTAACGGATGTAGGCGCTGCAGTACCTGGCGTCGTCCACATAATGGAGTTCCTTCAGACATATGAGTTCCTCTTCAATTTCCTCCTCCCGAAAGCCTTTGGAGATTAAATGCGTCTTCACCTCATAAGCGCTGCGTTCCCGATGCTCCAAATAGCTGAGGGCCGTATCATGACAATCCTTCATAGCACAATCTTATCCCCTGCTCCTGCCGGAATACAGCGTTCTCCTATAAGCTGCCTCAAGTCACATATGGCAAGGATGCCCGTACAATGAACCGGCAGAACATAATCAATGCTCTCCGCCGCAACCTGTTCCAGCAATTCTCTTCTGGTGACGGGGTCGGAGTTATATAAATGCATTCCTGCGAGAAGACATGCAATCTTTTCACCGGGAAACAATAGCTTTGCATGGTTCAAGCATGGGATCACGCCGTTATGGCTGCAGCCGGAGAAAACGAAGACACCCTTGCTTCTTCCTTGCTCATCGCGTTCCCGGATTGCAAGAAACTGCTCATGGTTCATGGGGTCCTCCGAGAGGCTGCCATCCTCGCTTTTTATGTAAAAAGTCTCTGTGGAGTAAAAGTCGTTCGGCTTCCGAATCGTTCCGGAAATCACAATGTCGTCGGTCAGCCAGACCGCTTCCCGGGTCAAAACCAGCCGGTTTCCAATACCTTCCTGCTGTTTTGTCCAGCGAATACCGCATGGTTCTTCGTCAAGGACTCCGTTTTCCATCCCGAACGTGTTGGAAAAAGCATCTTCATGAATGTAAATTTTCGCGTTTCTGTTTTTTTTCGTAAAGGCGGGAACGCCTTCTGTGTGGTCATAGTGGCCGTGGCTGATCACAACCGTGTCTACCTTCTCCAGGTCTATCTTCATCCGTTTTGCGTTTTGCAGGAAGATGTCCGATGCTCCGAGATCAAAGAGAAGCTTCCTGTCGGCCGTCTCAATATAAACGGACAAGCCGTGCTCGGCGAGATATTCCGGATAATTTGTTCTGTTTTCACTTAAAATCATGACCTTCATGTAGCGCACCTTCCTTTCGAAAATATAATCATGAAATATCGATCAATTGGAAATCTATTATTATTTTTTCTTCTTCTCCATCGCAGACATGCTTAGTCCAACCACGCCGACAATGATCAGAATCGTGCAGATTACATGGTAAAGCCGCAAAGGTTCCCCCATGATGAGAACACCGGCAACGATGGAGATCGCTGTGGAAAGGTTTCCGAATATGGTTGCTTTGACGGCCTCCATATGGACCAGCATATACGCTATGATCAATGCGGAAACCAGGGTCGAAGGAATCCCCAGATACGCGGTGGCCAAAACGAAATTCAAATGGGAAAGCGGTTCGAAGTAGTCAACCAGGGTCCCGTTTTTTATTCCTATTATTATAGCAGCCAGATTAAAAAGAACACAGCCGCCTCCGGTTATAAACAGTGAAATCTCAAACGGTTTGTAGATGCCTCTGACATACCGCATCATCACATTGCTCAGGGCCATGCTCAGGCTGGACAAAACCAGGATCACAAGTCCCGTCAGATTGACCGAAAGATCGGAGGCTCCCAGCACAAACATGGTGATGACCGCCGCAACCGACATGCAGACGAAAACATTCTGCTTCCAGCTGGTGCTTTCCTTGAGAAACACGCTGGCGATGATCTTCGCTAAAATAGGGATAATGGCAAAGATGATGCCGCTTTCAATCGTAGTGGAAAATACAAGACCGATGGCTTGAAGGACCATAAATCCCAAATACAAACCGGCGGTCAGTGCAAGCTTCTTCTTTGGCTTTCCCTTCAAATTGATTTTTACAAGACCTGCTGCTGTCACTGCAAGGGCTGCTAAAAAAGCAAAGTTGAAACGAAACGTCAATGTCTCAAGCGGCGTCGCCACAGTAATGCAAGTCTTTACTCCGATAAAGGAAAATCCTACAATCAGGGAAAAGAGTATCGCGCTTCCGTAAATCTTCAAACTGCTTTCCTGCTGTGTCATTCCGCCCTCTTCCAGAGATGTGCCGCTATTCTTTTTCATGCTCATTGTTTTACTGCCTTTCCTGAGTCGATTCTTGTTTTGATTCTTTTAATATTATAACATGCCGCTGTCATCCTTAAGGCATACGGTATCACGGATGATTTTTCCGCTGGCGCAGCAATACGCCGCCTTGACGTCTATGCCGGCATCGCAATGCCGGATCACGCATGGTGACGAACCCTGCTCCATTTTTCCGGGGGCTGCTGCGGAAAAGCCGGACAACCCTTCTGACAGACCGGTCCCGAGATATTTCACATAGGCTTCCTTCCGCACCCAGACCTCAAAGAATGCCTCCAGCCCTGCGGACCGTATCAGCTGACATTCTTCTTGTGTAAAGAAGCGTTCCGCAATTCTTAAATAATTAATGTTATCCCGGAGCTTCTCCATATCGAAACCTACCTGTTCCTCGGCCATCACACAGCCCCAAAGATTTCCCGTATGGCTGACAGAAAAATATATGGGTGGAATTCCCGGTGGAATTCCCACAAAATACGGCTTTCCCTTTGGTTCCCGCCGGATTTTTATTTCCTCCACCGCCAATGCAGGCAGAAGCAGTTTTTCCCTGTTGCAGTAATCCTTCAGGGCACTGAAAACCAGCTTTTCTCCCAACTCGGACCGGGTTTTGACGCTGCCGCCGCCGTTCCGGTTAGTCATCCTGACGCTTTGATGCAGGTACAGATACATGAACTACCCTCTTCCAAATGAAAAAACAACTGAAATAAACCTAATTATACACGGATTTCAGTCGTTTTTACAGTAATATTCAAAAATATTAGCTATGGAATTTTGTATAAAACGCCCTATTGCGTTCCGATTCGTCCCGCTCTTACGGAATTCATCACGGCAAGAATCGCCACACCCACATCAGCAAAGACAGCCTCCCACATGGTTGCATATCCCATAGCGCCCAGAAGAAGCACGATCCCTTTGACGACCAGAGCGCCTGCGATATTCTGCCAGACGATGGTTCTTGTCTTACGCGCCACGCGGATTGCAGTGATCAGCTTAGACGGCTCGTCGTTCATGATGACGATATCCGCCGCTTCGATGGCCGCATCTGAACCTACGCCGCCCATGGCAATGCCGATATCCGCTCTGGCAAGCACCGGCGCATCATTGATGCCGTCCCCGACAAAGATGACATTTCCTTTGCTTCCCGCCGATCGTCTTTCCTTGAAAATCGATTCAAGCACCTCAACCTTCCGGTCGGGGAGAAGATCCGTATAGATCTCATCAATGGAAAGCTCCCGTCCTATTTTTTCGCCGATATTTTTACTGTCGCCGGTAAGCATGGCAATTTTCTTCACGCCCATGCTTCTCAGCCCTTCAATGGCCTTTCCGCTGTCGGCTCTGGCTTCGTCCGAGATGATAAGCGCCCCGGCATAAATTCCATCAACAGCGATATGGACCATGGTTCCCGATTCGTCGATGGCTTCGGCGGAGATTCCCTCCTGTTCCAAGAGCCGTGTATTGCCCGCCAGAATCCTTTTATCTCTCACCTGAACCCTGATTCCGAAACCTGCGCGCTCCACAAGCTCCGAGATCTGCGTTTCGTCGATTTCATCCGATGCGATCTCACGATATTTGTTTCGAACGGATACCGCGATGGGATGGGTGGAATGGCGTTCCGCATAGGCTGCATATTTCAGCACCTCATCTTTGGTAAAACCGCCATGGTTTTTTATATCTGTAACCCGAAAGCTCCCGTTGGTCAATGTGCCTGTCTTGTCAAATACCACCGTATCCACCGAGTTCAGGGCTTCCAGGAAATTGCTTCCCTTCACCAGGATTCCTTTGGACGACGCCGCGCCGATTCCGCCAAAGAAGCCCAGTGGAATGGAGATAACCAGCGCACAGGGGCAGGATATGACAAGAAAAACCAGAGCTCGATACAGCCATTCCGAAAAGCTTCCCGCTCCCAGCGCGAAAGGCGGTATCAGTGCCAAGGCCGCTGCGATTCCTACCACTGCCGGCGTATAATACCCGGCAAATTTTGTAATGAAGTTTTCCGTTCTTGCTTTTTTGCTGCTTGCATTTTGAACCAGCTCTATTATTTTCGATGCGGTGGATTCGGAGAATTCCTTTGTCACCCTCACCCGCAGAAGACCCTGGCCGTTGATGAATCCGGAAAGCACCAAAGAGCCTTCCATGACATCCCTGGGCATGGATTCTCCGGTAAGCGCCCTTGTATCCATAGCGGAGCTGCCTTCCGTGACGACTCCGTCCAAAGGTACTCTTTCTCCCGCCTTGATGATAATTGTGTCGCCCGTTCTCACTTCTTCCGCAGCTACGGAAACCACACCGTCTTCCGTCAATTTATTTGCTGTGTCGGGCCTGATATCCATCAGCGCGGATATGGATCTCCTGGAGCTTGCAACCGCTCTGTCCTGCATATACTCACCTGCTTGATAAAAGAGCATCACCGCAACGGCTTCCGGAAATTCACCGATGGCGAAGGCTCCGATGCTTGCAATGGACATGAGGAAATTTTCATCAAAAACTTCCCCCTTTAATATGTTTCTGCCTGCGGTCAGCAGGATCTCCTTGCCGATGAGCAGATAAGCCGCGAGAAAGACTGCCGCCACTGCTGCTTCTGGCGCTTGTTTAACCAACAAATTCAGAATCACACCAACACCAAAAAGAATGATTCCTGCAATAAATCCTTTCGATGCAAAGTCCGTATCCGCATGCTCGCATTCCCCTCCGCAACATTCTCCGACATGGCAGACTTCCTGTGCGCTATATTCATTTTCCCTGATCTTCGTCGTATCCGTCATGATTGCTACCTCTGCTTTCCGGCATAGCCTGATATTGTTATCGATTCCATTGATTATTGGTGTTCTACGTGGTCCAGACCCTGTTTGAAAATCTCGTTTACATGGCTGTCATCCAGCGCATAGTAGACCACTTTCCCCACCTTGTGGTATCGAACCAGCCTTACATTCCGAAGAACTCTAAGCTGATGAGATATAGCTGACTGTGACATTTCAAGCAGCGCAGCAATATCACAGACGCACATTTCATTCTGGGATAGAGCAAATAGGATTTTCAGCCTCGTCTGATCGCCCAGTGACTTAAAAAGCTCAGACAGATCGTAAAGATGTTCCGGAGTGGGCATTTCACCTTTGACGCGATGGATTACCTCATCATGGATTACGGTACAGTCGCACTTCGGCGCTTCATCCTTTTTTTTCATCGATGCAGCCTCCTTGTCTTTCATATGGAATCACATTAATCGCATTATATGTTCATATGAATATGTATTCATATGATTATATTAGAACATATGGTTCAAAATGTCAATTACAAATTTTTAAAATGAGAAACGAAATTTTATGAAATCAAAAAAACCGGATTCACATTTCATGAATCCGGCATAATCTTTTATGAACTTCGTCTTAGGCTGACCCTTAAGCTTCGTTTAACGCCATCCCGAGAGTCTCTGCTTTTTCGTTTTCTACTTTTTGGAAAACCTTCCTATTATGTTCTTCACTGAATTTTGCAGAAAAGGCGCTAACCACCGGCGTTACGACCACAGAAGCCGCCATGGCGGACACGCCGAAAACCGGCGCCATGGATTTTGCCGCATCAAAACCGGCTGTAGAGGTGAAGGCAATGATACAACCGCCAACGATAATAATACCGGACAGCATGCCCGCCCATGCGCCAGCCTTGGTAACTCTCTTGGAATACAGCCCCCAAAGAAACGGGCCGATAAAGGAACCCGCCACAACCCCCCAGGAGAAGGACATCAGGTTCACGATAAACGAAATATTTGCCGTAGCAAAGATGAAGGAGCATGCGATGAAGATCAGGCATAAGAACCTCATCAGAATCACCTGGCTCTTCGGTTTAATCTCAGGATGAACCTCCTTCACCAGATCAATGGATACCGCAGAACTCGAGGAAAGAACGATGGAGGACAGCGTGGACATGGATGCCGATAAAAGCAACAGCAGAATCACGCTTAAAATGATCATCGAAAATACGTTTTCAGTTAAGGCATTCATTAAAAGGTTTGGAACAACTCCATCGAAGCCTCCCAGCACATCAGGCAGCCCATTGGCGTCGGACTGGATAAAGAGCCTGGAAAGAGTACCGGTAAAATAGGCGCCGCATCCGATGAATGTCGCAAAAATAGTGGATACGATCGTTGCCGTTTTGATTGAGCTTTCATCTTTGATGGCATAGTATTTATGTACCATTTGAGGCAGTCCCCAGACTCCGAAGCTGGTCAGACAAATGTTGGTTATAAGGAAGCTGGTACTGCTGCCTCCAGTTATATCGACAAGCTGGGGATCGATGGCGGACAGCTTTTCAAATGCTGCCGCAAAGCCTCCCACCTCCGGTCTGGACACAAGAATAAAGATCATTGCCAACAGCCCGAAAACCATGATAATTCCCTGAATAAAATCGTTTGTTGCGGTCGCCACATACCCGCCAAGCACCAGATAGACACCGGTGAGCGCGGCTACGATGAACATGCACAAGACGGGATCCGTTCCTACAAAGATCGCGCTGAACATGGTTCCCAGACCTTTATAGACCCCGGCAGCATAAGGAACCAGAAAAAGAAATATGATTGCGGCGGCGTACAGCTTCATTGCTCTGCTGTCATATCTTGCGGCGAAGAACTCAGGCATGGTCCGCGCATTGAGGGTTCTGGTCATTCTCCTTGTCCTTCTGGCGAGGAAAATCCAGGCGAGAAGACATCCAATCAGAGCGTTTCCTATTCCAATCCATATGCTCCCCATACCGATGTTCCATCCGAACATCCCTGCATAGCCAATAAAAATAACGGCGGAAAAATAGGTAGTACCGTAGGCAAATGCCGAAATCCACGGTCCTATGTTCCTGCCGCCAAGCAAAAATCCTTCTACTGTACCTGCCTTTTTTGTGCTGTAAACGCCAACTGACGTCATAACCGCCACAAAAACTACCAACGAAATCGTTGCAATCAATTGAATCATTGTTATTTACCTTCCTTCAAAACTACTTTGTGTGATTGAACACACCCTACACCTTTATTGTAATAGAAAAGCATAATTTTGTAAAGAAAAGAATCCGCAGCCTGCTGCGGATTCCATGGTCTCTTGCATGATTGAAAAAATCTGTATCGATCATTTTGGATATATTTTTTCCAGAATTCTTCGATAACCGTCCGCTCCGTAAACCAGACACTTGTTGATACGGCTGATGGTCGCGGTGCTGGCTTTTGTCAGTTCCTCGATTTCGGTGTAGGTTTTATGCTCATAGAGCAGCTTGGCAACTTGGAGTCTTTGTGAAATCGCATGGATTTCATTGATTGTGCAGATATCCTCAAAAAACCGGTAGCAGTCCTCTTCTGTTTCAAGAGCTAAAATCGCTTTAAAGAGCTCATCAATCTCTTCATTCTTAAATCTGGATTCGTAACTCATTCCAATCCCTTTCCATGCCAGCCCGGGCGCTGAAGCTTTAATACTTTAATACTTTACAGCACGATTATACCATTATCTTTTTTTCTTGACAATAATATTTTTCAGGTATAGTATACAGTTTAAAGGGAGTAGTTTTAAGTTTACGCGCCAACATCCTGACCTTTCGCGTCTGGTCGTAAACCCGCCAGGTAACAAGACTTTGACATAATTAATCCGCAAAATGCGAATGTTATGTACAGAGTCTTTTTTTTTCAATCTGAAATAACATAACATAACATAACGCTGCGGTCACTACAAAAACATACCACGGAGGTAACATGTATGTATGAACAGCTAAAAATCGACGAAGTTCTGAAACAACTGGAGGTTGACTGTCATAAAGGATTGACGGCCGAGGAAGCAAAAGCGAGACTTGAGAAATACGGGCCGAATTCCTTTCAGGAAAAAAAGCCGAAGACCAAGCTTCAAATGTTTCTTTCACAATTGCGTGATCCTATGATTTATATCCTTATGGGTGCTGTGCTCATCTCGGCATTTCTGAAGGAAATCAGCGACGCTGTCATTATTTTGGCAGTTATCCTGCTGAATGCAACCATCGGAATGGTCCAGGAATCCAAGGCGGAAAAATCGCTGGAGGCATTGAAAAAGCTCTCCAGTCCTACTGCGCTCGTCAGACGTGGCGGAGTTCCCTTGGAGGTCCCCGCAGCGGACCTTGTGGTCGGAGACATAGTCATTTTGGAAGCAGGCAGAATCATTCCTGCTGACCTGAGATTGATCAGCTCCATCAACTTGAAGATTGAAGAATCAGCCCTAACCGGAGAATCGGTACCCGTTCAGAAGGATGCCGAATTTATTGCAAACGGAGACGTTACGCTGGGCGACCGCCTCAATATGGCTTATCTGTCCACCAGCGTAGCCTATGGCAGAGGAGAAGGCGTAGTTGTAAAAACCGGAATGGATACAGAAATCGGTAAAATCGCAAAGATGATCAATGAAAGTGTGGAGGAGATGACGCCGCTCCAAAGAAGATTGGGCGACCTCGGAAAGCTTCTTGGAATCCTGGCTATTGTTTTATGTGTGGCACTCTTTGGCGTTGCCTTGCTGCAGGGCCGAGATGTGATGGAAATGCTTCTCACTGCAATTTCTCTGGCTGTTGCCGCAGTACCGGAAGGTCTCCCGGCAGTAGTTACCATCGTGCTGGCATTAGGTGTGCAAAGGATGGTCAAGGTCAACACCATCGTCAGAAAGCTGCCTGCCGTTGAAACACTGGGTTCCGTCAGCGTAGTATGCTCGGACAAAACCGGAACTCTGACACAGAACAAAATGACCGTAACAAGGGTTTATGTGGATGAGGCGCTGCGTGATGTGGCGGAGCTTCGTTATGATACGGATAAATTATTTATCGACGGATTTGTACTCTGTACCGACGCTACTATAGAAGGAACGACCAGACTCGGAGATCCTACCGAATTAGCCCTGCTGGACATGGGACTCGCCCACGGAGTTTCAAAAAAAGAACTGGAGGCAGTTGAACCTCGGATCAATGAGCAGGCTTTTGATTCCGACAGAAAAATGATGACCACGGTGCACTGCAATACCGATGGAAGAGTCATAGCATACACCAAAGGAGCGATGGACCGGATTATCGAAAACTGCAAAGAAATCATTATCAATGGGCAAATTCGCCCAATCACAGAGGAGGACAAGGGTAATATTCAGGCGGCGGCCAAGGAGATGGCCTCCATGGCGCTGCGCGTTCTGGCGCTTTCCATCAAGCTGGAGGATCGTTCCGCCTCAGAAGAAAATCTGGTGTTTGCCGGCTTGGTGGGTATGATCGATCCGCCTCGTCCTGAAGCGAAAAGCGCAGTTGAAATATTCAAAGGCGCATCTGTTACCACCATCATGATCACCGGCGACCACATCGATACCGCCTTTGCCATCGCAAAAGAACTAGGCATTGCAGAGCGGGAAGACCAGTGCATCACCGGAGACAAACTGAACCGGATGAGCCAGGAGGAACTCAACGCAGTCGTCATGGATCTGAGGGTTTTTGCAAGAGTATCCCCCGAGCACAAAGTGATGATCGTCAATGCATTCCGCTCCCATGGTGATATTGTATCCATGACGGGAGACGGCGTAAATGATGCGCCTTCCTTAAAGGCAGCCGACATCGGCGTCGCCATGGGAATTACGGGTACGGACGTGGCGAAAGGCGCCGCAGATATGGTTCTGACCGACGATAATTTCGCAACGATTCAGAAAGCCATTGAAGAAGGAAGAAATATCTACGGCAACATCAAGAAGACCGTAATCTTCCTCCTGTCCTCCAATCTTGGAGAAATCCTGACAATGTTTGTGGCGATCACTGCAGGTCTGGCGGCGCCGTTGAGGGCAATCCACATTTTATGGATTAATCTGATCACAGATTCCCTGCCGGCTCTTTCTCTTGGCGTTGACTCCGGAGATCCGGACGCCATGAGAAATGCTCCCAGGAATCCAAGAGAAAGCCTGTTTGCACACGGCGGACTTGCGACCACCATCTTTTTCGGATGTGTCATCGGAGTTATAACGCTTACGGCTTTTCTGATCATGCCGGTAAGAACTCTTCTGGAAGCGGGATTGCCGGTAAATCTGGCCAATCTGCAGCAGGTCCTGAAGAATAACGATATACTCCTGATACAGTCCCAGACCTATGCGTTTACCACTCTGGGGATATCTCAGCTCTTCAACGCCATAGGTATGAGAAATCTGAACCGTTCGATCTTCCGGTTCAATCATCTGGAAAACAAGATGATGATAATCGCCTTCTTGCTCGGTTTTCTGCTTCAAATCAGCGTTACGGAAATCGACGTTCTCATCCAGGTTTTCGGTACGAAGGAGCTTACCCTGAGAGAATGGACCGAATTGACCGTTCTGTCCACAGCTCCGCTCTGGTTCCATGAGCTGTTCGTCTTTGCCAGGTATCTGAAGAACAAAAATAAGCAATCGCTTTCTTGATTGCCGATAGAAAAGAAGTGCAGTTTGACAAAAATGAAGCTCAGTTCTAAAATACAAAAAAGAAGCGAGTTTTGACATAAAACACAAAACAAGCAGGGAAGGATGTCTTTGGCATCCTTCCCTGCTTGTCCCATAAAATCACGTACGAAGCTATAGTTCCCTTAGGGCGTCAACCAGCGCAGTCTTTTGTTTTGCTTTGTCGTCCTTCATTTTAACCAGTCTGGCAGGGATTCCCGCGACTACGGCATTTTCCGGCACGTCTTCGATTACGATGGCTCCCGCAGCCACCACGGCCCCCTTTCCAACCCTGACGCCCTCCAGAACCACCGCATTGGCTCCAATCATTACCTCATCCTCTATCACGACAGGATTTGCGCAGGGAGGCTCCACCACTCCGGCCAACACGCTTCCCGCGCCGATATGGCAATTTTTGCCGACGGTCGCCCTTCCGCCCAGGACCGCATTCATGTCAATCATGGATCCTTCTCCGATGACGGCTCCGATGTTGATGACAGCCCCCATCATGATGACGGCGTGCCGGCCGATTTCCACATGCTCCCGGATGATGGCTCCTGGTTCGATCCTTGCATTGATATCCTTGATATCCAGCATAGGAATTGCCGAATTTCTCCGGTCGCTTTCCACGACGATATCCTCAATATCATGGGCGTATGCTTCCAGAACCGGCCTGATGTCACTCCATTCTCCGAATACGATCCGGTCCGTACATCCGAATATTTTGCAGTTTTTAAAAGGAATCGGCTTCGTTTCCTTCAGGTAAACCTTCACCGGAGTTTTTTTCTCCGAATTGCTGATATATTGTATAATTTCATTTGCATTCATTCTGTCACCTCTTTATCGTATAGCACATCGTTCATGTCGTATAATCCAGGCTCCTTTCCCCGGGCAAACCGCGCTGCAAGAAGGGCACCGTCCGCAAAAATACGATTGGAGCCGGCACGGTGGGTAATTTCAAGGACCTCGTCGTTTCCCGCAAACAGTATTGTATGTTCGCCTGCGATGGATCCGCCCCTTACGGAATGGACTCCGATTCCTTCCTCCCGTTTTCCCATGCCTTTTCTGCCGTATGTCTTTTTGTACTCTCTTCCCTCTTCTAGATCCGCAAGCAGCATCTTTGCCGTTCCGCTTGGCGCGTCAAGCTTTGTTTTGTGATGTTTTTCGATCATCTCGATATCGAAGGCATTCCTCAAAGCAGGCGGGATCTGTTTTAAAATCTGGCGGAAAATTGTAATTCCCAACGAAAAATTTGCAGTGTATACCACCGGTACCTTTTCCGCCAGCGTCCCGATCATCGCCATATCTTCTGCGCTGTATCCTGTTGTGCCCAGCACCACCGGGACCGAATTTTCTTCCCCATAGCTCCGTATCATTTCAAGATTGGCAGGGTGGCTGAAGTCGATGATCACATCCGGTATTTCATTCAGCTCACCTAGATCTCTCAGGAAGTATGAGCTGATTATACCTACGCATTCCATTCCTTCCGTCTCATCAATTACTCTCTTCAACATACGTCCTGTTTTTCCATAACCGACCAGTCCGATTTTCATACTGCCTCCTTGATTCCTTTTTCATGGATCAGAACGCTCATCGCTTCCAGCAGTGATTTCCTTGTTCCCGGTTCCATTTCATATAACGGCAGCCTGTATTTCCCCACATTCATACCCATGGCGTTCATCGCTTCCTTGATGGGGATCGGATTTGTCTCAAGGAAAAGAGCATTGATCAGCTCCAGGTAATTCAGCTGAATCTCCTTTGCCAGCTGGACATTGCCGCATAGGTATGCTCTCGTTAGCCGGTGCATTTCTCCCGGAATCAGATTGGCGGCCACCGAGATCACCCCGGCACCTCCAACGGCCATTAACGGAACGATCATATCGTCATTTCCCGAATACAGGGCGAAGTCGTCTCCCGTCAGCCTTGCAATTTTGGAGACAAAGGAGATATCGCCGCTGGCTTCTTTTATCCCTGCAATATTCTTATGCTGCCTCAGCTCCATCAATGCCTCGCAAGTAAGGCTGCATCCGGTTCTTCCCGGCACATTGTACAGGATTATGGGTATGGAGACCGAATCAGCGATCTCGGTGAAGTGTTGGATCATCCCTGCCTTGTTAGTTTTATTATAATAGGGCGTGATCACAAGGAGACCGTCGGCGCCCATTCCTTCGTACTTTATGCTTTGCTCCTTTGCCACCAAGGTATTGTTGGAACCGCTCCCCACAATAACGGGGATTCTGCCGTTCGCAGTATCGATAGCGACCCGGACGATCCTGTCCCTCTCCGTTACGGATAAGGCCGGTGTTTCCGCCGTAGTTCCCAAAATGCATAGTCCGTCGGTTCCTTCTTCTATATGCCAAAGAATCAATTCCTGAAGCTTATCGTAATTTACATCCCCATTTTCATGAAAAGGTGTAATCAGAGCAACAATAGACCCTTTTATCATAAGTTTCTCTCCTCTCTATCTTCTTCATAGCAGCCCCGGACGGTTCTTACCGCCGGGCCGGTCATCATGACCGAATCATCCGCCGCCTGTACGATCCGAAGCTGTCCGTAAGGCAGAAGGATATGGACGTCTCTGTCGCATAAGCCCTCCGCAGCCCCGATCACAGTGCTGGCGCAGGCGCCGGTCCCGCAGGCGAGCGTCATGCCCGCTCCGCGTTCATAGGTGGCAAGCCTCAGTGTATTCCTGCCGATGATCTGAACAAAATTTACATTGGTTTTCTCGGTAAAGACCGGATGGTTGGAAATCTCCTTTCCCAGATGTTCCAAATCGGTATCCTCCAGCCGGTTCATCCATACAACCGTATGGATCGTGCCCATGAAACAGCTGCTGACTTCCAGCTCCCCGTCCTTCAGCTTAAGCTTCTGCTTTAAAAAGCTGCTCTGTGCTGTCTTTATGCCGCAGCGTTTGGGGTCAAAATCCGGCTTTCCCATGTTGATTTCGACAAGAAAGGGATGCAATCCGATCACCCTGATTCCCATCCCACCAGACAGGGTCTGGACCGAATAGGAGTCTTCCGTACAGATTCCCTCGTCATAGCAGAATTTTGCAAAACACCGGATCCCGTTTCCGCACATGGGGGCTCTGCTGCCGTCGCTGTTGAAAAAAATCATCTCCAGCGGATCCTGTTTGACAATGATCATCCCGTCAGCACCGATCCCCAGCTGTCTGTGGCAGATCTCTCTCGCCAGCTCCGGGTAGGCCCTTCCTTCGGCTTCCTCCTCGGTCAGGATGATAAAATCATTGCCGCATCCGTGGTATTTTGAAAACCGGATCATGGCTACAGCCCAAAGGCTTCGCATAACGCGATCACAGCCTTTATCTTCTCGTCCCGGTTCACGGTAACGGAGATGGAGATTTCCGAAGTCGTGATCTGGTAATATATGATTCCTTCCTTTGCCAGAATGGAGAAGACTTTGCTTGCAACTCCCGTTGCCGTGGCCATGCCTACTCCAACCAGAGACAGGATAGAGAGGCCAGGCTGCTTCTCAACAGCGATTTCGCTGAGGATTTTGTGGTTTTCGATGGCCTTGTCAAGATCCTTCGCCTGTTCATCGGTGCAGCTGAATGATATGGTACATTTATTGTCGCCGTAGGTCTGCTTGGAGATCATGTCCACATTGATATGCAGATCAGCTAAAAGTTGAAACAGCTTTGCAATTGCTACTCCGTCGTTCTCCAATCCCCTCAGGGAGTAAATTGCGCAGTCATCTGAAATACTGATACCGGTAACCGGCATTTCTTCAATATAAATACTATCATTCATGACGTAAGTACCCTTTCTCTTATCACTTTCCAAAGATTTTCCGATATAAAGCTTCACGTTGTATTTTTTAGCCAGTTCCACGCTGCGGGTCTCCAGGATCGCCGGACCGGTAGAGGATAGCTCCATCAGTTCCTCATAGGTGATCCGGTCAAGCTTTTTAGCATTGGGATAGATTTTCGGATCCGTCGTGAAAATAGCGTCCACGTCGGTGTAGATCTCACAATCCCAGCCCAGCTGTGCGGCGATGGCCACCGCTGTGGTATCTGAACCGCCTCTTCCGAGGGTTGTGATATCGCCTTCCTCGCTGATCCCCTGAAAGCCTGTCAGCACAACGACATATCCCTCCTTAAGAAACTGCTCCGTGCGCTCCGTGTTGATCTCCTTGATCCGGGCTTTCGAGTGATGGTCCGTGGTAATAAACCCGGATTGAAAACCGGTCATGGAAACCGCAGGTACTCCCAGATTTTGAAGCGCGATAGCCAGAAGCGCAGCCGTCTTCTGTTCTCCCGTAGCAAGAAGCGCATCCAGCTCTCTTTTGGGAATTTCATCGCCTGCCTGCTTTGCCATCTCCATAAGCTCATCCTTCGTTTTACCCATGGCGCTGGCCACAATAACGAATCCGTCGCCTTCCTTTCGGATGGACGCAATATGTCGCGCAACAGCTTTGATTCTATCGATGCTATCCAAACTTGTCCCGCCGTATTTTTGTACAATGTTCATAAACTAACCTCCTCGTTCGCTTCCAAACGGACCAGATCGCCGTATCCTTCTCTTCTGATCACCAGCCGGGCCTTGCTCCCGCCGGCGAAGACTACCGCCGGCCTCCCCAGCCTGTTGTAGTTGCTTGCCATGGAATAGCCGTAAGCTCCGGTCCCGTAAACGACCAGCAAATCCCCCGGCTCAGCCTCGGGAAGCAATGCTTCCTTGATTAAAATATCTCCCGACTCGCAGCATTTCCCCGCTACGGTGTACTTCTTCCTTTTTTCCAGTTTCATTTTATTGGCAAGATCGCAGTCATATCTGGCGTCGTATAGGGCCACCCGGATATTGTCCGACATGCCTCCGTCAATGAAGAGATAGGCTTGGTTGGGCGTATTCTTCAGGTATCCAACGCTGTAAAGGGTGTACCCCGCTTCCGCCACAATGGACCTTCCGGGCTCGATCATGATCTTTTCCAGACGGATCTCATTTCTTTTCAGTTCCTCCTCACATTTTTCTACGATTCGGCGGCAGGTTTCCTCGATGGAGCTGGGCTTATCCTCTTCGGTATATCGGACGCCGAAGCCTCCTCCCAGATCCAGCTGCCTTATCTCTATCATATGCTTGGTTTTCAACTTTTTGATCAATTTCATCATCCGCTCGACCAATGCCTCATATGCCCTGAGATCAAAAATCTGGGATCCGATATGAACATGCAGTCCTTCCAGATTTAAATATCCGCTGCTGTTAATCATTTCGGCCATCTTTCGAATGGTATCCTCTTCCCCAATGGACACGCCGAACTTAGAATCAAGGTTCCCTGTAATAATGTATCGATGGGTGTGAGCGGTGATGCCGGGATTGATCCGAATTAAAACATTGGTCTTTTTTTTCATGCGGCTTGCAAGCTCCGCCAGGCTTCGGCATTCCATGACGCTGTCGACGACAATGGCCCCGCATCCAAGGGACAATGCCAACTCCAGCTCGGCTTTTGCTTTGTTGTTTCCATGAAAATAGACCTGATCCATGGGAAAGCCCGCATGTTCGGCGAGATACAGCTCTCCGCCGCTGACCACATCAAGGCCGTAGCCGAATCGTTTCAACTTGTGAAGCAGCGCTTTGCAGGTGAATGCCTTGGATGCATAGATCACCTCCGTTTTAAATTGCTCCGATTGGAAACAGGATTTGTAGTCCTGCATCCGTTTCTCAAGCTTTGCCTCATCGTAAACGAATAGTGGTGTGCCGTAGGCGGCTGCCAGTTTTTCTGAGGAAACGCCTCCGATTGCCAGTACGCCGTTTTCAGTTAATTGTGTTTTGTCTTTCCTCATGCTCGGTACCTCGCTCTCCAAATGAATTGCTAATATTTCTATATTTGTAATATTTTTCTTGTCGTAGTAATTTTAAAGCCGCTGATTGCGGCTTTTTCTTTTTCAAATCGCATAGCGATATAGAAATAAAAAAGCCAGTAAGCTTCCCTTACTGACTCCGATAGTATGGCGTACCCGTTGCAGGCCGTCACAAACTATATTCAATGGTCATTAAGGATAGCGCGCCTACAATCGTAGACAGTTCCATGGATATTCACCATGGCCCCACCTCAGCTCTCATGCCTGGGAACCGGGTTCGGCGAAGGATACCTCCGATATGAGTCACTGCCCGCCGGCTCTTCATATCTTCTTTTACTTCGCGACCTCTATCAACATTAATTACTTTAGTCTACTGTATATTAAAAAATATTGCAAGCATTTTTTTGAAAATATCCTTCAATTCTGTTCAAAATGCTTTCTCAATTGACCATTCTATTCAGAAATTTGACTTGACGAATTCCTGTGTCTGCACTATAGTTTCAGATAATAAGTTTGGAAATTGTTGTTTTCTCATGCAAAGGAGTCTCCTTATGAAGGATAAGGTTAGAATGTACCGCCGGGAGCTTCACCGCATCCCGGAACTGGGATTTGAACTATATAAAACAAAGGCTTATATACTGGAGCAGCTGAAGGGATACGACTGCGAGATCCTCGAGGTCTGCGGGACCGGCGTCTGCGCCTTCTTTCCATCCAGGGAAAATGATGGAAAAGGCAGTCAGCGCACTGATACCGTCGCCCTGCGGTGCGACATGGACGCGCTCCCTGTCCTTGAGGAAACCGGCGCCTCCTATCAGTCGGTCCATGAAGGCGTGATGCATGCCTGCGGTCATGACGGACATATGGCCATGCTGCTTTCTGTTGCAGGAGAATTGAACAAAATCATTCACTTGCTGTCCCATAACGTACTGCTGATTTTCCAGCCGGCGGAGGAGACAACCGGAGCTGCCGATGCGCTCTGCAAAACCGGCATACTGCAAAAATATGGGGTGAAAAGGATTTACGGCTTCCATCTGTGGCCTATGCTGGAAAAAAACGCCGTTGGTTCCAGAGCCAATGAATTTATGGCGAAATCCAGCGAGCTGGATCTTGTCATCGAAGGGAAAAGCGTCCACTGCGCCGATGCGCCGCAAGGAATCGACGCTCTGGAAATCGGATGCAGGCTGGTCAACGAGCTTTATGCAATGGAAAAGCAAGAGCTGCCGGCGGATGAGTACAGGCTGCTGAAGTTTGGCAGGATGGAAAGCGGCAAGGTCAGAAACACCATTTCCGGAAGCACGGTTTTGGAGGGATCAGTCCGCTGTTTTCATGAGGAAACCGGTGATTATCTCCTCCGGAGGATTCATGAAATTACAGCTCTTTTTGAAAAAAAGCATGGCTGCAGGATTTCGATAAAGCGAAGCGACGGCCATCCGGCGGTCCTGAACGATCCGCTGCTCTTTGAGGAAGCGAAGGAGCTTCTTTCCGATTATCGGTTCCATACCTTTGAAAAGCCTTTTATGCAGGCGGAGGACTTTTCCTGCTATCAAAAGGTTGTTCCCGGTCTGTACCTCTTTCTGGGAACCGGAACCGGAATTCCTCTGCACAGCAGCAGCTTCGATTTTGACGAGGAAGTGCTGGAAACCGGCATCGAAATCTACCTGAAGCTGCTGAAGGAGCTTCGTCTCTGATTGACATCAGCGATTACCGGTACGGGAAATGTGGCATCTGTACTTGCTGTGGAATATTATGATTATCATCACAGAAGGAGAACTGCCATGTTTCATAAAATGAGCTTTAATCCACAGTGCATCACCACTGGTCAAATGAATATGATTTTCAATGCCAGGATCATCTGGAGAAGACTCACAACCTGGACCAGAACCTATTATCTCAGCAGATATTCCGGGTTGGGAGATGCGCAGGAGCTGTTCGGTCGCATCTATGTGGAGGCTCTTGATTTCGGAGATATGCTGCAGATTGCTTTCGGCCGTGAGACCTCAAACACATTTACGCAACTGATCAATCAATTTTCTATCATCCTGAGGGATCTGATTACCTCACATATTGAAGGAGATCAGGAAGCGGTCGCGGAGAATGTCAATCGGCTGTACCGCAATGCGGATGAAATCGCAGCGTTTATGGCATCGATCAATCCGTACTGGAAGGAAGCGGAATGGAGGGATTTTTTCAGAGGCAGCGTCCAGTCTCTCCTGGAAGAAATCAACTCATTTACTTCAGGGGAATACCAGCTGGATATCGAAATCATCGACCGGGTATCAAATCTTACCGGAGATATGGGCGAGGCTTTCGCCCAGGGGCTGTTTGAGTATCTCACGGCAGGCCTGCAATGTGGCTTGGCCGAGAGCGGACAGGGTCAGTGCTTCACCATAGAACAGGTGAATGCGATCTATGATATTCGGACGTTCTGGTTTGAACTTGTCTCCTGGACCAGAGCCTACATGGGAAGCAGATATTTCGGAGTACTCGACCCAGACGAGGTATTCGCCCGCTTAAGACAGGTTCCCGTCGATTATGTCAACAGGCTGATCCAGGTCTTTGGCCCTTCCCCCTACGCGGATGAGCTACTTTATGAGCTGAATATTTATTTGGATTTGCTTAGTCAGTTGATCACCGCCCAAATTGAAAACAATCAGGAGGAAATCGACCGGATCACCCGTCTGCTGTATCAGAACGCCGTAAACAGAGTGCGCCTGATATCCACCATCAACCCCTTCTACAGCGAAGAGGAATGGAGACGCAGGCTGTTCAGCAATCTCCGGGATACGATCAACGAATCCATTACCTTCCTGACCAAGGACTTCGCCAGAAATCTTGATATCTACAGCACTCTGCTCGCTTTGGCCGAGAGCGCCAGCGATTACTTTGCGCAAGGGATCATCAACTATATCAATGCCAATCGGAACGTCCCGGAACAGGAGTAAAAAATAAAATCCGTCGATATCGCTTTCAGCGATATAGCCTACATATGAAAAAAAGGCTATGCTTGACCCAGGTCATACATAGCCTTTCTCAATATTGGGATTCGTATTTACTGCAACAGCTCGATTGCCTTATCCAGCTGCTCATCCTTGTCATCTTCCGCAGAATCCTCCAGTTCTACATCCGGTTTGATTCCCACCTCATGGATTACATTGCCATCCGGAGAAAAATACTGCATAATGGTCAGCTTCAGCGCGTCTCCGCTGGAAAGCTGTTCCACGCTCTGGATGATCCCCTTTCCGTAGGTCGTGGTTCCCACAAGCTTGCCCGCCTTATGATCCTTCACCGCTCCCACAAGAATTTCAGAAGAACTGGCAGTACCCCCGTTGATCAGGATCACGTAAGGCAGTTCTGTCCTCCCGGCTTCCGATCGGTAGAATTCCTTATGTCCCTTTCTGTCCTCGGTATACGTCACGACGCCTTCATCAAGCAGCTGGTCGGCAATCTTTATGCTGGATTCCACCAACCCTCCTCCATTGTCTCTTAAATCGATGATCAGTCCCTTGACCTGTTTCACTTCCATATCCCGAAGATGCTGTTTGAAATCCTCGGCAGTCTTCTCTTCAAAGGAGCTGATCCGAATGTAGCCGATATTTCCATCCAAAATTTCAGACCGGACGGATTGCATCACGATATTGGCCCGGGTAATGCTGAACTCCAGTTCCTCGTTCCCGCGAAGAATCACAAGGTCGACCTTGGTGCCGGGTTTCCCCCGCATGGCGGCCACGGCCTGGTCGATACTGCTTCCATCATAGGCTTTCCCGGCAACGCTGAGTATTTTATCACCCGACTTGACCCCCACTGCCTCCGCAGGGGACCCGTCGATGGGCGCCACCACATTGATCAAACCGGTATCATCGGGAGCGATGGTTACGCCGATCCCCTGATATTCCCCGGTGGTGGAAATCATAATTTCGTTGTATTCTTCTTCGGTCAGGTATGCCGAGTATGGATCACCGATCCCCCAGAACAGGCCCTTGTACATGCCTTTCATCAACTGTTCGTCATCAACAGGAATATAGTATTTTTCCTGTATGTACTTCTCCAGTTCAGCCAGCCTGCCGTATTTCTCCTTCATCAGTTTATAATTCTCATATTCATCACTGGTGATCGCCATATAGCCCCCCGAAGCGTAGCCCACAAAAAAGACCGCTCCTCCCGTGACCAGTGCGCCGATCAGCACTGCAACGACGATGACAAAGACAAAATTGCGTTTTTTTATCATAAACATAAAAACGTCCTCCAACACTAAGCCTTATTTTACCATGTGATTTCCTTTAATACAAACTGAATTTTGGAACCCCCGTTCCACACGTTGATGTCCGGATATCCGGCCAAATCCATGGGTTCCCCGGAAAGCAGCCGATCACTGTAATCCTGGGCTTTCTGAAACAGCACACAGGCAACTCCCCTTCCGCCTTCCCCTTTGCCAGAAAAACGGACGTGCTGCTTGTTGGGCCCCATGAAGCTCACTCCTGAAGCCTGAACTCCCTTGATCTGGAACAGCGGTCTCTCGTTTCCGCAGCCAAAGGGTGCCAGCTTCTCCAGTTCCATCGCCAGGCTCATATCGACGGCGCCTTCCTCGATGACGAGGTCGATAGGCAGGCTGGAGTCGAATAGACCGGTATTTTCCTGGTACAACGCCTCCAGATCACGGTTTAAACGGGACCTCAGCTCCGTCAGGTTGCCGCTTTCCATAAGAAAACCGCAGGCGCCGGAATGTCCGCCGAATTTTAAAAACAGCTCGTCATGTTTCTTCAGCAGATCATAAAGATTCAAGTTGTTTATGCTGCGCCCGGTGCCTTTCAGACAGCCCACCCCGGATTCCGTTACAATGATAACAGGCTTGCCGAATTCATCCTTGATCTTTCCGGCCACAATACCTGCGATCCCTTCATGGATTCCATCGGGCGCGATCACATAAAACAAATCCCTTTGCAGCTCCGAAGCGATGACCTCCTTGCATTTCAGGAAGGCCTCCTCCTGCACTCTTTTTCGTTCCCTGTTGTTTTCAAGCAGAACCGCAGCGTGGCTTGCGATCTTCGTTTCATCCTTTGAAGTCAGAAGCTCCACCCCGATTTTTGCATCCAGCAGTCTTCCCGCAGCATTCAAGTGTGGTACTATAATATATGCGATATTTTCCGATTTTATTTTACCCGATGTAAGACCCACCGCATCAATCAGGCGGTTCAGCCCAGGTCTTTTTTTCGAATTAATGATTTTTAATCCGTACTTTGTCAGGGTTCTGTTTTCATCTACCAGAGGGACGATATCCCCGATGGTTCCAATTGCCACAAGATCCAGAACACCGTTGAGAATGGCTTTCGGCAAACCTGCTTTTCTCTGAATCCCCTGGGCCAGCTTGAAGGCGACACCGCAGCCTGCAAGGAGCTTGAAAGGATAGGCGCAGCCTTCCTGTTTCGGATTGATCAGAAGGCAGTCTGCCGGTCTTTCATTGATGTTATGATGATCGGTTACGATAAAATCTATACCGATGCTTTTTCCGTATTCCACTTCTTCATAGGAAACGCTGCCGCAGTCCACGGTCAGGATCAGATCCGCGCCCTGCTCCTTGATCAGCTCAATGGCTTCCTTGTTCAGGCCATAGCCTTCATCAAAACGGGAAGGGATGTAATAGGTCAGGTTGTCCGTAAGATGAGACAGGATCTCAAGGAGAAGGCTGACGGACGTCACTCCGTCTGCGTCATAATCGCCATAGATGCAGATCCTTCGGTGGTCTTTGATGGCAGACAATAGGAAATCCACCCCTGCTTCCAGATTTTTCAGCAGGAATGGATCATAGGTCAAATTGGGTTTTTCTGATAAAAATTCGAGGATATCTGCTTCCTCCGCAATACCCCGTTTCTTCAGAATCTCGCGGATAATTGGATGGATCCCGTTCATATTACAACCAGTTCCTTGGATTCTGATACTGTCCGTTGACACGGACTTCAAAGTGAATATGAGGTCCGGTGGAATTTCCCGTTGAACCAACCAAGGCGATGGTTTGTCCTCTGGCTACCACGTCTCCGGTGCTGACCAGCAGTTTGCTGTTATGGGCGTAAAGTGTCACAATCCCGCCCCCGTGATCGATCATGACAAGATTTCCGTAACTGTTGTTCCAGCCGGCTTTGATCACGGTGCCGCTGTTCGCTGCCAGAACCTTGGTTCCGGAAGCCGCGCCGATATCCAATCCGGTATGCAGTTTATTAACCTTCAGAATCGGATGAATCCGGTTTCCAAATTCCGAGGTGACCCTTGTACTGCTGGCGGAAGGCCATGCAAAGGTTCCGCCGGCATAGGCCTGATCTCCCTGCAGTCTTTTAATCTCCTCCACCAACCGGTTGGCTTCCTCGTTCAATGCGTCGATTTCAGCCTCCAAGGCTGCGTTGTCCTTTGCAACCTGGGATTTCAAGCTTGCCACTTGTCCCCGGGAAGCCTGCAGATTGGCCTGCTTGTTCGCTTCCTGCTGCTTTGCCGACTCCAGCTGGGCGCACAGGGTTTCCAGCTGCTTTTTCTGCGCTTCGATCTTATTGTGCTGTTCCTCCATGGTCTTTAAAATCTCAACGTCGTTGTCGAAGATCCTCTGGACCATATCCATATTGCTCATGAAGTCGGTGATGTCCTCAGAGCCGAGAAGAATCTGGATCAGTCCCACATCTCCGTTTTTATACATGGCTCTCAGCCGTTTCTGAAGATCTGCGTTCTGGGTTTCCATTTCCCGCTCTACTGCGGCAAGATTTGCCCGGACTATCGAGATCTGCTGTTCGGTTTTGTTGATATCGCCCTTCAGCCCGGCGATTTCCTTTTCCGTGGCATTGATCTGGGCTTCCAGCTGCTTGATTTGACTGCTCAGCTGTTTTTCTTTCTTTTTGCCTTCATTGAGCTGTGACTGCGTTTGATTAATCTGTTGATGAATATTGTTCAGTTCCTCCTGCTCGTTTCCCGCATAAGCAGACCCGACTGCAATCATTGTGACCAGCAATGCGGATATGAAAACATAAGAAACAACCCTCTTCACTATGTACTCCCCCTTATCCCTCTTTTACGTGTCTAAAAATCTTCTCATCGATATAATACTGCCGCAGGCACCGATGCTGATACCAAGCGCCAGAAATATCCATACTAGATGGGTGACCAGGAACGCTCCCGACACCATAGTCGTTGAAAGAATGACAAGAATCTGCGGGCCGATCAGTTCGGAAATCTTATAGTATAAGAATGTGATCACTCCTACCGAAATCAGCGCGGAAAGAATCCCGATCAGGATTCCTTCGATTAAAAACGGTCCGCGGATAAACCAGTTGGTCGCGCCCACATATTTCATGATGCTGATTTCCCGTTCTCTGGCCAGTACGGTCAGCTTGATGGTATTGGATACCACCACGACGGAAATGATCACCAGAAACAGAATCACGATCATGGCTCCGATCTGGATGAGCCCTGTGATCCGGATCAGTTCATCCACCGTGTCTTTATAATATTTGATATCCTCGATTCCCTGGAAGGTTTTTACCTTTGCCGCTACCGCATCCGCAGCCTCCAGTCTGGTTACCTTGATCAGCAGGGAATTGGGCAAAGGATTGGTTTCCAGCCCGTCGAGCAAATAGGCGTTATCGCCCCACTTGACTCGCCATTTTGCCATGGCTTCTTCATTGGACAGGTAGGTCGCCTCCTTGACTCCCTCGGTGACGGAAAGCTCCGTGAGCATGGCGGAGGCTTCCTCAAAGGTGGTGGTGTCCAGTAGATATACCTGAATGGTATCGAACTGCTTCTTGGCAGTCTCGGAAACCATATTGATGTTGACAACCAGAATAAAGAACAATCCCAGAATTAAAAGCATCGCTGTGATGGAAAACATTGAGGCAATGCTCATCGCCCTGTTTCGAAAAACCTGTTTGAATGCCTGCTTTATGGCATAGATCCAACTATTTATCATGGCTGTTGAATACACCTCCCGAGTACAACGAAGTAAGCAATCTCTCATCTTCGTATGCCCCGTAGCTTCCGCTGGCATCATCACGTACAATACGTCCTTTGTCGATGGCGATTACGCGCTTCCCCATTCTGTCTACGATATCCTTGGCATGGGTAACCATCAGGATCGTCGTCCCACGAAGATTGATCTGTTCCAGAAGCCTCATAATTTCCCAAGCAGTGTCCGGGTCAAGATTTCCGGTAGGCTCATCCGCAATCAGTACGGTGGGATTGTTTACGATTGCACGGGCGATGGCTACCCTCTGCTGTTCGCCGGCAGAAAGTTCATGAGGATATTTGCTTGCTTTTGAGCTGATTCCAACCAGGCTGAGTACCTGGGGCACCTGCCTGCGGATGGAACGCTGGCTCATATGTATAATTTCCATGGCAAAGGCTACGTTTTCGAAGACCGTTTTCTTCGGCAAAAGCCTGAAATCCTGAAATACAATGCCTGTGCTTCTTCTGAGCTTTGGTATTTCACGGTTGGAAAGCTTGGTGATTTCCATCCCGTTGAGCTTGATGCTCCCCTTGTCCGCATCAATTTCTTTCAAGATGAGCTTGATAAAGGTGGATTTCCCCGCTCCGCTTGGACCGACGAGAAAGCAGAAATCGCCTTTATTGATTCTGATATTCACATCCTGTATGCCGATATTGGTTCCGTAGGACTTTGTAACATTGTCAAAAACTATCATTGTTTGAGTCCTTTCCTGTTTTATGGTTACCCTGCCTGCAGGAATTCTGCAAGGCGCGGGCGTTACTACAAATTAATACACAAACCTACAAATTATTATAATATAAAACAGGATATTATTGAAGCCCTTCTTACATTACAAATACATTACATTTATTTCCTATCGACAGAAAAACATGGCGGTTGTCAGTTCCCCAAAAGGCGCCTGCAATGCGGTCTTGACTTCGCCTATCGCGTACGGAATGCGACAGTTGTATTCGGCGGTATAGATCAGTTCAGGGCTGATCAAAGGCAGAAAAAGCGGTTTTTTTATGCTCAGGAAGTCCAGCAGCTGGCGACGGTTGACCCCCCTGTTCATTTTGTTGATTACGAAAATAATCTCCCGTTTGTCCGTTTCCAAAGCCTTCAATCGGCTGAGAGTATTGTATCCTTCCAGCATTTTTGACGGCATGGGATCGATTACAGCGATAATCCGGTCCATGCAAAGAAGCAACTGGCAATCCTGGTCCGTTTCAGCGGGCACGTCACAGAGAATCACATCACCCCGGGTGTGGCTGATCAGTCTGAGCTTCTGCTCAAAGGAAAGGCTGATTTTCTCCTCCTCGGGGGTACGGAGCACCCAATTGATCCCCTCGTCCATGTTTCTCCAGCCCCGGATGATCTTTTTCTCCTGCAGTGCACTGTAAAAATAGTTCCAAGCCCTTCCTGCAAATCGCTTGTCCATTCCGAAGGAATCATAAAGTGAACCCTTTCCAAGCTCCACCACAGCAGGGCTGTGCTTGCCAGTATTGGCCAGATATCTGGCTAAGCATCCGGTGAGAAAACTGGTTCCTGCGCTTTTTGAGATCCCCGTGACAGCCACCTTCCATTGATCATATTCATCGTGGTTCTCAATGAGGGGCGCCTCCCTGGAAAGAATTCGTTCCAATCCGATCACCTCCCGATTTAACTTTACCATTTTTAAATATTTATGTCAATTTATGGATTGTATGGGCAAAAAATAAATTCACTGAAACTGCCGGCAAAGGCGTTCCTGCCTGCAGCAGGCTGGAAGAATCAGCCCTCTGCCGTTATGACAAGACGGCTCTACCGGCAATTCCAAGAATCTGAATCAATATGTGAAGCATGCCTACTCTTCGTATTGCACCTTCAGCTCGATCTGATCCGGTAAAAAGGTCAGATCCGTTTCCGCAACCTGGAGCGGATAGGTCAATACCTGAGTCAACGCTGTACCGGGCTGCGGGTCTTTGAATACAGTGTATACCTTAAGAGTTTTGATACCGTCCTCTTCCGAAACCGTCATCTTGTCGATTGCAATCTCATATCCGGAGGTTGGTTTTTCTCCCCTTGAGGCGATTACGTAGATCTTGTCGTCAACAACGCATGCCAAAGCACGTTCCAGGGCGCGGTACTCAGGGATTACCTGGCTTGCGATCTGCTGAGGATAATCCGTTTCCCCTAACACTTTATAACTCACCTTATCATCACCTTTAAAAAACATCATCCCTGCCACGACTGCGGCAATTACAACTATGATAATAACGATTATGATCAGCATTCTTCCACTCGGCTTACGCATTTTCTTGATTACACCTGTCTTACTCACAATCAAAACTCCCTCCTGCTAGTTTTTATTAAAATCTATTCATGGAGGGAGCTTATTATTCGTACTATTTTTAAGCTCTCAACCGCTTTGGCGGGGAAAGCCGGTTCCTTTTCATTTCCTGTCTACAGGCTTTTCACAGCGGCTATGATTGCTTCCGAAGTCAGACCGTATTTTGTCATCAGCTCAGCCGGTTTTCCTGATTCTCCAAAGGTATCTTGAAGACCCACAAAGGACATTTTTGTCATGCAGCTTGTAACGACCACCTCGGCAACGGCGGAACCCAGCCCGCCGAAAACGGAATGCTCCTCGGCTGTAACGATCCCCTTGGTTTCCTTGGCCGCCTTTACAATGATATCCTTGTCGATGGGCTTGATGGTATGCATATCGATGACTCTAAGGCTGACGCCTTCCTGCTCCAGCGCTTCCGCCGCCGCCATGGCTTCGTTGACCATGACTCCCGTCGCGATGACGGTGTAATCCTTCCCGTCTCTGACACACATGCCCTTTCCGATCTCCACCTTGCTGTCTTCCTCATAAATACCAGGAACAGCGGCTCTTCCCAGTCTCACATAAACGGGTCCGTCCAGAGCGGCTGCCTGCCGGATGAGCTTTTTCGCGGACATACCGTCTCCGGGACTGATTACGATCATTCCCGGTATTGTTCTCATCAGGGCTATATCCTCTATGGTTTGATGGCTTCCGCCGTCCTCTCCCACCGTAATGCCTGCATGGGTGGCACAGATTTTCACATTTGCTCTGGTGTAACCGATGGAATTCCGGATGATCTCAAAGGCTCTTCCGGCGGCAAACATGGCAAAGGTGCTGGCAAACACGATCTTTCCGGAATGGGCTAGTCCGGCTGCCACACCGTAAAGGTTCTGCTCGGAGATTCCCATATTGAAGAATCTGTCCCCGTATTTTCCCGCAAATTGTGCAGTCATCGTAGATTTGGACAAATCTGCATCCAGTACAACAATATTCTTGTTTTCTTCACCCAGCTCAAGGAGCACCTCCCCATAAGCCTGTCTCGTTGCCATCTTTTCCGACATTACCATTCACCTCCCAATTCCGCAACGGCTTTTTTCGCTTCCTCCTCATTCGGAGCCTTTCCATGCCAGCCCGCATTGTTCTCCATAAAGGAGACTCCTTTGCCCTTGGCTGTTTTAGCTATGATCGCGGTAGGCTTGCCCTTGGTTGTTCTGGCCTCCGCCAATGCGCCCACGATTTCCTCCATATTATGGCCGTCGATCCTGATCACATGAAAACCGAAGCTTTTGAATTTTTCGTCAACCGGGGTAACAGTCATTACCTCGTCGTTTTTCCCGTCTATTTGAAGGCCGTTCCAGTCAATAATCGCCGCCAGGTTATCCAGCTTGTAATGGGCCGCCGCCATGGCCGCCTCCCAAACGATCCCCTCCTGCAGCTCTCCGTCGCCCAGCATCGCATAAATTCTCGCCTGTTTCCCATCTAGTTTGTTTGCGATAGCCATACCGACAGCTGCGGAAAAGCCCTGACCCAGAGAGCCTGTTGACATTTCTACGCCGGGCACCTTCTTCATATCAGGATGACCCTGCAGCTTTGATCCTATTTTTCGAAATGTGGTCAGTTCCTCCTTGGGAAAAAATCCCCTATGAGCCAGAGTCGCGTAAAGGACCGGGGTCGCATGTCCTTTTGAAAGCACAAACTTATCCCTGTCTTCCTTTTTCGGATTTGCAGGATCAATATTCAATTCGTGAAAATATAAAACAGTCATGATATCTGCCGCGGAAAGCGATCCTCCCGGATGTCCCGAACCCGCATGATACGTTTCCTTGATGATGTCGACTCTGATGTCACGAGCAATTTTCTTCAGTTTTTCATAATCAACCGCCATACTTTATTTCCCTCCTCTGAGTCTGCTTACAGCAACCTTAATGATAAAATGCGGCAACGCCGCCATTCTTTTATATCTGCTTGGCTCCTGAATCAGCCGATATAACCATTCCAGCCCATGTTTCCGGTAAAATTCCGGGGCCCGTTTCAGAGTGCCTGCCCAGACGTCAAGACTTCCGCCGACTCCGATGGCTCCCTTGACCTTAAGTTCCTCTCTCCAGCGGGATACAAATTTCTCCTGTTTTGGCGACCCCAGCGCAACGCAGAGGAAGTCGGCTCCGGAGCCATTGATGATCTCAACGATTTCCTTTTCATCCGCTTCTTTGAAATACCCATGATGGGTTCCTGCGACTGCAAGCTGCTTGTATTTTTCCCTCATTCGTCCGGCAGCCAGCTCCGCAATCCCGGGAGTTTCCCCATTGGAGGGCTTGCTCCCCAGAAAAAAGATGGATTGGCCCGTCTCCTCCAAATATCCCAGGATGTTTTCAAGAAAATCGATCCCAGTTACCCTCTCTTTCAAAGGCATATTCATAATCCGGGAAGCGTAGACCAGCCCGATCCCATCCGGGATGACCAGGTCCGCCTCTTCAATAATATGCTTCAGCTCCGGATCTTTTGTAGCATTTACGATGATTTCCGAATTGGGAGTTACGATGAGGCTGCAGCCCTGACTTTTCATCATTTCCCGAAATATCTCCATCGCTTCCCTGCTGTCCACCATGTCAACGGGGACGCCCAGGAATCTGGTTCTTTTATTGCTTGGCATAGTTTCATTCCTTTGTTTCATAGTATTTCCGATCCTGCTTCATCAACTCCTGGATCAGATCCTCATTGGTATCCAGTTTCTTGATCAGCACCCGGATACGATCCTTTACCCTCGCTCTTATAGTTTCAGCTCGGGATACGGTTCTGTCAAACTCCTCGATAAAAAAGTCGTTTTTAAAGTCATATACGCTGCACATGGCTTTCAGATCGATGGAATGCATAAAGGAATTGATCTTAGGATCGTAGGAAATCGCAATCATAGGTACTTCCATGATTGCTGCGTGGATCAGCGCATGGAGCCTGACTCCCACCAATATATCCATGTTTCCGATAATGCTGAGCATCTCATCTGTCAGATATTTATGTTTAATGCAGCATATCCCGCTGCCCAATCTTTTCTCAATCTCCTCGATCACCGCCATATCCTCGGAATAATGAAACGGGATCAGCACAATCTGCGCCCGATATTCCTCCATAAGCCGTCGGATGGAAATACACAGCTCGTCCACGAAATTGCTGTCCGTCTTTTTTTCACGGATGGCAAAGCCTACCGTCATCCGGTCGGGATCCGGTTTGAAGCCCTCCTTAATGAGGATTTCCCTGCCGATTGACAAGTCCGCTTTTCTGATTCTAAGAACCGGGTCTGCGGTAACGATGATTTTTTCTCCTTTTACGCCGATCTCGATGAGCAGCTCCCTGGAGGCTTCATCTCTGACAACGATGCCTTGTACATAGCGCAGGGTGGCAGCTGTCAGCCTTCGATTGATTTTGGAAAGGATCGGTCCGATTCCCTGGCTGTATATGAATACCTTCTTTCTGAAAAGAAAGGCCGCCCACATGATCATCAGGTAATAGAGTATGCTTTTTTTACTCGTCACATCCTGTAGGAGACTCCCGCCTCCGCTGATGAGAAGATCGCATTTTTTTATGGCTTTAATAATAGCCGTTGCGGATTTTCGGTTGACGGAGAACACCCCGTATTTCTGGGCGGTAAAATCCGGATTCTGTGATAATACGGTAATTTCAATGTTGTCAAGCCTGCCGCGCAGATTGTCCACCACGGCGCGGAGAATGGATTCATCCCCTATGTTGTTAAATCCGTAATAACCGGAAATCAGTATTCGAACCATTTAAACTATCTGCCTTTCCAGCTTTTTATAAACTGCATGTCCTGCTTCGAAAATCAGGATTCCGATGATTCCGATGATAATCCCGAACAGGAGGGAATATCCCGTTCTGACAAAGCCAAGATAAAGCGGCGTCCTGATATGCATAAAGGTGTTGGCCACCGAAGTCATGCCGATGACCGAGGCCAGCCCGAAAAGGATCGGCCAAAGCTTGAATTTTCGTATGGAGGTGTAAACCAGCATCATGACGGAGGGGAAGGCGAAAAGGAACTCCTTGGTCCTCGGTCTTGCCAGAAGATCGTCCTCCAATGCGTTTCTGAATATCATCTCAAGGTTGGAAACCTGAATGGAGGAATCGTGTCCGGTTCTCTCAATGTAATAATAGCCGACTCCCAAAAGGATTACTCCCAGAATCACCATCCATACCTTGATGCTGGCATTCATCATCTCTTTCAAATCCTCATATTCCAACGTTCCCGGGTATCGTTTGCTTTTCCCGAAGCCGTAGTACGCCAGATAGGCTGCGATATAGAATGCGAGAGGAAGCAGCTGCGCCAGTTTAACTCCCCGGAAAATGTCGATCTCAAGCATGTAATTCACCGAGGAGATCGGGGCAGCCGTCATAAGCCCTCCGATCAGGGACAGCACAACGCTGCATGCCAAAGTAACGATTCCAAGACCGACGATCTTAGTCAGACGCTCCGATCGGTCCAGGGTGTCGGCGAATTCCTTGCTCTGTTTCACGATAAACAGGGTGGCTGCCGACGGAAAGATGACCGCCGCTGCAAAGGCTGTGATCAATTCCGCATAGCCGGGCATAACCGCGTATGCTCCCGCCACGCCGAGAGCCCCAAGCAGGAACAATCCTGCCTTGATTCTTCTTCCGATGGGAAGCAGGGTTCTGATCAGCAGCACTGCGGCGGCAACACAGCCAAGTGCCATGGCGACTTTAGCCAACAGACCCACCTGATAGGCTTCCATGACGGAGGCCTTGTCCCCCAATCGGATATTATGCTCTGCCAGCCTTGTTTCCAGATTGGCAAACATGGTCCGATACTCCTTGGGATCCGTTACATAAACGTGCTGATCCTTAAACTCCTTGATCGGCTTAAAATAAATCAATCTGACATTTCGTTCCACAACAGCCCGGAACAGGGTGTTTTCGATTTCCTTCGCCCCCTCATAGCCGTAGTACTGGTAGCGATTCTGGATATAGTCCCAGACGCTGAAAATCCTCACTGCTTCATACCCGGTGCTTCTGACGATGTCATTAACCCCGAACTGAAGGATATTCTGCAGCTGAGTTGTGTTTTCAATCAATCCGATGGTGGTGTTGTTTTCCGCAATAAAGTTACGGGCTTTCTCGATCCCCTCGTCATAGCCGATCACGCCTTCTCCGCCCACGATGATATATTCCGGAATCTTTCCCAGCGCTTTATATTCTTCTATTACAGCATTCGCGTACTTCCCGTCGTTCCAGCCCTCATAGCTGGCCGTTCTAGGAATGATATCCATTCCTGCGTCCTGCACGATCCGCACCTTTTCGGGCAGCAGACCGAAATTGATGTACATAAGCTTTGAGCTGATGATTTCATCCTTCTCCACAAAGCCCTTTTTCACCGAGCTCATATACTTGTATTTCTCGGTGTAGAGTGTCTGTTTTGCGGTACCGTTTAAAATCAGGTATCCGCCCCGGTCCGTTTCCCGGATCAGGTAGTTTTCAGGCTGATAGCGTTCTCTGACGCCTTCTGCGACAAAATTGAAGGCCTCGGCGGAAGCCGCTTCGATGAGAACGTCGAACCTGTCGTATCCAAATTCTTCAAGCTCCCGGATGAAATCCTCCGGATATCCGGCCTCCCAATCCGCATCCCTCATGATGATATCCATTACCGTTGCGCTGATTGGAAGATCTGAGTCCTCAACGAGACTGACCATGTTTTCCTCCGCAAGTCCCACCTTGGTAATTCCCATCTTCCTGAATTCATTGAGCCACCATGAAATATCATGATCCGACTGGTCCGCCATCGCCTTGATTTCATTATAATCCAAAACGATATCGTAGGTTTTGTTCCTGCTTTCTACTGAAATCCTTCCCCCGATTGTGATAAATGAGACAAGTACAGCTGCGACAATGATGATCAATAAAATCTTATTCTCTTTGAATAGTAGTTTCATCCCCTGTATTCCTTCCTACGCGTAAAATAAGCTATTTTACATTGTACCTTTTTTTACCTTCGTAGTAAATAGCGGTAAACCGAAAATTGGACAGAATGTGAAAAAGCGAAAAGGATGAATCCTTTTCGCTTTGATTTATTGAATTGAATATGCTCCTCGGACCATGACGAAAAGGTCCGTTGTCGCTTGGATTCCTCGCCCGTCATCCTTCGGAACCAGAAGCAGATGGTTCTGACCGACACTCTGCCCGGTCATCAGGTCTTTTCCCGCCGTGATATCGGAAACGCCGTTGGCTCCGTTATCGATGGCTGTCGCCTCTCCGCTTCGGAGAATGATCTCAGTTCCGCTCTTTCCAAGCAGCTTCTGACCCGCCCTCACCTCGACTACCACGTAGGTGCCGGCAGCTGTACCACTGCCTGAAATTCGGGCAATTTGACTGTCAACGTAGCTCTTTGTCACAATCGGGTCGCCTTCGGAGCCGGGTGTGTCCGCCGCAGCCGCAGCCGCTACCGTCACGGCAAATACTGAAAAAACGATAACCAAACCTGCTACTATTCTTTTCATCTGTTCCTCCTAGAAATCAATCATTCCCAAACTGATTGTGAGTGCTTCATTTACTTCTGCAATAATGTCGTCATCTACCTTGCCGATTTTTTCTTTCAGGCGTTTTTTATCTATCGTTCTCAGTTGTTCCAGCAGCACGACCGAATCCTTGTTCAATCCGTGGCCCAGCGCTCCGATCTCAACATGGGTGGGCAGCTTAGCCTTATTTATCTGAGAGGTAACCGCCGCTACGATAACGGTAGGGCTGTATTTATTTCCAATATCATTCTGCACGATAAGAACCGGTCTTACTCCGCCTTGTTCCGAGCCAATGACGGGACTTAGGTCTGCAAAAAAAATATCACCTTTCTTAACGATCAAGTCATTCACTCTCCACTAAATATTTTTCATAGCTTTCCAGGTCATTCCTATCTTGAACAAGCCCCTCTTCCGAAAGACTTAAATTAAGCATTCCCATTTCCTCATAACCGGCTTTCATTTCGTTGATCTTTTCCAATGAAAAGCCGTTCTCTTTATTAATAAAGTCAGACATTTCTCCACCTCAAACAATTCCATGCAACATACTGTTACTGCCAACAACGTTTCTGATAACTATTATAATTGGTGCTTCGGTTACGTGTCAAATGCCTTATTTCTCCATTGATTTCCCGGGTTCCAGGATGCTCTTTATCGCCAAGGCTACCATATCCGCTATGTCTCTCGCGATTAAACCATACTCTCCCATCCGGTCGCGCCCAAGATCGCCAGCTAAGCCGTGGAGATAAACTCCCGACACCGCTGCGGATTCCGGGTCCAGACCCTGTCCCGCGAGGGCTGCAATGACTCCGGTTAAAACGTCTCCGCTCCCTCCCGTCGCCATGCCGGGATTTCCTGTTGTATTAATATATGTTTTCCCAGCCGGTGTTGCCACTACACTGCCGGCGCCCTTGAGCACCGTTACCGCTCCGGTGACAGCAGCCAACCCCTTTGCTGATTCAAGCCTGTCTCTGTTGATCTCTTCGTTTTTGCGATCAAGAAGTCTTGCCGCCTCCCCCGGATGAGGAGTGATGATCAGCTTTGCCCTTGCCTTTTTCATCGCCTCCAAGTCATCCCGCAGCAGATTGAGACCGTCCGCGTCGATTACGACCGGCTTGTCCGTCGTATAGATTATTTTTTTGATCATGTTAGCATTGCCGATATCATCTCCCAATCCCGGACCGATGGCAATGGCCGAATACTGCATCAGATCCTCAAATAAACGTTCCCGGGTGATACAGGTTGCTTCCGGCACTCCGATCTGAAGGATCGGAAATAGTTCTTCCGGTACGGATACCCTCACAAGACCTGCGCCCGTCCTTAATGCAGCCCTTGCACATAATACCGCAGCGCCGGCCATTCCCTTTGATCCGGCATAGACAAGAACCTTTCCGCAACTGCCCTTATGTATATCCCTTTCACGTTTCTGTATAAAAGTATTGACATAAGCCTGGGTTATTAAACCATCATTTTTCATTTTTTCCATCCCCCATACGGTACACCGGGCAGGCGCGTCAGGCGGCCCCCCGGTCCCCGCCTGTAATTGCTGCATTCCCGCCTGTTGATATACCTATATCATAACCAAAAAAACAAAAAGAAAAAAGGGGATTGTTAAATCCCCAAAATAAATGATGCTAAAAGAAAATAAGTGATAACCGATATCATATCCGTCATGGAAGCGATCATAGGGCTTGCCATCAACGCTGGGTCGATCCCCACCTTCTTGGCTCCGATCGGCAAAAGGCCGCCGATTATTTTTGCAACCATAATGATAATCAGCATAGATCCGCAGACGGTGAGGGCAACAAGCGGGCCTTCTCCGTCAAGAAAAAAGATCTTGGCAAAATTCAGGATACTCAGGGCCATTCCGACCAGGAAGCTGATTCGGACCTCTTTCCAAAGGACCTTCCTCGCATCCCGCAATTCCACATCTCCTACCGCCAGACCACGTATGATCAGGGTGGCCGACTGGGCCCCCGAATTTCCGCCGGTGCCCATCAGCAAAGGAAGATAAGCAACCAATACGATCACTTTGAAAAGAATATCCTCAAACCTGGTGATGATAAATCCGGTAATCATCAGAGAACACATCAGAAAGAACAGCCACGGAAGCCTGTTCTTGACGTGCTTCCATACACTCATATCCAGGTACTCCTCTGTTGATACTGCAACACCGGCCATTTTCTGAAAGTCTTCCGTCGTCTCCTCGTCGATAACGTCCAAGATATCATCTACGGTAATGATCCCTACAAGCCTTTTCTCATTATCCACCACCGGGATTGCCAGGAATCCGTATTTTTTAAATAATTCGGATACTTCTTCCTGGTCATCCAGAACATTAACATAGATCATATCCTCGTGCATCAGGGCTTCCACTTTCATATCGTCATCCGAAATCACCAGATTTCTCAGCGAAACGATACCCAGAAGCTTCCTTCCCGCATCTTTCACATAACAGGTATAGACCGTCTCCCTGTCCATCCCTTCCTTTTTGATGTATGCCAGCGCTTCCGCAACAGTCATATCCTTTCTCAGACTGATATAATCCGGTGTCATAAGGCTTCCCGCGCTGGTTTCCGGATAGTTTAGAAATGTGTTGATGAGCTTCCGTTCCTCTTTTGTGGTTTTTTCCAGTATCTTATCCACCACGTTGGCCGGGAGCTCCTCCAAAACGTCGATCATATCATCGAAGGCCAGTTCATCGATAATATACTGGATTTCCCGGTCGGTGATACCGGAAATGATTTCAATCTGATCGTCGATCGGAAGGTATGCAAAAACCTCGACTGATATATCCTTCGGAAGGGTGCGAAACAGAATGACGGCTTTCTCGATGCCAAGCTCCTCAATAATCTCCTCAAGGATTTCCGCGATATCGACTGTATTGTTCTTTAATATTTCATCTCTTGCTCTGCTGTACTTTTTCGCTTCCAACAGTTCCAGAATTGTCTGGATCATGTCATCCATTGTGAATTCATTTTCCATGGGACTACCTCCTTTTTCTGCTTTTTGCCGAATTTGTAAGACAAATAAACGGCGGCCTGATCCAACGAAATCGAATAGTTTCGCATTTCAGTTGAATTGTATGACTGTGTCACTGCAGGAAAATGTCAGGTCCCGGCTCAAACCGTATGTAGAAGCGCAAATGCCTTAACGGCGTGGGAAGGCTACAGTGAAAGCAAGGACTTTACCATTTTCAAATAACATATTCATCCGCTCGTGACTCGGCCCTAAATCCATTACTCTCACTCCTTTTCAGATTATTCGACAGGGCTGGCTTTTGTTCGAAACAGTCGGCCCTAAAAAAATAATGGTCAGTATACACTAACCATTAAATTATACTCTCAAAACATCTATTTTTGCAAGGGGTTTCTGAAGGAAACTTATCGTCCGATGGAATATTTCACTGAATTAAACCTCCAGAACCGCTCCGGTGTTTGCTGAGGTCACCAGCTTGGCGTATCTTGCCAGATAACCCGATTTCACCTTGGGTTCCGGTTTGACGTACGCAGCTTTTCTCGCTTCGATTTCCTCGTCGGAAAGTTCAACGGAAAGCTTCCTTCCGGGGATATCGATGTGGATGATGTCGCCGTCCTTGAGCAGACCGATCAGTCCGCCGCTCATCGCTTCCGGCGAGACATGTCCGATGGATGCCCCTCTTGACGCTCCGGAAAATCTTCCGTCGGTGATCAGAGCAACATCCTTGTCGAGTCCCATTCCCGCAATGGAGGACGTAGGCGAAAGCATCTCCCTCATGCCGGGCCCTCCCTTCGGTCCTTCATAACGAATGACGATGATATCGCCTTTCTTTATTTTCTTTCCCCAGATTGCTTCGGAGGCTTCCTCCTCCGAGTTGAATACCACCGCCGGACCGGAATGCACCAGCATCTCTTCCGCTACCGCAGACTCCTTGACCACAGCCCCGTCAACGGCAAGATTTCCTCTTAAAATAGCCAGGCCTCCCCTGTTTCTGTATGGCTTCTCGATGGGCATGATCACGCTGTAATCCTTAACGACTGTGGAGGAGATGTTCTCCCCGATGGTCATGCCGGTTACGGTCATGCATTCCAGATTGACCAGCCCTTTCTTGGAAAGCTCGTTCATCAACGCCGGAATTCCGCCCGCCCTGTGAAGATCCTCGATATGATGATGCCCGCTGGGGCTGATCTTTGCGATATACGGAGTTTTTTCGCTGATTTGGTCAAAGAGCTCAAGGTCAAGCCGGATTCCTGCTTCATGAGCGATCGCCGGAAGATGGAGAACGGTATTGGTAGATCCGGCCATGGCCATGTCCACAGTGATTGCGTTCCGGAAGGCGGCCTCCGTCAGGATATCTCTCGGTTTGATGTTTCTCTTCACCATTTCCATCACTTTAACACCGGCCATCTTTGCAAGTCGAATCCTCTCACCGCTGTCTGCAAGGGCGGTTCCGTTGTATGGCAGACCCATTCCCAGAACCTCGGTAAGGCAGTTCATGCTGTTTGCTGTAAACAGTCCGGAACAGGAGCCGCAGCCCGGGCATGCATTTAAAGCAACCTCTTCCAGATCCTCCTCCGTGCAGTCACCGTTCCGAAATGCGCCGATCTTTTCCATCACGCTGTTGAAATCCAGTACGGTTCCGTTGGAATAACCCGCTCTCATGGCGCCTCCGCTGACTACTACAGCAGGGATATTCAGCCGTGCTGCCGCCATCAACATCCCCGGAACGATTTTATCACAGTTGGGTATGAGAACCAGTCCGTCAAAAGCATGGCCTTTCGCCATGGCCTCAATGGAGTCCGCCACAAGCTCTCTGCTTGCCAGAGGATATTTCATACCGTCATGCCCCATTGCGATCCCGTCGCAAATTCCGATGGAGGGGAACTCCACAGGAGTGCCTCCGGCCAGGGCTACCCCTTTTTTCGCAGCGCCTGCAATACGATCCAAATGCATATGTCCCGGTACGATCTCGTTCTGTGAGTTTACGATTCCGATAATGGGACGATCTATTTCTTCACGGATATAGCCCATTCCATAAAACAGGGTGCGTACTGACGCGCCAGACGGGCCGTTCTTTATCTTATCACTGTTCATCTTTATACCTCCATTCGTCATAACAAAATTATGAAATCGCTGAAAACATTTGGATTATTATATCGTAAAAAAAACGACAGGTCAAAGTTTTTTCAGGACGAAAATGCTGTACAAGCAATACTGTTTTGCTATTTTACGAATATTTTGATTTTTCCGCCTGTGGGGTGTAGAATTATCTGGAAATCCATATTATTTTCGGAGGTGAATGAATTTGAAAAGAAAGGTATTGAGCGTTTTTCTCATACTTGCGCTGGTTACAGGCAGCATCAGCTTTGTTTTTGCCGACACCTTATATACGGTGAAGGACGGCGACGTATTGTGGAAAATTGCCCGGAATTATCAGACAACCTGGCAGGCATTGGCAGAGTATAACAAACTTGCAAATCCAAATCTTATCTATGTGAATCAGAAATTAGCCATACCGGATGGAAGCCCGGCGACCCCGGCTCCAGCTCCCGAAAAGCCTGAGCCGGCTGCTCCTGCTGAGCCCGCCGTGCAGTTGCCAGAACAGGTAATTTCGGATTATAACAAATTCCTCTCATCAGTGGACCATGAGTATGCTTATGGGATCGCAACGGAGCTGTCCACAAATCCGAAATATTGGTCCTCCAGCATCGGCACCAGAACCGCCGGCAGTGATGCGGAGCATGCTGCAGCGGACTACCTGCTAGCTGAAATGAAAAAAATAGGACTGACGGATACGGAAAAAGTAGCGACCGATGTTGACAAATGGCAGTTTAATGGCGCATCCCTGACTCTGGAGGGTGATGACAAGGTAATCCTTCCCCACTCCTATGCAACGGCTTCCACACCAAAGGATGGAATCACTGCAGAAGTAGTATTCGCAGGGGACGGCACCATGTATGATTATGAAGACCTGGACATCAAGGGTAAAATCGTCCTCATCGATCTCGATCAAAGAGCCAACTGGTGGATAACATACCCGATGCTGGAAGCGGAATTCCACGGTGCAGCCGCCATAATGAGCGCCAACGTGGGCGGCTTTGCCCAGGTCAACAAGGATGCCCTGAATGCTCAGGATATCTGCGGTCCGACCAGTATCCCCTGTGTCAGCATCAGCGTCAACGACTCCGATTATATCAAGGCGAAGCTTGAAAAAGGACCGGTGAAAGCCACATTAAAGGTGGACAACGTCGTATCCGAGAATGGTACTTCCTACAATGTCATCGGCAAGATCAAGGGAAAAAGCTCCGATCAGCAGATCATTGTCGGAGGGCACTATGACATGTATTTCAAGGGCTTCCAGGATGACAGCTGCGCCATCGGACTGATTCTGGCCATGGCCAAGGCCATGAAGGACAGCGGTTATGTCCCGGAAAATGATATTATCTTCTGCTGTCACGGAGCAGAAGAATGGGGCGCTTCCTATACTCAGTTCGACTGGACCACGGGAGCCTGGAACATGATCAACAAGGTTCACCCGGAATGGGTTGGCAAAACTCTGGCGTTTATCAACTTTGAGCTTCCCGCTTATGAATTCGCGGACTATACCACCGTATACTCCGCTCCGGAAATGTACAGCATGATTGATTATTTCGTCAACGAATATCCTTTGTCGCCGGATCCGGTGGGCTGCTTCCCAAGCGGAGTCAAGACAGACGGTTATCAGACCTACACCTATTCCGACGACTTCTCCTACTATGCGGCCGGCGTTCCCTCTACGGTAAACGGATTCCTGCTTCAGGAGGATATGGAAACCGTATTCCCGTTCTATGTGGAGCGCTATCATTCCCAGTTTGACGATCCGAGCACCTATGACAAGGATGTGATGGACTTCCATATCAAATTCTACGGCGCGCTGGTTTCCTACATCGATAAAACTCCCGCGCTGTATCTTGATTATACGGCACAGTACGACAGACTTCTCGCAGCTCTTGACGAGGAGCTTTGCGCTGCGGCAGGAGGGGATGCTGCAGCTTACAAAGCCGCGCTGGCCAAGCTGAAGAGCGCCGCTTCAAAAGCAAAACAGGAGATCATCGATCTGAACAAGGAATATAATGCAGCGGTGATTGCCGGTGACACGCCAAAGGCTGACAGCCTGAAGGCTCAGGCCAAGGCTCTGAACCAGAAGAATCTGAAGGCCTTCAAGTTTGCCCAGGATGAATTCCTCGGCCTCATGTATGAAGCCCCTGTTGTGCCTCACGAAGCACCTCAGTACAATATCTCCATGATGCAGGAGACAATCAAATGTCTCAAGGCCGGAGACGTTGTGAAGGCTGCCGATGAATACGCATGGCAGATCAACAATGTTCTGGAATGGTACAACATGTACTTCAGCCCGGAGGTAATCGCCCAGTTCAATGACATGTTCTGGGGCAAGGACAACCAGGGCAATCTCTATTGGGGCACGGGAAGAAACTTCACTCCTGCCAATGTAGAAGCCGCAACCCGAGGTCTCATGGAAAAATATGAAGCGGTAAACGGAGACTTCACAGCAGAAATCGCTATCTATGAAAAAGCCATCAAGGAACAGCAGTCAATCCTGAAGACCAAGCTTGCAGAGGAAACCGCAGCTATGATCAAGCTGGCGGATATGCTGGACTAGTCACGGCAGCGGTCAGCGGTTCATAATATCAAACTAATAAACATCATAAAAGGGCCACGCACCGGCGATTTTAACGTCGGTGCGCAGCCCCCTTTTTTTATATGTAAGGTTATGGTTGGTGTAATTCTAAACGAATCCAAACAGTCTGGGGAGCCATAGCGACAGCCCCGGAATGTATGTGGTTACGATCAGAGTCGGAATCCATGCAAAGAATATGTAATGCATGGTTGGCCCCATCATCTCATTAATGGGCGCATTTCCAATCCTGGAGCCAAGATAGAGGAACGGCGCTGTGGGTGGAGTAACACAGCCCAGGCCTAGATTGACCCCCATGATGGCTGCAAAATGGACCGGACTGACCCCCAGTTGAATAACCACCGGCAGCAGAATGGGAGTACAGAGCAGAATGGCGCTGGTGTCGTCCATGAGCATTCCGATGATGATCAGAAACAGGTTGACGAACAGGATTAGAATAAAAGTGTTTTCCGTAACCGACGTCATAGCATTCAGAATCATCTGGGGAACGTCCTCCATGATGTATAGCCTGGAAAGCATCATAACGGATAGAAGCATGATCATGACCACTCCGGCGGTGGTGCTCGCGCTGATTACGGCATCCTTGAAGGTCTTACCGTTAAGCCCTTTATAGAACCAGATACCCACTGGCACCGTATATACGACGGACACCGCCGCCGCTTCTGTGGGGGTAAGGAAACCGCCGTATATCCCTCCCAATATGATAATGGGTGCCACCATTGCCGGAAGGGCTCTCGTGGTTCGTTTCCCCAATGTCTTGACATAGACGGCCGGGGGCATGGGGTCTCTGAGCTTGATGTCCTGGTTTTTTCTCAGCAGCCAGAAGGTAACGGCGCTGAGCAGGATGACGAGAATGATCCCCGGAATTACCGTCGACAGGAAGCAGGCCAATACGGACTGCCCTCCGATAAAGGCGTATACGATCATATTCAGACTTGGCGGAATGAGTAGCCCTAACAGGGATGCACTGGATATGAGCGCAGCGGATACTCCTCTGGGATATCCGGCAGCCGCCATTCTGGGCAGCATAATAGTACCGATACAGGACAGAGTCGCAAAGCCGCTGCCTGATATGGCCCCGAAAAGCGCGCAGGAAATGACCATGACCGCTCCGAGACCGCCTTTGACACGGCCTACAAACATTTCAACCCAGTTGATGAGCCCTTCTCCGATTCCGCTTTTCTCCATAAGGCTTCCCGCCAGGATGAAAAGAGGGATCGCAACCAGGATCAGAGAGCTTACCTTGCTGAAGCCGTAGGGCAAAAGGAACGTATAGTCATATCCGCCTCCGACGACGATGACAAGAGAGGAAGCAAAGAAGGCAAAGGGGATCGGAACTCCCAGCAGTAAAATCACAACAAGTACGATAACAGCAATTGTTACGAGCATGCATTATACCCCCTTCGCATCGTCAGACGGGCCTTCGATGGGAGCCATCTTTCTGACATATTTTACGAGATAGGTTTTAAAATCATCATAGATATAGACCGCGTGGTAAAAGCTGGCTACAACCAGTCCGAAAAGAAGCGAGGACTGGGACACGGTCATTGGGATTCTCCAGACCGGCGTCTTGTTTTCCATAATGATGGTCCATTGGAAAAGCTGAAGCGCCCACCCAAGAAAAATCAGCCCTAAAACCAGGGAAAGAGTATTTCTAATAAGTGCTAGCAATGTTTTCAAGCGTCCCTCCGGCATCATTACCACGATGACGTCCGCTTTAATATGACTGTCCTCATAGCTTCCGTAGGCTGTACCCAGCATATACAGCCAGAAGGCGCAGATGATCAGGATTTCTTCATAGCCCAGGAAGTTGACATTCAGCTCTCTGGTTATGACGGCAGCAAAGGTAATCAGTGTTACCAGAACTGAGGATATAATCAGGCCGGCCCGGAGGAATTTCACCAATCCCCTCCAGAAGGCCGATCTTTCCAATTTATTTTCCATGTATGGTCTCCTTTCTTGTCTTTGTCAAACCAAAGGGAAGGCGGGCCTTCCCTTTGATTGATACAGTTTCGGAGAAGAAAATGATTGCGGGTTATAGTTTTTCCACTTCGGCTCTCATGCCGTCCATAAGCTCCTTAGTCAGGAGTTCTTCCAGCTTCGGCCAGGACTTTTCACGAACATAATTTGCATAGGCGTCGATTTCCTCAGGAGTGAACTCATAAACTTTCACGCCGTAGTCGTCGGTCAGCTTCTTCTTGTAATTCTCTTCATTTTCCTTTGCCAGATCAAAGCTCTTGAGACTCTGTTCCTGGAAAACTGCAATTAAGGTTTCCGCATCTTCCGGGGTAAGTTTTGCCAGCGATTTTTCGCTGACTACATAGCTGGTTGCTTCCGCGTGTATGTAATTGACATACATATGCTTAATTACCTGTCCGACCCAAGCATAGTTCATATTCGGGGTGCCACCGACCCAGCCGTCAACAACTTTAGTCTGAATGGCGGTAGGAACCTCAGCATAGGGAACAGTGATGGGATTGAAGCCCAGGTCCTCCTGCGCCACACGGAATGTAGCCATGGCCGGACTTCTCGTCTTTACTTTCTTATTGGTTCCTGGGGTAGTCATGCCGCTGGGCTCCGTAACAAAGCCCATACCGATGAAGCCTTCCAGTACGGTTCCCAGGAACTTGACTCCGTTCTGCGCCGTCAGCTCGCCAAGTACTCCCGACAGGTAGGAATCAGGCGCATACAGAATCTTGGCTTCTTCAAAGTTTTTTGCGTAATATGGAACATACGCCGCTCCCAGCCTTGCATCAAGAGCGTCCGGAATGGTGATCTGTCCCAGGTCGATGGTGCCTCTGACGATCTCCTCATAGACGGTTTCATACCCGCCCAGCTGGCTTGCCGGGAAGTATTCCACCTTGACTCTGCCCTCTGTTCTTTCCTCCACCATAGCGCATGCTTCCTCGTTAAGGCCTGTCGCAATGTGTTCCAGCGGCGCATCGGAAGCCAGTCTCAGCACAATCGGTTCTCCACTCTCTCCGCCGGACTCGGCACCGCCGCCTCCTCCGCCGCCGCATCCCGTAAATCCAGTCAGCACCAAAGCCAGGGTCAATAGAATCACAATCAACTTTTTCATTCTCATTCTTTCTCCTCTCTACAATTCGATGGAATAGGGATCTGTTGTTGTTTATGTATTCCTTCCGTATTTCGAATGATTCCTCCTCCTTCTTCTCCTTTCTTTCGCAAAAAAAATATTAGCTTATATTAATTAAGCTAATATTACGATTATTCTGACAATTTCACAAGGCTTATCGGGAATGATTAAGATTTCTTTATATGAAATTTTAAATAGTTTTTAACTTGGGGTTAGAAATTTAATCTTGTTTTAAATATCTCTATCATAGTTTTCTCGATACCGTACGATCTTTTCCCTGGTTTGCATATCAGCCTCAAATACCATACTGCCTGCAATAAAGACGGCGGCATTGACCAGCAGCGCAATCACAGCGCAATAGCTTATATTCAGCTCGGTAGAAAGGGCGATTCCTGTCAATGTAAGGATTCCCGCGCTTACTCCGCATGCGGCTGCTCTTCCGTTGGAACGGTTCCAGAACAGGGCCCCTACCACCGGTACAAAAATCTGCGCCGTCCCGCTCATTCCGATCGTTCCGGTGTAGATGATCATCGGAGGGTTGTTCAAAAGCAGGATATATGCCAAGGCGGAAATAATCAATACTGACCATTTCCCTACAGAAACGAGTCTTTTTTCCGAAGCGCTGATATTGATATACCGTTTGTGGATATCCATGGTGTAAACAGCCGCCACCGCATGGATCTGGGAATTTGCTGTGGAGAGGGCTGCGGAGGCAACTCCGCAGAACAGAACCGCGCTGAGCACCACATCCCCGTGCTCCCATAGCATGACCGGGATGATGCTGTCCGTCTTTTGGATTCCAGGAGCCGTGACGATACCCGCGCTGCCCGCGAAGAGTGTTCCGATGCACTGAATCGCGGTGATGCAGATGAGAAGCGGTATCAAATCAAAATGCTTTTTCTTATCCGCAGAGTAGAACCGGAGCCACATGGGAGGGCCCATCAAGGCGCCGATGGGAACGGTAATGAACATGGCCAGCCAAAGAAGGGGCCCTGCATTTCCTTTCGGTCCGGGGAGCGTCACGTTTCTCACATCCGCCTCAGCGATAGTCCGGAATACCGTTTCGACACCCCCTGCCTTATTAATTAGAAAAAAGCCGATAAACAGCATGGATAGAAATAAGCATAGCCCGTAGAAAATATCAGTCATGGCCACAGCACGCAATCCGCCCGCCCATAGGTAGATGATTATGATCAGGTAAAAAATCAACCCGGACATCCTCCATGGAATCAGACCGTTTGAGGCAATTTCGATGATATAGGCTCCGCCGGACAACTGGATCTGCAGATAGGGAATCGTAAACAGAATCATGATCACCGTCACCATAAGATTCAACGGCTTGAAATGATAGATGTCATCAAAGAAATCGGTGGGGGTGATGTAATGATTGCTTTTGCCGTAATGCCACACCCTTTTTCCGATCATCATAAAAAGCAGTCCGAACAGCACATCCCACCCAAATGCCGTCATATAGACCGGGCCCATGGCATAAAAATATCCGCTTGCTCCAAGAAAAGCAAAAGCGCTCATCCATGTGGCATACACGGTAAAAAACAGCATGAAAGCCGGCATCCTTCTGCTATGTACAAAAAAATCCTCCAGAGTCGGAATCGATCTGTTTCTGGCAATTTCTGCAAAAATCAGGGGGATAAACGCAAAAGCAAAAACGATCATAAGCACGGGAGTGGAAGCGACCATATCAGAACCTTTCCCTTTATTATCAGAATTTTACTTTATTATAGCACGGGTTTCAGATATAATGAAGTATGTAGCATGGATGATTTTGTACAAGTTGTATCTTACAGAATTTTACAACGAAATGGGAGGGGATTTTTTGTATCTTCTCAGCGTAATCGTAACGTTTATCATTCTGACGTTGTTGATGTCCTTCGTCTATTTCTACATGTTTGCCCGCAGTCAGGAACGATATGTGCGATACTGGGGCTTCTGTTGGGTTGCCTATTCCCTGAGCCTTCTTTTCCTGATTCTTTCCATTAACAAGAATATTGTCGAGCTGCTTGAACTGCGAAAGATATTGGACCTGCTCAACATTCTCTTTCTGCTCTACGGAGCCTATGCCTTCATGCACGCTCAGATTCCGACCTACTGGAACCGGTTCTTCCTTTACATAACCATGTGGCATCTGCTCGGAGTATATTACAACTTTGACGATCTGTCCATCTACCTGCCTGCTTCCATGTACCAGATCATCATCACCGTAGTTCTCTGTTATCTCGTATATCAATACTGGAAAGTGCCCGTTTTTGAAAAAGCGCTCTGCATTCTGGTCTTCCTTCTCTGGGGGATGGGAAAAGCGGCATTGTCTATTCTTGAGGTATATTATTACGAAATTTCATCGCTATACCTGATGGAAATCATCTTTTCCAACCTTCTCAACTTTTCCATCTTTGTAATCTATCTTCAGAAAACCAGAGACGAGCTTACCTTTGCAGACCGTTTGTACCGAATCATCGCGGAAAATGCTACCGATGCGATCTTTTATTATACTTTGGATCCGAAGCCCGCTTTTACCTATGTATCTCCCTCCGTGGAATCGCTGACGGGCTTTGCGCCGGAGGTCTTTTACCAGAATCCGAGGTTTTATCTTGAAATCATCGATTCGGAGCATTTTGAAGCAGCGGAAACCATTTTCAGCGGAAGACAGCTATCTGAAGCGGAAAGCGCATTTCTCTTTCATCACAGGAACGGAACCGTCTTCTGGGGCGAGTTCAACAGTTCTATTATATACAAAGATGGTGTTCCCGTTGCCGTGGAAGGGATCATCCGCGATGTGACACGGATGAAAAATGCCGAAAACCAACTGCGTTCCGCTAAGCAGTCCAGAGATTTGCTGCTTTCCTATATATCCCACGAGCTGAAAACGCCGATTACCTCAATCCTTGGTTATGTCAACGCATTGAACGACGGTACCGTAACAGCGACGAAAGAACGGAATGCCGCTCTGGAAATCATCTCCTCCAAGGCGCTGCTGTTGGAGCATCTGATCAACGATCTGTTTCAATTGTCCAAGCTGGAAAGCAATCAGTTTTCTTTCAATTTTATGCATATATCCGCGCTGGAGCTGTCCCGGGATCTCCTTGGAAAGCATCTGCTTGATATAAAATCCGCTGGGATCAAACCGATCGTAGATCTGGATTCCCAGGCGCTGGCTGACCGATATATCATAGCCGACCCCAAAAGGATCGACCAGGTCTTTTCCAATATTATATTCAATGCCATCAAATATACGGAGGTCAATGATAGGATCAAAATAAAATTCGGAGTTGATCAGAGCTTGAAAAATTACACAGTTTCCGTTTCCGACAGCGGAATCGGAATACCACAGGAGGATCTCCCCTACATTTTTGACCGGTTCTTCAAAGCCCATACTCCGGTCCGCCTAGGCAAGGAAACGGGAAGCGGTCTGGGATTGACGATCTCAAAGGAAATCATAGGAGCCCACAAGGGTACGATTTCAGCGAAAAGCAATCTGGGGAAGGGCAGCACCTTTACCTTCACGATTCCGTTTTATTTTGATGAGCATTATCAAACAGAAACATTTTGATACTAATTTATAATTTTGATGGATAAGGAGTTGAACCATGGCAGGTGAAAAAATACTGATCATCGATGATGAAAAACCGATCAATGATCTGATCAGGTCCTATCTTATGAAGGAAGGATTTATTCCCTTTTCCGCCTATACCGGGCAGGAGGCGCTGAAGCTGATCCAAACGGAAAAGCCCGATCTGATCATTCTGGATATTATGCTGCCTGATGTGGAGGGTGTTGATCTTTGTCTTGAAATCCGCAAGACAAATAACTCGCCCATCCTGTTTTTAAGCTGCAAATCCGAGGAAATCGACAAGATTATTGCCCTTTCCGTCGGAGGCGACGATTATCTGACCAAGCCCTTCCTGCCAGGAGAATTGATCGCAAGGATCAAAGCCCATCTCAGAAGGCAGAAATCATCCGCCTCAAAGCAGATACCCCATGATGAGATCCTTGAGTTTCCGGGCTTGTCAATCAACCTTCAGACCCGGGAGGTGTATTCGGAGGGGCTGCCTGTCAGTCTGACGGCAAAGGAATATGATATTCTTATGCTGCTGATCCAGAATCCGAAAAGAATTTTCACCGCAGAACAGATCTTTGAACTGGTCTGGAAAACAACCAGTCTCGGCGGGGACACCCGTACGGTCATGGTCTACATCAGCAC
>JAEZLP010000052.1 GCA_023415235.1 Bacillota bacterium
TCTGATGCCTTGCCGGAAACTTGCCGGAAGAATCTAAAATGATGAAAACTAGAGCCGCGTAATCAAAACTCCTCGGAGTGAAACGCGGCTCCGCTATTTGCCTAGTACGGTTGATTTACCGTTTACCTATCGTCAGTTGCTCGAAAACGCTGCATAAAAAACTGGACCCCCTTCTTCTTGACGGAGTCCAGTTCGATTATTTTTCTTTTTTCATATGTCTACTTGACGGGGAGCAGTTCAATTGGCATGGGGCGCCTTACTTTTGGTTTGTAAACAAATTGGTTAAGTGGCAGCTATTTCTTAGTTAACGAAACATCCGAATATATTGTTAACTCAATATGTTGACCTCTTTTTATAGAGATTTGGCCGCTTTGTCCTGTTGATAACGTTAAACGGCTTACTTCGTCGTTGCTTTTATCGTCAATTATCATGACAATACTATTTTTTGCATTATTCTTAACAGAATAATCGCCGGCTGGAACGTAGAAGTCAATATATTCAGGGTATTTAGCATCTTTCTTGCCATATTCGCCTAACTGCCCATCTATCAAACGAATTTCATCGCTAGTTGAGCTGTTATTATCAGTTTTTGGTGATTCTATAGCTTTGCGCTCAGGTAAAGCTTTTATTTTATTAACATAGACTTGTGTATCGATTTCCAAAAAAACAAGTGAAGCAGTATTTTCTAAAACATCGTAGGCACAGCTAAACGAGATATCATCTTTCACTCCAAAACCATTTTTTGCCGTTAAACTGCTTTGCAAGTAATAAGTATTTTTTTGCCGTCCGTAACTCCAGTCAAGTAATGAGAAATTGGCAGTTGATGGATAATTTAGATGCGATTTAATCTGTTCTTCCGCCAAAGGGACAAGCGAGAAAGCAGTGTCCGAATCAACAATGTAATCAGCAATATCATAGGGCTCATAGCCTTGTTCGTAAAGCTTTATATCAGTTGTATTTCCAATATTAATTGAATTCACGGAACCATCGTAATTAAAATATACTTCCAAGCCCATGTTTTCATATGTAAAAGTATAGCGCTCGCCGTTGTACCAATCGTCCACTCTTCTCCAATTCTTAATTTTTTTCACATCAATGCCCACATCAGAACAAGCACTTTCAAAAGCAGGGGTTATATCGGATTGCGACAAATTTACTTCTTCTTGTTGTTGTGTTGTTGGAGAAGTGGATGATTCACTTGTAATTGCAGCAGAGGTTTGTTCAGACTTTGCTTTCTCAGATATGTTTTCCCCTGTTGCTTGGTCGGATGAAGGCGGAGTTAAAGCTATCCCCGCAACGAAAAAAGCAAATGAAATTCCGAGTACAATGACAATGATTTTCTTAGGTTTTTTTCTTATTGCCCTAACGATTAGCATGATTATTGTAACAATCATTCCCAAAAATCCGATAATGCCTATGAAAGCTCCCATTCCAGTTTCCTCCTTTTTTTATAAAAAATTATTGCACAATTTCGTCATGTTGATTATCTTATTTTTACGTCAACATCCAACCTGACCACACAACCTCAAAAAACTCCGAAAAAACATCTAACCCGACCACTCACAAACCCTGACATCTAACCCGACCACTCGCCAAGCACTGACATCTAACCCGACCACTTGACTATCAAAACAGCCCCTTTGGACTTGTTTCCACGAAGCGTTATTTTCATGTTTTTCGTTCAATGGGTTTTACACCTATGTGTGCTAAAACCCTTGATATATAAGGCTTTTTCACACGCTCACTCTTTCACCCTTGACATCAATACCACGCACTCAACATGCACGCCCATCGGGAACATGTCCACCGGCTGGGCCTCTATGAACCGGAATCCTTTCTCGCCCAGTATCTTCACATCTCTGGCAAGGGTCGCCGGATCGCAGGATACGTACACGATTCGTCCAGGATCCGCTTCCGCTACGGCGTCCAACAAAGCAGGTTCACAGCCGGACCGAGGCGGATCCAGGATGATTACGTCTGCCTTGATGCCCGATTCCAGCAGCTTAGGCAGCTCCTCCTCCGCCTTGCCGCAGATGAATTCCGCATTGACAATGCCATTGATTACAGCGTTCCGGTTGGCGTCCAGCACGGCGCTTTTCACCGATTCAATCCCTATCACTTTTTTGGCCTGGGAAGCGCAGTACAAGCCGATGGTCCCGACACCGCAATAAAGATCCAACACCGTTTCCGTTCCGGTCAACCCCGCATATTCCAGAGCCTTGTCATAGAGCTTGACCATCTGTACCGGATTGACCTGATAGAAGGACATGGGCGAAATCTCAAAGCTGAGTTTTCCCGCCTGTTCCAGTATGGTCGGCTTTCCGGCCAGGATAATGCAATCCTCACCCATGACCTCCGAAGTTTTCTTTTTATTAATATTCAGAACAACGCTTTCCAGCGAGTATTCCACGCCTGTTACCGAATCAGTTCCCAGTTCTTCAATGGCGTCATCCATCATATAGACCAGCTTTTCCCCGTTGGGCAGTCCCTTCCCGTTGATCACCAGAATCGCCATGACTTCTCCCGTTCCGAAAGCCGTCTTGACGATCAGATGGCGAATCAGCCCTTTTCCGGTCTTCTCATCATAGGCCTGCACATGGTCTGTCTCCATGTATTCTCTTAAGACCTGGGCGAGCTTTTCTGCCGGTTCCGACTGGATCAGGCATTTTTCACAATTCACCACCTGATGGCTTTTCGCCTTATAAAAACCTACCGCTGCCCTCTGGGCTACATCCTGATTTGATACCGGAATCTGGGCCTTATTCCGATATCGCCAGGGGAAATCCATCCCAATGGTTTCATGGACAATCGGGGCTTCCAGACCACCGATTCGGTTCAGCTTGTCCGCTACCATTTTTTGTTTCCAAGCAAGCTGGGCCTCGTAGCTCATGGCCTGCAGGGAGCAGCCGCCGCAGTCATCAGCGTATTCGCAGGGCGGAGTTACGCGATGGACAGAGGGTTCCAGTATCTCCGTCATTCTCCCGATGGCATAATTCTTCTTGATTTTCATCAGCTCCGTTTTCACCACGTCGCCGACAACAGCGCCGTCCACAAAAGCGGCCATCCCTTCAATCCTGCCGATGCCTTGCCCTTCCGTGCTCATATCTTCTATTCTAACAATGTAAGTCTGCCCTTTTTCTATCATCTTCGCTCACTTTCCTTGCCTTCGTCCCACCTGCGGTTGCATGATGAAACAATTTCTTTCTACAACAGTTCAAACTCATTCTTATGAAAATTCAGGTACCCTTCATCCCTGAGTTTGCCCAATTCCCGTGACATGGCGCTTCGGTCCACGCTTAAAAAATCAGCCAGCTCGTTTCTGGAAAATGGGATCTTAAATTTATTCTTCCCCACCCTCTCGGAATAATCGGACAGATAGGTCATCAATTTTTCCTTGGTGGTTTTACAGGACAGTATCCGCATCTTTTCGTTCATCAATATGTTTTTCTGTGCGATAACACGCAGCATGTTCTGCACCAGCTGCTTGTGAAAACCGCAGGCAGAGCTGCAAACCCCGACAATTTTGTTGAAGGGGATCCAGAGGATCCGGCAGTCGGAGGTGGCGACTACGGTAATGGGCACCTCCAGTGATCCGGCAGCCACATAGGCTTCGGCAAACAGGTCCGCCTTTTCCAATTCTGACAGAATTGCCCGGTTGCCATCCGCATCATCCCTTGTGATCTGCGCACTTCCCTCAATCAGGACCCCGACGGAGGTTACTTTGGTTCCGGCAAGCATTATGACGTCATTTTTCCCGTATTTTCGCTCCGTTGCCCCCAGACAGCCCAACATGGCCTCCATATCATTTTCTTCTACTCCATGGAATAAAGGCGATTGTTTCAATACTTTTAAATATGGCTTCAAAAAAATCACTCCTTGGTTGCAAATGCAACAATAGTCTTGTTATGATTGTACTATACTTAATACATAAAAGCAAAGAAATATTAATTCTGTCCGCCGGTATTCGGGGAAGGTTCTGGTTCCATCGCATCCAGCGGACTAGTAACGGAGGTATATAGAAATGATAAGAACGATCATCAATATCGATAAGGAAAAATGTAACGGCTGCGGACTTTGTGTCAGCGCATGCCACGAAGGCGCCATCGCAATGGTGGACGGAAAAGCGGAACTGATACGGGACGATTACTGCGACGGTCTGGGCAACTGCCTCCCGGTTTGTCCCACAGGAGCAATTACCTTTGAGGAAAGAGAAGCCGCTGCTTTTGACGAAGCTGCAGTAGAAGAAAACATGAGAAGAAAAAAGGAAGCCGAACAAAATCATCATCAGCCGCATCTTGCCTGCGGGTGTCCTGGCAGCCAGGCCAGGGCTTTAAAAAGAGAGAGTACTGAACCCAGCGCTCCCGCAGCCTCACCAGTCCAAGCTGCCGCGATGGAGTCCCAACTGCAGCAGTGGCCGGTTCAGATCAAGCTGGTTCCGGTGAACGCACCCTACTTCGACGGAGCAAACCTGCTGATCGCGGCTGACTGCGCAGCTTATGCCTATGCTAATTTTCACCAAGATTTTATTAAAAACCGCATCACAATCATCGGATGTCCGAAGCTGGATGAAGGAGATTATTCTGAAAAACTGACCGCAATCCTGGCAAACAATAACATTAAAAGCGTGACCGTAGTCCGCATGGAGGTCCCATGCTGCGGAGGAATTCAGAACGCAGCGATCACCGCTCTGAAAAACAGCGGAAAGATGATCCCATGGCAAGTGGTAACCATCTCCACAACGGGAGAAATTCTGGAGAGATAATAGAAAATAAAACGGATAGGCGTTATCTGAATTAGCAGAAAGGCAAGTCTTAATAAAGGCTTGCCTCTTTATTTACAGATGTATTGACTTTCATTAGAAGGTTTAAAATTAATTTCTTTCTGGCTCTTTATTTTTGTCGAAAAAAGCGATAAAATAAATAATATGGTAAATTGAGAACTCGTTTACGGTTTTGTTAATGATCGGCGTAGTAAATATAACGTTTCTTGTATCGGATATTATAATTCCTTCAGATCAGGAGCGTCTACCTGTAAATGTAATGATTTTTATTTTTAATCGTATTCCCAAGTAAGATTTTAATAAACCATATTCGAATCAATGAAAGGAGAAACCAATCATGGAAAAGATGAAGGGACTCTATGAAAAAGTGGCAAACGATAAGGAACTGCAAACAAAGTTTTTTGAAATTCTGAAGGATGCTGAAAAATCAGGCAAGGTAACAGTTGGGAAATTAATCATGCCAAAGATGGAATAACAATTAAAAAGTCCGCTTTAGGACTGCGTATTGAAACCGGCAGAAAGGCAAGCCTTAAAATATTAGGCTTGCCTCCTTGTTTATATATGTTTTGTATGTGTATAATTATTGAAGGGTTGTTATTATTTCTCCTCTTTAATCATAAGAAAGAAGTTATCCGTCAGCATATCCACAACGTCCTGTGAGATTCGTTTGCCTTCACCAGATCTTTTGGAAAGGAAAAAAGCCATTCCGTTAATCATGATTGAGAGACACTCCGTTACAGCCGGCAAATTCAGATCCTTTTTAAATATGCCCTGTTCCATGCCTTTTTTTAGACACCGGGCAATATGTCCCCGGAAATGCTCCTGCAGATCATAGGTCAGTTCTCTGATTTTCGGGCGATAATTCATATGACTCCAGGTCTCGGTAAAGATAGAGGTATCAAAGGTATTATTCAGAAAAAATGCATAGTTTTCCACGTATTTTCGTATATAGTTTTCCGGATTCTCCTCATTAGCTTGAAAAATCAGGTTCATAATCTGCTTGGTCTTGTTGAACTGGTATTCGACACAGCACTCCAGAAGCTCATACTTGTCACTGAAATGCTTGTAAATCGTTCCCCTTTTCAAACCTGCCGACTGGGCGATACTATCCAGAGTAATATTATTAAAACCGTTGCGCGAAATACCCTCCTCCGCCTTTTCGAGAATCATCTGCTTTTCATCCGGTATTTCATGCCCCTCGAGCCGGTAAAGCTTTTTAATTTCCTCCAGAAGCTCTTCCTTTGAATTGAAGCACTGATAAAAATTACGGTTGCTGATCCTGCAGCCCTTTACAATATTGGCTATCGTGAGTTTTTTTATCCCTTGACGATCAATAATATCCTCAGCAACTTGGATAATTAGTGATCGGTAGTCTTGTTCCTTCATCATTTCGCCCCTTCTTACCCATTCCAAGAAACTTCTGCATCAACAATTTTCATTATACAATAATTTACATATAAAAACATTCTTTTTCTTTTAGAGACAGCATTTTTTATTAATGCTTACTTGTGACAAATTTCGATTGGTATTGACAAGGTTTCATCACGATGGTAACATTAATAACAGCCGGTATGATTTAGTACCAGTTGTTATTATCTCATACTTTTTGATTCTCCGACAATCGAAATTTAATAAGAATCTGACTTATTATAAGAAAAGGAGCGATTACCGGGATGAGCACAATTTTATACGAAGCGGAAGGAGCATCCACCAACTATCTGGAAAAAGTAGCGGATTTTGAAGCTAAGCTGAAATTTGACTCGACAACCTATCATCATTCTTTAAATGTAGCGGGTCTGTCTGTTCAATTGCTGAAGCATTCCCGATATAATCTGGATGAGCTCATGATTTATTATGCAGGCTTGTTTCATGATATCGGTAAATCTATCACGCCCCTTACCATCCTGAAAAAGGAAAATTCTTTGTCACGGGAGGAATTCGATCAGATCCGGGAACATGCCAAACAGGGATTCCGTATTCTACAAAAGTATAAATTTCCAACCGACGTGTTGTTTGCAGCATTGCTCCATCATGAAAAATATGACGGATCCGGCTACCCCATCGGTTTTGTGGGAAAGGAGATACCTGTAGTCGCCAGAATGGTAAACATTTGCGACGTTTATGATGCCTTGACCTCCGACAGACCCTACCGCAAGGCGTACCCGGTCGGCAAGGCGCTGGAGATCATGGAAAATGCAAATGGACAATTTGATCCGGAATTGTTTGAGGTGTTTGTTACAAAAGTAGCAAATCAGAAGATAAGGAGTATTATTTGATTCAGACACGAAAATAGTCATGGAAACAGTCAAGGCAGACTTTTTTCCCGTTTTCAATTCGTATATACGGCTCCGCAGCGCTTTCCCCACAGATTTCACAATCAATCGAAGGAAACAACCTGGCTTCTTCCGGTAACGGATAGTCAGGTTTTTTAATGTTAAAAATTTCGTCCAAAGGGGCTTCAAGTATATAATTTTGTTTTGCTTCCCTGTTTTCCATCTTTGGAAGGGATTTTAAAACAAGTCTGACGGAATCCCCGGTGCTTCTGTTGAAAAAGGAGTAGGCCTGCTTTCCCCGAATTCGGAAAATCAGATTCCCTTTTCCTGCGCTGCAGCCCAGGAGTACCTGGATGCCGTCCACGCCGCAGGCATCGTTTTCTGCCACGCAGACGATCTCCTCATCTTTGGAATGCTTAATACCAAGCAGCTTTCCGGCCTCCACGGCTGCTCTTACCCCGATGGCCAGCCCCGGACAACTGTGTCCGTGAAACTCCACACATTTTTCAAACTGTTGTTGTATGTCCATATTTCCTCCATGATACTGAACTGATTCAGTCTTTCGTTAAGCGTTCATAAAGTCCGCTGTTTTGGTTTCTCAACCGGATCGGCTTGAAATTTGGATCTGTAACAGCATGCTTTGTAAAACCGGTAACCAATAGTTCTCCTGTCTTTTGACGTCTAATTTCGTATTCCAGTGTCACGGTGGCGCCCTTCAGCTCTGTGATGCTTGCCGTCACCTCCAGAATGTCGTCATAGACGGCAGGCAGCCTGTATTTGCAGCCGCATTCCGTCACGGGAAGAAGGATTCCTTCCTCTTCAAGCTTGGCATAAGGATAGCCTATGCTGCGCAGCAACTCGCATCTGCCCACCTCAAACCATTTGATATAATTGGTATGATATACGACGCCCATGGCATCCGTGTCGGCATAGATGACTCTGACCAATGTTTTGTGTTCAACCATGATATTCCTCCCGTATGCCGGATCCTCCTTTACTGAATATTGTTCCGAATCTGTTCCGCTTTATAATGCTGAAGATTGAAGCCACGGAGCCCATCTTCATACCTCATCCCTCTGTAAGCTGACAGTTTGATCGCATTTCTCAGTTCCTTTTTGAGTTCGGGATCATCCGTATCCTGGTATAACTCGTAGAGATAGGGGACCGCACCGCCGGACAGATCAGATAGCGAAGAAACATCCAATTCCTTCAGGGTACCGGCCTGATAACGTTCAATATTATATTTGGCGATGAGACCGTCCGCGTTTCCGCAGCATAATACCAGGAAAAGACAGATACAGCCGACTACCGCAAGCCTGGTTCCCTGAAAGCTGCGAAACTGACGGATCAGAATGATAACGAATAAAAAGAGCAGGATGACCATGAACCAGGAAGTATACACCCGAAGCTTAGTCAGGCCGTAGGAATCGATGTACATCACCATCTTGCTCATGGCAGTCACGATTAAGGCTATGGTAAAAACGCAGAGCACCGCGGTTTCTCCCCTGAGAACCTTTATTTTATCCCTCTTTGCTATGAGCTGTGCTCCTCCGATTACGGCCAGATTGATGCCGGAGAGCGCACAAAGCTCGAAGAATCCTCTTCTGGCGTATTCGGCATAGGTCATCGATTGAGGCAGGCTGTCACCGAACGCCGAAAACAGATACGCTGTCTGGGACAGAAAGAAGATCAGATAAATCAGATTCAGCGCGGTCATGGCGGAAAACACCGTGACGCCGGGAGCGAATCTCAACGCTTCAACCCTGCGGTCAACGGATACCTTTGTGTTGTTTCCTGCTCCCCTCTGATAACGGTTCCCGTAAATCAAACCGAAAAGATAGCATGCTACCGGAAGCCCCAGTATGATGTCTCTGATATATAATACCACATTTTCCGAAATTGAAAGCTGCAGCTTATCCATAAGACTCTCGAAAGCGGCATCCGCACTGGCAAGCAGCGTTACGACCAGGATCAGAACCGGGAGAAAGAAAAGAATCCCAAGAATTGCACCCAGCAGCCCTTTCCCCTTTTGGTTCCTGACAAAGACCTGTTTCACGCCGGAAAAGCAACCCGAAAAATTACTGAAGGGCACCAGAATCAGCTGCCGAAGCATATCGCTTACGATATAAGGAGAAATCCTGTTCTCAAGTCTCGCTCCCGCGGTTAAGCAAATCCAATAGACATAACAGAGCGATAAAAATATAAAGTTGAAAAATTTAATCAGCAGCCCGTCAAACAGGGCAAAGTTTGCTGCGGACAGCGCTATGATGACCAGAAAAGCCAGACTTTCCTTCGTCTGACGTAAGCCGGCCTGCTTGAAATAGATCATGGAAGCAGCGCACAGCAAAACTGTAAAAAGTGTAACGCCTAGTCCGAGACTGTCAATTCTGATCAGATTCCAGTAAAGAAATCCACACACAAGCATGGCAAACGACAATGCAATATCCGCTGACGCAAAAACCATAGGTTCCTTATTTTTCAAATTCATACGCGGCGTACCTGCTTCATCCGATCTTTCATAAACCATTCCGTTCGTTCCCCCTGATAATTCTCCATTCATAGTGTGTTCAATCCTCCCTTTTGAACTCTAAAATATCCCCTGGCTGACAATCCAGCACCCTGCAGATCTCCTCGAGGGTGGAAAACCGGATTGCCTTTGCTTTGTTGTTTTTCAGGATGGAAAGGTTCGCAGGAGTAATCCCGATTTTTTCGGCCAGATCTCCAGCTGAAATCTTCCGTTTTGCCATGATAACGTCAAGATTCACTAAAATTGCCATATGGAACCCTCCCTCCTAAATGGTATAGTCGTTTTCATTCTTGATGATAACCGCCTGCTCGATTACGTTTTTAACAACTCTTAGAATCAGTCCGAAGAAAGCGGCAGCGACGGCGACAAGCATAAATAGCAGGTAATAAAAGCCGGACACGAACAAGATGGCAGATACGGCAAAGCTGCACCAGGATATGGCCCTCAGATGTTTTACATTCTTATCGATGAATACATCCTTCCTATTAATATTGGTCAAGAGCCTGTCAAGTGAAAACATCGCGATCAATCCCGGGACTGAACATGCGTAGATCGTCAGCAGCAAAGGCACGATAATGCCGGGATCTTTTGCTGTGTAAGCTACATAATTTTTAACAATATAAGGTGCGGTAAACACTACGCAAAAAACCAATATCAATACTATCTTGGTGCATACGGAAGTCACCAATATGGATTTGTTTGGAGTCCACATGTTCTTTTCCTTTCCTTGAGCCTGATTTTGTTTTTATTATAATAAGTCTCTTATTGAATGTCAACATATATTTATTGTTTTTCGATAATTTTATGTTGATAATCAATGTTTCTAGGAAAGGCTAGGGTTAATTGAGGAAGGGCTATGAAAGGAGGGGGCAGGCAGAGTCGGCATGAAAATACAACAGGTTGAAAAGAAAAAAAGCAATATGCAGGGGGAGCGGAAGCTAGCGCCGGGTTCCCAGTCATATTGCCTTATCATACTTTTAAATCGGTTAGATCGTTTGATCATTTAGATCATTTAGATCGATTAGAATGTTTTTTGGGTAAGGCGGATCTTCTCCGCGATTTCTTCGATCTTTTTGAATCGATGGTTCATGCCGGATTTTCCAATGGGCGGATCCATCATTTCGGATAGTTCAATCAGCGATGCTTCTGGATTTTCAAGCCGGAGACGCGCCGCCTCCCTCAGCTTGTCAGGCAGAGATGGAAGACCCCTGATTTCATCGATCAGTTTGATATTCTCGATCTGTCTGACGGATGCGTTGATGACTTTGTCCAGATTGGCGCTGTCGCAGTTGTTAATCCGGTTGGTTTTGTTTCGCATCTCCTTCATGATGCGAACATTCTCAAAGTCAAGCAGCTGCCCGTGGGCGCCCAGTATGTTGAGAAAGTCTATAATCTGTTCCGCCTCCTTCAAATAAACCACATGGCTGTTCTTTCGGATGACGGACTTGGAATGAAGGCCGAAGCTGTTAACCAGCTTTTTTACATCATTGCTTAATAATTCGCTGTTGCATACGATTTCAAGGTGGTACGCCTTTTCCGGATCGCTGATCGTTCCCGCTCCTAGAAAAACTCCTCTTAGATAGGCCCTTCGGCAGCATTTTGTCTTTATCAGGTCGGAATAGATTCCATCGCTGATATAGTTGCAGCCTTCTCTGACCATCAGAATGCCCGTTTCCCTTAATATCTGCTCCGCGTTTCGGTCCGCTTCGATCATAAGCTCATAGTAGTGCCCTTTTTTCAGAATCGTTGTTTTGGTGATGACCAGCGACGCATTGGTTCCGAAGTAATCCTTGATGAGTCGTTTGAAGTGCCTTGCCACCGCTGGATTTTCCGTGAGGAGCATGACGTTGACCTTGCCGCCTCCTGATAGCTTTATGGTTCCGCACATGCGAATAAAGCCTGCGATTTCCGCAAGCTTGCAGCATTTTTTCTCCGTCTCGGTACGGGCCAGTTCATTTTTAGTCGTTGCAGAAAAAGACATAGGCAGCTCCTTATTCAAGCATTTAATCAAAAGCGCCGCGCCCGGGTATCTCGCGAAAAACCGTGAAACCGCTAAATACCCCTGGCAGGCGCCTGAATTGTTTCTATATTATTTGCTAATGCTCAGAATTCTTCTCGCATCTGCCGGTGTGGCGATTTCTCTTCCAAGAAGCTTGGCAATCTTGACAACCTTCTCGACTAGTTCTCCGTTGCTCTTTGCAAGAACACCTTTTTCAAGGTAAAGATTATCTTCGAAGCCGACCCGTACATGGCCTCCCATTATGATGGTTCCCGCAGCGATTTCAAATTCGCTTCTTCCGATTCCGGCTGCCGTCCAGGTGCTGCCCGGAGGGATGCTTCCAACCATGAAGACCAGGTCCCGCATAGTTGCTGTCATCTGAACCCCAAGCACAAAGTCGAAGTGGAGCGGCTCAACCAGCAAACCCTTCCTGTGGGCCTTCATTGCAATATCGATCATTCCCTTGTCGAAGACTTCCAGTTCAGGCTTGATGCCTCTTTCTTTCATGATTTTAGCAAAGTTGAAGATGGTGTTGTCGGTATTGACAAAAATATCGTCTCCGCCGAAATTCAGGGTGCCGCAGTCAAGGGTCGCAAATTCCGGAGTAGGCACGATCTCAGTGGACTGAAGCCGCTCCAGATCCGTCATTCCTACCGCTCCTCCCGTGGAGGGCTGAATGATTACATCCGGGCATTCCTTCAGAATCGCATCGACGCAAACCTGAAATCTGTCCTTGCTCTGAGTCGGCGTGCCGTCGTCCTCTCTGACATGAAGGTGAATGATGGCAGCTCCTGCGTCATAGGCCGATTTTGCTTCCCGTACAATTTCCTCAACTGTGTAAGGAACCGCAGGATTATGCTCCTTCGTGACCTCAGCGCCGCAGATTGCCGCTGTAATAATTAATTTTTCCATTTTTAGTTTCTCCTTTAGATTAAATATTCTATCTATCTATTCGCTTAGGAGGCTGTAAACCACACTAGCGATTCGATCCGCATCATGCCGGATATATCCCTTTTTGATTTCTACAAAATTGTTTTCTATTAGGGAAATTCCGTTCTTCTCAAGCTTAAACCTGTCATCATGAGTCGGAATAATCTGCTCGGCTCCGTCTTCATTATAAGGCTTAAGGGCTTGTGCATCAATCACCTTGTTATTGGCGATGACATATTCTATCATGTTTTCTCCCAGATATTCCGCTGCCTTAGCCGCATGGTCCCATACGGTATAGCGATCTGTTTCACCCGGCTGGGTCATCATATTGCACACCAGCACCTTCCTTCCCATGGATTCCCTGATGGCCTCGGGAATGCCGTCCACAAGAAAATTTGGAATAATGCTCGTAAAGAGGCTTCCAGGCCCCATTAAGATCAGATCCGCTTTTCTGATCGCCTCGCGAGCCAGTCTGGTTGCCGCTGGTTTTTCCGGTCTGAGAAATACTCTGGCTATGGGACTATTCTGCCGGATTACCTCTGGTTGTATCCTCGATTCTCCGCAGACTAGCGCCCCGTTTTCCAGTACGGCGCATAGATGGACGTCGCTTCCCGTGACCGGAAGCACCTGTCCTCTCACACGAAGGATCTCATTGGTTTTGGCTACAGCTTCCTCAAAATTTCCGAAGATTCCGTTCATAGCTGCAATGAAGAGGTTTCCAAAGCTCTGCCCCTCCAGCATGCCTTCGGTAAACCGGTATTTCAGCAGCTCCAGCATGAGCCCCTCTTCATCGGCCATAGCCAGAATGCAGCTTCTGATATCTCCTGGCGGAAGCATTCCCAGGTCTTCTCTCAATTTTCCCGAGCCGCCGCCGTCGTCTGCAACCGTTACCACGGCAGTCAGATTGTCTGTTATTCTTTTTATTCCGCGAAGAATCACCGACAAGCCGGTGCCTCCTCCGATCACTACAATTCTGGGTCCGACTTTACTTCCGTTCGCCATGATAAATCCCTTTCTGTTCCTGCTCCGATGCTATAGGTCGCGATGAACCGTGATGACTCGTTTCCCATCCTGACGAAACAGTCTTGAGAGCTCGTTGGCCACTGCGACGGAACGATGCTGTCCGCCGGTACAGCCGATTGCTACGACCAAGTGGAACTTGCCCTCTCTCGTATAATGGGGGGTCAGTTTATTGATCATATCGTGAATGGTCGTGATAAATTCCTTTGTTTCAGGAAACTTCAGGACATATTTGCTGACCTTTTCGCTGTTTCCTGTCAGCTTCCTCATACTTTTCAGATAATATGGATTGGGGATGAACCGCATGTCAAACACCATATCGGCATCCAGAGGAATCCCGTGCTTGTAGCCGAAGGATTGGATGCTGATGGTGAAACCGGGATTGTCCTCCTTTGATACGAGCAGCTTTTTTATTTCTTCATTGAGCTGCGCGGTCTTCATATTGGAGGTGTCGATGATATAATCGGATATTTTGCGGATCTCAAGCAAGCGTCCCCGCTCCTTTGTAATGCCTTCCTGTGTGTTTCCAGCAAATGCCAAAGGGTGAGTCCTTCTGGTTTCGTTGAATCTCCGGATCAAAACCTCGTCCGAAGCCTCAAGAAACATGATTTTGAATTTCATGCCCGAGTTCTTCAGCTCTTCCAGGCTGGCTTTCAGATCGTCAAAAAACTCGCCGCCCCGGATATCGATTACAAAGGCGGCCTTTTCGATTGCAACCTTATCCCGCATAATCAGATCCATGAAGTTTTTGATTAAAGCCGGTGGCATGTTGTCAATACAATAATATCCCAGGTCCTCCATGCAGTTGATGGCCTGGCTTTTTCCCGCTCCCGATAGTCCTGTAACGATAATTACATCCATTTTCTTCTTCCTTTATACCCGCTATTGCACGATCAAATTTACAACCCGTTCAAAATCCAGTCCTGCTTTTCTGATCCTGTCAACAGCGCCCTCATAATCCCCGATCCGTTCCGGTGTGTGAGCATCACTGCTGATCACAAACCGTGCGTCGGTTTTCGCTGCTTCCTTGATCCCTTCCACCGTGAGCCAGTTATGCCACGTGCTGATTTCCATCAGGGTTCCACGTTCCGCGCAAGCCATAGCGATTTCTCCGATATCGAATACGCCTTTATCTCCCGGATGGGTCAGGATTTTGATATCATTTTCGTAAATTGCGCGGATCGTATACTCAGTATTTTTTATTTTTTGCTTTTTTGTGCTTCTATGAAACCATCCATGCAGGATATAATTTTGCGCATGGAGCCCCAGTGCATGAAACGGTTTTTCTCCGAATACTCCATAATGATAGCCAGCCAGGAGATAATTGAACTGGCGCAGTTCCTCCTCCGTCACGTCCAGCTTTCCCGAGGGATTGATGATATTGGCCTCCACCCCCAGCAGGATCTCAATTTGCGGATACAGCGGCTTAAGCCGTTCTATTTCATCCCGCATCACGGGAATATTGCTCCGTTTGAGTCCGTATGTTACATGTCCGGGCCCATGGTCAGAAATGCCCAGGATTTTCAGCCCTCTGGCGACGGCGGCCTTCACATTGTCTTCAATGGAGCCCTTGCCGTGGGAAAAGGTGGTATGGGTATGGAGATCATACTCCAGACGATATGTCTTTTTATCTTTGGTTTGATTCATGAATTTCAGTTCCCTTCACCGATAATCCTGACTTCCGGTTCCAGCAATACGCCGGATTCCTCAAATACTGCGGCTTTTATGATTTCCATGAGATCGATAATATCCGTCGCAGTGGCACCTCCCGTATTGATAATAAAGCCGGCATGCAGCGGTGAAACCTGAGCCCCTCCTACGGACAAGCCACTGAGTCCGGCCTCCTGAATCAGTTTTCCGGCAAAATGATTGTGGGGCCTTTTGAAAAAGCTTCCCGCGCTTGGATAGCTCAACGGCTGCTTTTCATTCCTTCTCGCCGTAAGCTCCCTGATTCTCGCCTCGATCGTTTCCCGGTCTCCCTTTTCCAGCAGAAACACTGCCTTCAAGAGAATATCTCCAGTCTCTTGGACGACGCTGTGCCTGTATGAGAGCTTCAGCTCCTCTTTGTTCAGCGTAAATACTCGGTTCCCGTCCTTTGACAGAATCTCGGCGCGTTCAATGACTTGCGAGATCTCTCCGTCGTACGCTCCTGCGTTCATAAAAACCGCTCCTCCGACAGTTCCGGGTATTCCTGATGCAAATTCAAAGCCGGCCAGAGACGCATTGCAGGCTTCTTTGGCAGCGGCAGACAGCAAAGCCCCCGCTTCCGCCTCCATGCGGTTTCCATTGATCCGGATCTGCCGGAAGGCCTCTCCCATTCGCAGGATGACTCCTTGATAGCCTGAATCCTTTACCAGCAAATTGGAGCCGTTTCCGATTACCATATGTTTCATTTTATGTTTGTCCAGCACGTTCAATGCATAAGCCAGCTCTTCGACACTTCCCGGTTCAATAAGAAGTGCCGCATTTCCGCCTGCCTTAAAAGAGGTATAGTCCCTCATGGGAGCATCGGAAATCATCCTGCTTTTATCTATCCGTAACGACAACTCATCATAAATTTCACTGATTTTCAAAGCTTTTCCTCCATATTTCAGAGATATTATTATTATATTAAAAAAAGACGCTAAAGTAAACAAGGGAAATGGGAGCCTATGGAAACAGCCCGTTTCACGACTCCTGTTTCGGTGTTGCATAATTATAATATTATGTGCATAAATATTAATTTTTCTCTTGATATCTCTCCTTTCCGATGATATACTCTTTTCAATAATTATTTTAGTAAAGCCGTTTTTTGGTAATTATGCGGGCACTATCCTATAGCGGCGCCACGGCAGCTGCGGCAGGCGGATGGGATTCGTATCAATATATGCCTTTGAAGGAGGAATGAAGTATGTCAAAAGAAAAAGTTGTATTAGCGTATTCCGGAGGTCTGGATACATCCATTATATTGACCTGGCTTAGAGAAAATTATGACTATGATGTGATTGCCGTCTGCTGTAACGCAGGACAGGTGGAGAATTTCGACGAGGTAGATAAGAAAGCCTATGCTACGGGCGCGTCCAAGTCCTACATTATCGATATCCGGGATGAATTTATTACTGAATATATCTGGCCCACCCTTAAGGCGGGCGCAATCTACGAGAACGATTACTTGCTGGGTACTTCTATGGCAAGACCGCTTATGGCGAAGAAGCTTGTTGAAATCGCTGAGCAGGAAGGCGCATTCTATATCTGTCATGGGTGCACCGGAAAAGGAAACGATCAGGTTCGCTTTGAGGCGACCATTCATGCGCTGAATCCGTCCATAAAGATTATCGCCCCCTGGAGGTTCTGGGATTTCAAGTCCAGAGAAGATTTACTGGATTACGCGGAAAAACACAATATCCCGATCGCGCAGTCAAAGGAAAAGATCTACAGCAGAGATCAGAATATATGGCACATCAGCCATGAGGGAGGAAACCTGGAAAGCCCGTGGAACGAACATCTTGACGACATCCTGGTCATGAGCGTGCCGCCGGAGCAAGCGCCCGACAAGCCCACCTTTGTGGATATCGATTTTGAAAAGGGAGTGCCAGTAGGCCTTAATGGACAGAAGATGACTCCCCTCGCACTGCTCACCGAGCTGAACAGAATCGGCGGCGAAAATGCCGTGGGAACCATCGACATCATTGAAAATCGTCTTGTCGGAATGAAGTCCAGGGGCGTATACGAAACTCCGGGCGGAACAATCCTCTTCAAGGCGCATGCCAACCTGGAAAAATTGATCCTTGACAGGGATACCATGGCGTATAAGAATATAGTTGGACAAAAGTATGCGCAACTGGTCTATGACGGCCTGTGGTTCACTCCGCTGAGGGAAGCCATCGACGCATTTGTCAATTCGACCCAGGAGCTGGTAACGGGAACTGTCAGGATGAAGCTTTACAAAGGCAACTGTCTGCCGGTAGCTTCAAGATCCGAGAATTCTCTTTACAGCGAAGAGTTTGCAACCTTCAGCAAGGACGACGTCTACAATCAGAAGGACGCGGAAGGTTTCATCAATCTGTTCTCCCTGGCGATGAAGATCAGAGCGATCACGAAGCAGAACAAGCAAGGAGGAAAAACAGCAAATGAAGCTTTGGAAAGGAAGATTCTCAAAGGCGGAGAATTCGTTGGCTGAGGAATTCAACGCCTCAATTGAAGTAGACCAGAGACTATATAAAGAGGATATTACCGGCAGTGTCGCCCATGCGAAAATGCTGGCAAAGCAAGGTATATTAAGCAATGAGGAGGCTCTGTCAATAGAGTCTTCTTTGCTTGAAATCCTGAAAGAGATCGAGGCGGGAAAAATCCAGTTTACCATCGAGCAGGAAGATATCCACATGAATATCGAGAGCATCCTGACGGAACGGATCGGAGCGGCCGGAAAGAAGCTGCATACGGCAAGAAGCCGGAACGATCAGGTAGCGGTTGACATTCGCCTGTATTTGAAGGAGGAAATCCGGAGGATCCTCGGACTGCTTTCAGAGCTGAACGATACACTGACGGAAATTGCGAAAAAAAATCAGGACACCATCATGCCTGGCTATACCCACCTGCAGAGGGCGCAGCCGGTGACGCTTGCGTTTCATTTGCTGGCGTACCGGGAAATGTTCCGCCGTGATATCCGAAGATTTGAAAACTGTCTTGAAGGGACTGATTCCCTGCCTCTTGGATCAGGAGCATTGGCGGGGACCACCTACGACACGGATCGGGATTACCTGGCAGAAGTCCTCGGTTTTTCAAGGATTTGCACAAATGCCATGGACGCGGTAAGCGACAGGGATTTTGCTCTGGAGTTTTTAAGCTGCTGCTCCATCGCGATGATGCACCTTTCCCGCTTCTGTGAAGAGCTGATCCTTTGGAGTTCCTCGGAATTCAAATTTATTGAAATGGATGACGCCTTCAGTACCGGAAGCAGCATCATGCCCCAGAAGAAAAATCCGGATATGGCAGAGCTGATCCGGGGTAAAACAGGCCGGGTCTACGGGGACCTGATGACCCTGCTGACTGTCATGAAGGGTTTGCCTCTGGCGTATAACAAGGACATGCAGGAGGACAAGCAGCCCGTCTTTGACGCCGGGGATACGCTCAAGAGCTCACTGGAAATCTTTATCCGGATGATAGCATCCATGACGGTCAATCAGAAAGCCATGGAAAATGCCGTAAAATCAGGTTTCATGAATGCCACAGACGCAGCGGACTATCTGGTTTCCAAAGGAATTCCCTTCCGGGACTGCCATGAGATCATCGGTAGGATCGTTCTCTATTGCATTGAGAACGAAAAAGCCATCGAGGAGCTTTCGCTGGAAGAGTTGAAAAGCTTCTCCGACCAATTTGAGGAGGATATCTACCAAAAGATCGATATCCGCAGCTGTATCAGAGCAAAAAAATCAAAAGGCTCCACTTCCTTTGAAAGTGTGGAGCGGATGTTAAAGGAATAAACTGCGGTCAGTAAAGATTTCCGATCCGACGTCAGTCGGTCAGGATGGACTGATCTGCCGTAAGCTGCATCATGATTTCCAGCTTGTTGTATACCCCCCGTTCAAGGGGCTCGTACAGGGGCTGGATTTCTTCTTTTTTCAGATAACTTCTGATTGCCGAATAATATTCCGATTCGCTGAGATTCAGCAAAACCGGAGGATAGCCGTTCCGGATCAGCTCATAATACATGGCCATTCTGGCCACCGCCTCCGAATAAATCTCGTAAGGGTATATCTCAATCAGCTTGTTGTGGAGATATGCGGCTCTGAGGATCGGATTGCTCTGAAAATCAAATGTATCCAGCCATTGAAAGAGGATATCCATTTGTTCCTCGATTTCAACGGGGTGCGGCGGTATATAATCCAGCATCACGAGAACCGGATTTGTTCTGCGGTATTCCCGCTGATCGGAATTCGCCAGGATCTGAAAAAACTGGAACAGATAGTTCTCGTTCAACTCGACACCCATCTCTGCCATATCATGCGCAAGGCGGATCGCATTCTGATAACAGCCGATGGACGAGTGATCGCTGATGGTCACATCGATAACAAATTCTCCTTTCACGATTCTTTGGACATTTGCTTTGCTTATGCTGCTGCCATCCAGTCTCAGGGATGTGAAAATCCAATCCACCAGATTGATTTCATCGATGAATTGAGTGATTTCCTTCTTGTATGGTTTTCGATTGTCCAGAATGAGCTTCTTTTTTTTGATCTCACGGAACATCTTCCAGAACCTCACCTTCTAACAGCGGTCGAACCGCCAGGATATTGCCTGTAAGTGCAAATGTATCGATTGACTTATTGTAACATAATCTTCCGTAATATGGTATAATTATTCTATTATTTACTTCAGGAGGAAAGGGGAGGAAATCCATGCAGCTCCTATCGGATTATTTTTATGATGTCAATATCCTGTCAGTTACTCTCCGTCTTTTTCTGGCGGTTTTATTCGGCGGCATCATCGGCATGGAGAGAGGCGCAACAAAACATCCCGCGGGTTTTATTCCGGAGCGGTGATCGCCGGGATCATGGTGTTTACCGCACTGAGGTTTCTGAAGAAATTTGAAGCCTATTTCTACGATCTTTCCCGGGTGATGGATCTGTATGTGGAGCTTGCCTCTCTTCAGGCACTGAAGGAGTATCAGACATTTGTCAGGGAGCAGAGAATCCAGATCCAAAGCTCCCAAGGAATTCACCTCATTGAGGAAGCTTGAATCATAAAATCGTAAAGAGGAAGCTTGAAGTGTAAAAAAGAAAGGCCGTAAGGCCTCTCCTTTTTTATTGCCGGCATTATCGCCCGTTCATGATTCAATCCATATTAGAAGCGTCTGCCGTCACAAGAGTCAAAATTATCGGACATGTCGCTGCAACCGCATCTGTCCTCGCAGTCAATTCCGGCAAGAAGCTCCTCACATCGCCTTCTCTTGATCTCTCTGTCGGTTTTTATATCTTTTACCGCATTGACGATGTCACATAATCCATCCTCAATTTTGCAAAGACCCTTTTGGAGTTCATCGATCGCACAGCAGGTGCGGCCCTTCATGGCTTCAAACAGACCGTTTTTAATGTGCTGAATTCCCTCTTTGATATCGCAGACTCCGTCCCGTATGTCTTTTTTCCCAACACATCCCTTGTCGAAATCGAGATCTTTCAATCCGCAAACTATTTCGTCAAGACCTTCTTCGAATTTGCACAGCGCTTTTTTGATGCACTTAATCGCTTCACGGACTTCACATTGGAACAAACATTCCAAAGCTTCCAAGATAAACTTGATCCCTTCGAGGATCTTGCATATCCCATCTTCGATATCATCCAAGCCTTTTAGGCGACTGCAGTTGCACAAATCAATTCTTTTAAACATGTTTCATACCTTCTTGTCTTTTATTCGCCCCAAACGGACGTAATACATTATATGATGATGCCATTGAAAATGTATTCAATGATTAAGAATCCAAATGATGGGTATTATGTCATCAAAGTGAAAAAGGAGAGTGATTTGTATGCCCGTTAGAGATTGTATGACAGGTTCCCCCTATTGTCCCGCGAATCAGGACTCAAAGTTTGCGATTCCGGGTTACCAGGCCACCGGCTGTGACGCCTGCGTGGAAACTAGTCTGAAAAACGATGAAATCCCAAAGTGCTTCTTCTGTAAGCTCGAAGAAGAAGGCCCGCTGAGCACCAAAGATTTTTCCTTCGGAAGCTTTGCGAAAAAGGTGATGGACTGGAAACAAAAATCCCACCGTTAGAGCCGTACATAAAAGGCTGTCCGCCTGCGAGGAGGGCAGCCTTCTTATTTGTACCGGTATCCAAAAATACTCTCACAAATTTTATAAATCTTATGATTGAAAGAAAAAAATCACGGGTAAATACAAAGTTATGGGACAAGGATATTAAAGAATTTTATTCAGCCATATAAAATTCTGACACTATAATAAGGACGTGAAATATGGACATCTACGTTGCCCGGCAGCCAATTTTTAACAGGCATATGGATCTTTACGGGTATGAGCTTTTATATCGAAAGAGCGAGAATAATTTTTATGAGGGCAATGACCATAATGGCGCCACAGCCGAGTTGGTTCACAATTCCTTTCTTGTCATGAATTTTGACACGTTGACGGACGGAACCAGGGGCTTTATCAATTTCCCCCGGGAGCTGCTTGAAGATGAAACCCCGATCATCCTGCCAAATGACAAGGTTGTTATTGAAATTCTGGAAAATGTAACGGTCACGGATCGAATCATTAAAAAATGCAAGAGACTCAAGTCCGAAGGCTATACCATTGCGCTGGATGATTTTATATTCAACCGGAAGGACTGCGATTACACCCCGCTTATTGAAGTGGCAGATATTATAAAGGTGGAATTCCCCTATGCGGACAGGCAGGAACAGCGGGAGCTGATAAGAAGGTATAAAAACCGAATTCTTTTCTTGGCTGAAAAGGTGGAGACCAGAGAGGATTTCAGAGAAGCGGCAGAGATGGGCTACGAACTTTTTCAGGGCCATTTTTTCTGTAAGCCTCTTATGGTCAGAGCTAAGGAGATTGACTCAAAAAAAATCCATTTGATCCGCATTCAGGACGAACTCAATAAAAATGAGCCTGACTTTTCCTTGATCAAGGAGACGATACAGAAGGATCTCGGCCTCTGTTTCAAGATGCTGAAAATAATGAACTCATCCAATTCGGAAGGAAATCAGGAAATCAGTTACACGAAGCATGCTGTAACTCATCTGGGCGTTGAGGAACTGAAACGATGGATTTCCATCATGCTGACAAAAGAATATCAAAATCAGGAAAACTTCGAACTGCTTAAAATATGCTTATTAAGAGGGAAACTCATGGCCTTGATGTCCCGTGAGCTGAATCATGAGGCTTTAGAGGATGATTTCTTTCTGACCGGGGTTCTGTCCTCCATCGACGTCATCATCAACGACTGTATGGAAAACATCCTGCATTCTCTTGCGCTTTCCAAAGAGGTGAAGGATGCGCTCCTTGGAAAGCCGGGCATGATCAGAACCTGTCTGCAATGCATTTTGGATTATGAAAGATTTGAATTTGATCTGGCCAAGGAAAAGCTGCAGTCCATAGGACTGACACTGGAACGTTTTATGGATCTTTATATGGATGGGCTTGCTTGGCTGAGAACAACCGATGAGTAAAAAAAGTGGCTGCTGCCACTATACAATTTAAAATAAGGCCGGTCTTTGCGGACCGGCCTTGTTGTTTCACGATATCAATCAATTGTCTTTATTATACGGGATAAACCATATCTTCTTCATTCAGAAGCGAGGAATCGATCTGATATCTCTTTGCGTTTCTGTACTTGAAGAATTCGATAGACGGCTGCGGGAAGAGCGCTCTTGTTAGGACGTCCTCATCCTGCTCCACATACTGGGCAACTTCCTTTTTGATCTTTTCCAGCTCCGGCTCGATCAGATCCGCAGGCCTGCAGGTAATCACTTCTTCGTCGCCGATGATTTTCTTCACGATCTCTTCTTTGATGGGAACCGTGGTCTTGCCGTACATGCCTTTCACCAGCTGCTTGACCTCATTGGGTACCATCTTGTACCGTTCTCCTGCAACGATATTCAGTACAGCCTGGGTGCCCACAATCTGGCTTGTGGGAGTAACAAGAGGCGGATATCCCAAATCCTCTCTTACTCTGGGTACCTCTCTCAGCACTTCTTCAAATTTATCCATTGCATTGGACTGTTTCAGCTGGGAGACCAGATTGGACAGCATTCCGCCCGGCACCTGGTAGATCAGGGTGTTGATATCAACTCCCATCAGCTTGGGATCCAGCAAACCGGAAGCAATGTATTTTTCACGGATCGGTCTGAAGTATTCCGCTGCATGGTTGAGAAGGTCCATATTCAAGCCGGGATCATATTCTGTTCCTCTGAACGCATAGGCAAGCGGTTCTGTGGACGGCTGGGAGGTCCCTTCTCCGAACGGAGACAACGCGGTATCGACGATATCGACTCCCGCTTCCGCCGCCTTCATGTAAGTCATGCTTCCCATCCCGCTGGTCGCATGAGTGTGGAGCTCAAGCGGAATCTTGACAGATTTTTTAATCTGTTTGACCAGTTCAAATGTATTGTAGGGACTGAGCAGACCAGCCATATCCTTGATGCAGATCGAGTCTGCGCCCATGTCCTGGATCTCCTTTGCAAGCTTGATAAACACCTCATTGGTGTGGGCAGGGCTGATGGTATAGGAGATGGCGCCCTGGGCATGACCGCCATATTTTTTTGTGGCTTCAATGGCCCTCTGCAGGTTTCTCGTATCGTTCAGGGCATCGAAAATACGAATGATGTCAATTCCGTTTCCGATGGCCTTGTTCACAAATTCATCCACCACATCATCTGCATAATGCTTGTATCCAAGCAGATTTTGCCCTCTTAAAAGCATCTGAAGCTTCGTATTCTTTACGTTTTTCCGGATCGTTCTCAGACGTTCCCACGGGTCCTCATTTAAAAACCTGAGACAGGCGTCGAAGGTTGCCCCGCCCCATACTTCCATCGCATGATATCCAACACCATCCAAAATTTCCAGAATTGGAAGCATCTCTTCGGTTGTCATCCGTGTTGCGATCAGTGACTGATGGCCATCCCGCAAAATTGTTTCCGTGATTTTTACCTTAGCCATTTTCCCCTCCATTTTTCAACATGTCTTATTTCAATTATCCGCCCAAATGATGATTTGGACGGACTATAAATGAAACACATTCTATTTTAGAAATTAATACCTCGCTATATTATATAGTAGTATAATCAGGAAATGCAATACTATCCTTTTGATGTATACAATATATACACTCAGATTATTTCAATCTCGTCTCCTGCCCGGACTGTTCCGCCTTGAATCACCCTTGTGAAGATCCCTTCCGTGGGCATGACGCAGGACCCTGTCTGCTGTTTGATTGCGCAGCCATGATGACATTCCTTTCCGATCTTTGAAACCTCCTGAATGGTCTCTCCGATTTTCAGCCTGGTGCCGATCGGCAGCGTTTTCAGTTCGATTCCCCGAGTCGTAATATTTTCCGCAAATACTCCGGCCCCCAGCTTCAAGCCCATCGCCCTCATTTTATCAACACTCTCGTCCGCCAGCAGACTTACCTGCCTGATATCATCCAGACCGAAGTGGGCATCTCCCTTGATTCCGCCCTCCATAAATTCTGCCTGCTCCACCGGCAGTTTGACCACACCTGTCTTTTCACTGACATTGATGGATAATACCTTTGCCATCTGCTTTCTCCTCCAACCTCTTCTTATATTATTCTCCGCTGACATAATCCCCGGACTTGCCGCCGGACTTCTTTACCAGCCTGATATCGGCAATTCGCATTCCTCTGTCCACAGCCTTGCACATGTCGTAAATGGTCAGGGCGGCAACGGAAACTGCATGAAGGGATTCCATCTCGATTCCCGTTTTACCGACAGTTGAGGCGCAGGCTTCAATATGGATTGCCGAGTTTTCTTCGTCCAGTATGAAATTCATCTCGACCCCGGTAATGAAAATATTATGACACATGGGTATGGCCGATGAAGTATTCTTCGCCGCCATGATCCCTGCGGTCTGGGCTACGGAAAGCACATCCCCTTTTTTCATTGTTCCGTCCTTGATCCGCTGAAGGGTTTCCGGCTTCATAAAAATACTGCCTGTCGCAACCGCGATTCGTTTTGTATCCTCTTTGTCTCCGACGTCCACCATTCTGGGCCGTCCGTTCTGATCGATATGGGTGAATTGTTCCATCGTTAGCCTCCGATCTGGCTCATGCCGCGTTCCACAGGCTTGGCGCCGTCATTCAGATGATGCTTTTCTCCCTTGCGGAGTATTGCCTCCCGGATGGTGTCCTTCAGCAGTTCATCATCCCCTGTCTTCAACACACTGTTCAAATCGATTTCCTCATCGGTGTGCAGGCATGGTTTAAGCTTGCCGTCCGCCGTCAGCCGGATTTTATCGCAGGAGCTGCAGAACATATTGCTCATGGGACTGATAAACCCGATATTTCCTTGGGATTCCGGATAACGGTAAAGCTCTGCTACTCCCTCCTGCTTATGCAGGGGGATCAGGCTTGGCAGCTTCTTTTTGATTTCTTCAGAGGACAAATATTGATAATCCTTGTTCTGACCGGCTCTGCCTATGGGCATCAGCTCAATAAAACGGATATTGATGGGATGGTTGATGGAAAGCTGGACAAAATTCAGAAGCTCATCATCATTAAATCCCTTCATCATCACAACGTTCAGCTTCAGCGGAGTCAGCCCCGCCTTCAGTGCTGCATTGATACCCTCAAACGCCGCATCCAAATCACCACCCCGGGTGATTTCCTCGTATCTGTGATATAGCAGGGAATCCACACTGACATTCACTCGCTGAAGCCCGGCGGCCTTCAACGCATCAGCCTTGTCCGCCAGGAGGGTGCCGTTGGTTGTCATGGCCAGCTCCTCAACGCCATCAATGGAACTCAGACTTTTTACTAGATCTACGATCCCCAATCTCGCCAGGGGTTCTCCTCCCGTCAGCCTGTATTTCGTGATTCCCAGCGATGTGGATGCTTTTACGATCCTTGTGATGTCTTCGTAAGATAAGATTTTTCCGTGTCCAAGGTTTTGAACACCTTCTTCCGGCATGCAGTATTTGCATCGGAGATTGCACCGGTCGGTAACGGATATTCTCATATATTTAATTTCTCTGTTAAAGCTGTCTTTCATAACTACCCTCGCTGTTCAATTGATGTCAGATGTTGCCGACGCAATACCGCCGAAACATTTTCCATTCCATTTCATTTTACATGATATCCTGTCCCCAGTCAATTTTGTGAAAATAAAAAGAGAAACCTTTCGGTTTCTCTTGCCTGCGATTGATATTTTATTACACTTCCACGGAAGCGAGAATGTCCTGCACATAATTGGGAAGAGCAAAGGCTCCTCTGTGGAGATCCACATTATAATATCTGGTATTCAATCCGAATTGCTTCCAGAGCTTCGGCTTCATATCGGCAACCGGGTCGAAGCATTTGGATGCAAATCCGAAATACCAGTAACCGGAAGCATAGGTTGGGGTGTTGAAGCCGAATACCTTTGCTATGGGGAAGGTTTTCTTGATCTTTGCATGTGCCTTTTTCATCTCTTCGATATCTCCCTCAAAGAAAGCGCCCTCATGCTGGTTGATCAGGATTCCCTTTTCGCTTAAAGCCCGGAAGCAGTCCTGGTAAAAGCCGACGGTAAACAAGCCTTCCCCCGGCCCTGCGGGATCGGTGGAATCAACCAGAATCAGGTCATATGCTCCGGTCGGGGCTTCATGAACAAATTTCAACCCGTCGTCAAACATCAGATTAAGTCTTGGTTCGCTGGTAAATACGGACGAAGTGATAGGCATATATTTCTGGCAGGCTCTTACCACAGCTTCATCAATTTCAACCATATCGATTTTTTCAATCGTTTTATATCTCGCAACCTCTCTGGCCGTACCGCCGTCTCCCCCTCCGATGATCAGAACATTTTTGATATCGGGGTTGACGCACATTGCCGGATGGCAAATCATATCGTGATAAACGAATTCATCCTTTTCCGTTACCTGGGTATATCCGTCGAGAACCATAAATACGCCGAAGGTTTCGTTGCGGAACATTTCCAGCTTTTGAAACGGGGTCTGCTCCACGTGGAGCACCTCATCGATCTTAAGGGACAACTTGACGTCGTCATCCATATAATATTCGGAAAACCATAAATCACTGTTTTTTAAGAGCATATCCGCACCTCCACCTATACCTTATCCGGCAAATTTCTGCCGTAGAATACTTCATCCATTTCTTTTCTTAGTTTTGCAGTAATGAGATTGATCTCATCCGTGGAAATATCATCCACGGAGAAATTGAAAAAGTAGTTGTCCAGATCAAAGCTCTTCAGCTTGCACTTGGTATGAAAGATGTTTTCCTGGAATACGTTTACATCGATCATAAAATACTTGTCGATAATATCCTGGCTGATGTAGTTTTGGATCGAGTTCAGTTTATGATCGATAAACATCTTTTTTCCGGTGATGTCCCTGGTAAAGCCTCTTACCCGGTAATCCAGCGTCATCATATCTGCCGCAAAGCTTTCGATCAGATAGTTTAACGCCATAAGAGGTGAGATTTCTCCGCAGGTGGACACATCGATGTCCGCCCTGAAGGTGCATACGCCCCCGTCCGGATGATACTCGGGATAGGTGTGCACCGTAATGTGGCTTTTATCTAAATGAGCAACAACAGAAGGATTATCCACATGCACCTCGGATTCCGGAGGAGAGCTTCCCTCGCAAATCAGAATGGTAACGCTCGATCCCTGGGGATCATAATCCTGCACAGCAATATTCAAGATTTTCGCGCCGATGATTTCCACGACATTTCGTAAGATTTCTGTCAGCTTGGCCGCGTTGTACTGCTCGTCAATATATTCAATGTATGCTTTCCGGTCCTCCACGGTCTTCGTATAGCAGATATCATACATGTTAAAGCTCAATGTCTTAGTCAGATTATTAAACCCATATAATTGTAATTTTTCCAATTTAAACTTCCCACAACCTTTCTCTTTTGGACTTCCATGATCCTAATTGGACAATTATACATTGTAACATCAGTATATGTAAAAAGCAATGGAGTTGTCCCAATATTTTTATACAATCCATGGGAATTTTTCAGTTCCGTCATCCTTCCGGATTAACGGCTTTTATCTGTGGTATAATAGATACATAAAAAACGCGATAGAGGTGATCTCCATGACGGATGAAGGATTAAAAAAGCTTCTGGGCTTTCTTCTCAGAAATAAGGACACGGCGGTATCTTTGCTTGAAAATTTCAGACCGGAAGATGTAGAGAGAGGAATACTCGCAATCCCCGAAAAAATGATAAACCGGGATATTAAAATGTTGGTTATGGATCAGGCCGGCGAATATCTGAACGACTACGAATTGTTGTTCCTTCAGAATTCCGTACTGGTGGATCTGGATCTAAACGCCAAGCAGCTTGGCAGGTTGAAGGCAAAGTATCTCCTCACCATTGCCGGATTTGATTTTCATGGGAATACCCACCGGGTACGCTTTTCCTATAAGGAGGACGTCCGGTCGGAAGGAAATTTCATGCAGAGCATGGCGCTCAAGGCGGCAGGTTTGAAGGGAAGCCTTCTGCAAACCGCCTCTGAAATGATGAAGCTCTCTTTCATCCAGGTTGAAAAGGATACCATTGACATCAATCTTGACGAACTGAGCTTTATGAAGAAAGTCCCTCCGGAACTGTCTGTCAGCTATATCAGCAGTGAAGACGGGCTGCTGAAGCTCAAATTTCATATATAATTAAAGGAGGGCGCTGCCCTCCTTCGTTTTTTTCATATGGTAATAGCTTATCGGTTATTTGGCGTAGATCTCTTCCTTGTTGATGACATTAATTCCTTTTGCGGTCAGTTCCTCCACTGCCTTTTCCTGATCGTCGACCTTGAGAACCACATAAGGCATTTCCTTTTTTCTCATAATGAAGGAATAAATATATTCGATGTTGATGTCCGCGTCTCTGAGGATGTTGAAAATCTGGTTCAGGCTTCCCGGCTTGTCTTCCGGTTCCACAGCGATTACCTTGCTCAGCTTCGCGACGATTCCTTCCTTTCTAAGAATCTCCACTGCCCGGTCAGGGTCATCGACGACGATTCTTAAAATCCCGTATTCCGCAGTATCGAACACGGCAATTGCCCGAATGTCGATATTATGCGCTATGAGAATATCCGTCAACTCCGACAGGCTTCCTTTTTTGTTCGGTATAAAGATTGATATTTGTTTAATCAGCATCTATTTTACCTCCCTCATATCGATGACTCTCTTGGCTTTTCCCTCAAATCTTGCTAGGCTTCGCGGTTCTACAAGATTTACTTTGGCTTCAATACCCAGCACCGTCCGCAGCTGATGCCGGATTTTTTGGTTCAGATTCTCCAGCAGGGTGAAGGAATCCAGCAGATTCGCGTCCACAAGCTCCACATCCACCTCAATCTTATCCAGGTATCCCTTCTTGAACACCTTGATCTGATAATGAGGTCCAATTCCGTCAATACGCAGAAGCACGTCTTCGATCTGGGAGGGGAATACATTGACGCCTCCCAGAATCAGCATATCGTCCGAACGGCCCTGGATTTTGGACATCCTGACCGTGGTTCTTCCGCAATCGCAGGTTTCATAATGCAAGGATGTGATATCCTTGGTCCGGTATCGAAGAATCGGAAGCGCCTCCTTTGTGATGGTGGTTATGACCAGCTCTCCTACCTCGCCTTCGCCTAAAACCTTTCCCGTAGCCGGATCAATAATTTCCGGGATAAAGTGGTCCTCGCTGATGTGCATCCCCTTAAGGGCAAGGCACTCGCCGGATACTCCCGGTCCGATCAGTTCACTCATGCCATAGTTCTCCGTCGCAAAGAGCCCCCATCGCTCGTTGATCTCTCTTCTCATGCTCTCCGTGGAGCCTTCTCCTCCGAACAACCCCCATTTCAGTTTGAGGTCTTTTTTCGGTTCGAGGCCCATTTCCCGGGCGACCTCGGCCATATGTAAAGCATAGGATGGTGTGCTGATCAGAGCAGTGGTGCCGAAATCCTGCATGATCATAATCTGCTTTTCCGTATTCCCGCTGGACATGGGAATCACGGATGCTCCCACCTTTTCAAGTCCCTGGTGCAGCCCGAAAGCGCCGGTGAACAAGCCGTAGCCAAAGGAGATCTGCGCCGTATCTTCATCGTTCACCCCCGCCATGGTCACGATACGGGCGATCAGCTCGCTCCAGGTCTCCATATCCTTCCTTGTATACCCGACCACCGTGGGCTTACCTGTAGTGCCTGAGGATGCATGAAACCGTACGATATCCTTCTTAGGCGAGGCAAAGAGCCCAAATGGATAATTCTTTCTGAAATCGTCTTTCACAGTAAACGGGATGGCAGATAAGTCCTCAAGGCGCTTGATCCCGTCAGGCTCAATTCCGGCTTCTTTCAGTTTATTTCTATAATGCGGAACGTTTTCATAAACCCTTCTTACTGTTTTTTTCAGCCGTTCCAGCTGAATTGTTTCATATTCTTCTCTGCTCAGGGTTTCCTCCCTGCTCCAGATTCTGCTGTCAGTCATTCTCCTACGTACCTCCCGGGATTTTCTTGCGTCATGCGGATTCTGGTAAAAAAAATACTTCCGGCAAGCAGAAGTATCGATATCTATTCCAAAATCAAATTGCATGCTTCTATGCTACTTACCTACGGAACAATCATAGCACAGAAAGGGCAGACTTTCAAGAGGAAGCAGGCCTTTCAGCCGTGTTCTCGTTGAAAAAAGAAACCGTCGCGGTAGCGGCCAGCTTTCCCGTGCTGCGGATAAACCCCTCGCAGTACAAATGGGTAAGCTTTTTACCGGCAAGACTGGTTTTCACATGGACTTCAAAAACCTCTCCCAAATGAACCGGCCTTATGAAAACGGTGTCAAGATGGATGGTGGGGGCAAAGCTGCGGTCTGCAAAGAAGCGTGCGAGAAGGCCCGTTGCAATATCAAAAGCAGCTGCAATGATTCCTCCATGCATTACGCCGACCCGGTTTCGTTCCCATTCCAGGACGGGAAAAGCGATGACGAGAGTCTTCTCTTCATAGCTGCACCGGACAAATTCAGGTCTCATCATGGCATTGACCGAATCCGCCTGTTTCAGGTACATTTTCTCCACTTCTTCCTTGATGGTTTTTTCCATTGTGCTCTGATCCATGATTTCCTACCTTTCTGCTTTCAGCCGCTCTGTCTCTAGCTAAACTGTACCGGAATAGAATCAGAATGTCAATTGTCGGAATTTTATTCCGTTATTTTGTTTTATTCCGACGGGAATGTGGTATAATTTTTCTTAGGTTGTAAAAGATTTGATCTGAAAGGAGATATAAGACATGAATAAGGATCCTAAATTCTTTATCTGCAAGCACTGCGGAAATATCATCACTTTTATGGAGAACTCCGGTGTTCCGGTTGTCTGCTGCGGTGAAAAAATGAGCGAGCTTGACGCCAATACTTCGGACGGTGCCAAGGAAAAGCATGTGCCCGTAATCGAAAAGGAAGGCGGCAAAGTAGTCGTAACAGTAGGAAGCGCATTGCACCCCATGCTGCCGGAGCATCATATCGCTTGGATCTACCTCCATACAAATCTGGGAGGACAGTTCAAGTATCTTGAAGTCGGCGCAGAACCAAAGACTGTTTTCGCATTAAGCGAAGGCGAAACCTTAATTGCAGCGTACGAGTACTGTAATCTGCACGGATTATGGAAAGCGACAGTCTAATTATCCAAACGGGTAAACATTGGAAGAAAAACATCAAGAAAGGATACAGCAATGGCTATTGAATGGATGCCCAGTCTATCTGTGGGTGTAAACAGCATTGATCAGCAGCATAAAACCCTTTTTGAGAAGGCAAATCAGCTCTTTGAGGCCGGGAAAAACAATAAATCTAAGGAATTTATTGCAGAAATGCTGGATTTTCTGGATGACTATACGAAGCAGCATTTCCACAGCGAGGAAGTGTATATGAAGTCAATCGGCTACCCGGCATATGAAGAACAGAAGAAAATGCACACTGCTTTTATTGACTCCCTTGCCAAGCTGAAGAAAGAGTTTCAGGAATCAGGCGGAAATATTCTCGTCATTCTTAATGCAAATCAAATGGTGGTGGACTGGCTGCTCAAGCATGTTTCCGTCGAGGATAAGAAGATTGGCGATTATGCTAACCGCGCTAAATAACAGAAAACAGAACGAATACACCTTTGCGTTCATAGAAAAGGTCCTGTACTGATTAGCACAGGACCTTTTTTGTTTGCCAATTTCGGATACATAGAAGGATGCCAGATTGTAATTATATTTATCCTATATGACTCCCTGTTGTCTTATCGCCGAACCGACGTTTCCTTCTTGTGAAGACCAGATTCATAAACATGCTGGATTCATCATAATGGTACGGCTCGTAATCGCCATACTCGGCTTTTAGCGACAGCCCTTCCTCTCTGGCCATTTTGCAGATCTCTTCCTTTTCAATGACGGCAAATTTAATGTCCAGACACCTCTTTTCCACCATTCGGCTGTTTTTATAAATCTCATAAAACTGTGTTCCGCTGATAATGCCGTAGGCAGGAGAATAAACGTTATAGAAGGTCACTATCAGCGTTTTATTGTTTTCGAGATCGTACCTGCCAAAGAATTTCAATAGTCCGTCCGCCTGCTGTATCCTGTAGCCCGGATTGTAAAGCGTACAGAAAAAAACACCGTCAGGGGCCAGATGCTCGTAAATTCTGCGCAAGGCTTGCCTTCGTTTTTGAGGATCTATTATTTCGGCAATTGAATTGGATGGAATTATGATCAGATCAAATCGGTCCTCGAGATCAAGCTCGCATATATCCTGACAGAAAATTTTTGCATGCTGCGCTCCATCAAGCTTTCTTTTGAAGACTTCAAGCATTTCTTCAGAATAATCGACACAGGTCAGATTATAACCCGCCTTGATTAACGGGATGGACACCCGCCCGGTGCCACACATCAGATCAAGAATCTTCCTGCGTCCCCTGCATAGCTTTTTATAGAAATCAATATCGAAGTCATCATTTGCATAATAGTCATAAAGATCAGCCACATAGCCGAAATTTATATTTTTCTCCATCCCGCTGCCCCCTCCCTTGGTATCCATAGATTACCATAAATAATAAAATAAGTCGAATAAAATTCCGGTCGCAGCAGATCCATTCTTTTGATTCTTTTGCAGCAGGAAAAAGAAATCTTGTATTTTTTGGAGTCCTTACAGTATAATCGAGATATGCAGGAACTGGACTGCAGATGGCATTGCTGGCTTTTTTTTTAAGGTGAGCGTTCCTGCCTGTTTAAAGTCCTTTAGTTCTGTGAATAAAATACCGAGTAGTAGAACCGATGTAACTAGAATTGCAGAAAGGATTGAAACAATGATTTGGAAGGAAAAGTACAAAATAGGCGTGCCGCTGATCGATGCACAGCATGAAGAGCTTTTTGCACGAGTCACTTCTTTTGTTGAAACCCTTCGTTCCGACAAGGATTGGAATGAGAAGGTTAACAACGTGAATAAAACTCTGGAATTTATGAAGGCTTATGTGGTAACACATTTTAAGGATGAGGAGGCCTATCAGGAGAAAATCGGATATCCCGCCTTCTCAGCACATAAACAAACACACGACGACATGGTTGCCTATGTGGGCATGATTTCTGAGCAGTATGAAAAAGAAGGGTACCGGGAGATAACGATGCAGCAGTTTGCAGGCAAACTGGTAACCTGGCTTGTCAATCATGTTGTAGCGGAGGATCAAAAGATTGGCGATTATGAGAAGGGCAAGGAGGGGAAATAATGAAGCAAATGGAAATGATTACGCCCTTCACGGATGCCGCCTGTCAGACATTCAAACTGCTCCTTGATGTGGATACGATTACTGAGACCGCACAAAAATGTGAGGAAGAAGGAAATGAACCATGCCATACAGATATAGCCATCGAGGTCACGGGAGACCTGACCGGTGAAGTTCTGTATCGTTTTCCAGAGGAAACCACCCTTGAAATAGTAAAGTGCATGAGCGGAATGGAATTTACGGCAGTTGACGAGTTTGTGCTGTCGGCATTGGGAGAGATCGCCAATATCATAAGCGGAAATGCGATGACCTATCTGTCCGAAAAAGATATCACCTGTGACATCCAGCCTCCGAAGATTGTGGATGGAGAGCCTCAGGCAGCAGCGAAGCAGGATCTTATCTATTCGACCAAGATCAATACTCAAATCGGGGATGTAGCAATTATGCTGAAACTGAATCCCGATCGTCTGAAGAAGTAAGAAAAAAACCCAACAGCAGGGCTGTTGGGTTTTTCAGTTCAGATCAAGTAATTAACCTGCACTGCTGTTAATACTTATCCGTACCCTCGTCATCCAGAACGATCTTCGGGATATCATATTTTTGTTTTTTCTCTTCCTGCGCCACTTCCGGTTCGGCTCCGCTGCTTCCGAGAAGTCCGACGCCGGGCAGCGCCTTCGTCCCCTTGCTCAGTTTGAATCTGGACACCATCTCCTTGAGCAGCTCTGCCTGGCTGGAAAGCTCTTCGCTTGCCGCCGCGCTCTCTTCCGCGGTCGCAGAATTGTTCTGGACGACCTGGGCTACCTGCTCGATGCCCTTGTTGATCTGGGCGATTCCAGAAGCCTGCTCGTTGGAAGCTGTCGCGATTCCTCCCACCAAGTTGGCCGCCTTTTCTATCCCGGATACAATCTCTACAAGGGCCGCTGCCGTTTCGTTGGCGATCTTGGTTCCGGTCTGAACCTTATCGATGGAGCCTTCGATGAGCTCCGTCGTCTCTCTGGCCGCCGCCGCGCTCCTTGCCGCCAGGTTTCTCACCTCTTCGGCTACCACCGCAAATCCCTTGCCGTGCTGGCCTGCCCGCGCGGCCTCAACCGCAGCGTTTAAAGCCAGAATGTTGGTCTGGAATGCGATATCGTCGATGACCTTGATAATCTTGGAGATATTAGCCGAGGACTCGTTGATCTCGGTCATGGAGCCCAGCATCTCCTGCATCTGGACGTTGCCCTTTTCGGCATTGTCCTTGGCCGCTCCCGCAAGCTCGCTGGCCTGGTTAGCGTTCACCGCGTTTTTCTTGGTCTGGTCCGCGATTTCCGCGATGGATGCGGTGAGTTCCTCGATGGAGCTCGCCTGCTCCGTGGAGCCCTGAGACAGCGCCTGGCTGCCGTCGGATACCTGTCTGGAGCCGGAGGCCACCTGGTCCGCCGCTTCGCCGATGTCGCCCATGACCTGAGAAAGCGAGATAATGATGTTGTTCAGGGAGTTCTTGATCTCCACGAAATCTCCCTTGTAATCCGCCGTGACGGCCAGACTCAGGTTCCCGCCGCTGATTTCGGCAAGCACCTCGGAGATCTCGCTGACGTAGCTCCGGATGTTTGCAATGGTTTCGTTAAGAGCGGTCTTGATGGCTGCATGGTCTCCTTTGTAATCGCCTTCCATGGTGATCTGGAGATTTCCTTTTGCCATCTCCTGGAGCACTGCGGATGCCTCGTTGACTGGCTCGATAACCGCGTCGAGGGTGTTGTTGATTCCCTCTACGACCTTGGCGTATTCACCCTTGAATTTCCCGGTTTCTCCTCTTGTGGAGAGCTTTCCTTCCACCGCAGCTTCGGACAGCATCGCCGTTTCGTCGACCAGAGCCTTAATGTTTTCCATCATGGTAATGACCGTCGGCATCAGGGTGTCGTTTTCGCTCCGTTTTCCAGAGGCCCTCAAATCCAAGAGATCCTTCAGATCTCCTTCGGAGATGTTGCTCAGGATGTTTATGGTATGCAGGATGCGATCGGATACCATATTGACCGAACCTGCAATTTCCGCATAGATTCCCATGTATGTACCGTCTACCTTTGCGGAATAGTCGTTGTAGCTCATCCTGCCAAGAGCTTCCTTGGCTTCAACCAAACCGCTGAGGCCGTCGATGCAGGAATTGATGCTCTCCTTGATATTGTCGAAATCTCCTTTGTACTCATCGGTGATCTTCTCCGGGATCTCACCTCTTCCGATCTGATCTATGTAGCCTGCGGCCATATTCAGCGGATTGATGAGGGAATCCAGCGTGTCATTGATACCACTGATGATTTGAGCATAGCCGCCGTTTAATGTGCTGATATCGGCCCGGTAGGATAGTTCTCCCTGGGCTGCGGCTTCTGTCAGCTTGACTGATTCGCCCAACAGGGTATACAGTGATCCTCTTACCTGCAACAGGTTGGAAATCAGCACAGCATAGTCGCCCTTGAAATTATTCTCAAGCTCTTCCAAGTCCCCGCCAGCTGCCATCTTTTCGATATATGGGAGGGCTATGTTAAGCGGTTCTACAATAGCATTAAGCGTATTATTGAAGCCTTCGATAATCTGACGATAGCCACCCTGGAATGCTTCCGCGGCCCCGCGGGTGGAAAGTCTGCCTTCTACCGCGGCTTCTGTCAGCACTTCCGCTTCCGAAACAAGATTTCTTAACGTATCAATGACAGAGATCATGCTGAGAGAGAGTACGTCCTTATCCGACCGCGCTTTGATATCGACATTCAGGTCTCCCGCCGCGATCCGGCCGGCTGCCTCAGCCTGGGCTTTGATGTTTTCGGCCATCCCGCCAAACGCCGTGGTCAGTTCCGTTATTTCGCTGCTGATGGCTTTGATTCCGTCGGTGCTTACATCAACATCCCCTTCAGCCATCTTGTTGGCTATGCCAGCCAGTGTCTGGATTGGCTTTGCAATCTTTCTGGAGGTGAATATGGTCATCAGCGCAATCAATGCGACAACACCCAGAATAATAAGCATAGTAATCCATTTATATAAATTGTATGCGCTGTTAAATTCTTTGTCGGGAAGGCCGGCCGTAATAGTCCAGCCTGTATCGCCCACCATAGTTACATATCCGTGATTATACGTACTGTCGCTGGTATATTCTATACCTCCGGTCTGCTGGTTCAAAACGGCGTCTTTGATGTTATCCGACATAATAGAATCTTTGATGTTGGTATTGATATAATCCTTGTTTGGATGGTAGATCAGTTGCCCGTCTGAACTTGCCAGAATAAAAGATCCTGTTTCTCCCATCTTGTATTCGTTCATCATTGCCGATACACTGTCCAAAGTGAAATCCATCCCTGCTGCGCCGATGACTTCCGTTGTGCCGGTCCGATAAATCGGTGTTACAGCGGTTACAACCATTTTACCGGTCATGGCATCCACATACGGTGCAGTCATCGCCGTTCCGCCGACTTTTATCATCTGTATGTACCAGGGTCTTTCAACCGTTACAAAGTCCGGGTTTGCATAGTATCCTTCGGACAACAGCAGTTGATTGGAATCGACGTCCGCTACCCAGGCCTCCAGAATATTCGGATCCGACGCTTTGATGCCCGCTAAGGTCTTTTCCGATTTGACAAATCCTGCTGCTGACGATGGCGCCATACCCGGAGTGATCTCAGCGATCGTATCCTCAAACTGGCTGTTTACCGCCATCTGCTTTGTAATTTCAAGATACTTATTGAATACTCCGGCTATTTCGTTTGCCGCCGCGCTGGATTCTGATACTAGCTGTTTCTCCGTCAAATCGGTAATTTGCACCTTGACGCCATACAGCATGAAGGATGTTGAAATCCCATAGATAACTATAATAGGAATACCTATATAAATAAGTATCCTGGTCAGCAAATTGACCTGTTTTTTGCCCATTGCTTTCATTTTCGTCATATCCGTTCCTCCTATACACACATTATACCGTGATGATATCGCCTTCTGAATGCCTCTATATCATTCCAGACGGTTTCTTTCTCATACGTGGAAACTTAAAGGGGGGCTTTGTCAAATCTCAAGAGCCCCCCCTCTTTTCTTTGTCAGATAACTACCCCCTATATGCAATTCATAATCAGTATATCGACGTATTTCGACAAATCTTTACATAATTTTATAAACGAAAATAAAAAAGCGTATAAGAACGCTCTTGGTAATCTTTTCATGTCTCTTGGTGCGCGCGGAGGGACTTCGCAGCCACTCCGTGTCTGCCGTCCTCCGCCTGCTCCTCAGGCTCGGACCAGCTTGCTGAAAACAGCAACCATGCTGTTTTCTCAACGCAAGCTGCCCTTTCGGGTTCAAGTCCCTCCTTTTCGGAATAAAAAGACATGAAAAAACACCCTTTTGGGTGTATTTTCATGTCTTTTGGTGCGCGCGGAGGGACTTGAACCCCCACGGTCGCCCGCTAGATCCTAAGTCTAGTGCGTCTGCCAATTCCGCCACGCGCGCATGCCCATATGGTTTTAATCTGACGTCCGCCTTAGTGACGGAACAAGTTTGATTTTACTTGATTTTACCCACCTTTGTCAACCCTTATTTTCCATTATGGATAGTTTTCCGTTCGTATCCAGTTGCTTTTATCACTTTGACACAGAATACCAACAAAGGAAATTGACTATCTAATTTGTTAGGGTAGAGCGATGAGAAAATAGCTTACAAAATATAAAACTCTGAAAGACACGCATTCAGAGTTATATATCAAGTTGGTGACCCCACCGGGAATCGAACCCGGGTTACCGCCGTGAAAGGGCGGTGTCTTGACCGCTTGACCATGGGGCCTTATTAAAAAAACCGGCGACGTCCTACTTTCCCAGGCAGCTGCCCGCCAAGTATCATCAG
>JAEZLP010000035.1 GCA_023415235.1 Bacillota bacterium
TTGCTTCGGATTCAACATCAACAAGCTTCATTCCAAGACGAAGGCTAACAAGCGGGGATTCAAGCTATACAAGGAAGAAATGTTGAAAAAAACTGCTTAACAAACCCAGAAAATCTCCTATACCCTATTTTGTGCTGCCCAAAATTCAAAATCCGCACCCCTAACTGATTTAGCTAATGATTGAGCTATGAGTTAGAATGCGGATTTTTTCATTTTTCATGGAGAGAGGCCATCTCTCCATGATTTATTCAATCATTTTGAGACAGCCTCTTGTATTCTTGTATTATGGTATTTTTATATACATGTTTTTTTCATGTACTTTTTATCAGAATATTCTTGAAAATTAAAATTGTAGTGCTATACTATGTATAAAGCAAGTAGCATTGGGAATACTACCCATTGTTAGATAGCAATATCAATCGGCTTGGAAAGAGGGTGATTCCACCAGAAATGTTTGATGCAGCGTTTGAATAACGCCGACCATCGGAAGTAGTGATGGTCGGCGTTATTCGTTTTTTATTCTTATTATGATTGAGCCTATTCTATCTTTTCCTTCTGTGCCCGCCGGCCGCCACATGCATACGGGTAATGGACTTGGCAATGGCGATTTTCGCCCTCGCAATCTCCGAGTCGTCGTCGCTGGGATGTTTCAGCCAGTTCTCCGCCTTTTGCTTCTCCAGCTCGGCCCTCGCAAGGTCGATATCCTCAGGCCACTCCGCCGCGTCGGTAAAGATGACGATATTATCCTTTACGTCCACATAGCCTCCGGCCAGGGCTGCGATCTTAAAGTCCTTTGATCCCTTTTCCTGAAACCACAGTTCTCCCGCAGCGAGCAGCTTGACCGCCCAGGTGTGATTATACATAAAGCCTTCGTCTCCGGTCAGGGTCCTGACGATTACAAGCTCTACCTCGCCCTTATAAAAGAGTTTGGAGGGAGTAATCACCTCCAGCACAAAACTTCTAGGCATTTTTCCTGAACCTTTCTACCACTTCGTCAATTCCGCCGGCAAACAGGAACAGGGATTCCGGAATTTCGTCATGCTTTCCTTCCAGAATCTCCTTAAATCCTCTGACGGTCTCCTTCAGCGGGATATACTTGCCCGGCGTTCCGGTAAATGCCTCCGCAACGCTGAACGGCTGCGACAGGAAACGCTGGATCTTTCTCGCTCTTGATACCACAAGCTTGTCGGAATCCGACAGCTCATCCATACCCAGTATGGCGATGATGTCCTGCAGATCCTTATACCGCTGCAGCACCTCCTGGACTCCTCTGGCGGTGTTGTAATGCTCTTCCCCGATAATCAGCGGATCCATAATCCTGGAGGTAGATTCCAGCGGATCCACCGCGGGATAGATTCCCAGCTCGGTAATGGCTCTGGACAATACCGTAGTTGCATCCAGATGGGCGAAGGTTGTTGCGGGAGCCGGGTCTGTCAAATCGTCGGCAGGTACGTAAATTGCCTGCACCGACGTGATGGATCCTTTTTTGGTCGAAGTAATTCTTTCCTGCAATGCTCCCATTTCCGTCGCAAGGGTGGGCTGATATCCTACTGCGCTGGGTACGCGCCCCAGCAGGGCCGAAACCTCGGAGCCTGCCTGTGTAAACCGGAAAATATTATCGATGAAAAGAAGCACATCCTGTCCTTCTTCGTCACGAAAATGCTCGGCCATTGTCAAGCCTGTCAAAGCCACTCTCATTCTGGCTCCCGGCGGTTCGTTCATCTGGCCGAAAACCATGGCAGTCTTGTCGATTACGCCGGATTCGATCATTTCATAGTAAAGATCGTTTCCTTCTCTGGTCCGTTCTCCGACTCCGGCGAATACGGAGATCCCGCCGTGTTCCTTTGCGATATTATTAATCAGTTCCTGAATCAGTACGGTTTTTCCAACTCCAGCGCCGCCGAACAGTCCAACCTTTCCTCCCCGTGTATAAGGGGCGATCAGGTCTACGACCTTGATTCCTGTTTCAAAGATCTGAGAGCTGGTATCCTGTTCTTCGAAAGAGGGAGCCGGTTTATGGATCGGCATCCGCCGCTCCGTTTGGACAGGCCCCTTATCATCAATGGTTTCACCGATTACATTGAATAACCGGCCCAATACTTCCTTTCCGACAGGAACACTGATCGGAGCGCCGCTGTCTTCCGCTTCCATGCCTCTTGTCAGTCCATCCGTGGAGGATAGGGCAACGCACCTTACTACGTCATCGCCGATGTGCTGGGCTACTTCCGCTACGATAATGCGGTCTTCAAACGGGATGCGAATCGCGTTAAGCAGCTCCGGCATTTCCTCCGGCATGAATTTTATATCGATTACAGGTCCTATGATCTGATGAATGGTGCCTTTATGGCTCATTTCATTCCCCCCTCACGTGAGATAGTCTCTTTCAGCGGCTTTCAAAGCCTCTGTCTATTTCAGCGCTTCCGCGCCGCCTACTATTTCTGAAATTTCATTGGTAATGGCGGCTTGTCTCGTCCTGTTGTAGAAGAGGGTCAGCTCGCCGATCATTTCTCTGGCATTGTCCGTGGCATTTTCCATCGCCATCCTTCTTGCCGCATGCTCACAGGTTGCGGATTCTACGATAGCGCCGTAAACCATGATCTCCACGTACTTGGGAACCAGATAATTGAATACCTCCTCCACGGAGGGTTCATAATCCACCTGTTTTTCCAGCTGCGGAAAATCCGGGTCTTTGTGAAGCTCGAAGGGAAGCAGCGTAACGTTTCTTACCTTCTGTTCCATGGAGCTGACAAAGGAGGTGTAGATCAAAACCACCTCATCGATTTTCCCCTGATCATAAAGCTCGATGATGGGCTTGCTGATGTCATGGGTTTCCAGGAATGAAATGCTCTCCGGCGGCAGCATATACTCCTCGAAAATTTCATAGCCGCGCTTTTCAAAATATTCCTTTCCCTTGCCGCCGATCGCCACAATGATCGGTTTTTCCGGGTCGGAGGCGATCTCCTTTGCCGCTTCCTTTATCACGTTGGAATTGAAGCTGCCGCAGAGGCCTCTTGAGCTGGTTATGATAATATAGCAGGTGTTTTTGATTTCTCTGTTCCCCTTCAAATACTGGAGCGGAACTTCACTGGTATTATTGAAAATTTCCTCTATGGATTCGGTGACATAGTGGAAATATTCTCTTGTCTTTTCAAAGGTATTTTTGGCTTTTCTCAGTTTGGCTGCGGATACGAGCTTCATGGCATTGGTGATATGCTCCATGCTGTTGACGCTCCGGATCCTGCGTTTGATATCCCTCATATTGTTTCCAGCCATGCGGTCGCCTCCTCCTTAAGGAGCTGTCATTATGAATTTCTGATCTTCTTGAATTCCTCAATGGCAGCTTTTAATTTTTCTTCTGTCTCCGCTTCCAGTTTGCCCGTAGATCTAATCTCCCTGCCGATTTCAGCATGGTGGGTATCCATAAAATCATAGAAATCTGTTTCAAACTTCTTGATCTCTTCAACCGGAATGTCCGCCAGATAATGGTTGGTGGCCGCGAATATGATCATGACCTGATGCTCTACCTTAACCGGCGAATACTGGGGCTGCTTCAATATTTCCATCAGGATGACACCGTGATCCAGTCTGGCTCTCGTATCCTTGTCCAGATCGGATCCAAACTGGGAGAAGCTTGCCAGTTCCCTGTACTGGGCCAGTTCCAGCTTGACCTTGCTGGAGACCTTTTTCATTGCCTTGATCTGAGCGTTTCCACCTACACGGGATACGGAGATGCCCGCGTTTACCGCCGGTCTCTGCCCTGTAAAGAAAAGCTCCGATTCCAGGAAGATCTGGCCGTCGGTGATGGATATCACGTTGGTGGGGATGTAGGCAGACACGTCTCCTGCCTGGGTCTCGATTATGGGCAGCGCTGTAATCGATCCTCCGCCCAGTTCATCGGAAAGCTTTGCCGCTCTTTCCAGCAGTCTGCTGTGCAGATAGAATACGTCTCCCGGATATGCCTCTCTTCCCGGAGGTCTTCGAAGCAGCAGAGACATAGCCCGGTAGGCTACCGCATGCTTGGACAGATCATCATAGATGATCAGCACGTGCTTGCCCTGATGCATAAATTCTTCCGCCATAGCGCAGCCTGCATAAGGGGCGATATACTGCAGCGGAGCAACCTCGCTTGCTGTTGCGGATACAACGATGGTATATTTCATGGAGCCTTTGTTTTCCAAGGTCTGAACCATTTGAGCAACGGTGGATTTTTTCTGCCCGATGGCTACATATATGCAGATTACGTCTTCGTCCGCCTGATTGATGATGGTGTCGATGGCAATCGCGGTTTTTCCTGTCTGCCGGTCACCGATAATCAACTCTCTTTGACCTTTTCCGATGGGAATCATGGAGTCTATGGCCTTGATTCCGGTCTGAAGCGGCTCATTTACCGACTTTCTCTGCAGCACCCCGGGAGCCTTGTTCTCAATCGGTCTTGTCTTTGTAGTATGAATGGGGCCTTTTCCGTCAATGGGCTGCCCCAGCGCGTTTACGACGCGGCCGATAAGCTCGGGTCCCACCGGAACCTCCACGACTCTACCGGTCGGCTTTACAATGTCCCCTTCCTTGATTTCTTTATCGGGGCCCAGAATTACCGTACCGACATTATCCTCTTCCAGGTTTAATGCCATGCCGTATATCTCATTGGGAAACTCCAGGAGCTCGCCGGCCATGCATTGGTCCAGGCCGTAGATTCTTGCGATCCCGTCTCCCACTTGTATCACTGTCCCAAAGTTTGAGATTTCCAGTTCGTTCTTATATTGTTTGATTTGCTCCCGTATGACCGCACTGATTTCTTCTGGTCTTAAGTTCATAGGTGCAACATCCTCCTTCCGAATGGTTCGAAATCTCCAAGTTCCTCTGTAAGATTCCGTCTGTCTATTTCAGGCTTTCACTCAGGTCGTTGAGCCGTTTTCTGATGGTGGCGTCAATCACCTTGCCTTCTATAAAGATCCTGACTCCGCCCAGGATGGCGGAGTTCGTTTTATTCTCGAGCTTTACTTTTTTCCGGATCAGTTTTCCGGTCTTTTCCTCAAAGATCGAAAGCTGCTCTCTGGAAAGAGGATTGACAGAGAATATGGTTCCGACGGAGAAGCCCCGGCTTTCGTCTACCAGCTGCTTGTACCGCTTGACAATACATCCGAATTCCCCGGCTCTCCTTTTATCGATGAGAATAAACAGCAGGTTCAGCAGTTCGTCACATATTCTCCCTGAAAAGATCGCTTTCATCTTCTCCTTTTTTTCCTCAGCGGAAATTACCGGAGTCTTGATGAATTCCAAAAGCTCCGGATTTTCCTTCAGAATCTCCTGAAGCGCCAGCGCTTCCTCCAGAATCTGCTCCTCTTTATTCATATCGGAAGCCGCTTCAAAGAGGGCTTTCCCATATGTCATATCGACTGTCAATTCTGCCATCCCGAATTACCTGCCTGTTCAATGACTCGCTGAATAATCTCTTCCTGTCCGGATGCGTCAAGCTGCTTTTCAATAATCTTTTCCGCAGCAAAGATAGCCAGACTTGCGATCTGTTGTCTCATCTCACTAACTGCCTTGAGCTTCTCTCTTTCAATCTCTCTCTGCGCCTGCAAAAGCATTTCATTCGCTTTTCTGTTCGCTTCATCCGTAATTTCCTTTGCCGTTGCCTCCGCCTTAATCTTTGCGTTTTTGATGATTTCTCTGCCCTCGTTTTCAAGGTTCAGTATTTTCTTGTTGTATTCGGCCAGTTTTTCATCCGCAATCTGATTGGTACGTTCCGCCTGATCAAAGGAATCTTTCACGGCATTTTGCCGGTCGAGCATAAAATTATGCACTTTTTCGAAGAAGAATCGTTTGAGTATAAGGTATAAAACCAGAACAGTAACCCACTGCATGACTAGGGTCCAGTTAAATTCAATCAAACCTGTATACAATTCCAAGGTTTTATCCTCCTCTCTGAATCGGTTGTTATATTTTAGAGCATGCCTACAAGAGGATTGATAAAGATCAGAGCGATGGATATGATAAAGGCAAAGATACCTGTGGTTTCGGCAACAGCCTGACCAACAAGCATAGTCTTAAGGATATCACCTTGCGCCTCCGGCTGTCTTGCAACGCTTTCTACCGCTTTCCCCGCAGTGAAACCCTGCCCGATACCAATTCCCAATGCTGCAATCATGGTAAATGATGCTCCTAATGCTGACATTCCTAAAACGAATGCTTCTGGTGTTACTAATGGCATAATATAAATCTCCCTTCTTATTGTTCAAGTTTTAATATTTCTAATGATGATCCTCGTGAGTGGCGATGGCCATCCCGATAAACACCATAGATAACATGGTAAAGATAAAGGCTTGTAAAATCGGTTCAAAAATATCGAAAAATATGTTCGCGGGAAGCGGGATAACTGCTTCCAACAACGGAATCGGCAGATGCAGCTTGTGGCTGGCGCTCCCCAAAGCATTGAAGATCAGCGCCATGATAATCATTCCGCCAAGGATGTTTCCAAATAGTCGGAAGGCCAGTGAAATCGGAATGGAAACGTCCTCAATGATTTTCAGTGGAAACATAAAGGGATAGGGCTCACACATGTGCTTCAGATGACCCTTGAAGGTTCTGGACCGGATGGAGTTATACTGAATCAGGATAAAGGTGATCCCCGCCAGCGCAAAAGTGGTGTTCACATCTGTGGTAACGGGTCGGAATCCCCAAAGTCCCAAGGAGTTTCCCACTAGCAGAAACAGGAATAATGTTCCGATATAAGGCGCAAAGGAGAGGTTATGCTTTCCCATAGTGTCGCCGACGAGTTTGTATGTAAACTCAACGATTAATTCCGCAACAGCTTGCAGTCCTTTCGGCTCTCTTTCCATTTTTCTGGTTGATACTAAAGCAAAAATAATAAGAACCGCAGCCACAATCAGTGAGTACAGCACCGTTTCCGTGATAAATAGGCTTCCGTCTCCAAAGCCGATTATTTTTCGCGGTCCTAAATTGTCTATGTTATGCATTCCGCTATTCCTCCTCCTTATCGCGGCTTAATTTCTTTCTTTTATAACTGCGATAAGTCTTTCCCTGCCCTTTCTTTGATGTTTCAGCAGAAAATCCGTCCGCAGACCCATCCTCAGTTTCATTCCGGCCAAAGAAATCCTCATCCTCCTGATATTCAAGTTCTCTTCTTATTTTATCTCTAATTCTATCTGTTTTATGCTCCTCTTTCGACGCATCCATTTTTTCATAGGCTTCCTTAACCTCCGGGCGTACCTTTCGGTCCTTCGAAAACTCTGCCTTGAAACCGTGCAGGTAGTAAATCGATATTTTCAGTGTTAAAAAACCGAAAAGCGCAGCAATCCCGCTGACAGTTCCAACCCGCAGGGACATGTAAAAAGCGCCGCCGTATATCAACAGCCGGATCACATACCCGGCAAAAACCAAGCCGCTTTTGCCACTGGAGAGAGCTCTCCTAAGTGTATATTCCATGATATTAAAGTTGACAATGGATATTGCCGTACCCATTGCAAGGCCATAACTGAACTTGACATCCAGCCCCAGAAATGGCAGGGAAACCAGCTGAATAAAAAAGGCAACGAAGATTCCGTATAAAAATATCTTGTTTTTAAAAGGAGTCAGATCACTCATTCCACCATTACCCTATTCTGCTGCTCTGTAAACACCCAGCCATGATTTCCTGTTTGAATATCTCGTTCTGAAAGGACGTCAAACCATCCATTTTGCTCTTTCTTAGACACAATTCATGGTATTATTTTATTATAGACCTAAAATCCGAAAAGTAAAGTATCGTTAAAAAATAAACATTCTGAAAATTATGTATTCAGAATACAAACCCCTGCAACCCTTTGTTTTCAAGGGAATACAGGGGCTATAAATCATGAACCAGGTTTCTCAGCCATTTTCTGGAGCGGAAGCGGCGTCTGCAGATGAACAGCTTGACCACTTCCTCCGTTTGCGCCATAAGAACGACAAGGTAGATGGGCAATCGAAGAAACAGGGCACCGAAGAATACCAGAGGGACCCCGATCAGCCAGACAGAACCCATCTCCACAAACATGGCAAACCGTGTATCTCCGCCGCACCGCAGAGTTCCTACGATATTGAGTCCGCTGTAGATCTTAATCGGCATCATACAACCGTATATGAATAATATGAGCAGCGCATAGCGCTGTCCTTCCGCAGTGAAATTGAACAAGCGAATGATCAACTGAGAAGACAGGATCAGCAAGATACCGGATACAGCCCCGACACAGACCCCGATCCGCAGGAGCCGTTTGGCCAGTGCAAAGGCGTAATCCATCTGCCCCATTCCGATCCGCTGTCCTACCAGAATGAGAAGGGCGTCTCCGAGGCTGAAGACAGCAAGGACAAACAGGGTGTTGATCGTATTGCTTGCCTGAACCGCAGCAAATTCCGTCACTCCCATCCTTCCGTAGGCGGCGTTGTAGGTCGCCATTCCCAGGCTCCACATGGTCTCATTGATCAACACCGGCACAGCGGTTATCAGAACCTTCAAAGCGAGCGTCCGCTGCCAGCCGACGAACTCGCCGAACTTCCCGGCAAGGGGATTTTTCCCGATGAAAATCACCGCAAGGTACAGGATCAGTTCCAGACATCTGGCAATCGCGGTGGCTGCCGCCGCCCCTCTTACTCCCAGTTCCGGTGCGCCGAAGTGTCCGAATATGAGAATAAAATTCAGTATCGTGTTGGTGGAGAATACCACTATGCTGATCTTCAGAGGCACGCTGGTCTGCTGGGTGGCCCGAAAAGAGGCTGACAGCGGAAAGGTGATTCCCAGCGTCAGAAAGCAGATTGCGGTAATCCTGACATAGTCTTGTCCCAAGGCGATTACCTCAGGAATATCGGTAAACAGTCCCAGCAGCATTTCCGGTGCCAGTACCGCCGGAAGAAAGAACAGCATACTGATGCAGGAACAGACTGCAACCGCAAAGCCTACTACCTTGCGGATGCTCTGGATATCCTTTCTGCCCCAGAACTGAGCCATAAAGGCGGAAGCGCCGCTGGCAAAGCCGAACATTACACCGAAGTGGACAAAGAACACCTGCGAAGAAAGCCCTACCGCAGCGAGCTCCACTTCACCCAGGCTGCCAACCATCAGGTTGTCCATAAGGTTCAGGGAGGATGTGATAAGGCTTTGCAATGCAATGGGAAGCGCGACCCTTGCCAGGGTCCTGTATAATGATTTGCTTTCTATTGTGATCGGTTGTTTATTTTCCATAATCCCGCAGTACTTGGATAATCCTGTCGCAGGCATGACCGTCGCCGTAGGGGTTGACCGCATGAGCCATCCTGCTGTATGCCGCTTGGTCCGTGAGAAGCTCTCTCGTCATCCGATAGATCGTATCCCTCGAAACACCAGCCAGCTTGACCGTACCTGCTTCAATGGCCTCCGGCCGCTCTGTTTCCCTTCTCACCACCAGGACCGGTTTCCCAAGGGAAGGAGCCTCCTCCTGCATTCCTCCGGAATCGGTTATGATGAGATGGGATTTAGCCATAAGGTTTACAAAGGGCTGGTACTGCAGCGGTTCGATCAGATGGATTCTGCCTGAGTTCCCAAGAACCTTGTTGGCGGTTTCTCTGACCTTCGGGTTCATATGAACGGGATAAATGATTTCCGTATCAATAAACTCAGCGGCGATATCACGAATCGCGGTGAAAATCTGTTCCATGTTCTCGCCCAGATTCTCTCTGCGGTGACAGGTTACCGTAATTACTCTCCTATTATCAAAATCAATCGTACGTAAGGTTTCATCTTCAAAATCGTAGGGTTTTCCGGCCACCTGAAGCAGCGCGTCAATGACCGTATTCCCGGTAATAAAAATTGCTTCCTCCGGAATTCCTTCCCGGATCAGATTCTGTCGGTTCCGTTCTGTCGGAGCGAAATGCAGATCTGCGATATGTCCCGTCATAATCCGGTTCATCTCCTCCGGATAAGGGGAATACTTGTCTCCGGTTCTCAGCCCCGCCTCCACGTGCCCAACCGGAATCTGCTGATAGAACGCGGCGAGGGATGCGGCAAAGGTGGTTGTCGTGTCGCCGTGAACCAGCACGATATCCGGTGTTTCCTTCCGGAAGACCTCCTCCAGACCCATCAGAACGTTGGATGTGATCTGGCTGATGGTCTGGTTCTGTTTCATAATATTCAGGTCATAATCGGGAACCAGCTCGAAAAGCTCCAAAACCTGATCCAGCATTTCCCTGTGCTGGGCGGTCACGCATAAGACCGACCGGATTCCCGGTTCCTCATTGAGCTTCTTTACAAGAGGCGCCATCTTAATGGCCTCGGGTCTTGTTCCAAATACGGTTAATACTTTCATTGCTTCGCCTCCTTGCTCTTCTTTTCCTGCTTTTCCAGCACCTCTGTATTGACTGCCTTCAGGTTCAGTCCTGTGCTATTGGGATCGGTCAGGAAAACATAGATGAAGGTTGCGGCAATTATGATCAACAGCGCCGATTCGATGAGCAGATCCCGGCTCATGACGATGGCCGCGACCCCCATGACTCCGCTAATTCCGTAAAGGGTCAGCACCGCCCTTCTCTGTCCCAGTCCCGCAGCCATGAGACGATGATGGAGATGGCCTTTATCTGCCTCCATAATCGGACGTCTATTGATTAATCTTCTGAGAATGGCAAAGGCGGTGTCGAATATGGGAAGACCGAGCACCAGGACGGGAACTACGGTTGCCAGCATGGTGGCGCTCTTCATCGGGCTCATCACCGAAAATCCGGCGAGCATAAAGCCCAAAAACAGCGCTCCGCCGTCTCCCATGAAAATTTTAGCCGGATTGAAGTTGAAGGGAAGAAAACCCAGAGCTCCTCCCGCTATGGCGAGCATTGCCATGGAAGCTTCAGTACTCCCGTTGATATAGGCGATGTATGCGATGGATATGGATGCGATAAACGCCACGCCTCCCGCCAATCCATCCAGTCCGTCGATGAGATTGATGGTATTGGTGATACCTACGATCCAAACCACGGTCACAATCAAGCTTACGATCCACGGGAAGAAATAGTAGCCTTCTCCGAAGGGATTTCCGATGAAGTCAATCCTTACGCTGAACTGAAACAGAATAAACGCGCACAGGATCTGGCACGCCAGCTTCAATTTGGCCGGCAGATTCTTAAGATCGTCAATGATTCCCACCAAGAAGATCAGGGTGCCTCCCGCGATGAGTCCCGCAAGCTTTGTATTGAACGGGAGAAAAATCAGCATGGACGTTATTGTTCCGATGTATATCGCCATCCCGCCGAATCTTGGCATGGCCTTCGTGTGCATTCTGCGATTGTCCTTGGGTATATCCACCGCCCCGATTTTCGGAGCAATCTTGATTGCCACCGGTGTAAAGATCAGTGCTAATAGAAATGCCGTTATAAATATCAGTAAATATTGAGTCATGTTCCTGTCCTTCCTAACCCTTTTCCCCTATGTATTTTAGCTTATTTTATATCGTCGAACATTTCAATTTCCAGTCCCGCTTCCTTCAGAATTTCCAGCGAGAGTTCATCCGGATAGCCCTCCTTGACTACGATTCTGGTCAAGCCGGCATTGATGATCATCTTGGCGCAGATCACGCAGGGCTGGTGTGTGCAGTAAATGGTGCCACCGGCGATGCTCTGTCCCAGATGGGCAGCCTGAATGATAGCATTCTGTTCCGCATGAAGGGCCATGCAAAGCTCGTGTCTCTGTCCCGACGGTACATTCAGCTTCTGTCTCAGGCAGCCGCCCCGTTCCTCGCAATGCTTGATTCCGATGGGCGCTCCGTTGTATCCCGTGGCCATGATCCTCTTGTCCTTCACAATAACCGCTCCGACCTGCCTTCTCATGCAGGTGGATCTCTTCTGCGTCACTTCCGCCATTTCCATAAAGTATTGATCCCAACTCGGTCTGTCCATACGCTTCTCCTTTTAAAATCCATTTTCTGTAATTTCAAAAACCATTTATTGTAATTTTAGAGCCATTTATTGTAGCCTTAATACCATTTACTATTGTAACATCGTATCCCCGATTTACCAAGCTTGTCCTGTATTTTAATTGCAGCTCTAGGCTTGTCCTGTATTTTTATTCCAGCACCACCTGTATTCCAGTACGCGCCTCGGCCTTATTTATCGCCTTTAAAAATACGGTTTGCAACCCTTACCGTATCCATTGCCTCCTTGCAATAGAAATCCGCCCCTATCTTCTCCGCATAGTCGGCGGTCAGTACAGCTCCACCAACTGCGGTAACACAGTCCAGACCGGCGTCCTTCAACGCTTTAATGGTCTTTTCCATATTGACGACGGTGGTGGTCATAAGAGCGGAGAGACCTACCATTCGGATATTGCCTCTTTTGGCCTCCTCTACCACCCTTTCGATGGCAACATCCTTTCCCAGATCCACAACCTCGTATCCATAATTCTCCAGCAGCACCTTTACGATATTCTTTCCGATATCGTGAATGTCGCCCTGCACCGTGGCCAGAATCACCTTTCCATAGGAGATGTTTTCCCCTGAAGCCTTCATCGCTTCCTTCAATACGGCAAAGGCTGCCTTTACCGTATCGGCGGATTTGATCAGCTGGGGCAGAAAGCTTGCGCCGCTTTCATAATCCTTTCCGACGGTTTCAAGCGCCGGTATGATAATCTCCTCCACGATCCCGAGCGGAGTTTTGGTTTTCAGCAGCTCCTCCGCCGCTTTCGCCGCACGGTCTTCGTAACCCTCTATGATAATTTCTTCCAGCGAAACCTCCCGCTCTTCCTTTCGGCTGCTGTCCGGGGTTTTCGCTGCCGATCCATCAACCTGTGCGCTGCCGTAAATACAGATATAATCTTTGGATTCGGCATCCTTTCCGCTCAGGGCGGAAAATGCCCGAATGGTATCCACGTATTCCGGCACCAGAGGGTCCGTAATGGGGGCGTCCAGCCCGGCTTCCAGGGCCATGGCAAGAAATGTCCGGTTCAGCAGCTTTCGTTCCGGCAGTCCAAAGGAGATGTTGCTTGCTCCCAGGGTTGTCTTAACGCCATACTGCTTTTTCACCCGGCGGATTGCTTCCAGAGTATCCCTTCCCGCGTTCTGTTGAGCGGATACGGTCAGAGTCAGACAATCCACGACGATTCTTTCTCTGCCGATCCCATAAGCTGCTGCTGTATTGATGATTTTTTCAGCAATCGAAATGCGTTCATCCGCATTCTTCGGAAGTCCCTTTTCATCCAGCGTCAGCGCGATCACGCAGGCGCCGTATTTTTTCACAATGGGAAAAATCGTCTCCATGCTTTCTTTTTTCCCGTTGACGGAGTTGATCATGGGTTTTCCGTTATAGTATCTGGCCGCCGCCTCGATTACCCTATGGTCCGCGCTGTCGATCTGAAGGGGCACGGATACCACGGAGGAAACCTTTCGGATTGCTTCCAGCATCATTTCATATTCATCGATTTCAGGCAGTCCAACATTGATGTCGAGAATCTCGGCGCCGGCCTTTACCTGTGAAATCGCTTCATTTTCTATATAGCTCAGATCCTTCGCCTTCAGAGCTTCCTTCAAAAGCTTCTTGCCCGTGGGATTGATGCGCTCCCCGATGATGCGGATTCTGTCGTCCAGAATCACGGTTTCGGTGGATGAGCTGACCGCTGTGACCGCCTTTTCTATTCTGATCTTTTCAACGTCGGCGGACAAGGCGGGATAATCCTTGTTTTCCACGCTTTTTACTAGAGCCGCAATATATTCCGGATTGGTTCCGCAGCAGCCGCCCGCTATGGCGATTCCAGCATTCAGGAGCTCCTGCATTGCCTCCACATACGCATCAATATCCACGTCGTATACGGTCTCGCCGTCCACGACTCTCGGCAGTCCGGCGTTAGGCTGGACCAAAACCGGCAGCTTGGAATATGCGAGAATTTGTTTTGCAATTCCGATGATCTGCTTCGGTCCCAGGGAACAGTTGATACCCAGAGCATCGATGCCCAGGTCCTGCAGGATGTTCACCGCAGTCAGCGGGTCGGAGCCCATGAGCATCCTTCCGTCCTCTTGAAAGGTCACAGAACAGAATACCGGCAGATCGCAGTTTTCTTTGGCGGCCAGCACGCCGGCTTTCAGCTCGTAGATATCCGTAAAGGTTTCAAAGAAAATAAAGTCGGCTCCCGCATCCACCCCAGCAAGAATCTGTTCTTTGAACATGTCATAAGCTTCGTCAAAGGGAAGATCTCCCACGGGTTCCATCAGTCTGCCGATAGGCGCCACGTCCATGCCGACAAATTTTTCACCCGGCTTCTTTCCCCGGGCTCTCTCCTCCTCCGAAACGCGTTTTGCGGCCTCGCGGGCGAGATGGACAGCCTGTGTGACGACCTCTTGAACCGTGTATCCAGAACCCGCAAGCTTATATCGATTGCATCCGAAGGTATTGGTGGAGACAAAGTCGCTCCCTGCCCTGTAGTAGGCTTCATGAATCTTTGTGATGACGTCGGGGTTGGTGAAATTGAAGGCCTCAGGAAGCTCCCCTGCGCCCAAGCCATATTTCTGCATCATGGTGCCCATGGCGCCGTCGCAGATGATAATCTTCTTCCCAAATAAATCCGTTATTTTCATCGTCTTCTCTTTCACCTCGTCTCTCTCCTCCAAATCAAGCCATGGATGCTCAATTCTGAAGCTTTCTGATATTTTCTATGTTGCCGATTATCCTTTTTGCGGTATCGGATTTGTTCATGGTATATAAATGGATTCCCCGGACTCCCCAGGCCATAAGGTCTATGATCTGTTCGATAGCATAGGCTTCTCCGGCCTCCTTCAACGCCGCGGGATTATCCTCATACCGGTCCATGATCCTCCTAAGCTTTGCAGGAATAGCGCAACCCGCAAGCTTGGTCATCCTGATGATCTGGTTTTTATTCAATACGGGCATAATCCCCGCCGAGACGGGCACATTGATTCCGGCAATATCGATTTCTTCCATAAATCGGTAAAAAAGCTCATTGTCGAAAAAAAGCTGGGTAATCAGAAAATCAGCTCCCTCAGCCACCTTTTCCCGCAGATATTTGATATCCTTGACCTTGCTCTCGCAATTCACATGTCCTTCCGGATAGCAGGCGGCGCCGATGCAGAAGTCGCCTTCCGCTTTCACCTCCCTGATCAGATCCGCCGCATGAACGTATTGAAGGGGATTTGGGAACTCGAAGTCCGTATCCTCCGGAATATCGCCTCTCATGGCAAGAATGTTTTCTATATTATTCTCTCGCATTTCCCCGAAGGCATTTCTGATCTGCTCCTTGGTAGCGGATATGCAGGTCAGGTGCGCCAGACTCTCAATATGATACTCTTTCTTTATTTTGGAAGCAATTTCCACCGTCCTGTCCTTGGCCTTTCCCCCGGCCCCGTAGGTCACGCTGATAAAGTCCGGATTCAGGTGCTGCAGCTCATCAAGAGTTTTAAATACCGTTTCCACCGGAGAATCCAATTTGGGAGGAAAAACCTCCAACGAGATTACGGTTTTTTTCATTTCGTATAAATCTCTAATCTTCATACCATTCTCCTTTCATTTGGGATCTGCAGCTCTTCGCAAAGCTTCCGCCTCAAAAAACACCTCCGCAAGGTACAAGCCCTGAGGCGGCGCGGTATGCCCCGCCATCCGCCGGTCCCTGCCTGCGATGATATCAGGCAGCTCATCGGGTCTTTTTTTGCCTAGGCCCACATCAACCAGAGTTCCTGTTATAATCCTTACCATATTATATAGAAAGCCGTCGCCGGTAATTTCATATTCTATCTGGTCACGCTCCGTACAAGTCAGCCTGGAGCTGTAGATCGTTCGCACCGTTGACTCCAGCTCCTTGCCCCCGGCCGCCTGAAAACACTTGAAATCCTTGGTACCAATCAGATGCGCAGCAGCCTCCCGCATCGCTTCCATATCAAGTGGCCGGCTTATCTGGTACCGGTAGTTTCTCTGAAAAGGGTCGGGATTCCGGGCGTTTTGAATCCTGTAGATATATTTCTTCCCCACCGCATCAAACCTTGCGTGGAAGTCTTCGGGAACCTCACGGGCGGAAAGGATTGCCACATCGCCGGCGGCCTTTCTGCCTCTATCCGATTCTGCCGCGGCAAAGATTCCGTTGGCAACAACAGGGATCTTAGCTACGGGTATTCCGAATTCTGCCTTGAAGCTGGCCATTTGTCCGTAGGCGTGAACACCTGAGTCGGTCCTGCTTGTTCCGTTAATCCGGATCGGCTGTCCGCAGATCATGCCCAGGACCCGTTCCACCTCCCCCTGAACGCTTCGCTTACCGGGCTGTATCTGCCAACCGCAGAAGCCGGTGCCGTCGTATGCAATTGTCAGAAGAATATTTTTCATCGCTTGCTTCCTGTTTGACTGATTGGCTGCTCGCTTCAGGATTGTTTCATTGTCGCCGCTGGATTCCGATTTAATTAATCGTGACTGGCGAGCCCGTCTCCGCTGATGGGAATCGCTTCCCCGAGATAGGTGGGCTCCGGCTTGATCAGAATTTTAACAAAATCCCGATACATGGATTCGTAGGCATTGACGGTCATCGGGGCTGCAAGTGCTGCTAAAAGGATGATAACAGCAATTAGTATGACGTTCCTTTTCTTCTTCGCTTTCATCACTACCGGGGCAATTCGATCTGCTTGTGATCCTTCGATTCCCTGTAAAGGGTGAACTTCCTGCCGATTGCCTGGACATATTCGGCATTTAGCAGGCCGACTAATTCATTGGCCGCATTCTTGGGCACCAGTTCGCATCCCTCCTGGATTTTTACCTTGACCAGCTCCCTGTATTCCAGTCCCGTTTCCATCTCCTTCACAATGTTGTCTGTAATCCCCGCTTTTCCGATATATACCGTTGGTTCCAGCTCATGAGCCAGACTTCTTAAAAAGCTTCTCTGCTTGCTTGTAATCATTTATTTACCATCTTTCTTTCTTCCTTGCGCCTTCTGTTTGAAAAAAGATCAGGGAAGGCGCGTCTTATTTTGTATCAGATTATTATACTATTATTTGGCGCAACGCGTCAAATCTATTCCTACCCTTTCGGTTCTTTTCGGAAGTAGCCCCCCGTGTTTTCGGAACGGTTCCGGGTGTCCCGGAAATATTCGCATCGGACCATTTTTTAAATATTTTGAAAATTTAATAAATAATGATTGATATTTCCCTTGTCCTGATGGTAATATAGTAAAAACAGAAATTTAATAGATCATAGAAATGCCTTTTTTGATACAGAATACTACTACTCCATTAAACTCATACAACAACATAGAGAGGGGATGGCCATAACGGCTGTCCTCTCTCTATTTCATTATTTAACCCCTTGACAGCAGGGATGCCCTATAGTCAAGGGGTTTTGTGCTCATGTACATGGATTGATTATAAAGATTGCTGCAAGTGGCTTGTAACAATGGATTTAAAGCTACTTGTCCTACTCAAGGGTTATATCAGGGGTTGGCACTCCCCCCGGAGTTACTGGTTCGAATGTTATCCTGTTGCCGGATAGATTGATTACGTAACCGCTCTCCATAAAGGAGAAATTCTCATCATCATCTATGGCCGCACTTAGAAGCGTATATATCTTCTCTGCAATTTTTCCTATGCAAAGTGTAGAGAAATAAGTGTCGGATGCCGTAGGATCTTTCGTCAAACTTTACAACCGCCCTAGTGTACATTATACTGAAGTGGTAGGAGATTCTGGAAAGGAGGATCCCATTTATGTCGCATCGCACGTCGTCAGGCTATACCACAAAGAGAATGCTGGCAGACTCCCTGAAAAAGCTGATGGTAGCGAAACCACTGAACAAAATCAGCGTCCGCGAAATCACCGAAGATTGTGGAGTCAACCGTCAAACCTTTTATTATCATTTTCATGATATCTTTGATCTTCTGGAGTGGTTATTCCGGGAAGAGGCATTCGTGCTTTTCGAGGATCGCTCCAACACCCTTACTCTAAGCGAGGGTGTGCTTCGACTGCTTGAATATATCCGGGATAACGAGGAGCTTTGCCGCTGCGCGCTGCAGTCTTTGGGGCACAAGCATCTCAGAAAATTCTTCTACGACGGATTTAATAACGTCATACTCTCGCTTGTCAATGAGAATGCATCCGACCTGAATGTGTCCGAAGAGCATAAAATCTTTATTTCCCACTTTTATACCATATCCTTTTCCGGCTTTATCGAGCATTGGCTTCAAGAAGGGTTGCAGGAGGACCCGGAAGAGATCATCCGACTGTGTGAGATTACCATGGAGGGGAATATTCGAGGAGCACTGGAACGGTTTCAGGAGTAAAAGAAGCCGGCAAACGCAAGAATTTCAGCCCGAAAGAGAACATACAACGACGTTGAGACTGCAATGAACGGTCCAAGGGGCTGCTCGTCCTTCGCGTTCAGTTTTCCCAAAATCAAACCGATACCGAAAACAAACGCGCTGGAGAAAATCGTCAGAAGCAGAACGGCCACAACACCCGCCAGTCCCAGCATAAGACCAATCGCCGTAAACAGTTTTACATCGCCGAATCCCATTGCCTCCTTTTTAAAGGCAAGCTTTCCCACAATTCCTATTGTAAGGATGCTGCCTCCCCCCGCCAGAGCGCCCGCCAAGAGAGATAAAAATGAGGAATGATACGGAATGAGGCCGAGGGCGGCTGCTGCCAGAGCAATCACAAACTGATCCGGTATGATTTTATACTTCCTGTCCGCCATGCCAATCTGCAGAAGAATCCAGAGAGACGCTACTCCCGGAATCGCATAGAGAAAACCTTGCTCCACAAGCTTCATCGATGCAGCGGCAAATACCAGAATAAAAACCGCCGTCCATGGATGCTTTTTTATTCTTTCCCCCCACATTTCACGATCAGGCTCCTGGTTGTAGTCGCAAAGCCATTTGGCCGGTATTCGATTGAAGGCATAAACGGACGTGCTTCCGGCAAGAATCCCCATGAAAAGAGAAAATGCAATTTTGATCAGGATCGTTACAGTTTCCACTTTACCCCCTTGAGGAAAGCTCTGCTTTCCCGTCCAATTCGTGATAACAAAACCCCTTTTTTCCTTTATTTTACCAGACAACAGCGGCATCGACAAGAAAGGATCGGAGTCGACACGGGACATCGGTTATAATTAGGATTATTTTCTGGATACCAATTTACTTTTATTCATCTTCCCTGTAAAATAAAGGAATACATATACCAAAGAACCCGTATTCATAAAAAGTAATCGGCCCTGTCATTGCATCGTTACAAAATCCAAGTCTTAAATTTCGAAATGGAACACTGCTATATTTTGCTTCAGTGCAGAAGGAGCCTTGCCCTATGAAAAAAGTTAATTTGAGTTTCATGGCTGTAATGATCATCAGTCTGGTTATTATTCTCATCATGAATACGATGGCTGTTTTTGCGTATCGTGACGAAGTGGTGTCCATCGAAGCCCGCAAGGATAACATGCTGAGCCTGAATATTAAATATACCTATCTGATGAACAGCTTGAATACCAATGCGAAACAATATTTCCTCACCAACGACGAGCGCTTTAAAACAACCTTCTATCATCTTCTGAACGAGTATCTCGACAATGATTCCATCGCCTTGGACTACCGTGTCATGACGGAGAAGCAGGCAAGCGACAATCTGAAAAAAATCCTGTCCGAAAAAGATTTTACCATTTCCTCCCAGGTGGAATACATTCAGCTCGATTCTAGCGAACAAAAAGTCCATCAGGCTTTTTTGGAACAATACCAGATTCTTATCGATATCCTGACGGAGGCGGTCAATGAAAGAAAGCAGACCGGCGTCATGTCTCTCGCTTTTGACTCTTCCTATGAAAAGCAAGTTGAGCTGCTCCAAAGCCTGACCAGAGAATACATCAACAGACAGAACCGGATGGAGGACGAGGCTCTGATGCGGCAGAACGTACTGGAATACTCCCTTGTCGTCGTCACTCTTGCTTTATTGGCTTTTGCAACCGCCACCTTCTATCTCATCTTAAGGGAAAATGCTTATAATTCCTACTTCAGCAAGCTTTATAATACGGTGGTTGAAAACTTCGACGGCGGCATCGCCATTCTGGACAAGGACTACCGTTTTGACTACATGAACACCAAGTACAAGGAGATTCTTGGAATCTCCGCGGAGGATCCCAGTGGAAAAACGCTGCATGACACGCTTGAAAACAGGCTTGCCGATAAGCTCGAAAGCGCCACCTTGGAAAATTCCAGCGGGGAAGGAAAGCTTGATCTTATTATCTGCAATAGGAAAAAGAATATCATATACAGCTATTTTACTATCGAAGACGACCGGGGGAACAATAAATATGTCCACCTGATCCGGGATGCAACGAAAACAGAAGAGCTGCAGGCCCAGCTTCAAAAACAGCTGAAGGAAATCAATTTCTATTCCCAAGCCAAGGATTCCTTTATCGCGAACATCTCCCACGAAATCAAAACACCGATCAATGCGATTCTGGGAATGGTTCATTTTTTGAAAAGCACCCGGCTTTCGCAGAATCAAAAGGATCTGGTCCGCAAGATTGAAACCTCTTCCGACATCCTGCTGACCATTATCAGCGACGTACTGGATCTGTCAAAAATTAAAAACAATTCCCTCAGCCTGTATCCTACCGACTTTTCATTGGAAATGGTTATTAAAAATATTGAGGATATGTTTTCCAACCAATTAGCTTTTAAGGGCATAGAGTGGCAAACCAGCTTCGATTTCAGCAGCGATTTATGCCTGCATCTGGACAAAACCCGTTTTGTCCAGGTTCTGGTCAACCTGATCAACAACGCATGCAAATTTACCGAATCCGGATACGTCAAGCTTTCTGTAGAGACCTTGTCTGAAAATGCGGATATGGTGCTGCTTCAGTTCTGCGTGGAGGACACGGGGATCGGGATCGCCGAAAAGGATATTTCCAAGCTTTTCCGCGAATTTGAACAGCTGGAAAATCACTTGACTAAACAGCATCAGGGCACAGGACTGGGCCTTTATATCTGTAAAAATATTATCGAAAGCATGGACGGCCGCATGTGGGTGAAGAGCACCAGGGGAAAGGGAAGCAAATTCTATTTTTCCCTTCCTGCAAAGAAAGCGCTGGGGCATAAGTTCAGCGCCGCCGCGAATGTGATCAACACAATCCCCTTTGACGGAAGCGGCGGGAAAGCACTTGTTGTTGAGGATACGGAAATCAACGCGGAGGTCGCGGTCAAGCTTCTCAACGATGCAAATATCGCATGCGATACGGCCGCAGACGGTGAAGGGGCTATCGAGATGTGCAGGAATAAGCCTGACGACTACTATGATGTAATCCTGATGGACATTCATATGCCCATTATGGATGGTTATACCGCCGCCGGTATCTTGAAAAAAAACATGGGTGTGACCAGTCCCATCGTTGCCCTGACCGCTTCCGACATCAATGACCAGATCCGTGAGGAACATGCGGACACCATTGAATCTTTTATTTTAAAACCTTTCAGGGCCGCCGCATTCTACAACGCCATCTCTCCGTATTTCTCCAGGCACGAAGAAAATCTGCCCACGGACGGCGAAGAAAAAAAAGCCGGCATTGCATCAGATGCGGGACCAGGCGTGAAGCAGCACGGCAGCGAGCCGGAAGGCGCAGAGGAGTGTGTTGAGAAAGAACGAAGAAATCCCTTTGCGGGACGGGAAGATGCGATTAAAAATCTGGGTGGCCTGGAGTCAATCTATTTTAAGCATTTGGAAAAATTCAAGGTCAATTATGCCAACACTGCCGAATATATCGCCGAACTGCTCGATGAGAAAAATTTTGATGAAGCCAGGCGTCTCGCCCACTCCGTCAAGGGTTTGTCGGGGACTTTAGGAATGCTGGATGTGATGGAGGCCAGCGCGGAATTGGAAAAAGCCATCCTGAAAGGTGAAGACTACGATCTGACTGTCGAACTGGAGAATTTCGCCGAAGAACTGAAGATCGTCATCAATGCCATATAGACCATGCAAGGCGCTCCACGGTGAATTTTTCATCTTTGCGAGCCGCGCCGCAGCATAAGGGTATTCTCGTAAAAAACCGTGAAACCGATCACCGAGTTTGATGCGCAGCATCTCAAACGAGGCGGTTTTCAGAGAATAACCAATGCAAGGCGCCCTACAAAGAATTAACAAGGCGGTTTTCGGTAAAACACTTATTACAGCCCCCAAAGCTCCTCATCCGTAGGCACGTGATTATCCTTCATATAGTATGCGATCCTGGAAATGTTGATCAGATGCTTGTAATCCAGATTTTCCGAGATGCTGTTGTTGCCCCAGGAGCCGCAGCCCAGGGTATTGGTCGGAGCCAGCCCGTTGAAGAAGCTGCCTCCCGCACTGGTAGCGCAGGTCTGATTGACAACAAATCTGCTGACGCACAATTCCTGCCCTGCATATTCAATATGCTCCTTGTTGTTGGAATGAATGGACACGCTATGACCCTTTCCTTCCTCCTCCAGGTTATCCCGGGCGATTTCCACACCCTCTTCAAAGGTTTTATATCGGAATGCTGCCAGAACCGGGCACATTTTTTCCTTGGCAAGGATGTCCTTCTCCCCGCTTCCGTCGGCCTCCACAATAATCACCTTGGTACCCTCAGGAACAGTCAGGCCCGCAAGCTTTGCAATGGTCTGAACGGACTGGCCCACCGCGTGACGGCTCATGGCTCCCTCTTCAAACATGGCCGCTCTGATAGCCTCCTTATCCTCTGGTTTATTAATGACGAAGGCACCGTTCTTTTCAAAAACCCGGATCATTTCGTCGTATCTTTCCTCCGGAAGAATGATTGACTGCTCCCCGGAGCAGATGATTCCGTTGTCAAAGATTCTGCCCGCTATGATCTGCGGCGCAGCAGTTTCGATATCCGCATCTGTGTCAATGATGCACTGAACATTTCCCGCGCCGACGCCCAGAGCTGGTTTTCCGCTGCTGTAGGCAGCCTTTACCATTCCCATGCCTCCGGTTGCAATGACGATGTCCGCACTGGAGATGAGATTCTTCGTGTTTTCTCTGGATTGTTGATCCAGTATCTGAATCAGGTACTTCGGCGCTCCCAGCTTGTCCAGCTCTTTGTTGATCAGTTCCACCGTTTTCGCGCTGCACCGGACCGCCTTATGATGGGGGGTGATGATGATTGCGTTCCCGCCCTTCAATGCGAACATGGCGTTGCTCATGGGCGTTACGATGGGATTGGTACAGGGGGTAATGGCTGCGACAACACCGATGGGCTTGGCGATCTTTGTAATTCCCGTCGTTTCATCCCGCTCGATAATCCCTTTGGATTTTTTCCCTTTCAGACTGTTCCATATGATACGAGCCTTTCCCTTGTTTTTTGCGATCTTGTCGGCAACGACTCCCATGCCCGTTTCTTCTACCGCAATTTCTGCAAGAAACTCCGCGTTGTCATGCACGACCTTGCCAATTGTCATAACGATCTCATCGATCTGCTCCTGGGAGAACTTCTCGTATTCCCGCTGCGCCTTTTTTGCCCGAGCAATATATTGGTCAATATAAGCTTTGCTGTCCATTTCCATTTTTATTTCCTCCTCGTAAAACACCGGTGCGTAAATTCGTATCTATTTACACCTTTTCGCCGGACCTGGATAACATACCATCTTATCCGGCTCAGGGTATCATATCAGCTTATCCGGATTAGGATATTATACCATCTTAGCCGGATCTACAAACCGGTCAAACTCCTCTTCCGTCAAAATTCCAAGGGAAACTGCCGCCTCTTTCAGAGTAAGTCCGTCCCGATAGGCGGTTTTTGCAATTTCCGCGGCCTTTTCATATCCGATATGGGGATTCAGCGCCGTCACCAGCATCAGGGATGATTCCAGATTGCTCCTTATTCTTTCTTCGTTTGGAACGATGCCGGACGCGCAGTGATCATGGAAGGATTCCATAGCGTCCGACAGCAGCCGGACAGACTGAAGCACATTGTAAATCAGCACCGGCATAAAAACATTCAGCTGAAAATTTCCCTGGGAGGCGGCTATGCCCACCGCAGTATCATTTGCCAACACCTGACAGCAGACCATGGTAAGCGCCTCGCATTGGGTCGGGTTGACCTTGCCTGGCATGATAGAACTGCCCGGTTCGTTCTCCGGTATGGACAGCTCCCCGATGCCGCACCGCGGACCGCTGGCCAGCCAGCGCACATCGTTGGCAATCTTCATAAGATCAGCCGCCAGCGCTTTCATCGCCCCATGGACGTTCACCAGCGCATCCTTGCTGGTCAGGGCGTGGAATTTATTAGGCGCCGTAACGAAATCGGTTCCCGTCAGCTCTGAAATTTTAGCTGCAACCCTTTTTCCGAATTCGGGATGGGTGTTCAGACCGGTTCCCACCGCTGTTCCTCCTAATGCAAGCTCTCTTGCATATTCCAGGCTGCTTCGGATCATATCTTCCGTTTGCTCGAGCATAGCCGTCCAGCCGCTGATCTCCTGCCCCAGAGTCAGAGGAGTTGCATCCTGCAGATGAGTTCTTCCGATTTTAATGATATCCTTATAATTCTCGCTTAACGTCCGGAAGGTCTCCTCCAGGCGGTACAATGCGGGGAATAACCTTTCCTCGATTTCCATGACGGCAGCGATATGCATGGCCGCAGGGAACGTGTCGTTGGAGCTCTGGGCTTTATTCACATGATCGTTGGGATGGATCATCTTTCTCCCGAGAATCTGATTTCCCCGGTTGGCGATGACTTCGTTTACATTCATGTTGGTCTGGGTCCCGCTTCCTGTCTGCCACACAACCAGCGGGAAATGGTCGTCCCATCTTCCCTCCAGGATCTCATCACAGGCTGAGGCGATTGCATCCGCTATGACCGGTTCCAGCTGCGATAGTTCCAGATTCACGATGGCGGCGGCTTTCTTGACAAAAGCAAACGCCCGGATGATCTCCATCGGCATTTTTTCCGTACCGATTTTAAAGTTTTCAAGACTTCTCTGAGTTTGAGCTCCCCAAAGCTTGTCTGTCTCCACGGCAATTTCTCCCATGGAGTCATGCTCCATTCTGTACCCTTTCAATTCATCCCTGCTCATAACATATCCTTTCTCTGAAATCAATTCCCGTAAAGAACCTGCCGGCGCCCCATTCAGTCGTGCCATTCGGTTGAATCAACAAGTGCCGCACCAATCCATCAGTGCGGCACTATCCTTCATTCTATTATTTCTTCCAGGAGCTCTTCAGATCGACAATCTGGTTGAAAACTTTGTCCGTTTCATTGGTGAGTTGTTCGTCCGCGATATAATACCCATGGCGGAAGAACTGGTATCTCTGCCCCGGAAGCGCTTCCATCACCGAAGGCTCCGCATATGCCTCGAAGGTTCTCATGGATTCCGGATTCAGAATGGTTTCACCGTTTTCGTCTTCGATCATCAGATAGCTGTAGGCTCTGACGGTGATTTTCTGCGCTGTTTTCGCGTCTACCCAGTGGATGGTGCCCTTGACCTTTCTGCCTTCAAACCCGCTCCCGCTCCTGGTTTCCGGATCGTAGGTGCATCTCAGCTCAATCACATTGCCCGCTTCGTCTTTGACCACCTCATTGCAGGTGATGAAGTAGGCTCCCTTGAAGCGCACCTCGTTGCCGGGAAAGAGCCTGAAGTACTTCTTCTCCGGGATTTCCATAAAATCGTCCCGATCCACATAAAGCTCTCTTGAAAAGCTTACCTTCCTCGCTCCTTTTGTTTCGTCTTCCTTGCTGTTTTCGATTTCCACCAGCTCAGTCTGATCCTCCGGATAATTGGTGATGACCACCTTTAACGGATTCATGACCACCATGCGGGTTTCAACCTTGCTCTTGAGGTCTTCTCTGATGCAGTGTTCCAGCAGGGAGATATCAACCGTACTGTTGGCCTTGGAGACTCCGATTCTCTCGCAGAAATCCCGGATTGCCTCCGGTGTATAGCCTCTTCTGCGAAGCCCTGCAATGGTAGGCATTCTCGGATCGTCCCAGCCCTCTACATCGCCGTTGTCAACCAGCGCCTTAAGATAGCGCTTGCTCATCACCGTGTTGGTCAGGTTCAGCCTGGCAAACTCGATCTGCTGAGGCGGTTCTTTCCATTCCAGCTCTTTCAGCACCCAGTCGTACAGCGGTCTGTGATCCTCAAATTCAAGGGTACAGATGGAGTGGGTAATGCCCTCGATGGCATCCTCGATGGGGTGGGCATAATCGTACATCGGATAGATGCACCATTTGTCCCCCGTGTTGTGATGCTCCGCATGAGCGATTCTATAGATAACGGGATCCCTCATGTTGATGTTGGGGGAGGACATGTCGATCTTGGCCCGAAGCACCTTCTCCCCATCCTTGTAGATCCCCTTTTTCATATTTTCAAAAAGCTCAAGGTTCTCCTCAACGGTCCTGTTCCGGTACGGACTTTCCTTGCCCGGTTCCGTCAGCGTGCCTCTGTGCTGCTTGATCTCCTCTGCAGACAGGTCGCAGACATATGCCTTTCCTTTTTTTATCAGGGTTACCGCGCATTCGTACATTTTATCAAAATAGTCGGATGCGAAGAGAAGCTTTTCCCACTGGAAGCCCAGCCATCTTACATCCGCCTCAATGGATTCTACGTATTCCGTATCCTCCTTCACCGGATTTGTATCGTCAAAACGCAGGTTGCATTTGCCGTTGTATTTCTGTGCGGTGGTGAAATTAAGGCAGATGGACTTGGCATGTCCAATGTGAAGATAACCGTTGGGTTCCGGTGGAAATCTGGTATAGACCCGATTCCCGTAGGTTTGGTTTTCTAAATCCTTATCTATAATATTATGAATGAAATTTGATGAAGTCTGTTCGTTGGCTATTTCATTTTTTTCGCGTTCAGCCATATACTCTCCTCCTTGAAAACGATCCTGCTAAACCGGCGGGGACAAGGCCGCGCACCGGCATGTTCATTATACCATCGAAATCTATTATGTGCAAAATTTTATTTGGTATTTTCCCGGACTCTAAAGCCTTCCAAAGGGTTGGGAAAGATGGGATCCAATTGCAAAAAGCACCCAAATATTAAGGGAAATACTCCTTGATATTTTTTTAATTAATTGCTAAAATAGTTTAATAATAAAGGTGGTGATAATAATGGACACAATTGATTCCAAAATTCTTGAAGTTTTACAGGAAAATTCGAGAGTTTCCATCTCCGACCTGAGCAAGCAGGTAAACCTTTCTTTGTCGGCTGTCAGCGAGCGATTAAAGAAGCTGGAAGCTTCAAGTATCATAGAAAAGTATACCGTAATTCTGGACTCCAAGGCGCTTGGACAGGAATTGACCGTTTTGATGAACTTAAGTCTGGAAAATCCACGGGACACAGAGGAATTCTTCGAAATGGTAGGTAAGGAAAATGAAATCCTGGAATGTCACTATGTAACCGGCGAGTATGACTACATTCTCCGGATCACTACGAAAAACACGGCCACTCTGGAAGCGCTTATGAATCGGATCAAGGCAATCCCCGGCATAAAACGGACTCAGACCAATGTAGTCCTTTCCAGCCTGAAGCATCTGTACAGCGTATCCCCGAAGGCATTGGAAAAATAAAATATAAAAAAGGTTGTCTTAACTGACAACCTTTTTTGCTTATTAATGATATTGGTAATCACGGTAGTTTCTCGAATGAGCCTTGGCAGCATTCTGCACCGCTGGTGCAGTTTAATGATGCGATTCGCCACCGGCGAATGAGGTAAGCTGCCGTGTTTAATTATCTTTCCACGATAAGGGAAGTTCCCTGTCCGCCGCCAATGCAGAGAGTAGCCAAACCAAACTTGGAATCTCTCTTTATCATTTCATAGATCAGCGTAATCAGGATTCTTGCGCCGGAGGCTCCGATGGGGTGTCCCAATGCGATAGCGCCTCCGTTTACGTTTAATTTATTCAGATCAAATCCAAGGTCTTTTCCAACGGCAACGGATTGCGCCGCAAAAGCCTCGTTGGCTTCGATAAGATCCATGTCACCAATGGACAGACCGGCTTTCTCCAAAGCGTTCTTTGAAGCCGGCACCGGGCCGATTCCCATGATGGTCGGGTCCACACCTGCGGATGCGTAGGACTTTACCTTGCAAAGGTAGCTTAATCCCAAAGCATCAGCTTTTTCCTTCGACATAACGATCAGAGCAGCCCCGCTGTCGTTGATACCGGATGCATTGGCAGCCGTAACGATACCGTCCTTTTTGAACGCCGGCTTTAATTTTGCCATGCCTTCCGCAGTAGCGCCGAATTTGGGATACTCGTCGGTGTCAAAGATAATAGGATCGCCCTTCTTCTGAGGGATCTCCACCGGTACGATTTCTTCCTTGAACTTTCCGGCCTTAATCGCAGCTTCCGCTTTTTGCTGGGAGGCGAGTGCAAATTGATCCAATTCTTCTCTTGTCAGGCCCCACTGCTCCACGATGTTTTCTGCAGTGATCCCCATGTGGTAATGATTGAAGGCGTCCGTAAGTCCGTCATGCACCATAATGTCGATCAGCTTCGTATCGCCCATTCTTGCGCCCCATCTTGCAGCAGGCATTATGTAGCCGGACTGACTCATACTTTCCGCCCCGCCTGCCAGGATGCAGTCCGCATCTCCAGCCTTGATAATCTGCGCAGCCAATCCCACCGTTCTGAGGCCGGACCCACACACCTTGTTCAGTGTCATCGCCGGAACTTCTTTCGGAACTCCTGCCGCCATCGCAATCTGCCTGGCCACATTCTGCCCCAGGCCGCCCTGAAGGACATTTCCCAAAATCACTTCATCAATGATCGCAGGATCGATCCCGGCTCTTTTAATAGCTTCTTTTGCGGCGACTGCACCCAGCTGAACCGCAGACAAATCCTTGAGTGCGCCGCCGAAACTGCCGATTGGCGTTCTTGCAGCGCTTACGATTACTACTTCTCTCATTGTACTCCTCCTCAAATCTCTTTTTGCGCAATAATAATTGTATGGATAAAAAAGCAATATACTGTATACAGGGAAAAAGGTATAGCTCGCCCCCTACCCCTCAGACTCTATAATCATAACATGATTCCGGGAAAAAACAATACCTTGCGAAAAAGTCGAAAAATTCAAATTTAGAAAAATTATTAAGGCTAAAACACTGTTTTGGTAAAATAATTCCATGGCCGAAGGTGTTTTTTAATCCTTTCGGGTTATTTTTTTCACAATATATTGTCAAAAAAACCAAGTGCCCGGCCTTGCCGGGACGCTTTGACCGCCTTACGCCGAAATATTATGTCAATAAATGTAAGATTGGCGTTTTTGACGTCGATTTGCTTATCAATTTTATCACAATAAATTGCCGTTTAATTTTCAGAAAAAAAATTATAAATCTTCCTTAAAAATCGCAATATGACTTTCCACAAGCTTGACCGGCTTGTAGGAGAGCTTCGCTTTTCTCAGGCCGGGTATTCCCATGTCTTCTTCCCGGTTGATGTACTTTACGTTGGATGCAACATGTCTGCAGAATTCATTGTTGATGAGCTGATAAAGTCCTCTGAAAGCGGTATTTGCCTTTTCCACATGGACAGTTACCGTATTTCTGTTAATTCTGCCTCCGATGCTGAGGGCTTCGATTTTCCCGTCTATCATGATAGCGGCAGCCAAATACCCCACCGCTTCCAGATTGTTGAATACATCCACCATGGCCCGTTCCTCCATCTTTAACAGCTCCATTTCATGCTCCGGCAGATTCTTTCTTTCGTTGAACTCCCGGATGAACTCCATGGCCTGATCCGACATGGCGGAAGTCAAAGTCACATATTCATATTTGTAATGGTTTAAAAAATAGTTGAGATGATTCTTTTTGCTGTGGTAGTCGCGGCCCTTCAACTCGATCAGATCCTGAGTCCGGTACACGTAGTCATAGTTGGGCCGGTCATCGAAGAATCTGAATTCCCCGGGACATGCGGATTCAAGGATGTCCATCATGTGAAACGGCATCAGTCTGATGCTGAACCGATACCCTTTCGACTCAAAAATCCTTTTTGCCTCCTTGATGGTCCTGCTTAGTGAGCTTGGATCATAGGTCCCTGTTTTCGTAAGGGGAGGAAAAAGGAAGGGAAGCTCCTCATCCAGCTCCAGATGGCTTAATCCTGCTATACATAAGTAATCCCCGATCATTTGCCAGCTGAAGTAATTGATGTTCCGCCACATGTAAAGGGAGGTAAAGGAAAGTCCCGATGTTCCGTATTCGAAGCCTCTCAGATATTCCTCCAGCACCGGCCTTTCCTCTATTGTTATTTGATTTTCCAGCATGAACATATTTAGCGCCTTTCTATCCAGCTTCCTTTTATTTCACCAGCGCAGAGATTTGCTTGAAGCCTGGTTCCTTAGCTCCCTTAAGCAGTTCAAACAGAATGGATTCGTAGGTGGTGCCCACGGCTCCCGCATCTCCCATTCTTCGCTGGGCGTATTTTTTATCATTGTTGCTTCTTGATGCAATGCAGTCATTTGCAATAAAAACCTTATACCCCTTATCGAGCAGGTCAATCACTGTCTGCTGCACGCATACATGGGCTTCTATGCCCGCTATAATCACGGTCTTTCTGCCTAGCTTCTCAAGGGCTTCCACAAATGTAGGCTCTCCCATTGCGCTGAAGCTGGTTTTTTCAACAGGAATAAACTCGGCGGAACCGATCTCCTCTCCGATGGGCTCGGTCAGGGCTGCGGCAATCCCGGGAACGGTAGGACCGAGACCCTTGGTGTATTGCTGCGTCATAATAGCGGGAACCCCCAGGATTCTGCAGCCTTTAATCAGTTTTACAACGGACTCTTCCAGCTCATCTCCGCCCTTCATGGCGGGCATCAGCCTTTCCTGAAAATCAATTCCCACCAGTACGGCGTCCTCTTTTATTATTCTTTGTACTTGATTCCCCATGTCTTAACCTCCTCGATTAGTTTAAAGCTTGTCAAGTCGTAGTGCAGCGGCGTTATGGTGGCATAACCGTTCTGCATGGCTATCACATCAATGTCTTCCGGTAAATCTTCATAGACTACCGGCGTTCCGGAATACCAGTATTCCGTTTCCCCCTTTTCATTTCTTCTCGGTTCAAACCACTCCTCATACTCCCTTGCTCCGAGCTTGGCGATCTTCAGGCCCTTGATCTCCGATGGAGGCAGGTTTGGAACATTAATATTCAGAACGGTATTGGAGTCGATCTTCCCCGCTGCGGCTTTGATGGTTTTCACGGCCAGTTCGCATGCGACCTCAAAGGTGACGGGGTGATGATCGTTGACCGATACGGCAATGGCCGGAAGACCGCAGATGCAGCCTTCAATCGCTGCGGATACGGTGCCGGAGTATAGGGTGTCCGTGCCGTAATTCCCCCCATGATTGATTCCCGAGCAGACAAAATGAATCTTGATTCCCTGTTCTGTCAGCAATTTAAGGCCCAGCTTCACACAATCCGCCGGGGTGCCGGTGAACTCCCATGCTCTTTTCGCATTGGGGAATTCCACCTCCCTCATGCTGATGGGTTTGCCCACCGTGATTCCGTGACCGCAGGCGCTCCTCTGGGTATGAGGCGCGCATACATAAATATTTGCAATCTGTGACAGGGCTCTTGCAAGTTCCTTGATTCCTTTTGAACCAATCCCGTCGTCGTTGGCTATTAGTATATTCATAAGTCCCTCCCAATAAACTACCCTGGCATTTCCGTTTCATTCATATCCCTGGTATTTCTGTTTCTTAATCCCGTTTATTATACCACCGGTTTTTCGTTTTTAAAAGCATTCCCTTTGCTTCTTGGAAAAAAGCTCTCCTTGAAAAAATTTAAATTTTCTGATATTGTTTTAATGTATTAATGTAGACAGCAATTACCCCGCATTAATATGTCGAGTTGTATCTGACCTGGAAAGGGGGCCTTATATGAACAAAAAACTTATATTAAAAACCAGAGAGTCGCTGTCCTCAGTACTGCCTATCACAATTATCGTTCTGGTGCTTAATTTTACGATCACGCCTATGCCCTTTGTGATTCGCGGTCTGTTTCTCGTGGGCGCATTTTTACTGATTGCGGGCATGGGTCTTTTTACTTTGGGCGCCGATCTTGCCATGATGCCGATGGGTGAGCAGATAGGCGGCCAGCTGATGAAATCAAGAAAGCTGTTTCTGCTGATCGGAATTTCCCTGTTTATGGGAATCATGATCACCATGGCGGAGCCGGACCTGCAGGTGCTGGCTGAGCAGGTTCCTTCCGTACCGAACCGGATCATCGTCCTTTGGGTTGCGGTCGGAGTGGGAGTCTTTCTCGTTCTCGCCTTGCTGCGCATCCTGTTTCAATGGCGGCTGTCCTATATGCTGATCGGCCTTTATCTGCTGGTTTTCCTGTTGGGATTCTTTTCCCCGAAGGATTTTCTGGCTGTGGCGTTCGACTCGGGAGGAGTGACCACCGGACCGATCACCGTGCCCTTTATTATCGCACTGGGCGTTGGCGTCTCTTCTGTCCGGGGAGGAAGAAGCTCCCATGATGACAGTTTCGGTCTTGTGGCCTTCGGCTCAGTGGGGCCGATTCTTGCGATTATGATTCTCGGGTTCTTTTACGATACTTCCTCCTTCAGGCAGGAAGCCAACGTAATCCCCACGGCGGACAGCTTGAAGGATATTCTCCTGCTTTTCCAGCAAGGATTGCCTAAATATATGGAAGAAGTAGGCATAGCTCTGCTGCCAGTCATTATCTTTTTTATCCTGTTTCAGCTGTTTGCCTTAAAGCTGCCGAAGAGTCAGCTGATCAAGATGACGATTGGTATGCTGTACACATATTTGGGCCTTGTGCTTTTTCTTACCGGAGTGAATGTGGGCTTCCTGCCCGCCGGTACCTTTCTGGGCCAAAACATCGGAAGCTTGGATTACAGCTGGATACTGATTCCTTTGGGCATGGTCATGGGCTTTGTCATTGTAAAAGCAGAGCCTGCCGTTCATATTTTAAACGATGAGGTTGAATACATGACCGGCGGTTCCATATCGAAAAATGCAATGATGTGGAGCCTGTCCATCGGAGTTTCCATCTCCATCGGGCTTGCGATGCTGCGTATCCTCTTCGGAATCAACATACTGTATGTTCTGGTTCCGGGCTATGCCATCGCGCTGATTCTGCCCTTTTTTGTACCGAAGATTTTTACCGCCATCGCATTTGACTCCGGCGGTGTAGCGTCCGGACCGATGACGGCAACCTTTCTTCTCCCCTTTGCAGTTGGCGCCTGCGAAGCGGTTGGAGGCAACATCCTGACGGATGCTTTCGGGGTTGTTGCAATGGTGGCCATGACTCCGCTGATTACGATCCAGGTGATGGGCGTCATCTATAGAATAAAGATCCATTATACCACCGAAGAAGAAGCCGAAGTGATGGAAGAAATCGCGGAGGAGATCGAGGAAGAAGAAGAGGTTTTGGAATGGATCGGTCAGAGCTGCGATGTCTCGGATTACTACAATTGGCCTGAAAATCAGGAATTTATAGAAAATTTGGAATGGAGTAATGAACTTCGTGAAGAAAGGTTATATAATGAGATAGCCGAAGACAATGATTATATAGATTTTGAGGAATTGGAAAAACTGGTACTGCCCGAGGATTTTGACGTCCCTCGGAAAAATCAGTAAAAGGATACTGAAGGAGGATATGAAATGGACGACGTGAAGCATCCTGCCGTGAAACGGATCAAATTGCTCATCGCAATCGTAGACCGTGGCAAGGGGAATCAGGTTGTGGAGATATTGAAGGAAAGCGGGGTCACATATAATTTGGTTTCTCCCGCCCACTGCGCGGCCGGCTCGGATTTCATGGACTATCTCGGCCTGAGCAATCCGGAGCGGGATCTGGTGATCAGCGTAGTTACAGAAGACAAGGTCGACAGCGTATTGAAGAAATTATTATATAAAATGGACCTGGACGAACCGGAAAACGGGTTTGCTTTTACCATACCCATTACCGGCGTAAGCGGTCCGCTGGCGCTTCGGTATATTTCCGGCGTCTGCGAATAACGAAAGAGGTGCAATAAATGGAAAATCAACGGGAATATGATTTAATTATGACGATTGTCAACAGAGGGTTTGCCGATCAGGTTGTGGATGCGGCACGAGCTGCGGGCGCTCACGGGGGTACCGTGTTCTACGCCCGGGGAACCGGCGTACACGAAATGGAAAAGTTTTTCGCTATTTCCATCCAGCCTGAGAAAGAGGTTGTATTGAATCTTGTCCGGCATGAAGATACTCAGGAGATTATGCATTCTATCGTTGCTGCAGCCGGTCTGAATACGGAGGGAAAGGGATTGGCCTTTGCCCTGCCCATCGCCGATGTTGCCGGAATCGTCCATACGCTGGAGGAACTGGAAGGCATCAAGAAGGTAAAGGAATAGTACAAAAAGGCAAGGGACCAGGATAGGCATGACGGAGCTTAGCCCAGAACGTCACCGATTGCGTCATGAATCACAAGATTTGCACGATGGTCGTACTGGGTTTCCGTCTTATTGATCAGCACCAGATTGTCCCCGCGAAAGTAATTGACCAGCCCGGCTGCAGGATAAACCACCAGGGATGTTCCTCCGACGATGAGCAGGTCCGCATTGGAGATTGCCTCAATAGCTCCCTCCATGACCTCCTGGTCCAGGGGTTCCTCATACAGCACCACATCAGGTTTGATCACTCCGCCGCATTTGATGCATCTGGGTATATTGCTGCCCGGATGCTCTTCTACGTGGCTGCTTTCCGGTTTCATAATATACTCCCTGCAGTAGAAGGTATGACATCGTGTACAGTGGTTCCGCAGCACGGAACCATGCAATTCAAAAACTTTCTTGCTGCCCGCAAGCTGATGAAGCCCATCGATGTTCTGTGTCACGATGGCCTTCAGCTTTCCCTTTTCCTCAAGCTTCGCAAGCGCGTAATGCGCTTTGTTTGGTTTCACGTCCGGATAAATCATATGGTTTTTATAGTAATCGTAAAATGTTTCGGTATGATTCATGAAAAAAGTATGGCTCAGCATTTGTTCCGGAGTATATCCGTATTTTGATTGTGCCTGATAAAGCCCATTCTCCGATCTGAAGTCGGGGATTCCGCTCTCTGTTGAGACTCCTGCCCCGCCGAAGAAGACGATCCTTTTGCTCTTTCCGATCAGTCCTTTAAGTCTGCTGTCCATTGTAACACCTCATCTTTCAAGTCAAAAGAAGTACTTATCCACATATTTGATTTTATTCTATCATATAACAGGAACCCTTTTCAATGAAACTCCGTTAAATTTTTCCAATACCGGACCGGCATGAACCGTTTCTGGCAGTTCGGGTTGATTCTTTCGGGGATGGCTATGGTTTCAAAGTACTTTTTCCATAGATCGCGGTACTCCCTTTCTCCGACCCCAAGCAGCGGAAGATCCGCGTCGGTAAATCCGGAAATGTACCAGCTGCCTCCGCTGGCGAAAACCGCTTTCTTTCTTCTTTTGTCGTGCATAATAAATGGGTTGTTTTTCAGCCTGTCGGAAAAATGGTCCGCGACAATCTCCAGAATATCGTGATCCGGTTCAATACAGCAATAAAGGATCTCCGTACCGTTCTCTTCCCCGCAGCCGGAATGGCCGGAAGGATGACGTCCTCCCCTCAGAGCTGAAAATCTTGCAAGGCCCTTGATTCTGTGGGTTTCTATGGAAACCTTGTGTTCACATTGCTGAACGTCAAACACGATGGGATTGCTGTGAAGGAGGCTGATTCGGTCTCCTTCCCGAAAGCCAAGCCGGATATAGGCAAGCAACAGGTTCTCCTTGTTTTCGTCGGAGGAAAGAAAAACGCGGTAGATCCTGCGCAGATCATCCTTGGAGATTTTTCGTTCGATTGCTTCGTAGACCCGGGTTGCCTTTTCCTCCTCCGTTTCGATGATTCGGCTTTCATGCAGCATGCTTGCCTGGTAATCGTCCTTTCGATAGATTCCCGCCGCTTTTCCCCGGTAATAATGGGCATGAATACAGCACAGGAATCCCTCGAAGGTCCCGTCGTAAAGATAATCAACCATGAATGAGCGCCCTCCGTTCCGCAGGCTGCTGCACAATCGGATTGAACATGGACAGTTGAACCTGCTCCTCCTTTGCCAAAAGCTGATTTCTGATCCGTTCCGAGGCAAGGGCTTCGTTTTTTATGGTTTCCGGTGCAATGTCGGAACCGCCGCAGTATTTACCGCAGCAGGTGATAAAGTACTTTGCCCTCTTCACAACAACGCCGATCTTTTTCAAATCTTCGAAATGGATTGCAGCCATTCTCCTCTGACGAACGATCCGCAGAGCGGAGGTGGTGCCGATTCCCGGGATTCTCAGCAGTTCCTCCAGAGAAACCTTATTGATCTCCATCGGAAACTTTTCGATATTTCGGAGCGCCCAGCTGATCTTCGGATCCAGCTCCAGGTCCAGAAACGGATTCTTTTCATCCAGAATCTCATCGGCGGTGAATCCGTAAAAGCGCAGCAGCCAGTCTGCCTGATAGAGCCGGTGCTCTCTGGCAAGAGGCGGGGCGGTGAACGGCGTCGGCAGCAGCGGCGAGCTTCTGACCGGGATATAGGCCGAGAAATAGACTCTCTTCATCTTGAAGGTACGGTACAAGCTCTCCGAGATCTTTACGATCTGACGATCGCTCTCGGGGGACGCGCCAATAATCATCTGGGTGGTCTGTCCCGCAGGCGCAAAACGCTCCTTTCCTCGCTTACGAGCTTCTCCTACAGGGAAGGGCTTTCCCGCGAGATCCACCAGGCTTCCGTCCCCATGGGAGATGTTGTCGCCCTGGGGCTCCAGATAGCCGAGATTGCCTGCGCTGTAGATGTCCTGGTTCTTAAACATGGTGCCGGGGCCTTTCAGCTGCCGTCGTTCCGTCAGGGTTTGTGTGATCTGCCGCATGGGCGTCAGGATGTTCGCTGGCTTTTTCTGGGGAGCCAGCAGCCCGAGGCTTTCCTTGGTGGGCAGTTCGATATTGACACTGAGCCGGTCTGCCGCAAGTCCGATCTGGTGGAGAATTTCCGGCGAAACTCCGGGTATGATTTTGGCATGGATATATCCGGCGAATTCGTACTCTTCCCGGAGCATTCGGATACAGTGCAGAATTCTCTCCGCAGTATGGTCGGGCGACACCTCCACGGCTGAGCTTAGAAAGAGCCCTTCGATATAGTTTCTTCGATAGAACTCGATTGTAAGACGCGCCAGCTCCTTCGGCTCAAAGCTTGCCCGGGGCACATCGGCGGAGCGCCGGTTTACGCAGTACTCGCAGTCATATACACACTTGTTTGTAAAAAGAATCTTCAGAAGAGAAATACAACGTCCGTCCGCCGACCAGGAATGGCAAATCCCCGCTGCGGCCGAGCTTCCGATCTTCCCGTTGTTTCTCCGTTCCACTCCGCTGGAGGAGCATGAAACATCATATTTCGCCCCATCGGCCAAGATCTTAAGCTTTTCCAAAGTGCTCTGCAATTTCAACACTCCCTTGCACAATAGAACTTATGTTCTTATTATGCCCCATGGAAAACAAATGTTCAAGCAAAATATTTACGTCAGCATCGTTTTATGGTATAATCCACATACTAATGTAGGAGGGTTGTCATGGTTGAATTTTCGTATTTCTTCCTGTTTGCATTGGGTCTGGCTGCCTTGGTGAAAGGGAGCCGCTGGTTGGTGGGTTCCGCGATCTGGGCTGCCGAGGTGTTCCGGATTCCGCAGCACATCATCGGGGCTACGATTGTAAGCATTTGTACCACACTGCCGGAAACATTTGTTTCCTCTGCTGCCGCTTTAAAGAATGAGGCTTCTATGGCTGCCGGCAGTGCTTTGGGTTCCATCGGAGTGAACATGGGCCTGCTGTTGTCGGTTTTAATTCTCTCCTACGGGCCAAAAATCAGCAATCGAAAGGATTTTTTCAAGCATGTGGGATTTCTCCTGCTCCTCCTGGCGTTGCTCTGGGGGGCCGGTTTTTTCATCGGGGAAATCACAAGGTCAATGGCGTTGATCCTCGTCCTGCTCCTTCTGTTATATATCGTCGGCAATGTATATTTTGCCGCAAGGCTGATGGATCTGGACATACAATATGACATCGTATATGATCGCGAGGGATTTCAGCATTATGATCCCCATACAAATATGCCGGAGGGAAAGGTCTATGATGAAAAGGAGAATGATTTTGACATTTCTTTTCAAGTCTTGTTGAAAAAATGCTTCTTTTTTTGCCTCGGGGTATTTCTGGTGGTGCTCGGATCCAATCTGATGGTGGACAACGGGATCCGCATTGCGGAGTTTTATCAGAAACCGCATTATGTCATCTCTATCGTCTTTATTTCCATCGGCACCTCTCTGCCCGAGCTGACGACCGTCTTAACAGCCGTCAGAAAAGGCGCCCCGACTCTGGGAGTCAGCAACGTCATCGGCGCAAGCATATTAAATATCCTTCAGGTGCTCGGGATTGCCTCGCTGCTGAATCCGCTCTCGCCATTCAATGAAAGGAACTTATTATCCTTTCAGCTTCCGATGCTTTTTCTCATGGCTCTGTCCCTGGCCCTATTCGGCTTCCTCAGCAGGCAGAGAATCAGCAAATGGTGCGGCGTTCTGCTGCTTTTTCTATATATTGTGACGATAATCATCAATCTTTTTTGGGAATTCGCTCCGATTCCGGGGCTGAATCTGTTTTAATCCGGAGGGAGGCTTCTATCATGGAGAATCGTAAAACCGCGCTTGTTCTCGGTGGAGGCGGCTCAAGGGGCGCCTATGAAATCGGCGTCTGGCAGGCTCTGCGTGAACTTGGCATAAAAATTGATGTGATAACAGGAAGCTCAGTGGGCGCCATCAACGGAGCGCTGATCGTGCAGGATACCTTTGACCTTGCGGTTTCTCTATGGAAAGAAATCGAAACGCCTATGGTTTTCGACATGGAAATCAAGGATATCATAGCAAACACGGGAATCGGCACAAACAAGCTGAAGGATTTGCTTACGAAGTATATCGATGAAGCTGCCGTCAGGAAATCCGCCATGGATTACGGACTGGTAACCCTGGAGCTTCCCTCAATGGTTCCTAAATTTTTAATGAAAGAGCAGATTCCCCAAGGGATGCTGATAGATTACATTCTGGCCAGTTCCGCACTGTTTCCCGCCATCAAGACCTATCAGATCAATAATATGAGATACGTGGACGGGGGGTATACGGACAATCTTCCGGTAGGGCTTGCCTTAGACCGGGGAGCAACCCATGTGATTGCCGTGGATCTGGAAACAGTGGGCGTCATCCGCAGGAACAGGCTGCAGGACGCCGACTATCTCAGGATCATTCAGTGTCCCTGGGATCTGGGCAATATTCTGTTTTTTGACAAGATCAACTCCCGAAGAATCATGAGGCTGGGATATCTGGACACCATGAAGGCCTTCCAGGTCTTTGACGGCAGTTATTTCTGCTTTGTGAAAGGGGAATTCGACGGACGGAGTCTCAAGGGCGCCAGCAGGGCAGGCGTAATCTTTGAGCTCGATCCCGAAATCATATATAAGAAGTATACCTACAATATGTATCTAAAGGAAGCCATTGATGCTCATGCTAAAGCCATGGAAAAAGACTCGCCTTCCTATCCGGGTTCCCTTAAGGGCCGGATCCAGGAAAGCATCGAGCAGGCAAAGGCAGCCCTTTCCCAAAAAACTCTGACCCTTGTCATTGCCCGGAGCCTCAAGGAGGTCACGGCGGAAAAGAATCTCTTTCTCTCCAAGCCCGCAATTAAACTGCTCCGGGAGGAAATCCTCGCAGCAAATTATCTGATCAGGGAAGGACTGGTTTGATCTGTCCCTGTCTCTCTTCATACTCTTTTATCAGGAATTCGCACAAATTCTGGGCGGAACGCTGTCTCGCGTAGATCTCAATGGTGGAACGGAGAAAAGCAATTCGTTCCGGGTGCTGGAACAGGGAAAAAACCGCCTCGTCCAGCGGGAATGACTTTGTGGCGTAAAGCGCCAAACCGTTATTGAGCATGAATTCGGCATTCCTCATCTCGTGGCCGGGAATCGGATTGACCATGATCATGGGCAGACCCTTGGCCATGGCTTCGGAAGTGGTAATCCCGCCCGGTTTGGTGATGATGCAGTCCGCGGCATCCATCATTACGTCCACATTATCCACATATCCGTAAATATCAAACCGCTTTCTTGTGGTCAGACTCTTGACCTTATTATACATTTTTTCGTTTCTGCCGCAGACCACCATGACCTGGAAATCGAAGTCCAGGCGGTCCAGCCGTTCAATCGATTCGTCAATTCTGCCGTAGCCCATACTGCCGCTCATCAGCAGTATGGTATGCTTATGAAGATCAAGTCCCAGCCTGGCTCTTGCTTCCAGCCGGTCGATCCGGTCGGAGAACTGCGGCCGGATGGGGATTCCGATGGGAAGCATCTTGCCTGTATCCAATCCTTTTTGCGCCATCTGGAATTCCAGCAGGTCGGTAGGAGTAACATAATAATCCATCAAGCTTGCTTCCTCCCAAAGGGGATGCAGCGTAAAGTCCGTGACGACGCCCACTGTGACGACGTCGGAACCCAGCCAGTGTTTTTCCCGCATGATATGAACCAGTATGGCCGACAGTACATGGGTGCAGATGATCACGTCCGGTTTGCTTTCCTCGATATATTCCTTTAAATCCTTCGCCCACACCGTATTGGTAATCTTTGGAACGGAGTATTTTTTCAGAGGCTTGTTTTTTTTCACTACGATATCATACAGCTTTGATGAAATCGTCTTCGCATATGCTGTTGAAAGCAGGTACCCTTTTGATACCAGATGAGACAGAATCGGTTCTATGTACGCGTAAGCATCCAGGATCTCACAATCCACTCCCCGTTTATCGAATTCATCCTTGATCGCCTGTCCCGTGGCATGATGTCCCTGTCCTGTGGAAATACTCAAAATGAGTGATTTCATATTATTCTCCCCTTTAACTTAATAATCTCAATCTACGATACCTTATGCTTCTAACATACCATATTTCTTTGGATTAAGATACCGGTAATCATACAATTCAGGAATATATTTCCGCGGGTTCTTCCTTTGTTGTTCCGTCAATATCTTTCACCGATATTCTGCATATAAAAAAGCTGAACAGCCGGATTGCGGCTGTTCAGCAGGTTATGAAAAACCCCTATTTGCTTTCGTGACCTTCGGCTAGCCCCATCATGGGCCGGAAGGCGAAAAATTTCTTCGCGGGAGTTTTATACAAGGCCGCAGCAAGAATGACCGCAATCACCGTACCCACGCTGAACTGAACGATATTCCATGGAATCCCCAGTGCCGCGACGATGAAGTTGCCGTAGATCACACCTTCCGCCACATAGTAGCCCAGCACCATGAAGCAGCCTGCCAGAATCATGCCGATCAGCTGATAGATCGGAACGCCAAGAAGGCTTCTCCCCGGTTTCTGCATGGCCTTCAGAATAAACAATCCCATGATGGCTCCCATGCCGCCCTTGATGCACAGGGTCCATGGCGCCCACACCGCGTAACCCACAAGGATATCCGCCAGAGCTGAGCCTGCCCCTGCGGCCACAGCGCCGTACTTCCAGCCTAAAATTAAAACGGAAAGGAAGATAATGGCATCACCAAGATGAATATATCCGCTGGTAAACGGACTGGGTATGACGATCAACATGGTCGCTACCACGATCATTGCCATCATCAGGCCAGCCAGTATGATCCTCGTAGTCTTTTCTCTGTTTGTCGTCATACAAATCACCATCCCTGTCTTCTTTGCTTTTCTATGTTATGCACGCATGCATTGACGCATTGTTTTTCACGTATTATAATACTATTAAATTGTAGTTAATTAAATATGCAATTTTATTTATTTATATATATACAGTTTAGCTCTTGAGCTTAGATTTTTGAGAAATATAGGGATACTGTTCTGAAATATTGTTATTTTTTTTAGGAACAGTTTGCTCCGTCTCGAAAGGAGAATCATTATGAAAGCGATTATTCCAAATCTCCGGAACGATTCCGCCTCACCCCTGTACCTTCAGCTTTATCAATACATCAAGGACGCAATTCTCGATGGCAGCATACTTCCAATGGAAAAGCTTCCCTCTCTAAGAAGCCTTTCCAAAAGTCTCGGCCTTAGTTTGACCACCATCGAGCTAGCATACAATCAGCTGCTTGTGGAGGGATATATTTACAGCAAGCCCCAATCGGGCTACTATGCAAATCAAATTTCAGCAGGCATGGGTAGCGTACGGAAGGACGGCGACGGGGATGTCAAAAAAACGACTTTGCAGAAAGAGGAAGAGCTGCTGTCCGATTCGGAAAGGCAGGGTTATTACGACATGTCATGCTTTGATTTTGTGAAATGGAAAAAATGTGTTAACCAGGTTCTTACGGAGTACCCGCATCTCCTGCTTCGAGAGGGAGACCCCAAGGGAGAAAAAGCCTTGCGAAGAGAAATCTCAAAATATGTTTATCAGTCCAGAGGCGTGACCTGCACTCCCTCTCAGATCGTCATCGGCGCCGGGACCCAACAGATTATGGGCCAGCTTTGCACCCTTCTGATCAAGCTGGGCATAAAGCACGTAACCGTAGAGGATCCGGGCTATCTGCCGGTACGAAATATTTTCCGCGACCGGGATTTTGCCATTACTGCGGTGCCGGTGGGAAAAGAAGGAATCTCCATCTCGAGACTGCCCGCCAACATCAGATCCGCAGTATACGTAAGCCCCTCCAACCAGTTTCCCACAGGATACGTCATGCCCATCGGAAAACGTTACGAGCTGCTGGACTGGGCTCTGAAAAACGACAGCATCATTATCGAAGACGACTATGACAGCGAACTACGCTACTTTGGCAAACCGATCCCCTCTCTGCAGGGTCTTGATCATAATCAGCGGGTTGTCTACCTGGGTTCCTTCTCTTCGACTCTTTTTCCGTCCATAAAAATCAGCTATATGGTCCTGCCTGCCCAAATGGCGGCCATATTTGACACCTTCCGCGACGACTATACCCAGACCTGCTCCAAAACGGAACAGCTTACTCTTGCCATCTACATGTCAAAGGGGCTGTACCAGACAAATATCAAGAAGCTGCGGACCTTGTACTCCCAAAAGCTCCAGCTGGCGCTCTCCGTTTTAAACCGATGGGGAGACGGTCTGGTGAGACCCATCAACAGCTCCTCCGGCGTCAATATGCTGATCAGCGTAAAAAGCAGAAAGCCTGCGGCACAGCTGTGTCGGGAGGCCCTGGAATTGGGCATCAGCACCCTTCCGATCACCACTTACACGGAAGCTCCTGCAGAAGATACGGCAACGCTGATTTTTTACTATAACCAAATTCCCCTTAAAGAAATGGAGCCTGCATTGAAGGAGCTCCTGAAAAAATGGCGGGATAATAAAAGCTGACTGTTCGGCAGGCTGAACAGTCAGCTTTTATTCCATGTCCATATATGATAGGGAGTAAATCAATCAATTAATTGATCAATTAGTCAATTAATCAGTCAGCCATCAGCTGCTCCAGCAAATCCAGTATCTTTTGCTGGCTTTTTATGTGCTCCATATGGCTGTTGCTATAACGTCCCGCAATTGACATTTTGTAAAGCAATTTGATGTCTGCGTTGAACTGCTGCGTCAGGGCCTCAGAAATATTTCCGTCAGAGGGCATGTATGAAGCACAGTCCTCCTTTGTCAGGGCTCCCATCCTGCAGAGCTCATCCAATAAACTTTCCTGTTCCTCACAGGTCATATAAGACAGATCATACCTGCTCCTGAGCTCCATAATCTGCTCGTAGGGCAAAGCATTTTCTCTGTCCTGCTTTCTCATGGCACACTTTGAGGCAGCGGTCGGATGCATTTCCGAGCTAGCTTTCCCGTTTCCCTTTACATGCTCATTTTCATTGAAATACTCTTCAATTGGTCCTCCGTACAAGTTCATAACTGTCAACTCCTTTTAGGTGATTATGATACGATGCCGTTAAAATGGGCTGTAAAATAATTATAAACTATTTCTCCTTTTTCAAAAACATAAATGTAGAAATTACGATATATTTTTGCAATTACTTACATGATTTGTCGAATCAATTCCCAATGTATTATTGCAATTTATCGAATATGCTGCGTTTGCTATTATCGGTTGAAAAAATGTGTCCCCGAGGGACACATTTTTACTCTCAATATAACTCATTCTGCGTCAGGATATGGCGTTTTCTATGTCAGGAAATGGCTATTCCACATCAGGTTTCCCGGTCGTCTAGTACGCCTTCCCGAAGCCGCAATTGGGATAGGTACAAACCTCGCAGCTCAAGCACAGTCCGCCGTGGGCCAGTTTTTTAATATCGGTCCTTGTAGGAATCTCACCTGCCAGGATTCGCGGCACAATCAGATCAAAAATGCTGACCCTGCTGTACATGACGCATCCGGGTAATCCGACAACCGGCACATGGCCTATGTAAGCCAGCATGAACATGGCTCCGGGCAGCACCGGCGCGCCGTAGGTAATGATATGGCCGCCGGCTTTCCTGATCCCGGTTGGCGTCTTATCGTCAGGATCTACCGACATGCCCCCGGTTACTCCGATCATATCTACACCTTCTTCGATGAGCTGATTGATGCAATCCGCAATCATGTCCTCATCGTCGTCAGCGAACAGCTGCTTTACCACTTCGCTGCCTAAATCGCCAAACTTCCTTTTCAATACCGGCCCAAACGCATCCTTGATCTTTCCCGAATAAACCTCGCTCCCTGTGGTTACCAGCCCTATCTTCAGCTTTTTCAAGGGAAGAATTTCAATTAGGCGGCCGCTCTGGCATACCTTTTCTGCTCCGGTTACGATGCTTTCATTGACAAACAAAGGGATAACCCGCGTCCCGGCTACCTTTTGCCCCTGCTTCACAAGCTGGTTTTCATGAATGGATGCAAACATGATCTCGTCCTGATCGATCAGCTGATTGAGCATCGCGGTATTTATCTTCAATAATCCGTCATATTCCGCCACAAGCTCGATCTTTCCCTCGCCGGGAGCGACCAGACGAATTCCATGCCCTGCCGCCGCCCTCGCAATCCGCAAGGCGGCTTCATCCTCATGGACATCCGTGTCCTCCTTGTCCACCACATAGAGATGTCTTTTTCCCATGCTTAAAAGCACGTCGATATCCTCCGCAGCGATCACATGTCCTTTTTTAAATTTGCTGCCTTTGAATTCCCCGGGAATGATTTGGGTCAAATCGTGAGCCAGCACCATTCCAACAGCATCATAAACCGAAACCTCTTTCATCTTAGCCTCTCCTTTTTTTTTGAATAATCTGCCATACGGATGCCGCCGTTTGGCAGGCGGTTTTTTATTTCATCCTCAAGCTTTGTTTGGAATAGATTGCTTATCATGACGTTGATGACTCCCATATGGGATACGATTACGATATCCCCGGAGTCCCCTTCGTTCCGTTCCCGCTCCAGTATACGTTTCAAGCTCTTTATTACTCGGTACTGCAGATCATAATAATTCTCACTGTCGTTTCCGAATTTATAGGTCAAAAGATGTTTGCCGCGTTTTTCATATTCCTCCGGATATTGTTCCCGAATCTCACTGATAAAGCGGCCGTCCCATTCGCCCAGCGACATCTCGCGCATCCCGGGATCCCTTATCACTTCAATCTCCGGATCAGTTTCCCGGATCTCTTCGATCACCGGATCGTTTTTCTGGGTTACTTCAATCTTCGATTCAATTTCTCCATGGGATTTTCGGTGTCGTTGGAGGCTTTCCCTTATGATTTCTGCTGTTTCAGCCGCTCTTGACAGGTCGCTGGCATAAATCCGGTTTACGGATATACCGTTTCGAATCAGTTCTTCCGCAGCCTCCGACGCCTGAACCCTGCCCAGGTCGGAAAGCGGAACGTCCGTCTGGCCAAGAAAAATCTTTTCCCTGTGCTGCCTGATTTCGCCGTGACGAACCAGAAACAGACGCTTTCCCTGCAGCAGGGCCTTCATGTCTTCCTTTTCTTCCCCAAAACCGTCTGTCTGTTTCCGGTAATGCTCCAGTATTTCCCGATAGCCTTCCGGGGTATCCATATCCAGTACCACCGCTTCCATGCCGGTTTCCAGTCGGATCAGCTTATCCTCATGCCGGTTTGTGACCGCCTTGAGCCCTCCTTCCCCGTCATGGGCCAAAATTTCCTCCGCATAACAAGAAGGTATGAATAAGGGGTGGCCTTTCTTGCCGCGGTAGCAGGGCACGAGAAAGGCGTCCGGCTCTTCCTCATGCTTCTTAATAAGCTGTTTGAACACCTCTGGAGGGATCAGCGGACAATCCACCGGTATGAGAAAAAATCCCTTCGGGGCTTCCTCTGCATCGGTCAGCGCCCTGGAGATACCCGCTCTTACGGAGGCAAACATCCCCTGAGAAAAATCGGGATTATAGGCTTCCAGAATCCCTTTCTCGGCAAATATGGGGCTCAGCAGCTCTCGCTGAAAGCCCGTAACTCCAATGATAGTATCCACTCCGGCTTTGCCCAGTGTATCCGCAATCCTCTCAATTGCAGTCATATCGCCTATCGGCAATAGCGGTTTGAAGGCCCCCATGCGGGAGGAATATCCCGCCGCAAGGATCAGCCCGACAATTTTTTCGGATGTCATATTCACAGTCTCCCTTTTCCGACCATCGACCGGCTGTAATGATCTTTCGCCCGTCACCCGGCCTTACCGGTCTCCATGGCCGGCTCTGACCTTGATCATTTCTCCCGCAATACTGATTGCGATTTCCTCCGGCGTCTCCGCAAAGATGCTGGTTCCTATGGGGGAATAGACCCTATCCAGCTCTTCCTGGCTGAAGCCCTCTTCTCTCATCATTTTATAAACTGTGGCCACCTTACTTTTACTGCCGATCATTCCGATGTACGCGTTGGGCCTTCTGATGCTTTGCTTCAGTACATCATAATCCCCGGAATGACCTCTTGTCACGATGACAATATAGCTGTCGTCGTCTGTCTCAATACCATGATAGGCGTCCTGGAAGCTGTCGATGACAACCACCTCGTCCGCGTCGGGAAAACGTTCCCGGTTGGCAAAATCAGGCCGGTCATCGATGACCTTCGTCCTGAAGTTGACAAAGCGCAAAATCTGCTCCAGCGCTAGTCCCACATGTCCCGCGCCAAAGATGAGCGCGGTGGCCTTCACATCAAAATCCTCGATAAAGCTCTCCGGCTTCTTTGCATCCACGTATTCGATGCTCACATCGGCGTCTCCGCCGCATCTCATATCCAGGCCGTTTTGTTCCTTTGGAGTCAGCCTGAAGTGATAAATTTTCGATTCCTTTGTCTTGAAGGTTTCCAGGCATAGCTTTTCCACCTCTGCCTCAAGCTTTCCTCCTCCTACTGTGCCAAATCGGGTCCCGTCCTGCTTCATAAGGAGCACTGCCCCTTTTTTTCTCGGTGTGGAGCCCTGGGTGTCCACCACCTTTGCGATGACAAAGTCCTCGCCCTTTTCGATCAGGTCTTTTCCGATATAGGTGATTTTACTCATAATTAACCCCCTTCTAATTAAATCATAAACCTGTTGATTTGATTATGCGTCCGTCCTTTATCAGAATCCGGCTGTCGCCGAACATCTCGCTCTCTGCCGGATCGTGGGTAATCAGTATTGTCGGGATGCGGAAGATCGTTTTAAAGGAACGAAATTGTTCGTATACATTTTCCTTCGTCTGTCTGTCCAGAGCGGAAAAAGGCTCGTCGAGCAGCAGCAGGCTCGGTTTTGTTACGATAGCCCTGGACAACGCCACCCGCTGCTTTTCCCCGCCCGAAATCCGGTTGGGATGTCGCTTCGAAAGGTGGGCGATCCCGAAGGTCTCCATAACCTCTTCGGCATACCGGAGCAATTCCTCTCTCCTCGTCCCGTCTTTGTATTCCGGCTTGTTTTTAATCCCATAGACAATATTCTGGCGAATCGTCATATTGGGAAATAGAGCGTAATTCTGAAACAGGTATCCGATGTTTCTCTGCCTGGCCGGCAGGTTGATCCCTTCCGAGCTGTCGTAAACCACCTTGTCCCCGGCGATGATCCTGCCGCTGTCCGGTTCGGTGAGTCCCGAAATGCAGTTTAAAATTGTTGTTTTCCCCGAACCCGACTCTCCCTGAATCACCAGCACGCCCTGCTGAAATTCATATTCCAGATCGATCCCAAAGTGGTCCAGACTTTTATAAAGCTTAAAGTACATGCCCGGCCCCTTCCTCAGCTCTGCCTGCCGATATAGTTTCGTTTCTTGAGCCATGCATTTAAAACCAAAATCAATGCAAAGCTGAACACTGTCATGATCAGTACCAGCCTGTTGGCAAGCTCGGTCTTGCCTGATTCCACGGCGAAATAGATGGCCGTGGGAATAGTTTGGGTTTTGCCGGGAATATTGCCCGCCACCATCAGCGTGGCTCCAAACTCACCGATGGCTCGAGCAAAGGATAGGGCGATGCCGCTGATGATCCCTGGCCAGGCCAGCGGAAAAATTACCGTTCGGAAGATCTTCCACTCGCTGCTTCCCAGGGTCTGGGCCGCCTTTTCGTAGATCGGGTCCAGACTGATGAAGGCCGATTTGGCATTCTGGTACATCAAGGGAAGGGACACGATGCAGGATGCCATCACCGCCGCCACCCAGGTAAATACGATCTGAATCCCGAAGTGCTCCAATAAAAAACCACCGATCAGGCCCCGTTTCCCAAAGGCGATCAGCAGCAGGTAACCCATGACCGACGGCGGCAGCACCATGGGCAGGATTAGCATCGTTTCCCAAATGCTCTTTCCCGGTATCCTCTTTTTATTCAGGAGATAGGCGAAGAGAACTCCCAGCACAAAGGAAAAGACTGTTGCTATGGTGGCTATTTTCAAGGACAGCAAAATCGGTGACAGCATTGGTTTCTCCTTGGATTAATTTACTGTAAATCCGTACTTTTCAAATACTCCCTTGGCAAAATCCGTTTGCAGAAATTCATAAAACCTGGCGGCTGCTTCCGCCTGCTCCGAATCCTTGATCAGGGCAGCGGGGTAAACGATGGGATCATGGCTGTCTTCCGGCATGTCCACCGCTGCTGCTCCCGTTTCCATAAGCAGCGCGTCGGTTTTATACACCAGGCCGCAGTCAGCATTCCCCGAATCTACATACTCCTGGACCTGCTTAACATCCTTCGCATAGATGATCTTATCCTGTATCCGGTCCCAGATTCCCAGGCTCTGAAGGGCCTGCTGCGCATACTTTCCGGCGGGAACGGACTCCGGAGTTCCCAGGGCAATGCTTCTTACTTCCGCCGAGGTTAGCGCTTCGTAATCCGGGATTGCAGCGGCTTTTTCCGCAGAGGCAACCAGCGTAAGCGTATTGCCCAGAATATCCTTTCTGGAATCCTCAACGATCAGGCCGGCTTTCTCCAGAGCATCCATATTGGCCTTGGACGCGGATAAAAACAAATCGCAGGGAGCGCCTTCCTCAATCTGCTTCTGCAGCGCCCCCGACCCCCCGCAGTTAAACCGAAGGACTGCATTGCTCTCTTTTGCATATTCCTGCTGGATCTCCGTCAGCGCGTCGGTCAGGCTTGCAGCGGCGGAAATATTGATTTCAACCGCTTCATCAGCAGGGCCTTTCTCATCTGACGTGTCCTCAGATTCGGCCTGTCCGCCGCATCCGGTCAAAGCAAGTAAGAATATCCCCAATAATACTATGATTTGCTTTCGTTTTTTCATTTTTTGATTCGCCCCTTCCTTTATTTCCGGGACTTAAACTGGCAGGGCCAGACGGCAGCCCTGCCCGTGTCGTCCCATTCAGATGGAAACATCCTTTTCTAAAGAGGCCATTTTAGTAAAGGTTCTAATCATAGTGTAGCATGGTAAAATATTCTTTTATGTTGTATGTACAACAATTCTCGGGAATTCTCTTTTCTTTTTGCAAAATAAGCGGCTCTCGCCGCTCATTCTTGATGAAAGATGGAATACCGGTTTCCTCTGTAATCAATCAAACCCAGTTTCCTCATTTTATTAAGCTCATTGGACAGAACGCTTCTGTTCACACAGAGGTATTGAGCAAACTGCTCCTGATTCATACCGATGTCAAAGCAGGTTTCGCCGCTTCGTTCGCCGATCAGGCTCAAATAGGTCAATATCCTTTCCCGAAGTGTGCGTTTTGACAGAACGTCAATTTTATACATGAGACGGATCAATTCGTTGCTGAGTATCATGCTGCAGTTAGACATTATTTTTTCTTTGGCCGGCTCACTGAGGGAATGATCTCCGATCAGCTTCGCATAGGGCAGATAGATAACCGCGGAATCCGTTTGACTGATGAGAGTGGCGGGACTCGTTGCCAGGGAGGTATTCACCGTGTCCAAAGAAAACACTTCCCCTTCCTGATAAAGTCTCAGAATCTGGGAATTGCCGTCGAGATGATATTTGACGCTGATGGCGCTTCCCTTTTTCAGGATTCCGATATGACTGACCGGCTCCCCCTGATTGATCATAATTTGATTTTTTACATAGCTCTTTTCCAACAGGGGAACGGTTTCAAACGCTTTTTCAAGCTCCTTTCCGTCGACTCCCTTGAAAATGATTGAGTTTTTTAAAATGGAAACCGTACTATATTCAGTCATTGCAGCATCCCCTAACCTGCGGATTAAATAGGCTTTTCCACCGTAATCATGAAATAACCGGTCTTAAACTTGTCCTTCGGATGAAGGGCTGCATCGCACAGGCAGTCCTCCAGCGTTCCCTCGTTCATCAGGGTTTCCGCGACAAAGCTGTCAAGCTCCGGGGAGCAGTCCTCCACAACAATATTCCGGTAGCCGATTTCCGTCAGCGTCTCTACCAGGGGCTCGATCAGAAATCTCCCGTCTGAGCGAAAGCTTACGGGTCTGTTCTTATGCTCATCCGCGCAAGCGTCATCGCAATCTCCCTCCTTATGAGGCTTCCTGCTCTGCCGTTCCGCTTCGATTGCCAGGGCTTTCACAAAGCCCGGATCCGGATCCTTGATATACAGGTCGCTGAGAAACAGCTTACCGCCCTTTTTCAACACGCAATAAGCCTCATGAAGGGCTTCCTCCGGAAGATTGACCAAGGACAGGGTGCATTCCATCAGGACCCCGTCGAAGGAGTAGGAGGAAAAGCTATCCAGAAATTCTCCGTCTCCGTATTCCATTTTCAGGTTCGGATTTCGGGTCTTTCCTTCCTTGATCCTGGCCATGGAAAGATCGATGCCGCTGCATTGGAAGCCGTACTCTTTTTCGAGATATTCCATCGTCTCGCCGGTCCCGCAGCCGATATCCAGCACCTTGGCTCCCTTTGGAAGTTTCCATATATTCATTGCTTTTTCTGTGATTTTAAATTCACCCGGTCTTAAACAGCTCATACCTTATCTCCTGTTCCGTTTTATGATTGGATATACCATCTTACTTTTCTTCCAGATTTTTTTCTACATCCCGCATGCGTCCTTTTGCCAGTTCTTCCGAAATGTAGACCTGTCCGCATTCCGGACAGCGGGGGACCTTATGCCGGAAGGAGCGGTTCAGATAACTGAACTCCACCTCGAGTTCCACCATCTCCACCTGGCATTTGTCACAGATCAGCTTCTGTTTTTCTTCCATTCCATACTCCCTCCAGTTTTATCTTCATTCTGTGGGTGTAGACGTTGACGATTTCGAACTCGTCGCCGTCCTTCCGGTATTCTACCCAATAGGTGATGTGTCCGGATTCCCGGTAACAGGTATAGGTGCCCTTCCGGGGATCAAAGGTCCTGCGGTTTTTCGTCTCTCCCAGGTCGATGACCCTGCGCACATCCTCTTCAAGGACCCTGAACCGATCCATTTTATCCATGACCTCAGGTCCGATCCTCAGCTTCCGCTCCAATTCCTCCGGCTTCTTTTCCATGGTTTCTCCCCAAAGCTCCTTCAGCAGCCTTTCCTTCAGCTCTCTCCTGTTGCGCCTTCGTCCGGTCAGACTGGGAAGCTTTTCCTTTCCAAGCTCAATGCTGAACAACAGATCCAGGATATGCAATACCGGCTTTCCTGCTTCCCGAAATACATCCCTGCAGTTGATGCAGTAGACCAGATATGGTCTGCCGCTGAGTCCGCTGCGGCTTTTGACAACATAATCATAATAATCGGAATTTGCTTCCGCCACATGGCCGCCGTAACCGCAGCATCCGTGCATGTCCCCCTTGGGGAGCTCTTCCAGCATTACTCCGGACCTTTCTGCCAGCTTTCTCACCGAGGTTTCCAGAGGCTCCACATGTCTTGCTGTGCAGGGATCGAAAATGGAGAAGATCCCGTCGGCCTTTTCCGTCATTGCCTTCCGTGCTTTCCCCGCGGCATCCTTCTGCTGTTCCGGTATTTCGAGGTCCCATCGATCAAAAATCTCATAAAGGGAAATGGTTTCTATTTCAGGCAGCCACTCCTTCAAATGCTTTCCGCAGGCGGGGCAGGCCAGGATCAGCACAGGTCTTCCCAGCGAATCCCAGTCCCGGCGCAGCTCCTCAAGAGCCTGACCGTGCATTTCCTCGTTTCCGGCCCAATCAGCCGGAACGCCGCAGCAGCGGAGAATCAGGCCGGTGTCCGGCCGCTTTGACAACAGCCACCGATAGGGCTCCGAAACATAGCGGGGATTGGCTGCTCCCAGCTGGCAGCCCGGGAAAAATGCATAGGCACAGACTTCCTGCCCGGAGGGCTTCCTCGCCAGCGCGGCTTCCTCGCCGTTGGTGAACTCCATATCTCTGACCCAAAACTGGTGATAAGCGCCGGGCATGGTCCCCTGCCTGTGAAGGCTCCTTCTTGCCTCCAGCAGCATGCCTCCGATTTCTATGTTTTCCGGGCAAACCTCATCGCAGAGCCCGCATTGGGTACAGGTGTTCATCAGACGCTTGCCCGGGGTTTTTTTCATAATGGAGGGAGAGGTGGAAAATGCCACAGTGGCCATAATATCGTCCCGGATTCTCATGGGCCATTGATTATGATACGCGCATACATCGCAGTATTTCATACAGGCGCTGCATTGGCAGCGGATACAGCGGTCTGCCTCTGCGGCAGCCTCTTCCTCGGTGAACAAACCGTTATCTGTGGGGATCACGGCATCCGACCTTATGAGCTTGTCCGTATCGGCTACCGCCCTGCATGGGCCGGCTTTCTTCGGGTATTCCAGCTTCCCTGTTTTTAGAAAAATTTCGATGGCCAAGCCCATATCCAATCCGTCGGCAAGGGCCTGGATCGGATCCCCGCCCGTCAGGCTTCCTCCGCCGAAAATTGCGATTTCACCGTCCATGAAGCAGTATCCGTTATCCTGATTCAGCGTTCCGAAATCATGTCCATTCTTTCCGGTGGCGACGTAAACCGCTTCAAATCCTTCCTTGCGGATTTCATCTATCCTTCTGATCTCTGTATTATAATGCAGATCATATTTTTCATATTGAAGCTGCCGTTTGATATCCTCCAGGAACAGTTCGGGCGGCAGCAGATCCCAAAGCTTTCCTCCAAGCCTTCCGCTTTTTTCATAGATTGTCACATTGTATTTTTTCTGGCACAGGCGCAGGGCACAGGCAAGTCCGCTGGTGCCCGCCCCGATCACCGCTATTTTTCGGTTCTTCAGCGGCACGTTGTAATCAGGGGGATCCTTTTTCGTCGCTTTGGCAACACAGGTTTTCTCCAGCAGGTTCAGCTGAACAGATTGATCCAGCTCCCCCCTCGGACAGACTGATGCGCAGTATTCCGGGCAGAGGGCGGCGGCGATATCGGGAAAACCGGCGGAGTTCCGAAAGGTTTTCAACGCCGCATTGTAATTGCTGTTTGCCATTTTGGACTGGAAATCCAGCACATCCAGATGAAACGGACATGCGGTGGAGCAGAACGGTTTTTCGTTCTGCCGGCAGGCGTCGTATTGTCTGAAATATTTTTCCACGCAAAATCTCCTTCCCCTAGGTCTGTCTCTATTTTATCATGGGCATGGGAATCCCTTCAATGAAAATCAGACCACTATAAGCTGATTCCTATAGTGGTCTGCCGGTTTTTTACAGATCCGGCCCTGTTGAGGGCCGGAAGATTCATGGTATTTGATGATATCTTGTGTTGTGATATTTTATACCGGATTAGCCTTGATCTTTTCCATCTCGTCATAGAAATCGGAACCGAGGAAGTACTTCTTCGGAGGTTCGATCTTTCCGCCCTTTGCCAGAATATCCAGACCGGCCTTGACCTTTTCAGCGGTTGCAGGCAGCTCGTAGATTCTTACGCCGCAGGCGTTGTTGATGGCATTGATGACCGCAACATGATCCGAAGACTGGAATGCTTCGGAAGCTCCAGAGGAACCGAAGGGTCCGTTCTGGTCGTATCCGTCAAGATGGATCGCTACCAGCTTATCCGGCACATCCTTGATGTAAGGTACGCCGGCAGCAAAGATGTTCGTGTGCTTCTTGACGTCATCATAGTTCTCGCTGAGGGCAAAACCGATGGCATGGGACATGCCGCCGAATGCCTGGCCGTCTACCGCCTGAATATTTCCAACTCTGCCGACCCAGTCAACGCAGGTCATTCCAAGCACAGTGGTCTTGCCGGTAGCAACTTCCACTTCTACCTCCGCCATAAACAGCGCATAGGTGTACGCGTAAGTCGGATTTCCGACTCCTGTGTTTGGATCCAGCAGTCTGAAATAATCCCATTCCGCTTCTGCTACCCAGTTGCCCTCGTATTTGGTTGGGATTCCTTCCTTGATCATTTCCTCGTAGGTGCGATAGGTGCCGTCTTCCTTCCGCATTGCGTTTGCAAGATTCTGAGCTGCAAGGATGCTGGCTTTTCCGTTTGCGAAATGCGATCTGGAGCCTGCAGATTCCCCTGTGTTCGGACACAGCTTGGTGTCGGCCTGAACCAGCCTGATATCATCCGGCGTTACATTGGGGAAGTAAGGCTTCAGCGCTTCCATTGTACAGATGAGGGAGCCTTGATCGCCGCCCTGTCCCTGATCCTGCCAGGTATCGTACTTGACGAATTTTCCGTCGCCCACCAATTCGATAGCAACGTTGGCAAAGTCGTCGGAACCGAGACCTACATTGTATCCGCCCCATGCAAGGCCTACGCCGCGGCGCTTTTCAGGAGTGTCATTCGCTTTCGCCTCCGCAACGGCCTTTTCATAAAGCGGTCTCATTTTATCCATCATCTCCTCCATAGGATACTGGAGGAATTCTACGCTGTTAATATTAGTCTGTCCCGGTCTTGCGATGTTCTTATAACGGAATTCGAAAGGATCCATTCCGATCTTTTCCGCCATCATGTCGATGAGGGCCTCTCCTGCCGTATAAGCCTGAGGTGCGCCATATCCTCTGTACGGAACGCCATGGGAATGATTGGTGACCGCCGTTCTGCCCAGTCCCAGCACGTTGGGAACATAATACGGGAAGAACATGAAACGGGCGATCTTGATCATTTCGTCATCGCCGAGAGCCGGGTCGTATCCGTGGTCCATACCGGCGTCAAATTCACCGGCAATGATCTTGCCATCCTTGTCGCAGGCAAGCCGGCCATTGATGTAGGACGGAGCGCGCTTTCCGCTGAACGCCATAAACTGCGCATAGTCCATGGATAACGCAATCGGCGCCTGCATTACCTTGCATGCGATGGCCGCAAGGGAATAGGAGGCAGCATTCATCGCCCATCCGAAGGAACCTCCGGTGGGGTTTTCAACGACACGGATCTGCTCAACAGGAAGACCTACCGCCTGTGCGATATCGTCTCTGTCAAAGTATGTTGTCATTGCCTTGCACTGGACAGTAAGCAAGCCGTCCTCGTCGTAGTATGCCTGAATGGTATCGCCTTCGATGGACATATGGGGTTCTCTGGAGGAATAGAAGCTTCCCTCCACAGAATACGCAGCATTGTCGATGATTTCCGGCACCTTATCGGACTCACCCTTGAATACCGGCTGCCATGCGAAGATATTGTCCATGTTCGGATGGATCCGCATTGCATCGGGCATTACCGCATCGAGGTAATTCATGTATTCCGGCAGCTGTTCGATCTCCACCTTGACTGCATCGGCGGCTTCCTTGGCATGTTCCTTGGTATCCGCAACAACCATCGCCACAACATTTCCATAGTTGACGATCTTTTCATCAACAAGCAGCTTGTGCACCTGGTCCATAGCTGTGGTTCTCGGGGAGAACTGGAACATCATCAGGTGGTTTGCGCCGTCCACGTCTTTGGCGGTAATGACCTTCTTTACGCCGGGCATTTTTTCCGCTTCGCTGTAATCGATCTTCAGGATCTTTGCATGGCTTGTGATTCTGGGCATAACCAGAGCGACATGCAGAGTACCCTCAGGCATTTTCAGCGTGATGTCATCGCCGTAATCGCATACGCCGCAGGCTTTTGCCATGGCGTTAGGCCGGACGATGGGTTTTCCGTAGTAGTTGCCAACATCCTTCTTGTAGTCGTATGTAATGTCAGCTAATGTTTTCTCGCCTCTCATGATGGCGGCAGCCTCCATGACGGCATCGACGATCTGCTTGTAGCCTGTGCAGCGGCAGACGTTTCTGTGTTTCTGGAACCAGTCGCGGACATCTTCTCTTGTCGGTTTGGGATTTTCCTGAAGCAGCTGATAAGCCGATACGATAAATCCCGGTGAGCAGAAGCCGCACTGCACAGCTCCAAGATGAACCATCGTATACTGGAGAGGATGAGGATTCATCGGACTCCCGATTCCCTCGATGGTAATCACTGAGCTGTATTCTTTCACGGTTTTGATCTTCTTGGTGCAGGAACGAATTACTTTTCCGTCGAGTATGACAGAACAGGCGCCGCATACACCGGTCCCGCATCCGATTTTTGTTCCTGTCAGTCCAAGCCGGCGAAGCACACTGGCTAGAGTGTCCTTCTTAGGATCACAGATGAACATACGGTCTGCGCCGTTGATGTTCAAGATCATCTTAGATAAATGTTTCATTAGAACCTCCTGTTAAAATGCCTCTTTGTTTTAAATTTAATCGTTAGCTCAAAACAAAAAGCCTATCCCCGTATAGAAAAAGGGATAGGCAAAAATGCTCTATTCTTTCGCCTTCTCCTTTCCAAACACGGGAGGCTCGCGCGTTTCCGCACAAACCCATGGTCCTTGTTTCCATAGCGGATAAGGCCTTAGGAAACAAAGCTCGGAGATTATGTTTCATTGCTCTTGGATTTAATCTCAGTTTATCAGCGGGAAGTCCCCCTGTCAACTAAAATGAACCGTTTTCCTCCCGTTCCAGACCGGCTCCAATTCGACCTTCATCCTGTGGGCATAGGCGTTGACCAGTTCATAGGTTATTGTGGACAGGGCAGTTTCGTCCGTTCTCTCTGTTTCGCCCCCGGCTTCAATCCTCCTGTATTCAATCCAATAGGTCATGAGTCCGACCTGACTGTAGCCGCTGTAAGTTCCTTTTTCCGGATGAAAAACTCTTCGGCTGCTTCTTTCACAAAACTCAAGCACCTCGCGGACTTCCTCCTCCAGGATCCATTCTCTGTGGAGCTTTGCCGCCAGCTCTTCTGAAATAAGAATTCTGCGAGCCCTTCCGGCCCTCTCCTCGTTTTCCTTTGTCTCCATTTCCGAAGCACTTGTCCGATGCTCCGTCAGCGGCCTGTCCTTCAAACTGTTCCAATGCTCCGTCAACAGCCTTTTTTTCAGACTGACCCGGTTTTCCCTCCGCTGACTGATCGTTACAAATCGTCGGGGAGAAGCACCCTCGCCGAAAAGGAGGTCTAGAATATGCGCCGCTTCCTTTCCCGCATCCGAGAAGGCGTCCCGGCAGTTGATGCAGAAGGTAATATAGGGGTTTGCGCTTTCTGAAATCCGTTTCTGCACGACATATTCCGCATATTCCGGATTGGCAATCCCCGGCTGTCCTCCAAAGCTGCAGCACTGTTCTACGGATTCGTGTCCCGGCAGGGGCTCCAGACTGCAGCCCGCAGCCTGAGCCAGCTGTCTTACCGCAGCCTTCATTCCCTCCTCATGTCTTGCGGCACAGGCGTCAAAGACGGACCAGACTTTTCCGGACAACCCTTCCGGTCCGGCCGCTGCCTGTGATGCAGGAAGGCCCCAGTCAGCCATGATCTCATAGAGGGAAGTCACCGTCAACTCAGGCAGGTAGGTCTTAAAATTTTTTTCACAGGTGGGGCAGGCCATGATCAGCGTCGGTTTGCCCAGCTCCCCCCATATTGAACGGATCGTTTCCGTCTCACCTTTGAATTTTTCCTCATCTCCGGACCACTCGGCCGGCGCTCCGCAGCACCGCAGAATCAAACCGGTGTCCGGTCTTTTGCTCCGCAGGTATTCATAGGCTTTTTCCACAAGCAGAGGGCCACCGGCGCCAAGCTGGCAGCCGGGGAAAAATGCATACTCGCACCTGACGGGTCTGTCTGTCGCCCTGTCTCCGGTCATCGGAGCCATCACAACTGCGGCCGCATCGCTATTTGCAAACTCCATATCCCGCAGCCAAAAGTCATGGAAGACCCAGGGCGCTTTTTTCTGCCGGTGCATGCTTTTCCTTCCCTCCAGAATCAGCCCGCCCAGATCGATTTCCTCCGGGCACACTTCCTTGCAGAGGCCGCACTGACTGCAGGTGCTCAAAAGCCGTTTGGCCGGTGTTGCCTTGACGTCTGCGGAACCCGGAAGCGTAGTGGCCATGATTTCGTCCCTGATCCGAAGAGGCCATTTTTGGTAGAACTCCGTCAGATCGCAATAGGTGCGGCAAAAATCGCACTGACACTCCAGACAGCGCGCCGCCTCCGCCTTGGCTTCCCGTTCATCGTAGCCTCTCCCGTTCGCCGGCGGAACCGCCGGTTCAAAGCGCATTTTAGCCAGGTCTGTCTGAATGCAGGTTTTCCTGGTATTGGCCGGATTCAGAAGCTTGCCGGTTTTCAGGTAATTGTCGATGACCGTTCCCATATACAGTCCGTTGGCCAGCGCATATACCGGGTCCTCTCCAATCAGACCGCCGCCGGCAAACCAGCCTGCCTTCCCATACCTGGCGCAATAACGCTCTTCCCCCTGCTCGCCTGCAGCGTCAAGAAGACCAAATTCCGTTCCGCCGTCCCCCGTTGCGGCATAGACCGCATCGAAGCCGTATTCCGCCAGATCTTCCGGCTTTTCAATTATCCTGTTATAATGAATGACATATTTTTCATGAAGAAATTGTTCTTTGATGTCGGCAAGAAACAGTTCCGGATCCAAGAGCTCCCATAGATAGCCCCCCATCCGATCCGAAGCTTCAAAGATTTCCACCTCATACTTTTTCATGCACAGGCGCAGGGCGCAGGCAAGTCCGCTGATCCCTGCGCCGATGACAGCAACCTTCTTTTTCTTGCCTGGGAGATTGTAATCAGTGGGGCTTCTGTCTCCCGCATGATCAATGCAGGCCTTTTCCAGCATCAGAAGTTCAATGGCGCCGCCTTGTTCCTTGCCGGGGCAAACGCCCTTGCAGGGTTCATGGCAAAGAGCTGCGCCAATCCGCGGAAAGCCCACCGCATTCCGGTAGGTCTTGAACGCCCCTTTAAAGCCGCCCCGTTTCATCTTTTCTATAAACTCTATGACATCCAAAGGAAAAGGGCATGCCGAAACACAGTACGGTATTTCCTTCTGCAGACAGTTTTTAAAATTGTTCAGATACTGTTCCATAAGACAGTCCTCTTTTCTAATCCCGGGGAGTATTATCTCATAAACAAATCGGTCTGCGATCCGGTATCGCAGACCGATCTGTTTTATTTTATCACGTTTCCGGCTATTCCTCTATACCGGATTGTTCCTGATATATTCCATCTCCTCATAGAAGTCGGAACCCAGGAAATACTTCTTCGGCGGTTCGATCTTTTCGCCTCTGGCCAGCTTCTCCAGGCCTGCCTTGACCTTTTCAGGCGTTGCGGGCAGCTCGTAGATTCTTACACCGCAAGCATTGTTAATCGCGTTGATGACAGCCATGTGTCCTGCGGACTGGAAGGCCTCCGAGGCTCCGGAAGAACCGAAGGGGTTCTTTTTGCGGGGAGTAACCAGGTGGATGATATTGAAATCGTCCGGAATATCCTTGATCGTTGGTATCCCTGCTCCAAGAGGATTGTTGTGCTTCTTCACGTCGTCATAGTTTTCGCTTAAGGCGAATCCGATACAGTGGGAAAGTCCTCCGTAGGCCTGCCCGTTTACGGAGTCGATGTTTCCGACCACGCCTACGTCATCCACGCAGGTGTAGCTCACGACGGTAGTCTTGCCGGTGGCCGTGTCTACTTCCACTTCGGCGAGGAACATGGCGTAGGTGTAATCCGGAGTGGGGTTTCCGACGCCGGTGTTGGGATCCAGATCGCAGAGGTCGGGATCGCTGGGGTTCAGATATTGAGCCTCATATTTGGTCGGAATTCCTTCCGCAACCATCTCCGCATAGGTACGGAAGGTGCCGTCGGGTTTTCTCATGGCGTTGATCAGCATGTCAGCTGCCATCTTTGAGGCTTTTCCGTTCATGTAATGCTGACGGGAGGATGCGGTGGCTCCGGAGTCGGGGCAGTACTTGCTGTCGTTCTGGACCAGCACGATGTCGTCAATGGATACTCCCAGCGGCTTTAATGCCTCAAGGGTGCACTGAAGGGAACCTACATCTCCGCCCTGGCCCTGATCCTGCCAGGTATCATATTTGACAAATTTGCCGTCCTCCCGAAGCTCGATGGCCAGGGTACACTGGTCGGCAGTACCTTCCGTTACGTTGTATCCGCCCCAGGCAACTCCAACGCCTCTTCTCTTTTCTGGTGTGCTTTCCGCTTTTGCCCTGGCGACGGCTTTTTCATAGATTGGTTTCATGGTTTCCATGATTTTTTCCATGGGATAGTCCACAAACGGGTAGCTGTTGATGTTCAGGTCCCCTGGCCGTGCGATGTTTCTCCACCTCAGTTCAAAGGGATCGATTCCCATTTTTTCCGCCATCATGTCCATCAGCGCTTCCGAAGCGGTGTATGCCTGAGGAGAACCGTAGCCTCTGTATGCGGTTCCGTAGGAATGGTTGGAGCAGGCGACTCTTGTAAGACCCATTACATTTGGCACGTTGTAGGGGAAGAACATAAATCTCGCCGGCCTCCAGGTGAGATCGTCCCCCAGCTCATTGTAGGCGCCGTGGTCGAGGCCGCAGTCCCATTCAGCCGCAATAATTTTCCCGTTTTCGTCGCAGGCCAGACGGGCATTGGTGTAGGATGGGGCCCTCTTACCTGAGAATGCCATGAATTCGGCATAGGTCATGGAGAATGCTACGGGCATGTCGTCGCAGGCCAGGCATGCGATGGCGGCAAGGGAATAGGTTGCCCCTGCAATACCCCATCCAAAGGTGGCGCCTGTGGGATTCTGCACCACTCTGACCTTTTCCGCAGGAACGCCCGTTGCTTCCGCAATATCACCGATATTGGCATAGATAGCCATGGCTTTGCAATGGACGGTCAACATACCGTCGTCACCCCAGTAAGCCTGAACGGTGTCTCCTTCAATCGGCATATGGGGCTCTCTTGTGGAGTAGAAGCTTCCTTCCGCAACATAGGGGGCTGTCTCAAACAGCTTCGGCGTTTCGTGTCCTGCGCCCTTGATGGTAGGCTGCTCGGACCATACGTTGGGATGGTCGTCGTGAATCCTGACCGCATCCGGCATTGCAGCTTCCAGATAGTTCAGGTATTCCGGCAGGGGTTCAAAGTCGATGGTGACCTTTGCCGCGGCCTCCCTTGCGTGTTCCTTCGTATCAGCGGCAACCAGCGCTACGATATCCCCGTAGTTAAAAATTTTGTCCTCCGCCAGCAGGATATGGGTTTGCTCCGTTGCAAGGCATCGTTTGGAAAATTGGAAGAAGTTCAGCCGGTTTGAACCTTTTACGTCCTTATGGGTTATTATTTTGTAAACCCCGGGCATTTTTTCGGCTTCTTCCGTATGTATTTTCAATATTTTCGCGTGATGCGCCACCTTCGGCTGCACCATCACCACATGAAGGGTGCTTTCCGGCATTTTCAGCTCAATATCGTCGCCGTAATCGCATACGCCGCACACCTTGGCAAGCGCCGCGGGACGCACCAGAGGAAGGCCGTAATACTCCTTGTTCTCAGGCAGCTTCACCTTGATGTCCTCAATGTCGCATTCCCCTCTCATCACCTTTGCGGCAGCCATGACCGCATCGACAATCTGTTTGTATCCTGTGCAGCGGCAGATGTTCCTGTGCTTCTGGAACCAGTCGCGCACGTCCTCTCTTGTCGGATTGGGGTTTTCCGACAGCAGGGCATACGCCGATACGATGAAGCCCGGCGAGCAGAAGCCGCACTGCACCGCGCCGCAATTCATAAATGCAACCTGCAGCGGATGGAGATGGTTCGGTGTGCCGATACCCTCAATGGTCGTTACCTTGCTGTACTCCTCTACAGTCTTGATTTTCTTTGTGCAGGAGCGGATTACTTTTCCGTCCAGAATGACGGAACAGGAACCGCACACGCCTGTACCGCAGCCCACTTTCGTTCCTGTCAAGCCCAGTCGTCTGACCACGGTAGCCAGAGTGTCCTTTTCCGGATCGCAGATGAACATCCGGTCGGCGCCGTTGATATTCAGCGTCATCTTTCTTAGTTGTTTCATGGTATAAACCTCCCGATCTTTTTAATTTTTTCTTGTCGTTCCGTGATTTTTTCCATGTCCTTATGGCTGGTGATTCAGCCCCTTTATCATCTCCTAAAAATAAAAAATCCTATCCCCGAAAAAGGATAGGACAAAAGATGCTCTATCTTTGGCCTTCTCCTTTCCAAACGCGGGAGGCCTGCGCGTTTCCGCACAAACCCATGTCCCTGGTTCCATAGCGCCGCCAAAAGGGCTTCCGCCACAGGAAACAAGGCTCGGAGAAAAGGTATTCAGTTTTTTGCCAGTACCAGTTTGTCTATAGTTTCAGTTTATCAACGGCCGCATTCCGTGTCAACCGGAATGCGTGCAACAGCAATTACTTATATGCGGTCTTTTTGTACTGATTTGTTATTTGCCTGCATCCCCTGGAAATTACAAAGCGATTTGCCTGCATCTCCCCGGAAGTTAGAATTCCAAGTCTTACATATTGAAGATTTCATAGTCGTGGTTAAGCAAGTCTATTGAGAGAAGCTGCCGACGCAGAATCTCTCCCTTTCCCAGAAGCACCTTCAGCGCCTCCGCCACCTGAATGGACGCAACCAGAGCAGGGGTAAAGGAGGGATTTCCCAGCTCCGTTTCCATGCCCTTATTCTCATCGGAAGGATAAATTTGCTGAAGGGTCCTGTCCCCCGGCAATATGGTGGAAACCTGGCCGTACCACCCTGCAATCGCTCCGTGGACTAGCGGAAGGCCAAGCTTTTCACAGCCGGCTTCCAGTAGCTTTCGGGAGGCCATGTTGTCGAGGGCGTCCACCACCAGATCATGACCTTCTATGATTCTGCAGCAGGTTTCCTCCGTCACGAATTCAGGAACGGGATGAACGGTTATATCGGAATTGACCTTCTTCATCCTCTCTTTTGCTGCTTCCGCCTTGCTTTTTCCAATGATGTCCTCAGAAGAAAGAAGCTGTCTGTTCAGATTGGTCTCATCGAATACATCCCCGTCTACTGCGGTAATCATCCCGATGCCCAGTCTTCCAAGCATTTCGATGACATAACCGCCCAGCCCTCCGCATCCGACGACGCAGACCTTGAAGCTTCTCAGTTTTTCGTTTTCTTCCTGACTCAGCATATTTCTGTTTCTGTTATATCGAGCTTTCATCCTCGCACCTCCGCAATCAGACCCGCCGGCCTCTTAATTAAGGCTCTTTGATATCGCTTATACCCCGTAGCCGCCCAGTTCCTTCAATATCTTTTCAAACTCACTGCTCTTCAGCACCTCGAGAAAGCCTTGTATTTTTTCGGTTTTCAGGTATTTTTCAGGAATTACAAAATCATACTCCTCAAAGCCGATGGAAATAAAGTCCAGACCCATGGCTTTTGCCGCCGAGGAGACCCCTACCCCAACATCTGCGGTTCCGCTTTCAACGGCTGCGGCCACCGCCATATGGGTGGTCATATCCCGTTCGTAGCCCCGGATCTGTCCGCCTTCTATCCCGCTTCTCTTCAGCAGGAAGTCGGTCAGTATCCTTGTTCCGGAACCCTTCTGCCTGTTGACAAACAAGACGTCGCTCCGTACCAGATCCTCTACGCTGCGGATTCCCTTCGGATTGCCCTTTGCAACCATAAAGCCCTGTTCCCGCCGCACTCCTTTGATCAGGGAAACCCTTTCTCCGGAAAGATACTTTTCTAGGTAGGAGCGGTTATATTCCCCCGTGTCCTCATCCAGCAAATGAATCGGCGCCAGGTGAGCTTCTCCCCTTTTTATGGCCATGATGCCGCCCATGCTGCCCACATGAGCCGAGGATAAGGACAGACCCTTTCTTCCAAGAATGCTTCCGATATAGTCCATGATGAGATCATGGCTTCCGATTGATACGATGGTGTTTTCAATGTTGTCCATATCGGTCACCAGCGCTACCGGAGCTTCCTCTCCCGCCTCATACCCTTCGCTGTTTTTGGGGATGACCAGAATACCGTCCGCTTTGACCAAGGCCATGGTTACTCCCGCGCCCCGGTTGAGAGGCGTAGCGATGAGCTTGTCCCCCACCTTTCCCAGCTTGACTCTGATATACTCCCGGTATTTCAACGAGGAAATGATCCTCCTGGATACGACGGCTACCGCTGTCTCAGGCCGTTCCGGCGCTCTTCTTTGGAGCGCCCGTATGACCGGGCTTACAATTTCTTCAAAGACCAGAAACGCGGATCCAGGATAGCCGGGCACCCCAATCACCGGTTTTTCTCCCAACATCCCCAAAATTGTAGGTTTTCCGGGCTTGATGGCAATCCCGTGGAGAATCAGTTCTCCCAGATCGCCGATGAGCTGCGCCGTATAATCCCTGCTCCCCGCAGAGGAACCGGCATTGATGATCACCATGTGATTTCGCTCTGCCATCTCGAGAATTGCATTTTTCAGCTTTTCGTAATCATCCTCCACTGGGCTGATTCGTTCCGCGACTCCCCCCAGCTCCTCCACGATCGCCTGAAAGGTCCAGGAGTTGGCGTCGAAGGTCTTTCCCTTTTCCAAGCTGTCATAATGATCCGTTATTTCATTCCCTGTGGGTATGATCCCAACCCTTATTTTCTCATAAACCCGGACGCTGGTAACCCCGCCGCTGAGGACAGCGCCGATATCCATGGGCCGGATACAGTGGTTTTCCGGAAGGATCATTTCTCCCGCGACGATATCTTCGCCGATGGGGCGGATGTGCTGCCAAGGGGCTGCCTGAACCATGATTTTTACCTGGGTTTCGTTGAGCACCACCACGTCCTCAATCATAATGACACTATCATAAGGCTCCAGAATCCTGTGGCCCGTATTGATATACTCATAATCCGCTCCCCTTTCCAGAATCACGGGATTCGCCTCGCTGGCGGTAAAGGTCCTGTCGGAGATTACCATGATCCCGTCCATGGCTGCCGCATTGTGATTGGGTGAGGAAAGCCGCGCGATCACAGGAGCGGAGGTTGTCCTTCCCCGCGCCTCCCTGATGTCCACGAGTTCCGTAGCCACCCGGTCCATAGCCGGGCCGAGCTTCTCCAGGTAAAGAGAAACCGCATCCTCAATATCCGTATTGGACAGGTATATATTCCTTTCCATCGTTCTCTCTCCTCCTAACGTCCGATCAATGTAACTTCCACGCTGGCATCGGCCTTGACTCCTTCCGAAAGGGAGGATATCTTCACATAACCATCGGCCAGCATTAACTGGCTGATGGAACCTGATTTGGCGTGAATCGGCTCAGCAATCCATTCCGTTTCCGCGCCGCTTTCGCATCCCGGTTTTCCAACGGATCGCTTCAGCGATACCAGCTGATAGGTTTCTCTTCCTTCGCCGGCATGGATATTCTCCGTGATCCGGGCCGTCAGACGGATGGGTTCCTCCTCGTTGTGAAAGAAATAGGATTTCATAAAATCATTGACGATCACATCATAGGCAACGATGGCCGCCATAGGATGGCCCGGCAGGCCAACCACCAGCTTGCGTCCCGTGGTTTTTTTCTGCCCGCCCGGAGTAGCCTCTTCCGCCTCAATGATGCCGATAATGGTGGGTTTGCCCGGTTTCATGGCGATCCCGTGGGTAATCACACCGGGCTTTCCCATGGAATCGATGATCTCAGCGGTCATATCCTTATTTCCCGCCGAACTCCCCCCGGACAATAGTACGATATCGCTTTGCGTCAGGGCTGTTTCCAATGCGCCGCGAAGCAGACGGCTTACATCGGGAACCTTCTTGATCCATTGAATTTCCGCGCCGGTAGCCTCGGCAAACGCGGCTATGGAATAGGAGTTGATATCCCTTACCTCTCCAGGTCCCGGAGTTTCCGTAATCTCTATAATCTCATCCCCGGTTGAAAGGATGGATACTCTCGGTTTTGTGAATACCGCCACTGGATCCTTCCCTATGGCGGCCAGCATTCCTACATCTTTAACGGTAATACGATGTCCCTTGGAAAACAGAAGCTGATCCTTTTTGAAATCATCTCCCCGGTTCATCAGTCCCGAGTTGGGAGCCACAGAACGGGTAACCGCTATGGTTTTCTCATCAAGGGCTTCCACATATTCAATCATGACGACTGCGTCGGCTCCCTCCGGAAGCATCCCGCCGGTGGGGACATAGACGGCCTGTCCCGGATTCAGCCGTATGTGGCAGGCCTTCCCCATTTCAACCTCGCCTACAACATCAAGAAAGACCGGAGCGCTTTCTCCGGTTCCGAAGGTGTCCCTGGCAACCACTGCATAGCCGTCCACCACCGATCTGGTAAACTGGGGAATATCCGTATCCGATCGGATCTCCTCCGCGAGATAACGGCTTACCGCGTCCCGAAGGGGCACGTATTCTTTGGACAGCTGAAAGCTCTCCTCATTAAAATATAGCTTTAACTTATCTTTTACCTCTTTGACTGTATCAACCTTTAACAGCTTCATACCCCGCCTGTCTCCCTCTTTCTACAATGTCAGCAATTCCCCGGAAACAAACCTTCTCGTCTGTTCCAGTTCCGGTTCCTTCAATACCTTTTCCCCCGGGCCGAACTCCACGATCCTGCCTCTGTCCATAAAAAGGATCTCATCGCATAGTCTTCTGGCCTGCACAAGATTATGTGTGATCAGGATTACCGTAGTTCCCTCCTCATGATTGATTTTCCGAAGCATCCGCTCAATCTCGGCAGTGGTGGAAGGATCTACGTTTGCAGTCGGCTCATCCAGAAGCAAAAGCTCTGGGTGAAAGGACAGGGCTCTGGCCAGCGCCACCTTTTGGGTCTCCCCTCCGGAAAGCTTCCAGCTTTTTTGTTTCCGGAAGGCCGTCAGGCCCAGCTCCTCTGTCAATTCCGTCACTCTCTCCTCGACCTTCTCTGGCTCCCATCCCCTGAGCTTAAGCGGATAGGCTATATTTTTCTCCACAGACGTGCGAATGAGATAGGGAGTCTGGAACACCAGGGTCATTTTCCCATAAGGCGGCGTCTGCAGCTCCTCATCGCTGTAAAATATACTCCCGCCGGTGGGTTTCATCAGTCCTGCGATCAGGTTCAGAAGAGTGCTTTTCCCCGCGCCGTTGGGTCCTATGATTCCTACGAGGGCGCCTCTTTTAATTTGAAGATTTTCGATTTCAAGCACTTTGCGGCCATCGTATTCTTTGATTAGTTTTTCTATCTTTAAATGCATAATCTTTGACCTTTCGCTCTGTCTCATTCACCCTTTTGCTGGACATTATACAGGAATGTGTTGATCAGGAATGCAAGGATCAGCAAAACGATCCCAACCGCAATGGCGGTGCTGTAGTCCCCCATGCTTTTCAGCTGGGCGATATAGGTCGTCATAACTCTGGTTTTCCCTTTGATATTTCCTCCGACGATCATAACCGCGCCTACCTCGGAAAGGGCTCGTCCCAGTCCGGTTACAATGGCAGCCAAGATCCCGATCCGAAGGTCGAAGATCAACAGCTTCAGAGCTTCCGTACGCCCCGCGCCAAGAGTTGTCGCAAGGGCTTTTATTCTGGGCGCCTTGTCTCTGACAATATTGTAGGTTAGTCCCGTGATAATCGGGGTAACGAGGCAGACCTGAGCGATGATCATGGCAGTCGGCGTATAGGTCAGTCCCCAGGAGCCCAGCGGACCTCTGCGCATGATGAGCAGAAATACTACCAAGCCGGCGATAACGGGAGGCATGCTCATGAAGGTGTAAATGATACGCAGTAATGCATTTTTCAGCGGGAAGTTATGGGTTCCGATGAGAGCGCCGAAGGGTACGCCAAGACACGTTGCTATGACAACGGAAGAAAGGGATACCATCAAGGACAGCCCAACAATTTCATATAGCTCGGGATTGCCGGTGAAGAGAAGTTTGATTGCGGCCCGAAAACCGATTGCGATCTCCTCCATGATACGCTCCTTTCATGAAATCTTAAGAACCAAAGAAGTCGGAGGCATTTGTTTCACCCCCGGTCCATTCAATTTTAACATATTTTTAGATGCCCCTCCAATGAAAATATGCTAAGATATGCATAGCATATTACAGACGATAGGAAGGTGAACCATTTCGATGTCGGACAAAATTACGCTTCGCAAACAAATTCTGAGAATAAGAGCTTCCCTGCCTCCGCATATCCTGCGCAGGTCCGGAATCGCGGCTGCCGAAAAGCTTGCTGCAATGAAGCAATTCATCGATGCAAAGACGGTAATGGCTTATATGGACTTCCGCAATGAGGTTCCCACCGGAATGATTATTGAAAGGATTCGAAGCTCGGGAAAGAAGCTGGTGCTTCCCTTCACGGACAAGAATTTTAATATCATACCTTACGAGATCCCCGAAGAAGGAAAGCTAACGGATTATCTTGTCACATCCGCCTACGGCATCGCGGAACCGGATCCGAATCTCTGCAGAGAAGCCGATCCGAGCAGCATTGATCTGATTATTATTCCCGGAAGCGCATTCGATCAATACGAAAACCGGATGGGCTATGGAAAAGGCTGCTACGACAGATTTCTCGCCGGGCTTCCGTCTGTGTCCTTTAAGCTGGCTCTCGCATATGACTTTCAAGTACTGCCTTGCATTCCTGCCGATCCGACCGACGTCAGAATGGATATGATCCTGACCATCAGTACGGCAGACGCCCTATAATAGAAACCGCAGACGCCCTATGACAGAAGTTGCAAACTGCCGAAAACCATCACCGGTTTTCGGCAGTTCTTACTTGTGTTACGGATTCTCTCGTTTCAAGCTCTGTTATTCCGCTGCCGCAGCATTCGGGGTGAAGAGAGCCGCACCATATTTGTCTTTACCATATTCGCCGATCAGCGCCTGGGTTTCCTTGGATAATATCCATTCCTGGAAGGCAAGGGCTCCCTCTGCGTTGATCTGGTCATTCTTGGACGGATCCACAACCATGACTCCATATTGATTGAAAAGATCCTTGTCGCCCTCGGTTACGATCTGAAGGTCGGTACCCTCGGACATATTCAGCCAGGTGGCTCTGTCTGACAGGGTGTATCCAAGCATTTCATTTGTCATGGTAATCACATCGCCCATTCCCTTGCCGGATTCAACATACCATTCTCCGGAAGGCTCCAGTCCCAGCTTGCTCCAGATGGACAGCTCCTTCTTATGGGTTCCTGATTCATCCGCTCTGGAAACAAAGGTTACCTGATCATCATATATTTTCTGAAAAGCCGCTTGAGCCTTGTCGGGAGCAGCAGCCTTGATGCCGGCCGGATCGTCCGTCGGACCAAGAATTACGAAATCATTGTACATGACATCATATCTGGCCGGGCTGTGTCCATTGGCAACAAACTCCTTTTCCGCTGCAGGCGAATGGACCAGAAGCACATCGGCTTCCCCGTTCTCGCCCATGGTCATGGCTTCGCCGGAACCGACTGCAATCACATCCACTTCATAGCCGGTTTTCGCAGTGAAGTCGGGCAGGATCACATCCAGCAATCCGCTGTCCTGGGTGCTTGTGGTGGTGGCAAGGATGATCGTTCCGATAATTTCAGCGGGACCTTCCGCCTCTCCCTGCTGTTCCGCGGGATCTTCCTTCCCACAGCCTGCAAATACAGCCAATACCATCATCAGTACAAGTAAAAGTGCCAGCAGTTTTTTTGATTTCATCTTTTTTCTCCTCCAGTTTTCTGTTCAAATTACTGTAGTTACTGAATAAAAAAACCCATTAATACGAAAAAATCCTTTGCATACGCAAAGGAATCTGTTCACGATTAATGAGCATCTTCCTTTCCAAAACGGGAGGCAAAGGGATTTCTCCCCATACCCTTCGGTTGACCGCCATAGCATTCGCCGTAGGTCGAATCAACTCGGAAAATGGATATTCAATTAATATAATCATATCGTATTCGACAAAGGAAATCAAGCATAACTGCATAAGCCTTGTTTTCCTTTGATATAACGGAGCCCTGCTCGATATGATGTCGAGCAGGGCTCCTTTTCGTTCAGAGCGCAGGTATGCCTGCTTTTTCTCTGATTTGATCTATTTATCTCTTGGTCATTGCCTTTTCTTCTTCCTCAGAGATATAGGAGTTCATCGCAAATTTCGGTGACTTCATCAAAAGCATGTATACGACGATACCTACGATAAAGGAGAAAATGTATCCGTTTGCTGCAATGTGATCGATGAGCGTGATCGGGCCTCCGTCGTAGAGCCAGACCGTATTTCCAAGGAGCGGCAGGATGAATGCTGCAACCCAGGCGATAATGGCCGCCCAGTTGATACCGTTCTTATACCAGTATCTTCCCTGGTCGCCTGCAAATAATGCCGCAACGTCGATTCTTCTCTTTTTGGAGATATAGTAGTCCGCTACGAATACCGCTGCGATCGGAGCAAGGATGATACCGTAGTTGTTCATCCATGTAAAGATGTATGCGGCACCTGATCCATAGATCCACCAGGGCTGGAATACGAAGACAGCAATAATACAGGTGATGATTACGCCCTTCTTGTAGGAAATTCTTCTCGGGCTCAGATTGCTGAAGCCGTTTGCAGGAGCTACAACGTTGGCTGCTACGCAGGTCGTGATCGTTGCGCCTACAACGCCGAGTGCGGCGATGAGAATTACAAAGGCATTATCAACATAGTAGAATACGTTGGTTGGGTCAAACATCGCTTCTCCCATAGTCAGCTTGGTGGCCTGTGCAAAGTATGCTCCAACAAATGCCATGGCAAACATCGGGATCGGAACGCCATACATCTGTCCCATGAACTGTACTCTCTGTGATTTCGCATATCTTGAAAAATCGGGGATGTTAAGCGCCATCGTCGCCCAGAAAGCAATATTACCTGTCAGGCAGGCTGCAAAGACATATACAATACCGCCGTTTGCCTCCAGCGCCGCCCAGTCATTGCCCTGCGCCATAACATCCAGCCATCCGTAGCCAGCGCCTTGTACCTGAGCGATGGACCAGGCTAATAACAGAGCGATAACGACGACCAGAATCGGAGAACCGATATTCTGGACCCATTTGATGTTTTCAAACCCGTTATAGGCGACCCAGAGTACAAAAGCCATAAATAAGAAGAATCCAACAACTTGTCCGACTACGACCGCGTCGTTTCCGGGCAGAGATATAGTAATGGTCGGGTCACTGAAAAACGGAATCACGATACCAAGAATGGCGGCAACGGCTCCTCCGCCTACCCAAGCCTGAACAGAGGTCCATCCGCAGGCTACCAGGCCTCTTGAAACAGCAGGGATATGTGCTCCGACTGATCCAAAAGTCAATCTTGCGAAAATCGGGAACGGGATTCCGTATTTCGTTCCTGCGTGTGAATTCAACTGCATAGGAATCAGAATGATAAGGTTGCCCAATACAACGTTGAGTATCGCCATCCATGGGGACAGTCCCAGAGCGATAGCCGCAGATGCAAGGGAAAGAGCCGGGATACAGATACACATACCGACCCAAAGTGCTGTAATGTTGTAGGTGGTCCAAGTTCTTTGATTGATCGAAGTAGGTTCAAGGTCTTTATTGTAGTACTTCGATCCGGTCAATTGGATACGGGCTTCTTCTGTGAGCTCATACAACCCGTTTCGCTCGACCTGAGTTAGAGTTGACATAAAAACACCTCCGTTTAATGATAAAACTCCATTATTGCATACAGAACTCCCCTGCTCAGGTCAGCTCGGAGCCAATTGAGCCGTCCAAGCAGGAGGTTCCGGAGAATCTAAGCTACCTTAGATTTTGCTGCTTACTTTGTTGTAATAATCTTACACCTTCGGGTGTTCCGCAAATGACAGGCGCCTCGCATCATCTGAGGGATGTCAAAGTACACAGTTTTCATCTGGTATTGCTTGGTTATGAATTCTCAGTTATTATTCTATCCGCTTTATTCGGATTTACATCAAGCCAAAAAAAACCACAACTGTAAACTATGGGTTTACAGTTGTGAAATTTTTGTCGAAACAATAACCTATTATCTACCGTTTGCCCGACTTGCCCGCGGAGGCCATATACCCGCATACTTCCAGAGTTTCTCCGACTACGTTGTGCGGATGCGGCTCATCATCGGTGATGGTCTCCCCGATGGTCTTTTCCTCCGTTATATGCATGCCGTTGGCGGACCAGCTATATTTCAATCCGCTCATGGTCATTTTCTCTGGGTTGAAGTCCGGATGCATCTGCTTAAAGCTATGCAGCATTTTCGGCGCCTTGTGGTACTTCGTAAATACTCCGAAGACCCTCCCGGTATATTTCAATAGGGCTGCCAGTGCTCCGGTCCCAAAATCGTTATATACAAACAGGGAATTGACCGTGGAATAATCATCGATGTAAATATCCACGCTGTGCTTTTTCACCGGAATCCGACTGGGAGTTCCGGCGATAAAAACCAGATTATAGCAATTTCTGGATTGAAAATACTGCTGCATCTTGCGGATCCGTTTTCTGGATGGATCCACGAAAATATAGATGCTGTCGGGATCTAGCCTGTCAAGATATTTCAGCATAAAATTGAAAGAGAACGGTCCTGCCATAACGGTCTGCGGGGCATCCGCCCTTCCGCCGACCTGATTATAAAGCCATAAGTAGGTTTTTTCCAGCAGCGCCCTGTAGGACGGGCTGAATTCATCCATCATGGAGATGACGGAATCTACATTTTCAAACGCCTTCAAAGGAGAATCCTCCACGGATTCCTCACATTGAATCATGCCGCCGCTGATCAGAGCATGATAGCCGCACTCGCACAAAAGCTCCCCGTCATATACATAGCCGGCGGAGAGACTGGCCGAGTCCAGTCTAAGGGTTTTTCCGCAATCCGGACAGTATAAATAGGAAAGAAATGCAAATGGGATTCCCTGCTCCACGGAATCGCTTTTGCAGTCGGAGAACATGCTTTCCAGATCTTCCTCCAGAAGCTGCAGGCAGCGTCCGATATCTTCCTGCTCTGCAAGCAATTCCTTTTTTTTCTGATTCATAATATCAGTCCAAGCTTTTGCAGATCCTTCGTCTCTGAGACGGGAGGCTTTTTCAAGAAAAAAAAGTTCCCGTATCTGATCTAAAGAAAACCGGCACTCCTTGTATCTCAACAATTTTTTTATGTCATCCCCGCATTCTTTTCCGAAATCATATTGATCCTTCTTTTTGCCAGGCACCAGCAAACCTTGATTGATATAGTACCGTACGGCGCTGGTGCTTAAGCCGTACTTTTTTGCAAACTCGCTGATCCTCATATCATTACCTCGCTTTAACTTTAGGTTTCCCCCATCTAACATATCATATCCCGTTAAATCCCGTCAAATCTCGTTATATCCCTTCATATCCCGCCGGAATAATTCCATTGAAAAGCAGCAGACTCTTTAGCCTGCCGCTTTTCCTATCATTCTAAAGGAGATTAGAATGGTGCTTATGAAGTCAGTTCCCGGAATATATCTACCACCTTTTCAATTTTCGTTGCGCGGTATGCGTTGCTCCCCGAAAAGACAAGCCCGTGCTCCACGTCTCCCTTTGCAGCGTTGATCAGCGCCTGTGTGATACAGTAGGGCGCTTCCTCCGATTTGCAGGGAATAAGACATCGGTTGCACTTCTCAGGCGGTATCCTTCCGTCTTCCACCCGGTCGGTAAACGGTGTTCGGATGGCTCTTCCAGGCATGCCCACCGGGCTCTTGATGACCACCAGGTCTTCCTCCCGCGCATCCAGATACGCCTGCTTAAATCTTGGATGGACGTCACATTCCTCTGTGGTCACAAATCTTGTACCCAGCTGAACCGCATCGGCCCCATATGCCAGCGCTTTTTGAACGTCTTCCTTTGTATAGATCCCGCCTGCTACGATGAGAGGGCAATCCTGAAGATCCTCGATCTCCTCTTTGATTTCCATGATCGTCTCGTAAAAATGCTCCTGGGCGTCTTCCAGCTGCTCTTCCTTAAAGCCCAAGTGTCCGCCTGCCAGCGGCCCTTCAAAGAGAATGGCGTCAGGAACCCGGTTGTACTTTTTCGTCCAGCTTTTGATAATCAATGCTGCGGCTCTTGCAGACGACACGATGGGCACAATCTTTACTTTGCTGTTTTTCACCAGTCCGGGCAGCGCTGTGGGCAGTCCCGCGCCGGAAATGATCATATCGACTCCCGCCTCCACTGCGGCTTCCACAAATTCATCGTAGTTCCTGCTGGCGCACATGATATTTACAGCGATCAGCCCCTTCTCCGGAATGTCTTTGACGGCTTCCTTCGCTTCCTTGATATTCCTTTTCAAAGCCCGAATATTGGCTTCCTTGGGATTTGTATAAAAATCCGGCTCGTTGAATCCGATCTGAGCAGCGGAAATAACGCCTACCCCGCCGCACTTTGCAACAGCGGAGGCCATCCCGGACAGGGACACCCCGATCCCCATGCCTCCCTGAAAGATGGGCACCGGTATGGTGAGATCCCCCATTATAATGGGCACCAGCTTAATAGGGGCGTTTCCCTTTATCGCCTTGATTCGCTGTCTTTTAAAGAAGTCGTGAAGATTATCAAGGGACTGGAGAAGAATAGCCTGCTCCTTCTCATTGAGCTCCGCCAATACGTCATTGATCATATTGCGGTGAAATTCTTCATGCTCTCTTACCGCCTCGACCCCTTCCTCTGTCAACTCGATCTTGACGATCCTCCGGTCCTCGGGCACACGGAATCGGTTGACATATTTTTTATCCACCAGCTTGTTGATCGCGGTCGTCAGTGTGCTGACGCTGATTTTCAGATTTGTCGCCACCTGGGTCATGGTCTTTGCCTTCCCCGCTCCGATGGCAGCCAGCGTATGCACTTCCGTAATGGAAAGGTTGTGCCTGGAGGAATTCCTGATAGCGTCCTCTTCCATTTTCAACACGCTGTTAAACAGGCTTACCAGTATTGTATTAAGTTTTTTTGTGATATCCATGCCTGCTCTCCTATGATCCGATGGCAAACATAATCTCGCATTCGCATGCGATTTTATCTCCCAAATATGCTTTTGCGTTCCCGTATCCGGCCTTGCTCCTAAGGCGTGTCATTTCCACTTCCAGGCGAAGGGTATCGCCGGGAACAACCTTTTGTCGAAACTTTGCCTCCTTGATGCCGCCGAAATATGCAATCTTGCCGCGGTGCTCTTCCATGGAAAGAATCGCTACCGCTCCTGCCTGAGCAAGGGCTTCGATGATCAGTACCCCGGGCATGACCTTTTCCTGCGGAAAATGCCCCTGAAAATAGTATTCATCGGCCCTGACGTATTTCATGGCAACAACCCGGGATCCCACTTCCAACTCAACAACCTCATCGATGAGAAGAAAAGGATCTCTGTGGGGAAGTATCTCTTTTATCTGCTCTTTCTCTAATTTCACTTTTCAAACCTCTTCAACAAAATCGTTCCGTTATGGCCACCAAAACCCAGCGAATTTGACAGGGTATAGACAAGCTCCTGCTTCCTCGCCGTATGGGGAACGTAATCCAAATCCAGCTCCTCGTCGGGAACCTGAAGATTGATTGTGGGAGGAATCACGCCGTCCACTATGGCGTTTACGCAGACTATGGCTTCCACCACGCCGGCGGCTCCCAAAAGATGTCCGGTCATGCTCTTTGTAGAGCTTACCGGGATTTTGTAGGCTGCGTCTCCAAACACTTTCTTGATGGCTCTGGTTTCAAACAGATCATTATATGGAGTCCCGGTTCCGTGGGCGTTGATGTAGCTCACTTCCTCCGGTCTGATCCCTGCTTCCTCGATGGCCATTGCCATCGCTTTCGCCGCTCCGGTTCCTTCCGGCGACGGCATTGTAATATGATGGGCGTCACAGGTGGTTCCGTATCCGACTACCTCGGCGTAGATCCTTGCGCCTCTGGCTGCGGCATGCTCATATTCCTCAAGAATTACGATGCCGGCTCCCTCTCCCATGACAAAGCCGTCTCTTTCCTTGTCAAAGGGCGTGGAGCAGCGGTTGGGGTCTTCTCTTGTGGACAGGGCCGTCATATTGGCAAATCCGGAAAAGCAGACCGGAGCAAAGGGCGCTTCGGAGGCTCCCGCGATCACTGCGTCGGCGTAGCCGTGCTTAATGGAACGGAAGGCTTCGCCGATGGCGTGGGTCCCCGTCGCGCAAGCGGTAACAAGTCCAAGGCAACTGCCCGTAGCCTGGCATGCAATTGCAATATTGCCGGCCAGGATGTTGCCGATCACCGATGTGACAAGAAAGGGAGAAACTCTGGATATGGTCCCTTTTTCCGCTGCTTTGCCAGTTTCTTCCTCCAGTGTCATGATGCCGCCGATTCCCGAGCCTACCAGAATGCTCAGCCTGTCGGAATCGATGTTTTCTCCGCTGACAAGGCCGCTGTCTGCTATGGCTTCCAGCGCTGCCGTGACGCCGTACTGGGAGTACAGATCGCTTCGTCTGGCTTCCTTTTTGTCATGGAAGACAAAGTCCCTGACCTCTCCGCCGTTCTTGGCTTTCTGCACATCTGGATCAAAATGGGTAATCCTTGCGATGCCATTTTTCCCTGCTTTTATTCCTTCCCAGAAGTCTTTTACATTATTACCGAGAGGAGTTACCGCTCCCATTCCTGTAATTACTACTCTTCTATTCATACTGATCCTCTTTCTTCTTGATTCTATCCAATCTGTTGCAATCGGGCCGCAATCAAAGGATTGCCGGTATTGACCCTCTTTCTAAATGGACATTCCGCCGTCCACTCCGATTACCTGTCCGGTAATATAGGAGGCCTTGTCGGAAGCCAGGAAAGCCACGGCGTCGGCCACATCGGAGGCCTTTCCCGTTCTCCCCAGGCTGATGGCGTCCAGCATTCCTTTCTTTTGGTCTTCCGTAAGCAAATCCGTCATATCGGTTTCTATGAAGCCCGGCGCAACCGCATTGACCGTTATGCCCCTTCTGCCAAGCTCCTTGGCGGCGGACAAGGTCATGCCGATGATGCCCGCCTTGGAGGCGCTGTAGTTGACCTGGCCTGCATTGCCCCGCACGCCTACGATGGAGGAAATGTTGATAATCCTACCGTATTTCTGCTTGATCATCACCGATGCGGCGGTATTCAGAAAATAGAAGCTGCCGCTCAGGTTTGCCTTGATCACTTCATCAAAATCGGTCGGCGTCATTCTCATCATCAGCTTGTCTTTTGTAATCCCCGCGTTGTTAACCAGGATATCGATTTTTCCGAACAGCTCCTTCGCAAGCTTTACCGCTTCTTCCGCATGAGCCGGATCGGATACGTCTCCCTTTGCCAGCTCCACCTTCGTTCCGTATTTCGCCAGTTCCTCCGCCGTCTTTTTTGCCGCTTCGTCGTTGCTTCGGTAGCACAGAAGCACATCCGCTCCCTGCCTGCAGAATTCCTCTGCAATGGCTTTACCGATTCCCCGCACTCCGCCGGTTATCACCGCACTTTTTCCTTTCAGCATCGTTTCACCTCTTTCCGGTCTCTTCGGAGATCATGCTCTTCAGAGCTTCCATGGTATTGGTCAGTGTTTCATAGTCTTCTATATGCAAAGTTGTCACTTCATGGTTGATTTTCTTCGCCAGGCCGGATAGCGTTGTTCCGGGGCCGATTTCAATGAAGGTTTCGATTCCTTCGGCAATCATGTTTTCCATGGTCTCCTGCCAGTAAACAGGGCTCATGGCCTGCTTTGCCATGATATCGGCAATCCATCGGCCGGCGTCATCGGATTCTTCCGAGAAGCCCTCCATCACATCCCTGCCCGTAACATTGGAGTACACCTTGGCGGTTGGCTTTCTCAGATTTGAGGTCTGCAGCAGCTCCCGGAGCTTGGGAACTGCAGGCTTCATCATGGGACTGTGGAACGCCGTGCTTACGCTAAGAGGGACCGCTTTGATGTGGCCCAGCTCCTTGGCCTTTAGCTTGAAGCGTTCCAAAGAGGCTTTATCGCCTGCCACTACGGTCTGAACCGGGGAATTGAAGTTGACTCCCTCCAGGATGCCATCCGCTCTTGCGGCCTCCACACAGTCCAGAATGTGGGCCCGTTCGCCGAAGGCGGCGATCATGCCTCCCAGAACCTCTCCATTTTCATCCCTGCCGGCTTCGTTCATCCAGGTTCCCCGGTTTCTTACGATGTTGAGTCCGGCTTCGAAGCTTTGAATCGCTCCTCCCGCTGTCAGCGCGGCATACTCTCCCAGACTGAATCCTGCCATGCCTGCCATTTCCACTTCATTGAGCATCTCTTCATCCAGCTTGGACAGTTCTTCCAGAAAAGCCTGATAGGCTGCCATGGAAACGGAATAAATGCAGGGCTGCGTGATATTGGTCTGTTTGAGCAGTTCCTTGGTGCCTTCAAAGCACCAGTCCTGTACCTCCTGTCCTGCAAGATCGAAAATCCTCTTCGATTCTTTTGAATTGTCATACAGGCTTTTACCCATTCCGGTGTACTGCGCCCCTTGACCTGCAAATAGTAGCCCTATTTTCATATATAGCCGCTGCCTCCTCAAACATTTCTTCTATCATTTCCTTCGCCGTCTGTTCCTTGTTTACCAAGCCGGCGATTTGTCCCGACATGACGGAACCGTTCACCACGTCCCCGTCCTTGACCGCTGCTCTCAGCGCTCCGGTGCCGATTTTCTCTATCTCCGACGGATCTGCGCACCGTTTCTCCAGGGCAAGAATATCTCTTGCCAGCTTATTTTTCAATACTCTTACGGGATGGCCCGTGCTTCTTCCCGTGGGCACCGTATCCGTATCCTTTGCTTTCAGGATCATATCCTTGTAATTCTGTGAAACGGTACATTCCTTCGCCACCAGGAACCGGGTGCCAACCTGCACTCCCTTCGCTCCCAGCATAAAGGCTGCGGCAATTCCCCGTCCGTCGCCGATGCCTCCTGCGGCAATCACCGGAATCTTCACCGCATCGACGACCTGGGGAACCAAGGCCATGGTGGTGGCTTCACCGATGTGGCCTCCTCCTTCCTGACCCTCCGCGATTACAGCGTCTGCTCCGACCCGTTCCACTCTTACGGCCAGAGCCACCGAAGCAACCACAGGAATCACTTTGATTCCGTTCTCCTTCAGTTTGGGAATGTACTTTCCGGGATTGCCTGCTCCCGTGGTAACCACCGGCACTCCTTCCTCGCAGATAACCTCCATGATCGCGTCCGTATGAGGGTTTAACAGCATTACATTTACTCCAAACGGCTTGTCCGTAAGCTCCTTTGTCCTGCGAATTTCACTTCGTACCCAATCCGCATCCGCATTGCCGCAGGCCACGATTCCCAGCCCCCCCGCGTTGCTCACTGCCGATGCAAGGGATGCGTCGGCGATCCATGCCATTGCGCCCTGAATAATTGGGTAGTCTATTCCGAGTAATTCACATATATTTATCATCGATTCTGTTCTCCTTTATCAGTTTTTGCTGCTATTATGCTTCAAACAATACAGCCCCCGCGCTTAAACCGCCGCCGAAGCCCACCAGCATAATCTTATCTCCGGACTGGACCCGGCCGCTTTTCATCAAATCGGTCAGCGCCATCGGAATGCTGGCCGCCGACACATTTCCTGTGGTCTGGATATTCACCTGGAATTTTTCAATGGGCTGCTTCATTCGCTGTGCGGCGGACTGTATAATCCTCATGTTGGCCTGATGCGGTACGTAGTACTTTACGTCATCCGGCTGGATTCCGGCCTTCTGAAGCACGGCGTCCATGGCTTCTCCGATGGCTCCCACCGCAAAACGGAATACCTGGGTTCCGCTCATATGAATATACTGTTCCTTCTTGCCGTCATCCGCAAAAGGAGTCTGCAGATACTGCATGTCAACGGTAAGACAATTGGTCACATCATCATAATTCTTAATAAAACTGCTTATGATTCCGGTTTTGTTTTCGGATAATTCCAGGACAGCGCAGCCTGCCCCGTCTCCAAACAGAATGCAGGTTCCTCTGTCTTCCCAGTTGGTGATCCGGGAAAGACGCTCAACGCCGATGACCAGAGCGCGCTGAATCCCGTGGGTCTTCATCAGGGCTTCCGCGTTCCATAGTCCGTAAATGAATCCGCTGCATGCGGCGTTGATGTCATAGGCGACGGCATTCTCCAGTCCCAGAGCGCGCTTTACCAGCGCTCCCATGGACGGAACCAGCATATCCGGCGATACGGTTGCAACGAGCACCAGTCCGATGGACGCCTTATCCATATCACCCATAGCTTCCCTTGCGGCTGCCGCTGCAAGATCCACTCCGGTCTCCCAAGTGGCGATCCTTCTGGATTCGATGCCGGTTCGTTCTATAATCCATTGATGGTCTGTCTCAACCAGTTCCGTCAGCTTTTGGTTTTCCACCTTTAATTCCGGCAATGCCTTGCCGGTTGATATTATTGCGACTCCCAAATGACACCTCCTGTTGTTTTTCTATAAAAAATTATTTTGATTATCAAACTATTTGATTGTATTATAATTTTCCCGCCATGTTGTGTCAAGTTATTTCGGAAGGCACAATTTGGCCTTACTTGACACCGTCGTTTAAAAATCAACAATAACGGCTATCAATGAGAATATTATTAAGACCGGGGTCCGGATAAAAAAAGAGAGCAGGCTGAAAATGCCGTAGCGCTTTTCAGGCTGCCCTTTCATTTTTTAGTTATGCTGCGAATATGCTGCGATCAGCCGCCAGCGACGACTCTCAGAATCTTGACTTCGTCTCCTTCCAAAAGAATCCGGGTGGGATATTCCGAAAGCAGCAGTTGTTTCCCGTTAACCCAGACCGAGGATCTCGATTTGATTCCTCTCATCGCAAGAAGCGTTTCTACGCTGGTGCCTTCCGGCAGTAGGGTTTCCTCCTTGTTTACAATCACTTTGATATTCTTCAGATTCGATTTCTGGTGATGACACATGGTAAACTCCTTATGATTCTCCCCATGCTAAGCTTGATTACAACAGCCAGTCAAGTCCCAGTCTGTTCAGGGTTTCCAGCTTTGGAATTCCGGTCTCCTTGTCCCAGCCGGCAAAGTCGTAATAGGCGTCCAGCGCGTTTTCAAAGTCTTCTTTAGTAATTCCTGTGCCGGCATTAGGACCGCTTGGAAGTTTCAGGTATGCTTTCGGCGGCAGGCAGTCATCTTTTCTAGTATAGCCGATCTTCGCATTGAACATACGCATCATGTTGATTCTGCGTTCCCCGATTTCCTGAAGCTCCTGAATGGAGGTGTCCCAGCCCACGGCGTATTTGCAGAGTTCCACCAGATCGGCTGGACCGTAAAGCTGCCAGGACGGTCCCCATGCAAACTGACAAAGGCATAAGGTGTCCAGAGTGGAATAAAATTTCTGGGTTGCTAGAGCGAATTTTGCCTTGTTGGCGTCCAGAACTCCGTAGGAGTCGCACTTTTCAAAGGACTCCAGCATGTTTGCCCAGATCCAGTCATTGGAATCGTCCGCAGCCATCAGCGTCGGGTCGTGCTCCGAGGACTGATGGTCCGCTCCGAAGTTGTTCACCGCATAATTGATGGCCAGATTCGGCTTCATTTGAACCATATGGGCAGGCCATTCCTGTTTTTTGCAGGTTACCACCAGTTCCTCCGCGCCGTTTCCAATTATTTCAGCGGCCCTTGCGCTTCCCATGGCCAGCAGCGCTCCGATGCCCTCTTCTTTTCTGGCGATCTTTTCAATCAATGGTCCAAAGACAGCGCCGTTTCCGAATTTTAGTTCCAGCCCGTCGGTTTGCTCTTTGGTAAGCAGGCCTCTCTCGTAGCAGTCCATGGCAAAAGCGATGACTGCTCCGCAGGATATGGTATCCAGACCGTACATATTGCAAAGCTGATTTGCATGGCAGATATCCCCCAGGTCCGTATTTCCGCAATAGGAACCGAAGGTTGCACAGGTTTCATATTCCGGTCCGCCGTATTCCGGGTCCGCTTTCCCAGGCACCTCAACGACGCCTTTGCACCGGATGGCGCAGCCAAAGCAGGTCTCACGCTGCTTGAGTATGGTTTTCGTGATCGTGGTTCCTGCCGTCTTGATCCAGTCGTCCAGCATGCCGCTCTCCCAATTCCTTGTGGGAAGGAAGCCTTCCGGCCCATGGAAATCCACAACTCCTGCGGACCCGTTCAGCGCGGTGTCCATAATGACATCATTGGCTTCCATTCGTTCCTTCACATTCAGGGTAAGGGTTTTCATTCCGTCCGGATCCTCCGGCTTCATCACGGACTGGCGCTTCACAGCGATCGCCTTCAGATTTTTTGAGCCCATGACCGCGCCGACGCCGTTCCGTCCATTGGCTCTGCTTCTCATATGCATGATATTGGCGTACAGCACCTGATTCTCTCCGGCGGGTCCGATGATGGAGGATTCTATCTTGGAATCTCCCAGATCTTCGATGATAAGCTTTTCCGCTTCTCCGGTGATCTTGCCCCACATTTTTTCGGCGCTTCTGATTTCTACTTTTTCTTTATCGATAAACAGGTATACGGGTTTTTTTGCCTTCCCCGTGATCACGATGGAATCATATCCGTTTCCTTTTACATGAGCAGGTATGAAACCACCCACCTGGGAATCCCCTGCAGTGCCCGTCAGCGGGCTTTTGGTGGTAACGCACATTCTGCTTTGCCCACTAATCGGAATGCCGGTCAGCGGCGAGACAGAAAAAATCAACAGATTGTCCGGCGACAGGGGATCCACGGCGGGATTCATCCGGTTCAGCAGAAGGTACATTCCCAAGGCGGAACCGCCCGGATACTTTCTGTAAATATCAGCCGAAAGCGTTTCCAACTTATAGCTTTCTTCCGTCAGGTCGATGGTTAATATTCGTGCATCTTTTATCATTGGATATCTCCACCCTTCCTCAATTAAGCATGCACATTTTTAGTTCTTCAATTTAACGGTTTTTTTAGGCAGCTTTCTTGCTCAGCCTCCTGAAATCTTCGGGTAAGCCTTCAGTTCGTCCCCTTCCTTCAGCTTGTCATAGATCATGACTCGCTTCCCGTTGACGGCAACAAAGCCAAAATTCGATACGGCTTTCCATTCAATGCCTACGGATTCCAGGGCTTCCTCGGCGGAGCAGCCGTCGGGCACTTCTACCACCCGCGATCTTTCCCCTTGAAAATATTTCGTTAGGCTGCCTCTCAGCTGTATGGTAATTCTCATAATATCCTTCTATCCTTTTAGGGTTCCTTTCCTTCCCGCCTGCTGCTTCACCGGGAAGGCCAAAAATGCTGCCGATGTTGAAAAAAGAGCAGGATGTCTCAAGTCCTTTGAAAGATCCTGCTTTTTTTAAAATTATAACATTCGAGCCTACAGCTTGCAAAGCATATTGTCTGGAATCATTCCGTTTTTATCCCAGCCCAGTACTGAGTAATACTGATCCAACATGTCTTCGAAAGCTTCCTGCGGAATCTTCTGCCCTGCGGCGGCTCCGCTCTTCAATGCCTCATTGACCAAACGCTTTGGAATGGTGTCGTCTTTTCTGCTGAAGCCTTCTCTCTGGTTAAAGGCCCTCGCAATATTGATCACCCTGGTTCCCACGTCCTTCATCTCCTGTTCCGTCCATTCTCTGCCGGTTACCAGGCTCATCAGCTCCGCCATTCTTTCAAAGGAAATGGTCGCCCAGAAGTCGCAGATGCAGAGCGAAAACTTCACTGCATTGAAAACTGCCAGATTGTAGACCATTTCGCCCTTTCCTTCCGGCGTGTACGGAGGAATGGATGCGGCAAACACTTCCTCGTTTGGAGCATAGGCTCTCATATGACAGGCGCCGCGGTCGGAAACCGCATAAGCCAGTGACATGCCCCAGGAACCGCGCGGCTCGTATTGAGGATACTCAAGACCCTTCACCTGCATCGCAAAGTCCGTTCCGCCGTATTTTTCGGAAGCGGCCTTGACGCCAAGGGCTAAATCTTCACCCACGCCTTCTCTTCTTGCCATGAGCTTCAAATATTCTATATATTTTTCCTTGTCTCCGAACCGGATACCGAAGTCGTGAATTCCTTTTTCCGTCATTTCCATAGCCCAAGCGATGGTGTCTCCTGCGCTGATGGTGTCAAGTCCCATGTCGTCTGCCACCTGGTTGAAGCGGACGATAGCTTCCGGATCGTCGATTCCCACATTGGGACCGGCTACCGCGATGCTCTCATATTCGGGACCCTCCACTGTGGCCTCCCCGAATTTCAGGAAGTTTCCGCAGCCCAGCCCGCAGCTTCCGCAGCCCCGTTTGCCCAGTCTCTTTTCCAGGAGCACTTCGCCGTTGTACTTGGTCCAATTTTCATCGGTGGCGTCGGAGAAATTCTTTCTCGGAACGATTCCACCGTCGCTGCAGGCTTCCAGAAATGCGGTAGTTCCGAAATCATAGATGAAGGTGTTGTCCTCCTGAAGCACGTCCTCCCTCAGTATCTCGGTAATCTTCTTCGTATTCTCAACAATATTTGGGATTTTCACTCCGCCGGTTCCCTTGATTACGATCGCCTTCAGCTTTTTGCTGCCCATTACGGCGCCGATGCCGCCTCTGCCGGCCTGTCTGTAATAATCGGAATTGATACAGGCCATGACGACCAGGTTCTCGCCTGCCGGTCCAATGGATAAGATGCTGTAGTCGTGGCCATATTTTTCAGCCAGGATGGACTCCGTCTCATGAGAGCCCTTGCCCCATAAATCTTTTGCATCCTTAAACTGAATTTTTTCATCTTCGATCAGAAGATACCCCGGCTCCTTCAACGCGCCCTCCAAAACAACAGCATCATATCCGGCATACTTGATCTGAAGTGCTGCGTGGCCTCCGATGGAGCAGTCGTTGATGGTGCCCGTAGCAGGTGACTTTGCCGATATGGAAAGCTTCCCGGAGCATGGGACCGGAGTTCCCGTCATGGGTCCCGTCATCAAAAGCAGCTTGTTGTCAGGAGAAAGAGGATCGATTCCGGGTTTTAATTCTTCATACAGGTATTTGATAGCCAAACCCTTGGAGCCTATGTACTTTTCCGCCCAATCCATGCGGAGCGGCTCGGTTTTCGCGCCCTTTTTCGTCAAGTCTACTCTCAGAACCTTATTCTGATATCCTAACATTGTCATGATTGTGATCTCCTTTCTTCCTGAATTATTCAAAGGTTAAAGCGTTCTGTGGGCAGATTTTCACACAAGCAGGATCTCCGTTGCAGGTGTCGCATATGTATGACTTTTCATCCCGGATCCGGACAACCTTCTTCGGACAGGCTCTTTCGCAGACGCCGCAGCCGATACAAAGGTCCTGATCCACCACGATATGCTCTTCCAGGGAGATGGCGCCGACCGGACACTGCTTTTTGCATATCCCGCACAGGATGCAAAAGGAATCCTTGTATTTCAGCTCTCCGCCTTTGTCATAGTAGGATTCAATGTGGATTCTTGCCTTTGAAGGGATGTATTCCCCCTCATGCATTGCCGAACAAGCTTGTGCACATAACTGACAGCCAATACACTTACTCTTAGCAAACTTCAATCTTTTCATGAGTTCCCGCCTTTCTGATTTCTAAATGATTTCTCTCCATCTTGCTCATAATCCTTTTTCAGCATAAAAAAAGCAAATTCAAGAACTGCGCGGAAATGCGCATTTCTCTCCTTTGCACACTGGCAGGCAAAGAAATTGCTCTCTTTACCCTAACGTTTCCATCTGGCAGGACTGTCAGATGGAAATCGGAGACAAATATTCTTATGTGCTGTTTTTGCTGATTAGCAGTCAATCTCTCCAAATCAAATTTTGAGATTGTTACATGCGTATATGTAATAGTATACCTCTTTCGCTTCCCCTATGTCAATTATTTCAAAGCCAAAACCGTCTCCATAATTGGATAATGTTTCACATGTGAGATTGCTCCGTATCCTATTTGAGAATTTTGTCGGATTTCCGCGCAGCACTTTGCCGAAAAGGAAATGACTGGGTTTTCTGCAAAAAAATTAGCACCATGATTGACAATGGAAAATGGGAGGGGTATAGTATAATTAATCAAATTTTTGACTCGAATTTCTCCGATTTTCGTACTGACGATTCGCCTGCGAAAACGATAGGGCGACCGGAGTAATCTGATCACCTGCCATTGTGCAAAGGAGGATATCCTGGAGTGATATTATCCTTTGCTTTTTGTTTGTCCGGAAAGTTCGCAAAGGATGATTCCTCCTCCCAGGGTTGAAAGTCAAATGCAATTGCGAAAAGGAGGTGAAGGTTGATTAAGTCAACCGGAAAAAATGAGTAAAACAATGGTGCTGAAGCCCGAAAAATGCTTGAGCTGCCGGACCTGTGAACTGATCTGTTCCTTTCACAGGGCGGAGGAATTCAATCCCCAGCTGTCGGCAGTAACCGTAATCTCCTATGATAAGGCGATGCTCGGCGTTCCCATCATGTGCACCCAATGCGAAGAAGCATCCTGCATGAAGGTCTGTCCGGTAAACGCCATATACAAGGATGAGAACGGGGCAAAGATCATTGACCAAAAGAAGTGCATCGTCTGCAAGATGTGCGTATCAGCTTGCCCTCTTGGCAACATGGCCTTTGACGGAAAAATGGTATTCAAATGCGACCTTTGCGGGGGCGATCCGCAGTGCGCAAGATTCTGCCCTTCCGGCGCCATCGAATATCAGGACGCAAATCCGTCATCTCTGATTAAGAGAAAGGATCTTGCAGAAAAATTCAAGGATGTATTCGGAGAGGAGGAATAAGAGATGTATGGTTTTTTAGGAAAGATTCTGCGGGTGGATCTAACGAACGGAACGATCAAAGAAGAACCGGTCAGCGAAGCAGCTGCAAAGAAATACATAGGCGGCAGAGGGCTGGGAACCAAGTACTATGTGGATGAAGTGGCCCGGGATGTGGACGTCTTTTCCCCGGACAACAAGCTGATCCTCATGACAGGGCCTCTGACCGGGACCTTTGCCACAAGCGCGGGAAGACTCATGTGGATTACGAAAGCGCCGCTTACGGGAACCATCGGCTGCGCCAACTCAGGAGGGCATTTTGGCCCGGAATTGAAATATGCCGGGTTTGACGGCATCATCTTTGAAGGAAAATCAAAGACGCCGGTCTATCTGTATGTCCATGACGGGAAAGCAGAGCTGCGCTCTGCCGAGGATCTCTGGGGCAAGACTGTATTTGAAACCACCGACCAGCTGGTTGCGGCTACGGACCCTGATGCAAAGGTCAGCTGTATCGGTCCCGCAGGCGAAAAAGGAGTGCTTTTTGCCACCATTATGAACGACAAACATCGTGCGGCAGGAAGAGGCGGTCTGGGCGCAGTCATGGGCTCCAAAAACCTGAAGGCCGTTGTTGCCCGGGGCACAGGCGGAATCAAAGTTGCGGACAAGGCCGGATTTATAGCTGCCTGCACCGACGCCAGGCAGAAGATCAAAGAGAATCCCGTGACCGGAAACGGACTTGGAGCCTACGGAACGGAGATTCTCGTAAATATAATCAATGCTTCCGGCGGTCTGCCTCTGAGAAATGCTAGGGACGGCGCATATTACGAGGATGCGGACGATATATCCGGCGAAACTCTGGCAGAAAAATATCTTGTCAGAAACAAAGGATGCTTCGGCTGTTCCATGGCCTGCGGCCGGGTTACCAGGATCAAGGAAGGACCGTTCAAGTCCGCAGGCGAAGGCCCCGAATACGAAGCTGCCTGGGCTCTGGGCGCCTCCTGCGGAATCAACGACCTGGAGGCGATCTGCAGCACCAACTTCCTCTGCAATGAATACGGCATGGATCCCATTACCTTGGGAGCGACGTTTGCCTGCGCCATGGAGCTCTTCGACAAGGGTCTGATCCCGGCCGAGGAAATGGGCGGGAGTCTTGTTTTCGGGAATGCCGCCAGCATTGTTGAGTTTGCAAAGAAAACCGCATTGCGGGAAGGCTTCGGCGACAAGCTTGCCCAGGGTTCTTACCGGCTTGCAGACAGCTATGGCGCACCGGAGCTGTCCATGTCTGTCAAGAAACAGGAAATGCCTGCTTACGACGGAAGAGCGCTGCAGGGAATGGGCCTGGAATATGCCACGTCCAACCGGGGCGGCTGTCATGTGAGAGGCTATCTCGTTTCGCCGGAGATACTGGGAATCCCTGACAAGCTGGATCCGCTGGTAACAGAAGGAAAAGCCGGCATGCTGAAGATTTTTCAGGATCTCACCGCTGTAGTGGATTCCACCGGGCTCTGCCTGTTTACCACGTTCGGAATCGGCCTGCCAGAGATCGGCGCCATGCTAAGAACGTGCACGGGCTGGGATTTGTCGGATGACGATATCATGAAGGCCGGGGATAGAATATGGAATTTAGAAAAGCTGTTTAATATGAGTCAGGGCTTCACGAAAAAGGATGATACCCTGCCTCCAAGAATTCTTACGGTCCCTATTCCTTCCGGACCTGCAAAGGACAAGGTCTGCGAATTGGATGTCATGCTTCCCGAGTATTATCAGTTAAGAGGCTGGGATGCGGACGGCGTTCCAACCGGCGATAAGCTTGCGGAATTAGGCTTATAACATGATTGTTAAATATTTTGCCTATTATAGGAAATATGCAGGCCTCAAGGAGGAAACCCTCCTCCTTGAGCCTCTTTCCGCTCTGGATCTGCTCAAAGAACTGTGCAGACTTCACGGCAGCGCGCTGGAAAGAGAGCTTTTAACGGCAGGTGGAGAAGAAATCCACCCCGACGTGATTTTTCTCATCGACGGCAGGAACATCGACTTTCTTGACGGAAAGAATCCCATTGTCGACAGAGAGTCCGTCGTTTCTCTTTTCCCCCGAATTGCGGGAGGCTGAACAGATCGGGTCTGAAAGGAAGTGATGTCGTTGGAGCATGACGAAAATAGAACGGTAAAAAACATTCTGGACAATTATCCTCCCGAGCAGAGATATTCCCTGGCCGTACTTCAGGAGGTACAGAAAGAATACGGATACATATCCCCTAATCATTTGATGGCAATCTCAACCTATTTCGGGGTTCCCGTTTCCGAAATTTTTTCCATCGCTACTTTTTACAAGGCGCTTAGTCTGGAGAAAAAAGGCAAATGCGTCATCAAGGTATGCGATGGGACGGCCTGCCATATCCGTGGCAGCGTCAATATTCTTGAGGAAATCAAAAGAGCGTTGAAAATCAGGGAGGGTGAAACTACCCCCGATGGTCTCTTTTCGATAGAAATCGTAAACTGCGTCGGTTCCTGCGCAATGGCTCCGGTGGTCATCTGCGGCGATGAATATCACGGCAATGTTCGGCCTGGAAATGCCTCTGATATCATCCTCAACGCAAAGAGGTCCCTGGCTTCCGCTTCCGGCAGTCAGGAGTCCGGGAAGGAGGTGCGGCTTCATGAGTAGGCAAATCCTGGTCTGCTGCGGAACAGGCTGCTTGGCAAACGGCTCCAAGGCTGTGCTGGATCGGTTCCGGGAAAAAACCGGCGGAACGAACGCGGAAATAAGGCCTTACGTGAAGAAAACAGGCTGCAACGGCTTCTGTGAGAACGGTCCCATGGTGACCATCCTGCCGGATCATATCACCTATTATAAGGTGCGTCCCGATGATGTCGAGGATATCCTCAAAAGCCTGGGCGGAGCAGCCGTTGAAAGGCTGCTCTATAAAAACGATGAAGGAAAGCCGGTCTGCTCGAGAGAAGAAAACCCCTTTTATTCTCCCCAACAGAAGATTGCTCTGCGCAATACCGGGATTGTAGATCCCGGCAGCATCGACGATTACCTGGAGCGGGGAGGTTATCAGGGCTTGAAAAAGGCCCTTTCCCTGTCCCCTGAGGAAGTAATCGGCGAAATTGAGTTAAGCGGGCTGCGGGGCCGGGGCGGGGCCGGCTTCCCTACAGGGGTGAAATGGCGTTCCTGCCGTGAAGTCTCTTCGGACACAAAGTACATGATCTGCAATGGAGATGAAGGAGATCCCGGCGCATTTATGGACCGAAGCATTATGGAGGGCGACCCCCACAGTGTTTTAGAAGGCCTGATTATAGGAGCCTATGCCATTGGGGCAAGCAGAGGATTTCTTTACATACGGGACGAATACGGACTGGCTCTGTCCTATGTACAGGCAGCCATGGAGGAAGCGAAAAGAAGTGGCTATCTTGGAGAGAATATTTTGAACAGCGGCTTTCATTTCGACTGTGAGATCGTCAGAGGAGGAGGCGCCTTTGTCTGCGGCGAGTCCTCAGCTTTGATGAATTCCATCGAAGGAAAGGTCGGCGAACCGCGGGCGAAATACATCCGCTCCGTGGAGAAAGGTCTTTTCGGTAAGCCAACCGTCCTGAACAATGTTGAGACCCTTGCCAATATTCCCTATATCCTCCTTCACGGGGGAAAGGAATATTCAAAGCTTGGGACAGCCACAAGCAAAGGCACCAAGGTTTTCTCTTTGGTGGGAAAGGTTAAGAGAACCGGACTGGTAGAGGTCCCCATGGGCATTACTCTCCGGGATCTGGTGTTTCGCATCGGAGGCGGAATACCAAAAGGGAGAAAGTTTAAAGCGGTGCAGACCGGCGGTCCGTCGGGCGGATGCATTCCGGAAAGCCTCATGGATCTGAACATCGATTTTGATTCCTTGAAGGCCAACGGCTCCATGATGGGCAGCGGCGGAATCATCGTCATGGATGACACCACCTGCATGGTAGAGCTGGCCCGTTATTACGTAAAGTTTCTTTCCGAAGAATCCTGCGGAAAGTGTACCCCTTGCCGGGAAGGACTGCGCTGCATGCTGGAAATCCTCACCCGGATCTGTGAAGGAAATGGCGCGATTTCGGATTTAAACCTCCTGGAGGAGTTGTGCGATACTGCATCCAAGGCATCCCTGTGCGAGCTTGGCAAAACCGCAGCTAACCCGGTTCTTTCCACGCTCAATTACTTCAGAGAAGAATATATCGAACATATCGTTAATAAACGATGCCCCGCCGGAGTCTGTCCGCAATTGACCACCTTCCGAATCAGCGCCGATTTATGCAAGGGTTGCGGGCTTTGTGCAAAAGGCTGTCCGGTAAACGCAATTAAAGGGGAAATGAAGAAGCCTTTCCTGATCCATCAGGAAGCATGCATCAAGTGCGGAAGCTGCAGGGAGAAATGCCCCTTCGGAGCTATTGCTGCAGACGGAGGATCAGCATCCGCAACGGAAAAGGAGGGGTCCTCATGCTGATGACAATTAACGGCCGAGAAATCGAAGCTCAGCCCGGAGAAACGGTTCTCCAGACGGCAAGACGCGAAAACATTTTTATTCCGAGCCTCTGCTACAACGATGCGGCCGAACCGACAAATTCATGCAGGCTCTGCATGGTGGAGGTGACGGAAGGAAAAAGGAGCAGGCTGGTTGCCTCCTGCGCCTTCCCGTCAAAGGAAGGGCTTTCCGTAACGACCGAAACGGAGGAAATCCGGAAAATCAGAAAAACGCTTCTGAAGCTGATGTACTCCCAGGCTCCGGAAAATCCCGCCATTAAAGATTTGATGCTTCGGTATGAAGTAACACCGGAGCCGGCATTTCCGGGAAAAGAAGGCCAGTGTATCCTTTGCGGTCTTTGCGTGCAGATATGCAAAAAACTGGGAGCTTCCGCCATATCCACAATTCACAGAGGAAGTGTGAAAAAAGTTGGAACCCCATATGACAGACAGGCCGCCTCCTGTATCGGATGCGCCAGTTGCGCCGGTTTTTGTCCAACCAAATGCATTGACGTCGTCGATACCGAGGAAGGCCGAACCATATGGAACAAAAAGTTTTCATGGGTAAAATGTGAAGTATGTGGTAAAATTGTCTCGACAGACAAACATTACAAGGCTTCCACCGGATCGGACACGGTCATCTGCTCCGACTGTCGCAAAAGAGCGATTACGGGGGTGTTTGCGGAGACCTTGGGAGAGGAGTAGCCATGTCAACGAAAACTTCCATCCACGATTTTATCACAGACCACTTGGAAAAGGATGCCGTATCCTTCCATATGCCAGGCCATAAAGGCTCCCATATATACCGGAGGTTCGGCTACCATGAATTTCTGGAACGGATGATGGACTATGACATCACGGAAATTGCAGGCGCGGACAACCTGTTTCAAGCAGAGGGGGTCATAAAAAGCATTCAGGACCATTACGCAAGCTTATACCACTGTAAAAAATCCTACATTCTCATCAACGGTTCCAGCGGCGGCAACATTGCCGCTATACTCGCTTCCGTAGGCAGAGGCAAAAAACTCATCATGGCGAGAAACTGCCATAAATCCGTATTTAACGCGCTGACGCTGGGCGGGATCAAACCGGTTTACGCCTATCCGCAGATGATCGGAGAGTTCGGGATTTCCGGTCCGGTTTCTCCTTCCGAGATACATCGTCTCATAGAAGAAAACCCCGATGCGGAAGCTGTGATGATTACCAGCCCCAACTACTACGGGATTTGCAGCGATATCGGAAAGATCGCCGAAATTGCCCACGAATACGGAAAAGTCCTCATCGTCGACGAGGCCCACGGAGCCCATCTGCATTTCTCGGATGAGCTGCCGCCCTCTTCCGTACAGGAAGGAGCCGATTTGGTCATCAACAGCATCCATAAGACACTGGCGTCCTTTACGCAGAGCGCCGTTCTCCACTACAACACCGAGCTGGTTGACCAGTATCTGCTGGAGGATAAGCTTCAGTGCATCCAGAGCACCAGTCCTTCCTATCTGTTGATGACCTCCTTGGAGATTTCAGCAAGAATCATGGAGCAGCACGGCTCCCTGCTCATGGAAGAATGGATCCGGAACCTTAACGCCTTCTATGACAGGATCGCTAAGATTCCGGGGGTACGGACCATGGGAAAGATGAACGGTCTTGACTGGACCAAGATCAACCTGAGCATGGGATATCTGGGCATCACCGGCGCTCAGCTGGATAAGCTTCTTCTTGAGGATTACAATATCTATATTGAGCTCTTCACCGGCGACTGGATTATGGCCATGACCGGCATCGGCAATACGAAAACCGATTATGACCGGTTTGCCAATGCTCTGGAGGACATCAGCAAAAGGTATCGGGAAGGAGGCCGGGAAATCCGCAAAGCGGATCATCGATCCGATTCCCTGACGCCGCCGAAACAAGCCATCATGTTTGAAATACCCACTGAAAAAAAGAGGGTGAAGCTTGCCGACAGCGAGGGCATGATATGCGGCAGCTCCATTATCCCCTACCCGCCAGGCATTCCTCTTCTCTGCCCAGGCGAGCGCATCGAAGCGGACGCCATCGCTTATATCCAGGCAATGAGGGATATGGGTGAAAAGGTCATAGGAGTCAACGAATGCGGAGAAATCCTTGTCGGAAAAACGGAATGACCAGAGCCCTCGAATAATTGAAATTTATAGTAATAGAAATGTTATGGATTGTCACAACTTGTCAGATATTGTATAATTACCTGGACTAAACTTTGTCAGGAGAAATATATGATACGCAGCTCAGTCCGTCTCATTTCTATTTTTTTGTCCCTATTGCTCATATCTTCTTTGCTGATCCTGTCAACGGAGAAATCCTATGCTTTGCCTGCGGGAACCTATCACGATATCGATGATAATCGTACGATCCGGGTCGCGCAGATCGATCTATCCAATTTTTACGATTACGACAGAAAGGGCCCCATCGGAGGCTACGGTTTTGAATATCTCGAAAAGATCGCAAGCTACACCGGATGGAAATACGAATTCGTTCCAGTCACGCGGGAACGGGGCCTGGAGATGCTGGAATCAGGAGAAATCGACTTGATGGCTCCACTGGTCTTATCTGACGATTTAGAAGGTCGATACGACTTTTCCGGTCAGGAAATCGGATTGAATTACACTGTACTCTGTGTCGCCATTGAGGATTCCCAAACCGCCTACAATGATTTCAGCGCCATTGACGGAATGAAGGTGGGCATGCTGGCAAAGGATACAGGGGCGAAAAAACTGGTGGAATACCAGCAGGAGCATGGTTTCAAAACGAAAACCATTCCCTTTGACAATCAAGCCGCTTTGCTCAAGGCGCTTCATGACGGCAAACTGGACGCTATCCTGACAACCAGTCTGGAGAAAAGGCCTACGGAACGCATTGTTGCCAGGTTTTCCCCTGAGCCCTATTACATCATAACAGCCAAGGGACGCAACGATATCCTGATCCCGTTGAACGATGCTCTGTCTGCCATCAAGTCCGACAATCCCTATTATGATTATGAGCTGCAGAAAAAGTACTATGCCTGGGAAGAACAAACGGTACCGATTTTTTCAAGAGCGGAAAAGGAATATATTAAAAATGCCGGCATACTGAAGGTCGTATATGACCCGGTATGGGCGCCGATCGAGTACTATGATGAGGAGACGGGGAAATTCTCCGGGATCAACGCCGATATCTTTCAGTTGATCAGCGAAATGACAGGCCTCCGATTCTCCTTTGTCAGAACGGATTCCTACGCTGAGTCGCTGAGGCAGATTGCCGATTACGAAGCGGACATCCTGACAGGAATCGACAACGATATCCATTGGGCGAACCAGCATAATCTGATGCTGTCAGATCCCTATCTTGTCGCGTCCATCGTGCTTGTAAAAAACGAGCGGGTTCATGATCTGACGAATGTCACCGCTGCCTTGGCTCAGGATTATCTGGCCGCAACGGAGTATGTGAAAAAAACCAACTCCCATATCAAAATCAGGTATTACGACTCACCCCGGGACTGCTTTGAGGCCGTCAACAGAGGCGAGGCGGATATCACCTATGCCAACAGCTACGTTGCGGAGCAGTTGATGGAAAATCCCAGATTCAACATGCTGTCTATCGTGGAAACCGTCAACCTGGAAGATCGGCTATGCATCGGGCTCTCCGATTCTCTCGATCCGGTTCTGTTGTCCATATTGAACAAATCAATCCACAGCATAACGGATACCCAGCTGAACAGCATCATATTTGAGCACACCGTCAACCAGCAGCCGGAAATCAATCTGCAATATGTACTGTATAATAACCCCCGCTTTCTGTTCCTGTTCATGCTCGGCATCTTTCTGGCCAGCACCTCCGTCATGATTATCATAATTTTAATCAAGAACAGGCACAACAGGGATATGAAAAAGATCGCATATCTGGACAGCGTCACCGGCACCTGGAATTACAACAAATTTAAGGTGGACGCGTATCAGCTGCTCAAGAACGCCAAGAATAGGGAGTATGCGATCGCCTATCTTGATATTTACAGATTTTCCTATATAAACGACACCTTCGGTTACAAGGCCGGAGACACCATATTGTCCGAGGTGGCAAGGGAGCTTCAGGCTGCCATAAAGGAGACGGAAGCCACGGCCAGACTGGCGGCGGATAACTTTGTCTGCCTTCTGGAATACGAGGACGACAATGCCATTGTGGAACGGGGAAAGATCTTCCAGCAGCGGTGCGATGAACGTCTGAGTAAAGTGAACAGCCGCTACAAGGTTTATTTTACCACTGCAATCTACAAGGTCAGACGGGGAGAAGCAGACATTCCCGCCCTTGTGGGGAAGGCGGATCTTGCCCATAAGACCTTGAATGATGCTAGAAAGTCCTCTATGGTCTTTTACAACGATCAAATCCGCAAGGAATTTCTCAGACGGAAAAACCTGGAGAGCGACATGGCGGCCTCTCTGAATCAGGGTAATTTTCAGATCTATTTCCAACCAAAGTTTGACCTTTCCAGCGGCGGACTTGTAGGGATGGAAGCGCTGACCCGCTGGCTTCACCCCACCGAAGGGTTGATCACGCCGGTCCATTTTATTTCCCTGTTTGAAAGCAATGGGTTTATTCTGGAGCTTGATTTCTATGTGTACGAAAAGGTATGCCGGATTCTCAGAAATTGGATGGATGAGGGAAAAGAGGTTTTGCCGGTATCAGTGAATGTATCCCGGGCTCATTTGACGAACCATCAATTCGGAGCCCATCTAAAGGCCTTGACGGACCAGTACGGGATCGATCCTGGCCTTATAGAGCTGGAGCTGACGGAAAGCATTTTGCTGGACAATACAGAGGAAGCCGTTTCCTTGATCCAGGAGCTAAAGAGTCTTGGCTTCCCCATCCACATCGACGATTTCGGTTCCGGGTACTCTTCCCTGAACCTGTTGAAGGATCTTGCCGCTATTGTTGACGTTCTGAAGCTGGACAAGGAATTTTTCCGAAAGGGCAGCATGAACGAAAAAGATAAAACCATCGTCAAAGGAATTATTCGAATCGCAAGAGAACTGAATCTAAGGATCCTTTCCGAGGGGGTCGAGACACGGGAACAGGCGGAATTTCTTATTTCCTCCGGCTGCCATATGGCCCAGGGATACTATTATGCCAGACCGATGCCCGTGGAAGAATTTGAGAATATGAAAGAAATAGAAATAGGAAAGAATTAAAATATGAACAAAAAATTACGTGAAAACTTGATGTTGTTTTTCGCTGCTCTGATCTGGGGCTCATCCTTTGTGGCCCAGAAAGCGGGCATGGAATATATCGGGCCCTTTACCTTTAACGGAATCCGGTTCCTGATCGGATCTCTTGTTTTGATCCCCGTCATTCTGGCGATGGATGCATGGAAAAAGAAAAACGGGAATGAAAACAGCGGGATGGAGCCTGAGAAAAAAAGCGACAGGAAGACGCTGATTGTTGGAGGCATTTCCTGCGGCGTCGTCCTGTTTGTCGCGGGTTCCCTGCAGCAGATCGGCATACAATATACCACTGCGGGCAAGGCTGGCTTCATTACTGCTTTATATATCGTCCTGGTCCCGATTCTCGGCCTGTTGATCGGTCGGAAGGTGCGGCTGGTCCTCTGGGTTTCCGTGGCCCTGGCCGCCGTCGGACTTTACCTGCTTTGCATCACCGGGAGCTTTACCATCGGCTGGGGTGATCTTCTGGTGATCGCCGGCGCCTTCGGATTTGCAGTGCACATCCTGGTCATAGACCACTTTTCACCCAAAGCGGACGGAGTAAAGCTTTCCTGCATCCAGTTTCTCACAGCAGGACTTCTTTCCGTTCCGTTCATGCTTGGATGGGAAGCCATCCATTGGCCCAGCATCATCAATTGCGCCCGGCCGATCCTATACTCCGGCGTCATGTCCTGCGGCGTCGCCTATACCCTACAGGTAGTGGCTCAGAGAAATACGGAACCGACGGTTGCCTCTCTTATTCTGTCACTGGAATCGGTATTTGCGGTAATCTCCGGCATCCTTCTGCTCGGTGAACGGATATCCCTGCGGGAATTTTTGGGCTGCGCCATCATGATGGCAGCAATTCTTCTTGCTCAGCTTCCTTCCAAACAGGTGCCTCCTGAGAACCCGGAAGCTTCATCCGCCTCCCCGAATTCGAAATGAATCCGCTTCCTTATTATGAAGCCATTCCCTCATAATAAATCTTTCCCTTATTTGATGGCGTCCGCAATCCTGTCTCCCGCCTCTTTTGTTCCCAGGAACTCTTTGCCCGGACTCATGATATCCGAGGTTCTTCCTCCTGCCGACAGAACGGATTTTACAGCGGCTTCCACATCATCGGCTTCTTTGGAAAGGCCGAAGGTATAGCGCAGCATCATTGCGGCGGATAATATGGTAGCCATGGGATTTGCCTTGTTCTGTCCAGCTATATCCGGCGCGGAACCGTGAACCGGCTCATACATGCCAAAATTGCCCTTTGCCAGGCTGGCTGACGGCAGCATTCCGATGGACCCGGTAATCATGCTGGCTTCGTCGGAAAGGATGTCTCCGAAGATGTTGCTCGTAACGATGACGTCAAACTGCTTTGGGTTTCTTACCATCTGCATGGCCGCATTGTCGATATACATATGGGAGAGCTCCACCTCCGGGTAATCCGAGGCGACCTGGGTGACCACGCTTCTCCACAGCCTGGAGCTTTCCAGGACGTTGGCCTTGTCAACGCTGGTCAGCTTCCGGTTTCGCTTCATTGCCATATCAAAGGCTACCACGGCGATACGCCTGACTTCCTCTTCGGAGTACTGCTCCACATCATAGGCGGCCCTGCCCATTTCCGTGTCCTTGAAGCCCTTTTCTCCGAAGTAGATCCCGCCGGTCAATTCCCGAACGACGACGATGTCCAAGCCGCCTTCTATAATTTCAGGCTTCAGGGGACAAGCATCCGCCAGTTCGGTAAAGAGCAGCGCCGGTCTCAGGTTCGCAAACAGACCCAGCTCCTTTCTCAAGCCCAGCAGGGCCCGCTCCGGTCTCTGATCTCCCGGCAGAGTATCCCATTTCCAGCCTCCCACTGCGCCGAGAAGAACAGCGTCGCTGTTTTTACATACCTCAACCGTCTCTGCGGGCAGGCATTCTCCCACCGCATCGATGGCGGCTCCGCCGGCAAGAACGGTGGTATATTCAAACTGATGGCCGTATTTTTTCCCGACCTTATCCAGCACCTTCACCGCTTCCGCTACCACGTCCGGGCCGATTCCGTCTCCGGGGACCAGTGCGATTTTATAATTCATCTGTTTTCTCCCTCTTTCTTCACATAATTGACAAGACCGCCGTATTCAATGATTCTGCTGATAAATTCAGGAAATGGTTCCGCCTGGTAGTTTTCGTTCTTTGTAATATTTCTGATTTCTCCCGTCTTGAAATCGACCTCTACCTCATCGCCGGCTTCAATCTTCCTGGCCGCCTCTTCACATTCCAGAATCGGAAGTCCGGTATTGAAGGAATTCCGATAGAAAATCCGCGCAAAGGTGGGAGCGATGACACAGCTCACTCCGGCGGCTTTAATCGCAATCGGCGCGTGCTCTCTTGAAGAGCCGCAGCCGAAGTTTTTGCCGGCTACAATGATATCTCCCTTCTTGACCTGATTGACAAAGTCCGCGTCGATATCCTCCATGCAGTGCTTTGCCAGTTCCGCTGGATCCGAGGTATTCAGATGTCTTGCCGGGATGATGACATCCGTGTCTACGTTCTCTCCGTATTTAAAAACTTTACCCATGTCGCTCTCCTCCTATTTCAGGTTTTCCGGGTTGAAAATTCTGCCGGCAACAGCGGACGCCGCGGCGACTGCCGGGCTGGCTAGATAGATTTCCGAATCCACGTGTCCCATTCTGCCTACGAAATTGCGGTTTGTTGTGGCAATCGCCCGTTCCCCTGCCGCAAGGATCCCCATATGTCCGCCGAGGCAAGGCCCGCAAGTGGGGGTGGAGAATACCGCTCCCGCCTTGATGAAGATTTCCGCATACCCCTTTTTAACACATTCCAGATAAATCTGCTGGGTTCCCGGGAATATAATGCATCTTAAGTTCTTAGCCACTTTTCTGCCCTTCAGAATCTTTGCCGTCACTTCCATATCTTCCATTCTTCCGTTAGTGCAGGAGCCGATGACCACCTGATCGATTTTGACGTCGCCTACTTCGTCGATGGTCCTGGTGTTTTCCGGCAGATGGGGAAATGCCACCGTAGGCCTGATTTTGGAAAGGTCTATCACGTAGGTCTCATCGTAGACCGCATCCTCGTCGGGGCTGTATATTTTGATCTTTTTCTTGAAGGCCTTGTTCTTGTTTTTATGTTCCTTCATATATTCCTTCGTCCTGTCGTCAACCATGAAGATGCCGTTCTTGGCTCCGGCTTCAATGGCCATGTTGGCCATGGCAAGCCTGTCGTCCATGGAAAGATGCGCGAGGCCGGGGCCCATGAATTCCATGGATTTGTAGAGAGCTCCGTCCACGCCGATCATGCCGATGATGTGAAGGATTACATCCTTGCCGCTGACCCATTTGGTCGGTTTTCCCACCAGTTCAAACTTGATGGCGGAAGGGACCTTGAACCAGGCCTTCCCCCGGGCCATTCCCGCTGCCATATCTGTTGAGCCGATGCCGGTGGCGAAGGCGCCCAGCGCGCCATAGGTACAGGTATGGGAGTCGGCTCCGATGACCGCGTCACCGGCCACCACGATGCCCTTTTCCGGAAGCAGCGCATGCTCGATTCCCATTTCTCCCACTTCGAAGTAGTTTTCAATATCCTGTTCGACGGCAAACTCCCGGAGCATCTTGCACTGCTCCGCCGCCTTGATATCCTTGTTGGGGGTGAAATGATCCGGCACCAGCACGACCTTGGTCCGGTCAAAGACCTTTTCTGCTCCCATCTTCTGAAATTCTTTTATAGCAACGGGTCCGGTAATATCATTGGCCAAAACCACATCCAGATCCGCCTCGATAAACTGGCCGGCCTTGACTTCCGAAAGGCCTGCGTGGGCAGCCAGTATTTTTTGTGTCATCGTCATTCCCATCTTCCTGTTCCTCCAATCTGTTTAATCAAGGTTCTTATCGTAAATCATCTTGTTGACCGCGTTGATGTAGGCATGTATGCTTGCTTCAATGATATCCATGGAAAGACCCCTGCCGGAGAAGATATTTCCATCCGTATCGCTGATCTTGACCAGAGCGTCGCCCAAGGCGTCCTCGCCTTCCGTAACGGACTGGATCTGATAATCCTCCAGGTTGAAATCCATACCGACGATTTTTTCGATGGCCTTAAAGGATGCATCGATGGGACCTTCGCCCCTGGATACCTTTTCTATGGGTTTTCCGTCCTTCATCATGTTGATGACCGCGGTTGAAGTGATGGTGTTTCCGCTGTTTATGACAAAGCTGTTCAGGGAGAAGGTCTTCGGAACCTGTACGGATTCCTTGGAAATCAGGGCCTCAATATCCCGGTCGTACACGGATTTTTTCTTGTCAGCCAGCTCCTTGAACTTGTTGAACATTCTGTCGATCTCCGGTTCGGACAAATCGTAGCCCAGAGTTTTGATCTTGTCTCTGAACGCATGCTTTCCGGAGTGTTTTCCCAGCACCAGATTGCTGTGGGTAAGCCCGATGGACTCCGGCTTCATGATCTCATAGGTTTCCTTGTTCTTCATTACGCCGTGCTGGTGGATGCCCGCTTCATGGGCAAAGGCATTCTCCCCGACGATTGCTTTATTGGGCTGCACCTTGACCCCCGTGATCCTGGACAGCAGACTGGAGGAGCGCATGATTTCCGTTGTAACGATTCGGGTATCCGCGTTGAGGATATCCTTTCTGGTGTGAAGTGCCATGACGATCTCTTCCATTGCCGCATTTCCCGCTCTTTCTCCAATCCCGTTGATGGTGCACTCGATCTGAGTCGCGCCGGCCTTGATGGCAGCCAGCGAATTGGCCACAGCCAGCCCAAGATCATTGTGGCAGTGGGATGAGAGGGTTACGTTTACCAGGGACGGCGCATTTTCCTGCACCTTCATGAGAAAGTCGTAGTATTCGTCCGGGGTGGTATAGCCAACGGTATCGGGCAGATTGATGGTCGTTGCGCCGGCCTTGATTACTCCTTCGATGACCCGGGCAAGGAAGATCGGGTCGCTTCTGGTGGCGTCTTCGGCGGACCATTCAATGTCGCTGCAGTACCGCTTTGCATGCTTTACCATGGCGACGGCTCTTTCATAAACCTCATCGGGCGTCATCAGCAGTTTGTATTCCATGTGAATCGGAGAGGTTGCGATAAAGGTGTGGATTCTTGGAGATACCGCCTTAGAAACGGCCTCCCACGCTCTGTCGATATCCTCCACAGTTGCCCTCGCAAGACTTGCGACGGTGCATTCCTTTATGGTTTCGGCTACGGTTCTGACCGAAATGAAATCTCCCGGCGAGGAAATCGCAAAGCCTGCCTCAATAATATCCACTCTCATTTTTTCCAACTGTTTCGCCATTTCGATCTTTTCTTTCAGGTTCATGCTGCAGCCAGGCGACTGCTCTCCATCCCTTAATGTGGTGTCAAAAATTCTGATCATTTCTGTCATTGTTCTTTCCTCCTTACAAACGATTGGTTCGCTTCAGTCGGATCCGTTCCGTTTCACCACGAAAAAAATCCCTGAAGCTTTTTTTGAAAGCTCCAGGGACGATAGTATTTACCGCGGTACCACCCTGATTACTGTTATGTAACAGTCAACTCACCGGATTCCAACAAATCCTCGGCCTTGATAACGGGGCCTGCCGGGACACCTTAATAGCTTGCGCGTTAGGGCTCCTGCTCGGGAGCGAGATTATTCTTTTCTGCGTATCGGTTCGCAGCATCCACCGACTCTCTGTAACGCTTTCGTTGAAAAAAATAAGAACTCCGTCATTGCATTTCTCGCTCGCCTGCAGCTTGATTCTCAGGCCACGCGAGCTGTTATTGGTAGTAGTATATTAAATTCGGTTTCTTTTGTCAATGACTTTTTTCAGGGCCAATCTCATGAATTATTCCGGCTTGCCCATATATTCATCATGAATCTTTTCCGGCTCGGCCTTGTGATCTACTTCATATTCTTCGCCGCTTGGGGCTTTGATATCGTTGAGTTCTTCTTCCCCCTTAACGATTTCACAGATCGTTCCGTCTAAATATTCGTCGATTTCTTTATCGTTTCCGCAAGGATTCTTTCTTTCTTCTACCATATGCTTCAACTCTCCTTTCTTATTGTGCAAAATAATTATGTAACTATTGTATACCCAAGAATGGAGAGGTACAATCAGCTTTTATTGTTGAATCCAGGGCTTTTTTGACTCCTCGAATTCCTCTTCGACTTCCTTCGGCACACTGGTGCAAAGGCTGACAATGAGAATGGCCACGGTGGATGCGATAAAGCCGGGGATAATCTCATAGACAGAAAAGATGCCGCCATATCCCTTCATGGAGTACCAGAAAAGATCCACCACTCCGCCTGCCACCATTCCGGCGATCGCGCCCTGAAGCGTAATCCTCTTCCAGAACAGGGAGAAGAGCAGAAGCGGTCCGAAGGCAGCGCCGAAGCCGCCCCAAGCGCAGGAAACCAGCCCGAACACAGAGCTGTTTGCGTCCAGTGCAATTATGATGGCGATGATCGAAATGAGTAGAACCGTAATTCTGCTGACCCATACGATACCGGTTCCATGGGTGTCCTTTTTAAACAGCAGCGCATAAAGATCCTGGGACGCGGAGGATGCGGTAACCAGCAGCTGCGAGCTCGCTGTACTCATAATGGCAGCCAGGATGGCGGTCAGCAGAATTCCCGCAACCACATCCGGGAACATGGCGTCGATCATGGCCATATAGATCGTTTCTCCATCTGCCAGGTCGGGCATATAAGCCTTTCCGATGACTCCGATGGCGACGGCCGCAATAAGAGTAATGATGACCCAGATCATTGCGATTATTCTTGATTTACGAATCATGTCCGGGGACTGGATAGCCATAAATCTGGTCAATATGTGGGGCTGTCCGAAATAGCCAAGTCCCCAGCCCAGTCCGGAAGCCAGCAGCAGAGTATCTATGGCCCCATCCTTCATGGGGAAGAACCCAAGAGATTCGGGGGTGAGTTCAGCCAATCTCACGCTGACCTCATCAAGCCCGCCCATCTGGGTCATGGCCATAAACGGCACTGCCAGCAGGGCAAAGAACATGATGCCTCCTTGGATCGCGTCGGTCCAGCACACGGCGGAAAACCCTCCCAGGGCGGTATAGGATACGATGATGGCGGCTCCCAAGATCAGACCCGTGGTATAATCCAGTCCGAAGACGGTGGAAAACAGCTTCGCTCCGGCGGAAAACTGCGAGGAGGTATACACCAGAAAGAAGATCACGATGAAGATGGCGGATACCACCCTCAGGATATGCTTGGAATCCTTGAATCGGTTCTCCAGGAAGTCAGGAATCGTAATGGAATTTCCGGACACCTCCGTATATTTTCTCAGTCGTTTGGCAACAAAAAGCCAGTTCAGATAGGTGCCGATCACCAGACCGATGGCCGTCCAGATCGCTTCGGAGGTTCCTGCGTAAACCAAATAGGCGGTGCCCGGAAGTCCGATCAGGAGCCAGCCGCTCATGTCCGACGCCTGAGCCGACAACGCGGTCAGCCAGCTGCCCAGATTTCTTCCGCCTAAAAAGTACTCGCTGAGATTGCTGGTCTTATTGTAGAATTTAAATCCGATGGCTACCATAATAGCCAGATAAATTATAAAAACGATTGCAATGGTAATCAATTATAATTCACTCCTTTTATTATCTCATTTATTTTTTCGACGGCCTTTTCCGCATCGGTAATATCGATGGTTCCGTTGAACTTCTTCATCATATCATAGTCCGCTACCGGCATGGCGAGCTTCTCATCTTCACTGTCTCCCCCGTCAATCACCAGCATTTTCAGATTCTGCTCCACCGCTTTGTTGTTCTGGGTAACCGTTTCAACGACCCGGTCCTCAAATCCCGCAAAACGGATCTCGCGATAAGGACATTCGTAGGTATGATGGTATCTGGCCGTTCCGTTTCTCATATTGAAAATACATGTGTATATGTATAAATTTTCTTTTCCAAAATACAGAGCCATGACAGAGAAGTTGGAATACCTCAGCTTTCCGTCTTCCCCAAGCTTCCAGAGAAGCGGCAGATTCACGTTGGAGGAATACTCTCTGGGGCCCTTCACCAGAATCATTTCCATGTCATCAAAGCGTTCCCCGCCCGACGGCACCGGAATATTCTGTTCGAGTATGTCTTTACTGGTTTTTTTCAGGCCTACGATGTCATACTCTAAAATCTCATCGTAGACCTTGTCCGGGACAGGCTTGCTTTCCATCCTTGTTTCCTTATACATTCCGTAAAGGCCCTTCACACACACGGCGATACCGACTGCAGTCATGATCCAGCAAACAATTTTCAAGGCTTCATTATTGCTGGAATATAAAAAGAGCTTCGGAAAAATGAACCCGCCAAAGAAAATGGTCAAGGCACCGCCCACAACCGTGCCGAAGCCCTCCCTGGTCCAAATATTTTCAGGGCCTAGGAAGTAATGACGTATATTCCCTCTCCGAAGCAATTCCTTTACCTGTTCCTGTTCCTCCCTGACGGATTCACTCCGCCGGAGGTCTGTACTCTGATTCTGTTCGCTGATTTTTTCAGTTCCCATATCTATTCCTTCACCAATATTTTCTTGATCCGTTTTTCCAGATCGGGCCTGTTGATCCATATCTGGGTTTCACAGGTGTTGCACTTAATCCGGAAGTCCATCCCCGTGCGCATGATGGTAAATTGTTTGCCGCCGCAGGGATGGGGCTTTTTCAATTCAACTACGTCGCCTACATTCAATTTCAGAGGCATTTCCACTCCTCCTTATGAAATCGCAAAATACTATCAAGAACGCTGCCAGGGTCATTCCCTTGGAAACCGCCTCCTTTGAGATGCTTCGCATCAATGTTGGTAATAGGTTTCACGGTTTCCGCCGGGAACACCCCGGCACGTCGCTTATTTTGTTATTTTGTCGATTCCCATATACTTTCTCAGGGCTTCCGGAATCACCACGGATCCGTCTGCCTGCTGATAGTTCTCCAGAATCGCCGCGCAGGTTCTGCCTACTGCAAGACCGGAGCCGTTGAGCGTGTGAACGAATTCCGGTTTGCTCTTCGTGTCCGGGCGGAATCGGATATTGGCCCTTCTCGCCTGATAGCTCTCAAAGTTGCTGCAGGAAGAAATCTCAACATATTTTCCGTAGCTGGGCATCCACACTTCGATGTCGTAGGTCATGGCGGAGGAGAAGCCCAGGTCGCCGGTGCAAAGCTGCACAACCCTGTAAGGAATCTCTAGTCTTCTTAATACTTCCTCCGCCGCATTCAGCAGGGATTCCAGCTCCTGATAGGAGGTCTCCGGCTTTACGAACTTGACCAGCTCCACCTTGTTGAACTGATGCTGCCGAATAAGTCCTCTTGTGTCTCTGCCTGCGGAGCCTGCTTCCTTTCTGAAGCATGGGGTATATGCGGTATAATAGACCGGAAGTTCATCCGCATCCATAATTTCATTCATTCTCAGGTTGGTAACCGGAACCTCGGCGGTGGGTACCAGGAAGAAATCCTTAGCCGGAATCCAGAACATGTCCTCTTCAAATTTGGGAAGCTGACCGGTTCCGGTCATGGCGTCCCTGTTGACCATAAAGGGAGGAAGAATTTCCGTATAGCCGTGCTCCGTCGTATGCAGATCAAGCATGAAGTTGATCACGGCGCGCTCCAGTCTGGCGCCAAGTCCTTTATAGACGGTAAATCTCGTGCCGGATATCTTTGCGGCCCGTTCAAAATCGAGAATGTCCAGATCCTGTCCCACATCCCAGTGAGCTTTGAATTCAAAATCAAAGGCTCTTGGTTCTCCCCATTTTCTGATTTCCACGTTGTCTGCGTCGCTGGTTCCTACTGCGACGTTGGGAGAGGGCGCGTTGGGAATATTGAGAAGGGTGTTTCGCAGCTCCTCTTCGATTTCACTTACTTCCGAATCCAGTTTTTTTATTTCTTCGGAAAGAGCTTTCATTTCCTTCATGAGTTCGGTGGTGTCTTTTCCTTCCTTTTTCAGCTTGGGGATTTCCTTTGAGTCAAGGTTCTGCTTGTTTTTCATCTGCTCCACGGAGGCCAGGAGGCTCCTTCTTTTTTCGTCGAGCGAGAGAACCTTATCAATGCCGTAGTCTCCCTGTCCGCGTGACTCTACGGCCTTCTTTACCTGTTCAAAGTCTTCTCTGATTCGTTTAATATCTAACATTGCTTTCTCCTTTATATCCGTTACAATAAATTCATTGAATCAGTAACGATAGATTCTTTTTATATCAATTACAATAAGTTCTTTTTATATTCAATATAGGTGTCCACCAGCTCCTGCACTTTTTCCTGCATTTCAATCTGCAATGCGGATGCTTCATCGTAATTTTTTCCGTCCAGCGCCAGTTTGATTCTGGTCAGCAGTGATTTCCTGACGATTTCATCCTGGCCCAAATATACCCTCAGCTCCTGGATCCGTTTCCAATTGAGCTTGTCATAGTCGGTGCAGTCATGTTCTGTATGAAGCTTTCGGCATTCCCTTACAAGCTCCATGGTATTGGGGATGATCCGGTTGTGCAGCTCGGTAGCCCAAGCGGCCAGAGTGGCTTCCTCATAGGATTCCAGCGTGATCCCATCGATCACATCTGCCTTGTTGAGCAGCACCTTCACCTTGTCCGGGTACTTTCGCAGCGCCTGCAGATTCTCCCAAACCGTCGCCGGTACTTTGCCGAAAAGCCGCTCCCTTTCCTCTGAGGTGTATTCTTCAAATACGTCTTTCTCGCTTCGGTAAGCCCGGTCCTTCTCCAGATAGAAGTCTTCCTCTCCTGCCTGCTTTGACAGGGACGCCTCAAGCTCTTTCGGCGACTTCCCTGCGGTCAGGGCCGCTGTAATGCCGTCCAGCATGGCAAGGTAGGAGGCTGCCAGGACCAGGTAGGTATTGCTCTTGGGATTGGGTGACCGCAGCTCAAATCGCGTGGCCAGGGGATTTTGGACATCCCTCACAAGCCCCACCAATACGGTTCTGTTTCTTGACGGAACTCGGGCGGAGTGTCCCAGGGACGTCACGATGCATACCGGCGCTTCAAAGCCCGGCTTCAGCCTGTTCAGCGCATCATTGGAGGATGCGATAAACGGATTCATCACCTCATAATTTTTTAAGATCCCCATTAACGCACCAAAGCCGATGGGATTGAGGAAGTCCTCCTCCGCATTTTTCGGTGAAAACAGGTTGATCGTTTTTCCATTTTTCAGCCGGGCGGAAACGCCCATGTGGGTATGCTCTCCGCTGCCGGCTACGCCCTCGATGGGCTTGGCCATAAATGTCACGTCAAGGCCGTGGGCCCGGAATACATCCTTTACCACATATTTAACCTGGTTCTCGTTGTCGGCCGCCTGGAGCGCCGAGCTGTATTCCCAGTCAATCTCAAGCTGTTCCATGACATGGTCGTATTCCCCGGAGTTCCCCAGCTTTGCCTTGACTCCTCCGACCTCCTTGTGCCCCATTTCCACCTTGAAGCCGTAACGGTCCAGAATCAACAGGGTCTTTTCCAGCGCTGTCCTGACCGGACCTATGGTCCTCTTCCAGTACTGCTCCTTCAGAATCTGCGAGGTGGAAAGCTGTTCCCTGTCGGCCTTGTCATCCGGGGTTTTTACCCAAAATTCCAACTCGGTTGCGGCGGTGAGCACAATATCCTCAATTTCATCCGCTGATGAGATCTCCATATGTTCAAAAACGTAAGGATTCTTTTCCAGAAGGTCCATAAGCTCTCTTTTAAACGCCTCAACCGCGTTTCTCAGGATCACTCGGGAGCCTACCTCCAAATTGTCATTATGGACTAAAAACGACGGTATTCTCAGCGTCCCGACCGGAAGCTTGGTGTCCTCCGTAATATGGGCAAAATTGTAGTCAACGTACCAATTTACGCTGAGATCCGGTATGATGTCTACCTTGGCATTATTCAGCTCCGCTATTTTCGGAAGCATTACGCTGGAGCCGTCAGTCTGTACGCCATGTTCAAGAAACTTTTCCATATCCTTTATGAACAGCTCGACCGGTATTTTTTCGTCTGTATCGTGGCCTCCGATATCCAGACCGACGAGAGAAACAAATTTCACTTCCCTGTGCTGGTTCAGCAGTTCCTCGATTTCCTTTACCGTGTGTTTTTCCGCAGGTATGTTGAACAGCATTCTGTCGATCATCATCTCTCCTCAGCTCCTTCTCTAATATTATTGTATAGTTTTAGACCGCATTGTATCGTTTTAGACCGCAACCGGATTGAATAAAACTCTTAACTAGTTATTATACCGTGAAACTACGCGTTTTTCCAGCATTATTTCAATTTGCGGCCTTCACTGCCCACATGGTTTTTGCATAATCCAAGCATCCGTTTCATTTCCCGATTTTTTGACAATTGCTGGAAACCACAGTATAATTATTTTATTAATTTTATATCATATTCCGCCGGTTGAGTTTTCCTTTCCCGAGGGATCGGGACCGGCCAAGGAAGGAGAAGCGGTATGTACTCAATGGATAGAATTTTAATCGGAAAAGGGCCTGCCCCTGTTTATCTTCTGCCCCGTATGGCAAACCGTCACGGCCTGATCGCCGGCGCCACCGGCACCGGAAAAACCATAACTCTCAAAGTGTTGGCCGAGTCCTTCAGCGACATGGGGGTTCCCGTGTTTCTTGCCGATATCAAAGGAGACCTTTCCGGGCTTGCCGTAAAGGGAGAATCGAATTCCAAGACGGAGGAGCGGATTTCCAAGCTGGAGCTTTCCGGCTTTTCCTATGAATCCTTTCCCGTACAATTTTGGGACCTGTTCGGGCAGAACGGACACCCGGTCCGCACAACCGTATCGGAAATGGGTTCCCTGCTGCTTTCCAGGATACTCGGTCTGAACGAAACCCAAGCCGGAGTTCTCAGCGTCGTCTTTCGGATTGCGGACGAAAAGGGATTGCTGCTTCTGGATCTGAAGGATCTTCGCTCCATGCTCCAATATGTGGGGGAACACAGCGGAGAGTTTACCCTTACCTATGGAAACATTTCAAAGCAAACCATCGGCGCGATTTTACGGAGCCTGATCTCTCTGGAGGATCAGGGAGGCGAAGTATTTTTAGGGGAACCGGAGCTGGATATCACAGACTGGATGAAGACCGCTTACGACGGTCGCGGTTTCATCAACATCCTTCACAGCGAAAAGCTTTATCAGAGTCCCGCCCTTTACTCCACCTTCCTGCTCTGGATGCTCTCCGAACTGTTCGAGACCCTGCCGGAGGCGGGGGATCTTGAAAAACCCAAACTCGTATTCTTTTTCGATGAAGCCCATTTGCTTTTCAACGACGCTCCGAAAACACTGCTGGATAAAATTGAACAGGTGGTCAGACTGATTCGTTCCAAGGGTGTTGGAGTATATTTTATCACGCAGAGCCCAACCGATCTGCCCCAGAATGTGCTGAGTCAGCTGGGCAACCGTATTCAGCACGCCCTGCGGGCCTATACCCCTTCGGAAATGAAAAATATAGAGGCTGCCGCGGACTCCTTCCGTCCAAATTCGTCCTTCGACACAAAGACGGCCCTTATCGAGCTTGCAACCGGTGAAGCTTTGATTTCCTGTCTGGATGAGGAAGGCCGGCCCGGCATCGTGGAGCGCGCTTTCATCCTTCCGCCCCAAAGCCTGTTTGGCACCATTGATGAGGCAACCCGGTTAAGAATCATGGGCGCATCCCCCGTTAAGGGTAAATACGAGCAGGAACAGGATAGGAATTCGGCTTTTGAGCAGCTGCAGGATGAACGCCGGACTGAAGCCATGGAGGCGCAGCGAAAAGAAGCGGTGCGTCCGGTACCGCAATACTCCGAAAAACCCTCTTCAAGACGGGGCTATACCCGGCAAACGCCTATGGAAAAAGCAGCCAATGCGGTGTTCAGCACCATCGGCAGGGAAGTGGGAAAAACGCTGATCCGGGGAATTTTAGGATCACTTCGGAAATAAAGAGAGATTTTGGAGATGAAGGAAAAGGGGTTAAATGCCTCACGGCTATTTCTGGGCTGACTTTTTGGGATGCTTTTCTTTTGCAGGCGGCTCCGGTTCTTTCAGCAGGTCAAGAAGCTTCTGACAGGCCAGCTTTTGAGCATAGCTGGAAATTGCAAGCTGCAGCGCCGCTGCGGCAAGCTGCTCTTTTGTGTCGTCTTCGTTCAGGTTCCGGGCCGTTTCCTGGAAGGCTTCCTCCAGCTTTGCCAGGTAATCCTCATAAAAATCCCTGGTATTTCCGATATTGGGCTGAAGCTTCAGCAATTCATTGGTTTCACTCACGCTAAGCACCTGCTTGAGAGAGCAGATAGCAGTCAGATACACCAGATGGTCCTTTGTATATTTCTTTCCGTTAGCCCGGGGCAGCAGCCCACTTTTGATATAGTTATTGATCATGGCGCCGGTCAGCTGCGCCTCTTCCGGCTGGAGCGCATGCTGGCGCTTCATATATCCCAGCACCTGATCCCGATACAGCTCAATATCCGGCAAACCGTCCCATTCTGCCGGCCTTTCCGAGGATAGCCTGGCGATAAGCTCCGTCAATTCTTTCATAGTTAAACTCCCCTTTTTTATTGTACTAATTTTACCACAAAAAGGAAAAGATTCAATTGTAAAGTGTTTGTTTTCGAACGCGGAACAAATTTCCGCCGGGAAGAAACAAAAAATGTATTGAAATATACATAATTGCATAATATAATATTGATAATTACATTATAAGTTATTCCGTTTCCAAAATGAGTTTTTCATTTTCAGAAAATGGGTTATTTGTTTTCCAAAAGGGGTGTTTTTATGATTCAATCAGTTTGCATATTCGGGGATTCCGTGGCTAAGGGAGTTGTTTTTGACGCCGTGAAAAAGAAATACCGGATCTTAAAAGAAAGCTTCGTCAATATCATGGAACGTCAGCAAAACGTCTCCATTCTCAATTTTGCCCGTTTTGGCTGCACCGTGTCCATGGGGGGCGAAATACTCAAACGTCACGAAACAGAGTTGAACCGATTTGATTACACCATTCTTGAATTCGGCGGCAACGACTGCGATTACAATTGGGCGGAGGTTTCCCGGGATCCCTTTCGCCAGCATTTATGCAACACCCCCATTCCTCAGTTCCGGGAAAAATATATGGAGCTGATCGGACTTGTGCAGAAAAATGGAGGTAGACCCGTTCTCCTGAACCTTCCGCCAATCGATCCGAAGCGATATTTCAGGTGGATCAGCAAAGGATTGGACAAAACAAACATTCTGGCTTTTCTGGGAGAAATCGAAACCATATACCGCTGGCAGGAAATGTACAGCAAGGAGGTAGAGGAGCTGGCCGTCAAGGAGAAGATCCCCTTCATCGATATCCGTTCAGGCTTTCTGAACAAGAAAAACTTCAGCGATTATTTGTGCGCAGACGGGATTCATCCCAATGAAAAGGGCCACCTGCTGATCTCAAGGGCGATTCGTGAATCCGCATTTTCATAAAGCAGACATCAAAGTCTGCTTTTTCTTTTGCCCCAATCATTTCGGCATGGTACAATGAAACAAAAAGAAGTGTAGCAAGAATGAAAAAACCGGAAAATATGGAAATAAAATTGTTGAATATACCTGCTCCCCTGATGGAATGGTACTACAGCCATGCCCGGATCCTGCCCTGGAGGGAGAGCCCCGAGCCATATGCGGTCTGGATTTCGGAGATCATGCTTCAGCAAACCAGGGTGGAAGCAGTAAAGCCGTACTTTGACCGCTGGATTAAATCATTTCCTAACCTTCCCGCCTTGGCCGCCGCCTCGGAGGCAGAGGTTCTCAAGCTGTGGGAAGGTCTTGGTTATTACAGCAGGGCAAGGAACATTCATCGCGCCGCCCAGCAGGTTATGGAAAAATACGCTGGCGCGCTTCCATCCTCCTTCGAGGAGCTGCGAAGTCTGCCCGGGATCGGGGAATATACCGCCGGCGCCGTGGCTTCCATCGCATTTCAGGTTCCCGTACCCTGTGTGGACGGCAACGTCCTTCGAGTGGTAGCAAGGCTGGCCGCCGAAGAAGCGGATGTCGGAACCCAGGCGGTAAAAAAGCGGATAACCGGCTGGATCAAGGAAATCATTCCAAAAGACCGTCCGGGAGATTTCAATCAGGCAATGATGGAGCTCGGCGCCACAGTCTGTCTCCCCAACGGCAAGCCCAGATGCGAAATATGCCCCCTTGCCGGCCAGTGCCAAGCCAGAATCCAGGAACGCGTCACCGATTTTCCTGTCAAGAGCAGCCGGCCGGCCAGGAAGGCGGAGAAAAAGACCGTACTCATCCTTCTGCGCAGCAGCGCGGAGCAGGGCGGGCAGGTCGAAACCGTCCTGAGAATGCGCCCCGACCGTGGTCTGCTGGCAGGCCTGTGGGAATTTCCCACCTTCGACGGAGAGCTTGAACAGGGGGAGGTTGAAAAAATAATCCTTTCCTCATTTAGTTTAAAGGCTGCTTCTCTGGTTACATTAAAAAGGGTAACCCATATTTTTACCCATAAAGAATGGCATCTGACAGGGTACCTCGCCATGTTGGAAGCTCCGCAGGAGCCGAAAACGAAAACGGATCGCGGAGCAATATCCGAATCAGCGAACACCTATGGAGAATCTGAGGGTTTTCAATGGATCCCTGTGGAGGAGCTGACGGATCGGCTGGCTTTGCCCGCCGCGTTTAAAACCTATTATGAAAACATGAAGCACTATATTGACAAGGAGTTGCAGAATGAATCCAAATAAGATAAAGTCCAGCAGTGTTTTTTGGATAATAGGCCTGTTCATGGCGCTGATGCTGGCTCAGGTGGTCCTTTACGGCAACCTAATGGATGATCTGAAAGCGGGAAATACGGCAATCAACAATCTGAGCCGGATAAGAGGCTCCATCCAGCGGTACGCAAAGCTAACGCTGACCGATTCGTTCAAGCGGACTGAAATTGTCGAAAACGAGCTCGACAGCCTCTTTCTTAAAACCGCAGGCTTTTTTAAAGGGAAAGGCCCGGAAGGTCTCTCCCCCTTCTATGACCTTGACAATCTTCTGGAGGAATGGGAAACACTGAAGATCCTGGCAGACGAATATCGTTCCGCTCCAGACAAGTACACGGAGGGCCGCCTCATCGAGCAAAGCGAATTATGCTGGGAGATTGCCGATGCAAACGTAAGCCACCAGCAATATTTTGTCAGTAAGACCACCGCCTATTCCAGGTATTTCACCATAACCTTCGGAGCGAATCTCTTTGTCATCGCACTGGTGCTGCTGCTTTATAAGAAATATATCTATAACGGGATGGCCGCATCGGCGGTCAACGATTCCCTGACGGGAATTTTCAACAAGGGCTACTTTGACGAATACCTGGAGTACGAAATCGCCAGAACAAAGAAAAAGCAAAGGCCCTTCAGCCTGATCATGCTGGATATCGACCATTTTAAGCTGGTCAACGATACATACGGTCACAACCGCGGCGACTATGCGCTGACGGACCTGGCAGCGGTGGTCGGAAAGATGAAGCGAAACTCAGATGTGCTGGCTAGAGTCGGGGGAGAGGAATTTATGATGATTCTATCCGACACCGAATTAGCGGATGCCGCCAGGATTGCGGAACGGATCCGCAAAGCCGTGGATGAGCATTCTTTTGACGAAATCGGGAGAATGACGGTCAGCCTGGGGGTGACGGAATTCACTCAGGGAGACGATAAGAACAGTATTTTAAAACGGGTCGATTCCGCGTTGTACCGGGCCAAGGCGAACGGTCGGAACCGATGTGAGATCATTGGGAGTGAAGAAAATAATGAATAAAAAGGTATTAGTAATCGGTCATAAGAATCCGGATACGGATTCCATCTGTTCGGCCATCGCCTATGCCAACCTGAAAAACCAGCTGTCCGAAGAGGACCATATCCCCAAGAGAGCTGGCGACATCAGCGACGAAACCCGTTTCGTCTTGGACAGATTTCAGGTGGAGGCACCGGCTTATATTCAGGATGTGGGAACTCAGGTCAAGGATATCGAAATACGCAAAACGGAGGGGATTCAAAGCGGTTACTCTCTGAAAAAAGCCTGGAATCTGATGCGGGATTTGAGTGTTGCCACCATGCCCATTACTCATGGGAAACAGCTGGAAGGGCTGATTTCTGTCAAGGATATCGCCACTGCCAACATGGATATTTACGACAACCGGATTCTTGCTACTGCCAGGACAAGTTATCGTAATATTATTGAAACCCTGGAGGGGACCATGCTGGTCGGTGACGAAAATGATGTCGTGGAAAGTGGAAAGATCCTCATCGCTGCATCCAATCCCGACACGCTGGAAAACTATATTGAGCCCGGCGATATCATCATATTGAGCAACCGCTACGAGTCCCAGCTGTGCGCCATCGAAATGGAAGCGGGCTGTATCATCGTCTGTACTGGCGCTCCTGTCTCTTTGACGATTAAAAAATTGGCCCGGGAGAAAGGCTGTCGTATCATCAGCACTCCCTATGACACCTATATCGTAGCGCGTCTCATCAACCAGAGCACACCCATCCGCTACTTTATGAGAACGACCGATCTGATCACCTTTGAAACGGAGGATTTCACCGAGGACGTAAAGAGCGTCATGGCCAAGGTGCGGCACCGGGACTTTCCCGTACTGGACGTTCAAGGCAACTATTTCGGCATGATTTCGAGAAGATCCCTTCTTGACGTGCAGAAAAAGCGTGTCATCCTGGTGGATCACAACGAAAAGTCCCAGGCAGTGGACGGCCTCGATTCCGCTGAAATTCTCGAGATCATTGATCACCACAGGCTCGGCGCCCTGGAGACCATCTCGCCCGTTTTCTTCCGAAACCAGCCTGTTGGCTGCACCGCCACCATCATATATCAGATGTATCAGGAAAACGGAGTCGAAATAACGCCACAGATTGCGGGACTTCTTTGCGCAGCTATCATCACCGACACGCTGATGTTCCGCTCTCCCACCTGTACGGAGGAGGACCGGAAGGCCGCCGATAATCTGGCGGCTATGGCAGGACTCAATATCAGAGAGTTTGCAGAGGAGCTCTTCCATGCCGGCAGCAATCTGAAGAATAAAACACCGGAAGAGCTGATTTATCAGGATTACAAGACCTATTCCATCAACAACGTCAGCTTCGCCGTGTGTCAAACCACCTTCACCAACAAGGCAGAGCTGCAGGAGGCAAAGGAAAAGGTGCTTTCGTATATCGGTTCGTCCTTCCGGAGAAACGATATCGATATGTTGTTTATTATGCTGACCAATATTCTGGAGGAATCCACCGAACTGCTGGTTTGGGGGGAAGGAGCCCGGGAAACAGCCGAATCCGCCATGAAGACGGCGGCAGACGCTCATGCTCTGCATCTGGAAGGCGTGGTGTCCAGAAAGAAGCAGCTGATTCCCGCTCTCATGGCTGTCATGCAGGAAGCATGACCATCTCTTTTCATATAAAAAAAGTGGAGCAAATGCAGATTTGCTCCTTTTTTTCTTGTGCAAAAATCAGGAGCCGGCCAAGTCGGCCGGCTCCGATGTTTCATCATTTCACCTTATGATGTTTCTTCATCTAATCCTATTCTGTCCCGTTGGTGGGAATCTGCTGGTTCAGGTCCTCCGGTTCCTGGGGCATCAACTGAGTCAGATAGTTTTCCAACTCTTTCAGATACCTTCCGTAGGCAGACCAGTCACCGTTCTGCTGGGCCGTAGTTGCATTGACGTATGCTTCATTGGCTAGTCGGATCAATTCATCCACACTCAGAAGATCATCCGGCTCTTGCACCTCGGTGCCATCCGGAGAAGTGGGCGTTCCTGTACCGGTTCCAACGCCAAACAAGGAATCAAGCGCTTCTCCCAGCGTAGGCTCATAGGCTATCCTGTTGCCGTAGGCCACGATAACTCTCTTGACCTCCGGCAGGCTTCCGGTGTTTGAAGCCTCTAGATAAACCGGTTCTACGTAAACCAGAGAGTCCTCGATGGGTATTACGAACAGATTTCCTCTGATATAGGTGGATCCGGCTGAATTCCAAAGCGAGAATTCCTTGGAAATTTCCGGACTTTGGTCGATCTGGGATTCGATCTGCATCGGCCCGTCGATAAACCTGTCCTTCGGCATCTGGTAGAGAATCAGCTCTCCGTAATTCTCCCCGTCATTCCTGGCGACCAGCAGACCTGTCATATTCCGCTTTCCGGTAGGCGTGTACGGAATGGAGTTGATGAATTCCACTTCGGTTTCTCCCGGAAGCTTCATAATGTAGTACTGCGGAGTCATCGGCACTTCCTGGGTCCCGAATATCTCGTTGGAGATCTCCCATAAATCCTCGCCCTGATAGAACACCTTCACGTCCTTCATGTGGTAACGCTTATATACGTTTGCCTGGATATTGAACATGACGTTGGGGTAACGGATGTGGGCCCGCAGCGACTCCGGCATCTGATCGAAGCTCTTGAACAGCTTCGGATAGATCTTCATATAAGTCGTAGCGATGGGATCTTGCTCGTTCACTAGATAATAGACCGTATCTCCATTGTAGGCATCGATGACGACCTTCACCGAGTTGCGGATATAGTTCATGCTGCTCTTGGTAATGTCAAACGGTTCGGAATACGGATAATAGCTGCTTGTGGTATATGCATCAATGATCCAGTAGAGCTTGCCGTCCGCCGTCACGATGTACGGATCTGAATCGTACTGGAGGAAGGGCATGATCTTCTGAACCCTCTGCATAATATTTCTGTTGATAATGATCTTGGAGTTGCTGTCAATGTTGGTGGATACCAACAGCTTCAGGCTCTGTTCCCGGATGGCGAACAGGGCGCGGTTGAACACGTTCAGCTTAATCCCGGCATCTCCTTCATAGGTGGAATAGACATTGTCTTCTTCTTCCCCGCCGCTGCTTGGATAATCGAATTCCAGCTCGTCGGTATTGGTCAGTATATAGTTGTTGGTCAGCTCTCCGAAATAGATTTCCGGCCTGTCGATTTTGATTTCACTGACATCGGATTTCGGAGGAATGTTTTTAATCAGCATATCCGGCTGACCGCTGGCAGTCACCTTGTCAACCCTGGAAAGTGTGATTCCGTAGCCGTGAGTATATTTCAAGTGCTTGTTGATCCATTCCTGCCTGGTCTTTGTCTCTTCAATTTCTCTGGCGGACAGGAAGGTCTGGGTATACTCCCCGTTGACCATATACCGGTCCACATCTACATCGTTGAACAGATAATAAAGCCGGATGGCCTGGGTCTGATTGTAGAAGGTTTTCGCCGGATCAAAGTCGTTGATACGAATGTTCTGGATCGTTCCCATGTTGTTGGCGATATCCTGCTTGGTCAGATCGTTGGTGGCGGGGAACTGTTTTACCGTCACATCCTGCAGATCATATGCGTAATTGGTAAAGGTGATGTTGTTCTTCAGGTATTCGCTTTCCTTGTTGATTTCGTCCGGGGAAACCACCAGGTTTTGCGTCAGAATTGCTGCACCCGTTCCCAGCGCTCCGAGGATAATCATGATAATGGGTACCGTAAACACCATTTTAAACTTTTTGCGTTTGATCCCTACGGCAAACCCGATGGCCGCCGCAACGGACAACACGATCATGGCCCTGTAAACCCACAGGGTCACGTTGATATCGGTAAAGCCTGCTCCATAGAGTACTCCGGTGTGGGAATACAGCAGTTCAAATTGTCTGAGGAAGAAATTGCTCCCTACCATCAGAAAGAAGATAACGCCAAGGACGATGAGCTGGTTGGATGCAATAGTAAGCAGTTCCTTGAGGTTATCGTTGTTAAATTGTTTCTTCGGTCTTCCGGTGCCTCCTCCGAAGCCCTGTCCGCCAAAGTTCTGTCCGCCGAAGTTCTGGCCGAATTTGCCAAAAGCCTCACCGAACATACCGTTGAATGCACTCCCAAAATTGTTGTTCCGGTAAGCTTGCTCTTCTTCACCGCCATATCCCGGCTGAGGCTCTTCCTGATCAAAAACCTTTGGCCTTCTCATGGAAAGGAGGAGGAAATAATAAATCAGCGTCAGAACAGCAAATGCGATTACGATGCCGATAGCGATCTGATTAAGCTGGGTGATGAACTCTAATCTGAAAATGTAAAAGGAGACATCCAGACCGAAAATTGGGTCCTTGATTCCAAAGGAGGTCGCATTTGCGAACTTAAGGATCTGAAACCATAAACTCGTCACCGTTGCTGCGGTAACCAGAATGCCAAAAGCAGCACCGAGTCCCATTGAGATCCTGTTCAGCGCCTTTTCACTGACAGCCGGAGCATCTACCGTATCAATACGTTTGTAATAGCCCCTCTTCAGCACCCGCAGATAGAAATACGTCAATATCATGATCACCACGAAGGTCGGTATTCCAATCTGTAGCTGCGTAAACAGCTGCTTGAAAAATACGCTGGTATATCCCAGTTCCTTGAACCAGAGGAAATCGGTAATAAAGGTTACCAACCCCCCGAAGCCTGCGAGAATCACCAGCAAAATCGCGATGATCACGCCTAATCCTATTTTTCTTTTTTTCAAATAATGTTCCCCCCTATCCCTAATAAACAATCAATTACTTTGAAATTTTGCCATGTATGCTAATTTGCAGGCAACCGATAAACGATTGCCTGCCAATAATTAGTTACCGGATAGATACTATCAGTATTACTAGTTGTTTCCAGCTCTTTTGAAATTATTACCCTCTATTTCTGCTCATCAATCAGTTTTTGAATCGCAGCCTTTGCTTCCTCCGGCAGGCGGTCTCTTCCACCTTTGAAGTCAAGCAGAGAATCCAGATAGTTGATTCTGTTTCTCATGCTCTTTGATAAGAGCTCCACATATTCCGTATTGCTGAAATCCGGAACAAAGCCCTCCACATCCATGGTCTTTACATCGGCCATCTTTCCAAACTGCTTGAACTCAGCCGTTTCGTCAACTATGCTTTCGATGATTCCGATGGTGACCTCCTTGGGGATCTTTTTATCCAGGAAATGTCCGGTGTTGATGATATAGCACTGTACCCCTCTGTTTTCAAACAGCGCCTTGAACTTTTCGTAATCCTGCTCAAGCGGATAGGTTCTGAACGGATTTGCGTAAGGCTCGAATACAAGCGCATCCTTGTCGACTCCCTCCGCCAGCTTTTCCGCAGTGGTTCTCTTCGTTGCCAGAGTTGCTCCCATGACAGATGCCAGAACCGGATTTTCCAGTTTGATCACCGGAGGCAAGGAATGGTCTTTCATAAGCCATACGATGGAGTTGATCGGCTCGGAAAGCTTATCAACCCGGTTGGCTGCCCACAGCTTGGACTTGATGGCACGACCGTTGCCGTTTCTGATATCTTCTGTAACGATGACCATCTTCCCGTCTGCATCCAGGGTGGCTCCGCAATTCTGCACGGTAATCAGGAATTTATTGTCCGGCGAGGTCAGCGGATAATCCTGGGTCTTGTCAAAGTAGGATGGCTCCAGCGCTACCGAAGAACCGTTTTCAGAAGAAATAATGTAAGCATCATCATGAAGCACGGTTACATCGTACTTGCCGTCGTGCTTTGCATGGGTCAGCGTGGATTTTCCGGATCCGGAAAGTCCGAATACTCCCATAACATGCTTCTTGCCGTCTTTTCTCACCATTCTCTTCAGGCCGCCGTGGCAGGATGCATATCCATTTCTGTTTGCGATTCCCCAGGCAATGGTAAGCGTGCCTTTTTTATGTTCGCCGAAATATCTCAGTCCCAGCAATGCGGCACAGTTATGTTCCGGATCGAAGTAAGCGATCCCGTTGGGATATCTTGGATCCTTCCAATCCGGATCGGACAGGATAAAGATATCCGGCTCGTCGCCGATTACCCTTGACCGCCCATACATGTCGTCGTAGAATTTGTTGATGTACTGGAAATTCAGAAGCCAGTTGTAAAGAGTATTTTCATAGGTTTCCGGCACCAGCAGGTTCGCCTTTACCATGAAATCCTCATCAAGACCGATATAAGCTTCCGTGTGCAGCATTTTCTTGTATCTTGTTCCGTATACGGCTTCTCTCAGGATTGCCGCATAATCTGCTTCCACCACGCCCTTTTCTCCCAAAATAATCCGGGCGCCGGCGAATCTTCCCACAGTTTCTCCGTCATTGAACAAAAGAATTTTTGCCCCTTCCGGTAAACCAATCTTTTCAGGCTCGTACACAGGCATGTCGGTCAGAATGGTTCCGGTTGAATTTTTGGCCATTTCATAGGCTTCTCTGAGATCTATGACCTTCCTGACGTTGTTTCCGTAGAATGCGGTCTCAATCGTCGTCCTCGATTGAGAAAATGCCACATTCCCCGTTGTGATTCTGCTTCTTTCGAACCTTGAGTTAGTTGCCATTGTAACATCTCCTTTAATTGTCTCTTTTAGTTATTGAAATTAAAATAGTTAACAATCTGCATTTTTCCCTCTACGGGCTCCAAGTAGTAAATATAGTTGTAGGTCTGGTTTCTGGCAGCTCCCTTTTCTGTGATTTGAATCTCCTCATGAGCCCAGACGTAAAAGCCGTTGCTGCCCTGTCGGATTTCCCCGATCTCCAGCAGTTTGAAAGTTTCTGTGATCTTTCCAAGCTTGGAGAACGAAACTGCGTTCCGGTATGCTTTGCTGTCTTTTTTCAAAAGTCCAAGTACGCTTTTGTCACCATTGTTTACGTAGTCGATCCATTGGGAATCATACGCGATAATGGCTCCGACGATGGCTTGGTCGTAATAGACCGGTTCTCCGTTTTCCGGCGTCAGCCAGATGTTGTTTGCAATCGGCTTGGAATTGTTTATGTCAGCCTGGCCATAATCCTTCCCGGCGTGATAGACCAGTACCTCACTGGCTTTTACCTCCTGAATGTTTTTGTTGTGTCCAAGTTGGGAGGCTACCAGCGCATTCCTGTCCGCTGCAGGATTCGGATCCGGTGCAGGAGGATTGTCCTCGGCACCTGCCGTTTGTCCGCCGGCAGATTCCTCCTCCTGATCGATATTCTGATCTTCCTCGCCGTTGTCCTGATTTTGGGCGTCTTCCCCGGAGAATAAATCCCCGATGCCTTGAATCCAGCCGGAAATCGTATTATAAACCCGTGTCTGAGCGATGCCGATAGCTTCTGACGCAGCGCTTTGCGGCGCAAAAAACCGAATACCCAATATTACAATCTCAATCGCCAGAATGATCGCTATAATTACAAGGAGAATTTGAAGGATGCTTCCTTTTCTCTTTCTGCCCTCCATCTCCTCGGTTTGCTCTGATATTTCTTCCGGTTGTCCGTACTCCGCTTCAACCGGTTTTTCCGCCGCCTCTTCCGGAAACAATGTTTCCCGCTGCACTTCCGGTCCAGCTGAAATTGCTGACTCCTGCTGTTCTGCCGGTTCTGCCGAAATCGCTGTTTCCAGCTGCGCTTCCGGTTCTGCCGAAGCATCTGTCTCCTGCCGTGCTGCAGGAGCTTCCGGCTTCTGCTGCGCTTTCAGTTCTTCCGATGTTTCCCCTTCTGCAGGCTCGGAGGACGACAGCTTTTTCCGGATGCTTTCGTTGTCGCAAATCAGCTCTTCTCCGAAAAATTGGGCTCTGGCTTGAGCCATTTCCGAGAGATGCTCCGCTTTCGGAACCTCATCAGGAGCTTCGGCAATGTGTATTTCCGTTTCCGCACCGGACTCTTCCGGCTCCGCCTCGGATGGTTCAGGCTCTGTCAGAATCGGTTCCTGCTCAATCTCGGTTGGCTCCGGCTCTGTCAGAATCGGTTCCGCCTCAACCTCGGATAATTCCAACTCCGTCAGAACTGGTTCTTCCTCAACCTCGGTTGACTCCGGCTCCGACCGCTCCAAGTCCGGCCCGAATCCTGCTTTAAATTTTTCATATTCTCTGTCCAGCAGCTTCTGAAACTCCTCATTTTTTCTGCTGAAGGTAAAGAACCGGTCAATATTCTGCTCTTTGATCCGCTCTGATCCGGCCTGGATCTCCTGGAAGAGCTCTTTTTCAAATGCCGATGCCTCGGACTCCTTTGGCTCCGGCTTGCCGTAATCCTCAAGATTCCAGTTGAAATCGATATCCTCGGTTTTTTTTGCTTTTGTCCCCGGAAATTCATAGAGGTTCCAGGTGAATTCGCTGTTTTTTACACGCGCCGACGAATCGTCTCCATCCGGTATGAATTCTTCTTTGATCTCACTCTCTGAAATGAATTCCTTCAGGATCTCATCTTCCTGCGTTGTATCCTGCGGCTCCTCTCCCTCAAAAGGAGGATCTTCCTCAATAAAGTGAGACTGGGGCTCATAGGGAGGATTGAAAACGATCTCTTCTTCTTTTTTTTCTTCTTCAACAGAAGGCGCAGACTGTTCCCTGTATCCTGTCGGTGTCCCGCAATGCTGGCAGTAATGATCCGTGTCTTCTACTTTATTACCGCACATTCTACAATACATACGATATCCTCCATCTTATTCTCTGATTTGTAATTCCAACTCTGCTTCCGTATAAATTCTTCCGCTTCTTCCGACAGCGGTCAGCCCGGCCGGTGCCGGTTCCCCTTTCATTTCTTCTGTTTCCTCCGATGCCTCGGCGTCGTCTTTTTGGGCTTCCTCGCCCTCCGCCTTTTCAACGATCCGGACGGAGCGCTGGGACAGCTTTTCCTCAACGTTCTGCAAATGAACCTCAATATTTTTCAGGGTATCAATCTGTACCTCTGTTTTCCAGTACCACAACCGCAATTTCCGAAGGACAAACCATAGAATTATGAGCAGAACAAGAAACACCGCCAATGATAACAGTTTGACTTCAAACTCCGATATGGGCGGAAATCCAAGGCTCATCAGCCAATCTGCAATTTTATTCCAAAACTCACTGCTGTTTTCCATAATGGACACCTTTGTAAATTACGTATAATCCATTACATTATAATACACTGACCCGGGAATAGCAATGAGAACACAGTAAAAAGGGCAGGTATACTTGATACCCGCCCTTATATTACAAGAGAGATTTTCATGAATAGCATACCATCAACTACGAAGCTGATGCATCGACTATTTTGATTAAAACTACCCAATTCCAGTACGATCGCTCGTCACGAATTGGTCATGTTGAATCTGTCTTTGTTTCCACCCTTTTCCGTGACATCTCTCAAGTCACCCTGATTTCTGATTTCTCTCAAATCGCCCTGATTTCGCGTGGAATCAAATGTTGAATTGTTCGATCTGCTTCTGACCATTTCGTCTTTGTTCGTACTGCACGACGAATTGTTCATTTTATTCTGAGCGCTTTTCATTTCTCATCCCTCCTTGTTAACTATTATGTTCCTACGCTTCATAACTATAAGCGGAAATTGTAGGTATTTTTCCGGCTCAGTTGAAATAAAGTAAGAATGGGGACGAAGTCAAGAAATTGCTTTAACATTCATATAAAATTTAACGCTTCCGTCAAATTTAGACATTTTTGCACTTTTGTCTAATGGTATTTTTAAGATGCAGTGATACAATTATTAATAGCTGGAATTCACAAAAACATAAACGAGCGATTCGGAAACCCAAAATCGCATGCATATTAAAAAAGGAGATGATTGTTTTGGGTAGAGTGAAGGAAATGATTGAAGCATATGGTTTGAAAAAAGTAATCAGCTATCTTGATTCCAACCCAGACGAAAACATTCCAAAGGTAATCGATTGGATAGAAAAACTCGACAAGGATAAAGAGTATGCGACTGCATACAGGCTCGCCAGGGAAGCCCTGAGCGATCCAACCAGCAACTGGAATATTCTTATGAAAAGCCTGTATACCGATATTGACGACAGCGTTCGCAAAACCATTTTTGAAAACTTCATCGTGAATTCCCTCATACTTCGCGATCAGCGAAAGAAAGACCTGGAGAAAAAGTACAACTGCAATATCCCCTGGACCCTGCTTCTGGATCCAACCTCCGCCTGTAACCTCCATTGTACCGGATGCTGGGCGGCAGAATACGGGGATAAGCTTTCCCTGAGCTTCGAGCAGCTTGACGATATCGTCAGACAGGCCAAGGAGCTGGGAATGCACATGTTTATCTTCACCGGCGGAGAGCCGCTGGTTCGAAAAAAGGATATTATCAAGCTTTGCGAAAAGCACAACGACTGCGTCTTTTCCGCATTCACAAACGGAACCCTGATCGACGAAGCCTTTGCCGATGAAATGCTGCGGGTGAAAAACTTCTTGCCTGCAATCAGCGTAGAAGGCTTTGAAAAGGAAACCGACATGCGCCGCGGCGAAGGCACCTACCAGGCGGTCATCCGCGCGATGGATCTTTTAAAGAAAAAGAAGCTGCCCTTCGGATTTTCCGCCTGCTACCACAGACAGAACGCCGAGGTGATCGGCAGCGAAGAGTACATAGACGAGATGATTGCACGCGGCTGCAAGTTCGCATGGCTCTTTACATATATTCCTGTTGGCAAGGATGCGGTGGTGGATCTGATTGCCACACCCGAACAGCGTAAATACATGTATCATCAGATTCGCAAGTTCCGGAAGGAAAAACCCCTGTTTACCATGGACTTCTGGAATGACGGAGAATATGTAGACGGCTGCATTGCCGGCGGACGCTGCTACCTTCACATCAACGCAGCCGGCGACATCGAGCCCTGCGCATTCATCCACTTTGCGGACTGCAATATCAAGGATAAGACTCTGCTGGAAGCCCTGCAGTCGCCTTTGTTCATGGAATACCGCAAAAATCAGCCTTTTAACGAGAATATGCTCCGACCCTGCCCATTGCTTGACAATCCCGAAAAGCTGGCCGCCATGGTTCATGCATCCGGAGCGAAATCCACCGACCTGCAGCATCCAGAAAATGTAGATGAACTCTGCGGTCGTTGCGTACACGCTGCCGAAGCTTGGAAACCCGTTTCCGATCAACTCTGGTACGGAAAAAAGGCTGCGGAAGAGCAACCCACAGCCGCCAATCAGTAGGACGGTAGAAAGAACTCGTCGAGTTATTATGATCCTCTGAGACCTAGAACGTTAAAAGGCAGAACCCTTGCATTTCTGCAAAATTCTGCCTTTTAATTTTTCCGATTTTGGTCTTGACAAGCCTGGTTGCAACTGTTAGACTATAAAAGTGCCAAAACACAGAAGTGTTGAAAAGGACGTGCTTCATTAGCTCAGTTGGTAGAGCACCTGACTCTTAATCAGGGTGTCCGCGGTTCGAGCCCGCGATGGAGTACCAATAAACACTTATACGAACCACTTACAATATTTTGTAGGTGGTTTTGTATTTACGAAGTGGTTATAGAAAAAGTCCATCTTCAGATATAGCCTGTAGTATAACCCTTTTGTTGAGTCACCTCCTCCTATGGGGGGTGACTCTTCGTTTTAAAAACCAACAAAATTCAATGGCTTATGAAAAAAATACCATGCGTCCATAAGGGACATCTTTTTTAAATGAAAAGACCTAAAATGACATCCTGAAGTTTCTATTCTAATACACACCTGTTTATGCTATTATTAGTAAAAAGAGTAAAGGGGTAAATCTTTCATGCTAGATATCATTCAAATGAAAAAGTTAATTAGGGCCCGTGAAGAAAAGTCTGTAAATTAAGGAATCAAATAGCTTTCTATGATAAAATAAATTTCATAGGAGGCTATTTTTATGGCTCGAAAACATCCCCTTACTGAGGGAAAGAAAAACATTATCG
>JAEZLP010000008.1 GCA_023415235.1 Bacillota bacterium
TTTGCCTCGGGCTTCCTTCAGATTCCGCCTCACGGTGGACACCCTTGCCTCTGGCTATACACTTCCCGCTACTGGCGTGTTCGGGACTTTCACCCGTTAGACTGCGCCCATGCTGGGCGCACATAGATACAGGGCAGAAGAATCCTCTTCTGCCCTGGTTTTTTCTATTTTTCTGTCAGCCTGTCGTCGATCAATTTTCTCACGCTCTTGGTCATAGTCTCCCATTCCTGTTTCACCTGGCCGCAGTATTCCCTGCCCAGGGGTGTGATCCTGTAATATTTTCTCGCCGGTCCCCCGGAGGGAATATCCTTCATGTAGGTTTCGGTGTAGCCTTCTCCTTTGATTCGCCGAAGGATTGTATAAATCGACCCGTCATAAACGTCAGGAAATACATCCTGGATAATCTTCATGATTTCATAGCCATACATATCACGTCTGGACAGCTGGATCAGGATGCACATCTCCAGAACTCCTTTTTTCAGCTGTGTATCCATGGAAACCTCCTCTATCTTGCGGTTCTGTCCCATTCAACCACACGAGTCTGGGCAACCAGATCATGCACCGTTTTATGGTCGTCCGTCATGCAGCCCCAGATAAATGATCCCAGATTCAGAAGTCCGGAAAGCAGCGAGTTTGCAATACACTTGATAACCAATTCCCTCAGCAGGGCGTCAAGGAAACCTATCCTGCTTCCATTGATTTTAACCACCCTCATCTTCAGGATATATTTCCCCGGCGTATAGCCATTGGTAGCCCAAAGGATGATTGTGGTGAACAGATTGAACGCACCGAACAGAGTCATAAGCAGGATTATATTTGCCGTGCGGAATCCAAACATTGGACCGGCTGCTTTGGCTATTTCCATGCCCGGTGGCAGCGCTCCCGAAGTGACATAATGAATATCGGACGTATAATTGATCAGTCCCAGGACGGGTATAAAAAGCGCTACAAGCACGCCTATTCCCACCACGCCCAGAAGGATGCTGTCTATCACATAGGCGCCAAGTCTGCGGGACATAGGAGCCAGTGTTTCGATTTGCACATTCCGATCCGGTTCGATAACCTTGTCAAAGATCCTGCTTGTCTTTTCATTGATATTCTTCTGAAAGTCCGTATACTCTCTGCCATCGGAGGCGGAACCCGACTTTTTTTCTTCCGACCGGGCTCGTCCCGCAGCATCGATTCCGTCCTCCAGAATCGTGCGGGCTACCTTGGCGGGAGAACCGATTTCTCCGGCGATTTCGTCCTCGCTTTTCCCTTCCGCAACGCCGTTGTGAAAGATGTCGCCGTAATCGGTGAGGATTTCTACGATATCGGATTCCGGCAATTTCCCTGCCAGCGCATTTTCAAGCTCATTCAAAAATTCCTTTTTATTCATAACAACCTCCATATTTATCTCCAACTATTGTTTTACGAATAGTAGTTTTCTTCAAGCATACCATACTATTGTTCACTGAGCAATAGTCAGTTAAAATTTATCAGGGAAGGCAAACCGGCACCTTGCTGCAAAGCTTCATGGAATCGGCCGTTATATCGCAGTCGTACGCCAGGATGACCACCCCCCTGTCCCTGACACTTTGAAGCGCTTCTCCAAAAGCGGGATGAGTTTCATCGTTGGGTTCAAACCGCAGCACATCCTTCATCTGAATGACAAAAATGAGATAGGCTAGATATCCCTGCTCCGCCGCGCAGCCAAGCTCGTAAACATGTTTGACTCCCCGTTCCGTTGGAGCGTCGGGGAACCGCACTATTCCACCAGTCTCAAGGGTAACGCCTTTTACTTCAAGATACGCCTTGTTTCCAGCGCAATCCTCCACATAAAAATCAAACCTGGACGCTCCGAAAGTCGATTCAGGTTTCACCAAAATCAGCGGGTATACCAATCCGGGCAGGTTGATCGTTCCGCCGGTCAGCGCTTCTCCCACTACCCGGTTGGGAGCCTGGGAATCCATGTTTACAATACGGGAACCGGATTCCAGTCCCTGGTCCTTCTTTTCAACAGCCACAAGAGAATATTCGGTTTTTCTAACGTTGTCCTTACCGGTATGATCCTCTAAAAACACGGTAACGCCTTCTTGCAGAAGCTCCTTACACCTTCCCGTATTCTTCACATGGACCTTCCGTATCTCCCCATCGAGCAGCACATGGGCCACAAAACGATTCGGTCTCTCCAGGAAGACCGCTTCTCTTATTCTTTCATAGTTCATTAGTGTTTCTCCAGGATTAAATGTCAAATTGCCGGATCATTCCGGCCGCCATGGTGTCAGCCATGGACAAAGCCTGTTCCAAGGCCATATCAAAAATAATGCTGTCCTTCATATATTCTTCCTGCAGCCTGGCTGTCGCCATATCCGCAACCATCCTGATATGATCGTGCAGGAGTTTCATCCAGTCCTCCGCGGACCAGGCCGGATTGATGCCGGCAAGGAAGGCGGCGATCCGATCCGCATTCCCGTACCACAATCTGGAGTATTGCTCCATCGCCTTGGTATTTCCCTGTTTCCCATAGTCCAGAACAGCGGCGGCAATTTTCAGGTGCTCCTCCAGCAGACTCCGTAAGGTATCAGCCTTTTGTCTGCCATAAAAAACCTCCAGCACATTGGCAAAATCCATCGGATTTCGTAGCAGCCGTTTTTGCACAATATCCAGATCCGGAAGTCCTGAGAGGGCGCTGACAATATACTGTCTTGTCCATATCATATGCTCCATCCACAGCCTTCTGAGTTCGTTCATCAGATTCATCTGGCCGTAATTCGCCGCATGGTACTTCCAGTTGCTTCCCATCATACTAAACATAATACACATCTCCCCATTTTAGATTCTATAACAAGATATGCATTATGGTTTTGGTTCAGACTTGCCACCCTGAAATTCACAGTGGCGTATCGGTAAATACGTTTCCCTCCCAAACCTGCTATTTTATTATTGTTAGCCAAAACATCTTTATTTTATTGTCAGTCCATTATATCACAGAATACCCTCGCGTCCAGTTTTGCCTGATCATAAAAAGAGATATCGCTTTCAGTTTCCTGCATAATAAAAAAACCATTGACTTCTCTCGAAGGCAATGGTATAGTTAATTATTATTGCATTTTTCATAATTTGACTTATATTTTCTCTATTTTACTATATCACAATTTATTTATTTTGTCAACGGCTTTTTTTCAACAAATTTTTTACGGCCTCCTTTTTCGGTTATCCGAGGAGGTCTACCCAGATAGAGAATCGTACAAGGAAAAGAAAGGATGATGAAATTTGAAGGAAATATTCAGCCTGATTTCCGGCGAGTCAGCGCAGCAGCTCGCTGTTGCGGAAATTATCAGCTGCAATCGCGCCACCTCTCGCTACGGACTGGTGCTAAAGGAATCGGAGGCCATAGAGCTTGCCGAAACGCGCAGCGAAGCTTTAAAAGGCTTGGGACGGATCGAATTTGCGGGAGGGACCATCAATAAGCTGATCATGGCATTCTGTGATTCTCCCTATCTGGACCCGTCCAATTATGCGGAAACCTTGAATGAGCTGTTGGAGATATTTTATCATTTTAAGAATGAAACGCTGGATGAAATCGACGACGATGAATTGATTTCGCAGATGAAAAAATCCTTTGACCAAACCTGCAGAGGTTCCGTCGATCTGCTAAAGACAAGAGACCTTTTCAATCTGTCGAGAAGGGTCCGGTTCGGCATCGGAATGCCGGACGGTTTGACCGAGCATCAGGAAGACCTTGCTGAAGATTTGGAAGGAATCTTTGAAGAAAATACCGGTGGAGAGATCTCAGAGGAGGAACGGATCATCAATGAGGATTTTGATGACTATCTGGCCAATCCAATTGACTCTTATATGGATTTGTACCGGTATTACCGCAGGAAATATTAATGGAAAGGAGAACAGAATGAATCAAATCAGGACACAGAATTTTCATGAAATCGATTCTCTGGATGCGGTCAGCTTTTTCTATGCTCTCATCCGAGAGGGCAGCAGACTGTCTCTGCTGAATCAGGATCATATGGAAACGCTGCAGCTTCAGTTGATGCAGCTGCTGACCGAACAGTTCAATCGTTGGACAGGCGGCTCAAGCAGTTCGGTCTCCGTTGAAACGGGGGAACGGATCCAGCAGTCGGTCCTATATACGATAGGCTATTATCTGAAAGGTCTGATCGATCCGGAGCTGGCATTGGAAGAACTGAAAAGCAGTTCCCTGGAGGCTTTGTTTCTGAAGGGGAAACAGCGCATCGAAAGGGAAAAGAAGACCGCGGAATCCTTGATGTTCCAAATACAGGGAGAGGGCCTCATGACTGATCTCATCGCCTATCACTGCACCCTGAGCGAAGGACTCCCGATGTTTTTCAGATCCTATGACGTGGACTTCGGCGCCCATGAGACTCCCGCATCCATCGATTACCCGCTGGCCATCGACCGGATGGAACTGACCGGAATCGATTACATTGCAGAATACCTTCGAAAGCTGCAGCTGGAAAATCATTTCTGCGGTTATTTTTCCAACGAAGAGATCCATGATCTGCTCCGGGGTTATGACCGGCAGTACAAGGAGCTTCTCATCAATGTCTTTACTCTGGTTTTCTTCAATGCCGTGGGGGCCGTCCTCCTGGGAAGAAGTACTGCGGGTCTTTCCGTTTCAGAATTCGACAGGGAATATCTTCAGTCCGTTCTTTCCCCTCTTTCCACGGAAGAAATGGAAACGATGATGGACCAGGCTGTTGACCGCCTCTGCTGCATGCTGTCCTTGTCAGACGAAGGGCTTGTTCGTTATATGAAAGCAACTGCGTCAAATCTGAAATCCCGGCTCAGAAGCGCTTTGGAATCAGGCGGCCTGAGAAACCTGTTTCTTTCACTGGCGTCGCCGGTTTCGACCCCATCCCTGGAATTTGAGGATAAGGCGAAGCTTGACGATGACAGCTTCCGCAGACTTTCCGACAGGATCAGAGAATGCAGGTATGGATCGGACAAGATCGCACTCCTGAGAGAAGCCAGTCTGGGTATTTCCGATCTGGTGGATCTGCTGGAAGGCGACTGTTTCTTCGGCGAGGAGTACCAGGAGGTCTTCCGTTCCCTGGAGGAACTGAAGCTTGCCATGCTCGTCGGGAAGCTGCCACTGGACCCTGCAGAAGGTCATATTCTCGAAGAGGAAGCTGTCCGGGAATGGCAAGCCGCTTTGCTTCAATATCTGAACCAGATGAGTCCCCAGCGCAGATCCGCGCTGCTTTCCGCAGCCGCGGCAGTCGGGATGAGGGCGGAATGATGCACTGAATTTTAATTTTGTCCTGCGCCTGGAATCAGACATTACCCAGATATACGTATTTTAAGTGCTTTTCTGCGGCATGTTTCAGCTCCGACAATGTCTTCACCGGAGTAGGCGGCCTGTCTTTCATCTCATAATTCGGGAAATACCGGGAAAGATGAAGGGGGATTTCGGGGGATATGGATGCCAGCCACCGAGTCATTTCATCCATCTCCTCCACGGAGTCATTCCAGCCCGGTATGACCAGCGTCGTAACCTCCACATGGCAGTGGGAAGCCGAACGCTCAATGGTTTCCTTGACTTCCTCAAGTCCACCTTTCACCAGTTCCTTGTAAAATTTCTCGTTGTAAGCCTTCAGGTCGATGTTCATCGCGTCGATATAGGGCAGCAGCAGCCGAAGCGGCTCCTCGCTGATGTAGCCGTTGGTGACCAGCACGTTGAGAAGCCCCTTCTCCTTTGCCTTTTGTGACGTCTCGTAGACAAATTCGTACCATATGGAGGGTTCGTTGTAGGTGTAGGCGATACCGATGTTTCCTTGCTTTACCAGGGAAACCGCCTTTGTCACGATCTCGTCGCTGTTTCCGTGGTAGGTATGAATCTCCTCCGGCTTCACCTGGGCGATACTATGGTTCTGACAGAAGGGGCATTTCAGATTGCAGCCCACCGAACCGACAGATAGAATGAAGGAGCCCGGATGAAACCGGCTGAGGGGCTTCTTTTCAATGGGATCCACTGCCACGGAGGAAATTTCTCCGTAGTTTAACGAATAGAGCGTTCCGTCCATATTTTTCCGGACGCCGCAAAGTCCCCTTCCCTTGGAGGGGATACGGCAATTGTGGGGGCAAAGATAGCAATGAACCTTTCTCCCGTCCAGCTTTTCATAAAACATTGCTTCCTTTTTCTCAGACATGATCATCCTCTTTTCTTCCCGCCTCATGGAACTTAATGATAACGGATCACTTCGAACCGCTCCATTTCATAGGATTCCGAGCTTCTTATTCCCGCCTTCTGGAGTGCGATTTCCACCTGCTGCTCCGGCGTATCCACCCCTTCAAGATCGGGAAGCAGAAGGCCTCTGCGAAAACCTGATGTGACGATGACTCCATACCGCTTCACGTCAAGCTGGTCTATGGAATCGATCCTTTCAGGTGGGCCCAGCACATCCACGGAATACACCAGGTCCTTCAGCTCGCTCGCCCTCACTGCAGGGAATCTGGGGTCCTGGGTCCCTGCGCTGATGGCGTTATAGATGATTTCTTCCGCAAGATTCACTCTTACCGGACCGATGGTTCCGATACAGCCCCGGAGCATGCCGTCCTTTTTCAGCGACACGAAAACACCTGCCCGCTTCGTTCTGAACTCCGGAGGAATCCATTGGGGCACATCGATTTTCTTGCCGTCTCTGACGTAGGTCTCCAGTGTCTCCCGAGCCAGCCTGACATAATCGGTCTCCTCCCTTGTGCCGATTCGCGCGATGAGATAACCGACTCCGAAGGGCCCCTCATAGGAGTATATTTCCGGCTCCGGCTTTCTGCCGTGAAGAGCTCCGAACATCATCACAATGGAGCGGGTTCCGCATTCCCCGGCCTTTTCCAGCAAGGTGAGGTCCGTTTCCAGCAGGCCCCTGACATCCGCTTTTCGAACCTTCTCCACAAGGGCTTCATCATACTCCCGGCCCTTTGGGCTGTATCCTGCGGGAGCATCGCTGGTCAGTCGATGAGACAGATCTCCGCTGGCGATATAAACCACCCTTTCGTCGGATTCCTCTACGGCTTCTCTTATGCATTGTCCGAATTCATAGAGCTTATCAAACGGCAGGAAGGGCGTTGAAATACAGACAAGCCGGAAATCCGGCAGCTCCGTGTCAATAAAGCAAAGCGGCACCAACGTACCGTGATCGAGCCGGTCGCTGATGCCGTAATGTCTCTTCTGAAGCTCACTGAGGCCTCCCGCATCAATACCGGCTGCCGCGGCCTTTTCCGATATGGAGGAAACCAGTTCAAGGTTGTTTCGAAAGGATAGTTTGATTTCCGGGCTTCCAAAGGCCGCAAAATCACCCGCCAGTGTCTCAGAGTCCTCGATATAAATAAAATCTCTGAAACACGGAGCATGGGGTGAGGAGAGGATGATCGTTCCGGGCCTATCCTTTCCGATTTCAAGGGCAGCCCGCTTGACCGCTTTCACCGTGTTCTCTGCCTGCCGTTCTCTTCCTCTTCCGATTCCCGGCACAATGATGGGCGGATGAGGCAGAATGTAGGTGCTGATTATTTTCCCCATAATAAGATTCTCCTTTCTGTTCCGGATATTCCGCACCGAGTTATTTAAAGATCCAGACGTATCTTTTCCCTGCTAAAAGTCCAGCTTACGAATTTCCGTAAGATAATCATCGTTAATTTCAGCTTCTTCGAAGGTGGCCATATGGTTCATGATCGCGCATGCGCCTCTGATAATCTGGAATGCCAGCGGACAGCCGCTGCCTTCGCCCAGACGCATCTCAAGGTTGAGCATCGGAGGCAATCCCAAGGCGGCAAGAGCATGGCAATAGCCTTGTTCTTTGGACACATGGGACGCAATCATATATTCTTTTGCCAATGGCGCCATCCTCGCCGCCGCAAGAGCGGCAACTACAGATATAAATCCGTCTATTACAACAGGCAGCTTATTAATCGCCGCGCCCAGAAATGCGCCGGTCATGGCCGCGAGATCAAATCCCCCTACCTTTGCAATGACATCGATGACGTCAAGATCAGGCTGCCCCCGGAATCCGTACTGCAGCACCGCCTGATCGACGATCTCCTTCTTGCGGAGAAAGCTCTGGTCCGTAATTCCCCCGCCTTTGCCCACGGTCTCCCTGGCGGGAAGTCCGGTCAGCGCAGACAGGATCGCCGAGCTTGTCGTCGTATTACCGATACCCATTTCGCCGACTCCAAAAATAGTATAACCCGCTTTTTTTATCTCACACGTCATTTCGATCCCCGTTAAGACTGCTTTTACAGCCTCCTCCCGAGACATGGCCGGCCCTCTGGCTATATTGTCCGCACTCTTTCTGATCTTTCTGTCTACGATCTTGCCGGTTACCCGTTCTTCCCCTCCGTTCTCCTCCAGCGCCTTTGCGGTCAAAAGCTCTCCGGGAAGATCTGCATTGATTCCCAGATCCACCACAAGAAGGTCCGAATCGAAATGCTTCGCAAGAGTCCCAACTCCCGTAAGCCGTCTGGTAAAATTAATGGTCTGCGCCAGGGTGACAAACTGCGGAGCTGATGAGACGCCTTCTTCCACGACGCCGTTGTCGGAACACATGATTATGACGCAGGATTTGTCCGCTGTGTTATGGATTCTGCCGCTGATCCCGGCCAACTGCACCGCTATGTCTTCCAGACGGCCAAGGCTGCCCGGCGGTTTCGCCAAGGAAGCTTCCCGTTTTCTTGCGGCCTCCATCGCCTCCCGGTCCAGATCCGTTATCGCATTCAGCAAATCCCGCAAATTGTTCTCCTTCATACGTTTCCAACCTCTAACTTTCCTGAGCTCCGGCAAGACCGGAGCTCAATCCGGCGGCAATTGCCGCCTTTTTGATGAATTCGGATGCAGCGCCGATATTGGAATAAAAATGCACATGGGGATACCCCCCAAACAGGTTTCCCCGAGCCACAATACAATCCCAGCCGGATTCTCCGATGGGTTTTTCCGCATAAAACGCCCTGCCCGTATCCGTGCTGTCCCAGTAGTGGAATTCATGGCCCTTCAGTTGGTCTCCCTTTCCGCATAGGAGATTATCCTCCCGAGCAGTCAGTGTGAGATATCCAAACCGGGAAAGCTTCCCTAGGGGATAGCTTTCTCCCTCCAGAACTCCGACCATTTGATATGCAGTACCGTCCTGGTCCTTGATCTGCTGATGGAGATACATAAATCCGCCGCATTCTGCAAGGCACGGGACACCTTCTTCCACTGCCTTCCTGATGCTTTGGAGCATTGATCGATTCGCCGACAGCTCCGGCAGATACAGCTCCGGATATCCTCCCCCCAGGATCAAGCCGTGGATACTCTCCGGCAGGCTCTGATCCTTGAGCGGACTGAAAGGAACTATTTCGGCTCCCAGCTCTTCCAGCAGTTCCAGATTGTCCCGATAGTAAAAGCAGAACGCTTTGTCCATGGCAACTGCAATTTTCACGATCGGTCTCGATTGAGCGCCAAACCTGTCCGCCATTTCTTTTTTTCGGACTGTGATTTCCGCCGGGGCCGCAAAGCTTATTGCCGGGGCCTCCGATGCGATTTCAAGGATCCTGTCAAGATCCACGGACCGCTCCATCTGTTTGGAAATTTTCTCCGTGATTTGCTTCAGATTTCCGATCTCGCCTGCCGTTACAAGCCCCAGGTGCCTGCTTTCCAGCCTGCAATCGTCCATATGAGGCAGGTACCCTAAAACCTCCACCGGAAGCTCTTTTTCGATCAGGGTTTTGATATCGGAGTAAAGCATGGGCGGGATACGGTTGAGGATCACGCCCCGGATGCCATGATCGGATCGCAGTTCAAGAAAACCCTTGATCAGCGCAGCGACGGATACGGACATCCCCCTGCAGTCCGCGGTCAGGATTACCGGAGTTTGCGTCTTGACCGCCAGATCGTAGGAGCTGCAGTCCGTGGAATTTCCCACCAGACCGTCGTAATAGCCCATAACGCCCTCAAGCACGGCAAGATCCGACCCGGCGGCATTCTTTCCGAGAAGGTATTTGACTGTAGCCTCGCTGGTAAAATAAAGATCCAGATTCCCGGCCGGTATGCCGATCAACTTCGAATGAAACATGGGATCGATATAGTCGGGCCCGCATTTAAAGGACGCCGGTCTGATCCTGCGGTTCAGCAGAGCCTGCAGCAGTCCGCAGGTAATCGTTGTTTTCCCGCTGTCGCTTCCCGCGGCGGCGATCATGATCCTCGGAACGACGTGTTCCTTTATGCCTTCCGGCATGCTTTGCTCACTCTTTGCTTCCGGTGCTTTCGTCATGATTCTATTCCTTCCTCCAGGATCTCATAGAGCCGCTTCATGTCCGTGTTCTCTCGTATCCCTTGGGCAAGCAGATCGTATTGCTGCTCCTTATATGCTTTTACGTCGAGACCGGAAAGCTCTCCGAGATCCAGCCCTTTGGACCGGGCCAGGGCTTTTGCCAGCGTAGCTGCAACACCCTTCCGGTCGAAGATTCCATGGACATAGGAGCCATAGATATTCCCCCTGCACATTCCAACCGTCACCGAAGTGGATTTCCCGGAAATTTCCTCAAGGACAGCCAGGTGTCCGCTATGGCCTGGCGACGGCGTCCTCTGGGAATCCAGCAACTCGGTCTGTCCCATATGGATCTCGTAGCCCTCGATCTCCACCCCGGCCAGATCCGCCAGTACTCCGCCCAATTCCGGCAGAAACCTTCCTTTGACCTGGGTTCTGGTTTTTTCTCGATTAAATACAGTTCTTGTCGGAAGAAGGCCCATGCCAGCCATGGTTCCCCCCGCCTCCACCCCGTAGGGATCGGAAAGCTCAGCACCCAGCATCTGAAAACCTCCGCATACTCCGAAGACTGGCTTGTTCCGTGCAGCGTGCTTCTGGATGGAGGCCTCCAATCCGTTCTGCCGCATCCAAAGCAGGTCTTCCATGGTGTTTTTTGTCCCGGGGATTATGATCAGGTCCGGATTTTTCAATTCCCCGGCGCTCTCGACGTAACGCAGGGTTACGCCCGGAACATATTCCAACGCGCTAAAGTCTGTAAAATTTGAAATTCTGGGCAGCCGGATCACCGCAATATCGATTTGTCCGACAGAACCCTTTCTGTGAAACCGTTCCGTAAGGCTGTCCTCGTCGTCAATATCCACATGCAGATAGGGAATCACTCCGATGGTCGGTACTTGGACTATGATCTCCAGCATATCCAGTCCAGGCTGCAGGATGCTCTTGTCTCCCCTGAATTTGTTGATCAGAATACCCTTGACCATAGCGCGCTCCGATTCGTCAAACAGTACCATGGTTCCTACAAGGGATGCGAATACGCCGCCCCGGTCGATGTCTCCCGCCAGAAGAACCGGTGATTTAGCCAGCTTTGCCATATACATGTTGACAATGTCATGCTCCTTCAGATTGACCTCCGCGGGACTGCCCGCTCCCTCCAGAACAATGATATCATATTGGGCGTCCAGCTTTTCATAGGCTTTCATGATCTCCGGAACAATTTCCCGCTTCCGCCGGTAATACTCCTGTGCGCTCATATTCCTGAGCACTTCTCCGTTGACGATCACCTGGGAGCTGGTCTCATTGGTCGGTTTCAGCAGCACCGGATTCATGAGAACCGACGGTTCGATACCCGCCGCCTCAGCCTGGACCACCTGGGCCCTTCCCATTTCCAGTCCTTCCCTTGTTATAAAGGAATTTAACGCCATATTCTGCGCTTTAAAAGGCGCAACCCTGTATCCGTCCTGCTTGAAAATTCTGCACAGCCCTGCCACAATGAGACTTTTTCCCGCGTTGGACATGGTACCCTGTATCATGATCGCTTTTGCCATCGGTGAATCCTCCCTATCATTCTCCGCGTCAGCAGCAAAATTCCCTGTATCAACCTCTGACCGCTTTCAGCGCTTCCACTAATTTAACGTTATCCTCGTGCCTTCGGATGCAAATCCTGTAAAAGCCCGGGCCCAGTCCCCGGTAATTGTCGCAGTTCCTGATCAAAATCCCCTTTTCGAACAACATCTGATGGAGGGGCTTTTCTGATATCCGGGGATCCTTGACAAAAATATAGTTTGCATTGGAGCCAATGACCGTGATTCCGAAATTCTCCAGCGCGGGTATGAGATATCCCCGTTCCGCCCGGATCAGCTCCTTCGTTCGGGCAAGATAATTCTTCTCCTCCACCGCCCGGATTCCTGCAAGCTGTGCCGGCGAGGATACACTCCAGGGCTGTCCGGCCGCCCTGATCCTTTCCAGCAGTCCGGTATCCGAAGAAATGCAGTGCCCCAGCCGGAGCCCCGCCATGGCGTATATTTTCGTAAAGGCCTTCAGGATCACCAGATTGTCAAAGTCTTTCAGAAAGTCCTTTGTGGTGTATCCCTCCGGATTCTCCAGGAAATCATTGAAGCATTCGTCCATAAAGAGCAGGATGCCCAGAGACTGGCAACGGCGAAGGATGATCAGCAGAAAGTCCTTGGTCATCAATTGACCTGTGGGGTTGTTGGGGTTGCATAGGAACAGCATATCCAATCCGCTTTCCAGCGCGTCCAGAAGCCGTTCATCGGACCGAAAGCCATTCTCCTCCTTCAGCGGATAGGGAACCACCCTGCAATCTGCCGTATTCAACGCTTCCTCATATTCCGCGAAAGTGGGAGCCAGCACCATGGCTTTTTTCGGTTTTACCGCATGGACGGTCCGGTAAATCAGATCTGCGGCTCCGTTTCCGCAGAGGACCCATTCAGCAGAAACAGCCTCATGCCTGGAAAGAGCGGATACCAGCTCTCTGCACAAGGGGTCCGGATAGATGTCGAATGTATCGATGGACTCGCGGATTGCTCGTTTGACTCCCTCCGGCAGGCCAAGAGGGTTGACATTGGCCGAAAAATCAAGAATCCCCGGCGGATTGTCAAGTCTTCCAAGCTCTTCTCTGGCAGAGGTAATGTCACCTCCATGAATTAGCTTCTTCGATGTTTTATTCATATTTTTTATACCTAAATTATCCATTCTGCCACTCCCATCCCGATGATGCATAAAGCAAATGTCAAATAAGCCGTTCCATAGAGCAGCCGGTTTGCCAAAGGAATATCTTCATAAACGACGGGCCGCATCGGATCCCCGATTGTCTTCTTCGGATAGAGCTTTCCAAAATAATAAGCGTCGCCGGCCAACTGGATTCCCAGCGCACCTGCGCATACGGATTCTGTCTGCGCGCTGTTAGGACTTGCATGGTTCAATCTGTCCCGCCGAAAAATTCTCCATGCATTTTTATAATCCATCTTCAGAAGCATTGAGGCCAGAATCATCAGCAAAGCGGAAAGTCTTGCGGGAATATAGCTCAATACATCGTCTAGTCTGGCAGCAAATCTGCCGAAATATAAATACCTGTCGTTCTTGTATCCGATCATAGAATCCATGGTATTGACCGCCTTGTAGAAAAATCCTAGAGGAGCACCACCGAGAGCGATGAACAGCATTGGCGCCACAGTTCCATCGGAGGTGTTCTCAGCCACCGTTTCCACCGCGGCCTTGGTCACCTGCTCATGATTGAGGTTTTGAACATCTCTGCCCACGATCATGGAGACCATCCTCCGCGCACCGGCCAGGTCCTCCCGGGAAAGCTCCCGATAAACCTTCATGCTTTCCGCCTTCAGCGCCTTCACAGAAAGGATCTGATAACACATCAGCGTTTCCAGGCAGATTCTAAGCAGAATATGAATTTCTCCCGCAGCCAAGAGAATGGCATATGGAACAGCCGTAGAAACCGCTACCACAAGGGCAGCCAGGATTGCTCCTCCCGTTAGTTCCCCTTTACTCGTCGCAGGCAGCATATTCCTAATGATAGCTTCTCCCTTAGCGATCATTTTTCCGATCAAACAAATCGGATGCGGCATCCAGTGGGGATCCCCGAAAATCATGTCGAGAACAAAGCCCAACACCAAGGCGATCATGGACGGCAAAACCGCAGATGTATTTAGTAAATCAATGGTTGAAAGCATTCCGCCTTGCAGTCCATGGTTCATTACAAGCCTCCAAAAAACAAAATTGCCTAGTCCCGGTCCCCGCCGGAATAGGCATAATAAAAGAAACGAACTCCGTTTCCGTTTATTACACCTTCCCTTCGTCCGTAAGAATGTGTAATATCCCAGGTTTGACTTGGATGAGTTCCTGGTGTTCGGTAAATCATCAGGCAGGTTTTCTGGCTCAAGCATCAACATCGGTATCTGCCTTCCCGTTCGGCACAGTGGCGTTAAAGATCCGACTCCTCTATTACAGCGGCGGTCCCGCGTGGGTTTTTCACCCAACTTCCCTATTATCCCGCATGCAAAAAAGCGGGCACCTGTTGATTCTATTATTGTCGATGCTAGTTTATCACCTTCCCCTTGGTTCGTCAAGCAATAGCGGCCGGCAAGAGATCCTTCAGATTCGGTGATTTCCATATATTATTGACAAGTCTATGCAGCAAATACCATAATAAGATCAGACTACGGGATAGGCAAACGGAAAAAGCCGGCGTCCTGTGAGAATGGAGGAGAGAATGAAACCGTACAACAAGGAACACAAGCATGAAGAACAGGACAAATCCATGAAAGCAATTTGCCTCGCATTGCTTGCCGCCCTTCTGTTCGGAATCTGTTCTCCCGTCTCAAAGCTTTTGCTCGAGGAGCTTTCACCCACCCTCATGGCGTCGCTTCTTTACCTGGGCGCGGGCATCGGGATGCTGGTGATCCAACTCGCCAAGACCGCAGGGAAACATTCCATGAGAGAAGCAAAAATGACAAGAAAAGAACTGCCCTATATCATTGGAATGGTAATCCTGGATATCGCGGCGCCGATTCTGCTGATGGCCGGGCTTACCCTGACAACAGCTTCAACCGTATCCCTTTTGACCAATTTTGAAATTGTTGCCACATCGGCCATTGCCATGTTCTTTTTCAAGGAGCCTCTGGACAAGAGAATGTGGCTGGCAATTCTGCTGATCACGTTCTCCTGCATTCTTTTGTCAGCGAAGGATATTGGCCGCTTTTCCCTTTCCCTTGGATCGATCCTGGTTGTCGGAGCCTGCCTGTGCTGGGGGCTGGAAAACAACTGTACCAGAATGCTGTCCCCGAAGGATCCTCTTCAAATCGTGATTGTAAAGGGCTTTGGTTCCGGGATCGGCGCCCTTGTCATAGCCGTCTGGGTGAATGGATTATACGGGACTTTACCTTTTATTGCCCTTGCCCTGCTTTTAGGCTTTGTCTCCTATGGCTTGAGCATATTTTTCTATATCACGGCCCAGAGAGAGCTTGGAGCTGCCAGGACAAGCGTCTACTATGCCGCGGCTCCCTTTATCGGCGTTCTTGTCTCCTGGATTATTCTCCGTGATGAAATTACAGGCTCATTTTTAACTGCCTTGGCCGTTATGCTCGCCGGCTCCTATTTTGCAATCACAGAAAAGCACCGACACCTTCATATTCACGTGGAGGAGACTCACGAGCACAGACACCGCCACGATGACGGGCATCACAACCATCATCATGATGGAGAATATACCGTGGAACACAGTCACGAACATACTCATGAGCCTATGGAGCACACCCATTCCCATTCCCCGGAGCTCCATCACCGTCACGACCATTGAGCGCTGCTTAAAGTTTATGACGTTTATGTCGATATGTTGATTGTAGGAATGTACTGAAAAATATTCCAATCCAACCAAAAGACTGCACAGCCAAGAGGGAAAAGAAAGAAGGTATTGAATTGTTAGTTGGCGATAAAATGATGGAACACTTAACAGCTGTTGCGCCATACCTGAAGGAGATTTTAGGCAAGGACTTGATCGTCTGGCTTTCTGATACGGAGGATATGCTCAGATACTATCCCGGCTTTGAATTGGACATCGGGTCCGATGGGGTCTTGAGTCAGGACGATCCGATGCGCGCGGCTATGAAAGAGCGGCAACCCAACCGATGCGAAGAAATGGTGGGAACCCTCGGAATCGTGATCAAGGAGATTAATAATCCGATCTTTGACGACAATCTTAATGTTGTTGGTTGTATCGGCGTGGGCGTCAGCCTTGACATGGAAAAAAAGGTGTCTCAGGTCGCACAAAGTATCAATGAAGCAGTGGGCAATATGGACAAGTCCATTCAAGAATTCGCGGAATCGTCTGAGAATATTGTTAGGAGCGAAAAGGCTCTGAGGGAGAATATCAACGGCGTCAACACCTTAACGAAAGAGATTGGAAAGGTGCTGTCATTTATAAAAAGAATTACGGATCAGACAAACCTTCTTGGGTTGAATGCTTCTATCGAAGCCGCCCGGGCTGGCGCTTACGGAGCGGGATTCGGCGTCGTTGCCGATGAAATCTGCAAACTGTCCGTCGAATCCATGAGCATTGCCAGAAAGATTGAAGATCTGCTGATCCAAATTAATGAAGCCAATAAAAATACGCTGGAGTGCTCAGACACAGCCTTTGCCGCTACGCAGGAACAAACTGCTGAAATCAGCAAGACAAAAGAAAGAATACTCCAGCTAATGAGCATTTCCAAGGAATTGGATGAAATCGCAAAGGAGCTTTAATGAATTTCTTTTCTACTATCTTTTTTATTCTTTGCAAAACGCATTGCCTGTTTCATTTCACCCTTGCTGCCGAACATGGACTCAATTTTCTTTTGCTCCAGCTGTCGAGAATTCAGGCCTTCATAGCCCATCTCCTTCTGGAGCTTTTTATAGCTCTCCAGCCGTTCCGCCGGCAGCGTTCCGTCTTCAACTGCCCTTCTGACCGCGCAGCCAGGTTCCGTAGCATGGGAACAATCCCTGTATCTGCAGAGCTCGGCTAATTCCTCCACATCCACAAAGGCTCTGGACAGATCCGCAGAATCCAAGGCCAACTCGCGCATGCCCGGTGTGTCAATCACGATTCCTCCGTTTGAAAGAAGAAGCAGCTGGCGATGGGTCGTCGTGTGGCGTCCCTTGTCATCATCCTCCCTGATTTCCTTCGTTGTCATGACTTCACTACCCGACAGCCGGTTGATCAGCGTCGATTTTCCAACTCCCGAGGATCCTATAAATGCAATGGTTTTGCCCTCTTTTACATAGGGAAGCACCTGCTCATATCCATTTACCTCAATACTTGAACACACTACAACATCGGTCCCCACACTGACCCTTGCAACCTCTGCAAGGCGCTGCTCCAGGTCCCTGCACAGATCCGCCTTGGTCAGTACAATGACCGGCGTTGCCATGCTGTTCCATGCGATGGAAAGATATCGTTCCAGACGGCGGAGATTGAAGTCTGCATTCAGCGACATACAGATAAAAATAGTATCGATATTGGCGGCAATGATCTGAGTTGCATTTGCCGTACCAGCAGCTTTTCGTTCGAACACGCTCTTTCGGCGCAGGATCTGATGAATCACCGCATTACCCGAAGCGTCATCCTCCCTGTCTATCATAACCCAGTCTCCCACAGCGGGAAAATCCGAGGTGTCACCGGCACGATAGATGAAATTTCCGGATACGCCTGCATAAAGCTCTCCCTTTTCACTTACTACTCTGTAAAGATCACGGTGCTGTTCAATTACTCGCGCAAGAAACAAGCCCTCATAGAATAAGGCTTCTTGGGCGAACCGGTCTGAAAGTCCATATTGAATCAAATTGTTATATTTCATTTTTTATCCTCCATAAATGAATTTTCAAATGCATTTGGAGGGACAAAGGCCGTTATTGTTCTTCTCCCTCCCGGTCGAATACAATTACGGCATCCTTTGTGTTAAGAATAAGTCATTTCCCCTTTCCTTCGTAATTCTGATTCCCGGTGGTTTCACCCCCGGCAACGGCACCATTATACCATATACAGAAACCATAAAAAAGTGCGGTTCCATTCAGGAAACGCACTTTTTCTTAAAGGAATCTATTTGATTATGATCTTCGTGTTCATATTCCTTATTTTATTAGCAGATTATACAGCACCTGCGCCATCTCCGCCCTGGTGGTCGTTCGATCAGGGGACAGCATGCCGCCACTGCCGGAAACAATTCCTGTTTCAACCATCTTTGCCATGGCATCCTTTGCCCAGGGTTTAATCGCTTCGGAATCAAGAAAGTCTGACAAGGATTTCCCGGTATTGTTCTGCGGTAGCTGATTCATTCCCTTCAAAGCATTGTTCAGCATCACGAACATTTCCTGCCTTGTGATTTCCTTTTCCGGAGCAAACAGATTCCCGCCGATTCCCGAAGAGATTCCAAGACTTTTGGCTTTGGCCAGATAGCCGGTGTACCATGTATTGCCGGCATCTTTGAAGTTGTCTATTGCCATGGAGTCTGGTGCGATATCGTAGGCTTTCATCAGCATTACGATGAACTGGCTCCGAGTCAGCTTTGAATCGGGGCTGTAATACCCTTTCCCATTTCCGGCAGCAATTTTTCTTGCTGAAATATAGTCCACCGCATTCCGATACCATGCATCGGACGCAATATCCTTGAAAGCAACGTGGTTGTATCCTGCTCCGAAATAGCTGAAGTGGGTTGTTTCGAATGTTACAGCGCGAGAAACAGGGTCATAACGCCCGTTGGGGACAGAAACCAGATTTCCATTGCCGTCGATATACCAAACGACAATGCTTTCCGGATGACTGAGTTCCTCCGCAGTAGGTGAATATGGTATCGATACCTGAACAGGCGAGTCTGCATTGTTCCATTCGTGCTGCTTGCCATCCAGCATCAAGTTCAGTTGAATCAGTGGTCTGTTTCCTATGGCTGCTTTTGCTTCGGCCGAAAGCTTTGATGGATCACCTTTGCTGATACTAAGTTCAATCTTCTTTACATCCGCCCCAGCCAATCCCTTCAGCATATTGGACTGAAGAGTGATGCTGGCCAGTTCACTCTTGATCATGATGGTCCCCGTGCCATCCGGCGCGGAGAGGGTCCCCGCAGGTATACTCAGAGAATATTTGTCGGCGCCCTGAATCTGAGGTATATCGATCTTGATATTTTTTCCGTTCTTCACGTTATCCCCATTTTTGGCGGTTAGCTCAACAGTTGCGGTTTTATTATTTATACTGACAGGCAGAGTTGATTCTGCCGCGGCGCTGCCGGAGATAGTCGCATTGTAGGTGGTTGGAGCGGCACCACCGCCGCCTCCGCCGCCTCCGCCGCCTACGCTACCGGTGCCGGTTGAGGCTTTGTTAATCTTGATGCTCAACGCCTTGCTGTCACTGCCCTCCACGTTTATCGCTGCAACAGTAAAGTTGAAGGTTCCATCTGCCGACGGCGTACCGGTAATCGTTACTCCCGATAATGTCAAGCCATCCGGAAGTTTTCCGTTCGAGATGGACCAAGTGATCGGCGATGTTCCTGTTGCTGCCAAGGTTTGGCTGTACGCCGTACCAACGGTACCATCCTCAAGTGTCGTCGTGGTGATGGTCGGTGCCACCGGTGCTGCTGTTATCACGATACTTAGAGCTTTGCTGTCGCTGTACACCGTGTTAGTCGCGGTAACAGTAAAGTTAAAGGTTCCGGCTACCGACGGTGTACCAGTAATCGTTATTCCTGATAACGTCAAGCCATCCGGAAGGTTTCCACCTGAGATAGACCATGTGATCGGTGATGTTCCTGTTGCTGCCAAGGTTTGGCTGTACGCTGTACCAACGGTACCGTCCTCAAGGGTCGTCGTAGTGATGGTCGGTGCCACTGAAGCCGCTTTTATCACGATGCTCAACGCCTTGCTGTCGCTGTCCACCGTGTTAGTCGCGGTAACAGTAAAGTTAAAGGTTCCTACTGCTGACGGCGTGCCGGTAATGGCCCCGTTGGGTGATAGTGTCAGGCCAGTTGGAAGGTTTCCACCTGAGATAGACCAGGTGATCGGTGTATCTCCCTGCGCCGTCAAAGTCTGATTGTATGCCGTTCCCACCATACCGTCCGGTAGTGAGATTGTCGTAATGGCAGGCGGCTCAGGCGCCGGGTTCACTACCAACGTATAAGATTTCGTATCTGATAACGTACCGTCTGTGACCGTCACAGTAACCGTATGCGGAGATCCTGCATTCGTGCCGCTAGCCGGTGTTCCACTGATCACTCCCGTACTCGCATTTATGGAAAGTCCGCTTGGCAGTCCGTTAGCGCTGTATGTCAGGGTTCCGCTGCCCGTATAGGTGACGGTAATCGTCTCATTGTATGCCGAATCCACAGTCGCGACATCCAGCGACACCGTATCGATCGTCAGATTTGCTGCGGGAGTTACGGTCTTCTTGTAAAGGTATATTTTTTCTCCCTCTCCAGGTGACTTATCTAAACGGAAGAAGTCTCTGCTGCTGTAATACAGATAATAATTGTCTTGGCTGCCGACAACAAAGAGCTGGTTGTCGCTGCTGTTATATCTCCAATCTCCGTACCTGTCTTCAGGCTTCGTGGAGGTACTTCTCAGATATTCGCTGTTTTGAGAATTGCGGGCCAGATACTTTCCGTTATTTTTGAAAAACATGCCGGAGGTTCCTGATTCCGCAGTCCATTGCATATCACCGGCAACACTGCCGGAAATTGCATCACCGCTGACGGTTACTTGCGTTCCTGCCATATAGTTGGTCTGTGCCGTTGCATTTCTTAGTGCCATATTTGTATTACCTTTGTTTGATACAATGACATATACCTCGCCTGCAGTGACCGATGACGCTCTCTCATACGTAATTACGGGAGCGGGACCCGTTTTAGCGAAGGTATAGGTTACGGTTGCGGTGCCGTCAGGATTGAGCGCCAAATTAGCCGCGTTCCCGTTAACCGTAGCAGTCGTGCTTGGTGAAAATGCAAAACCGCCGTTCGCTGACAGTACAACGCTGACACTGTAGACCGTATTGCCCGCAAAGATACCGTCCGGAGATGGATTCCACGAAACCGTTCCCGCACTATAATTTGAACCTGCAGGAGTATCGGCGCCGCTGTCCGGCTCCGCACCTGCTACCGGAGCCGTGATGCCGGTGATGGCGACACTGTTGATTGGTACGTCCGGTACTTTATAGAGATAAATCGTTCCGTTAGCTTCATCATCGTTGGCAAAATAGTAATTGCCGCTGCCGGACGTCTGGTATAAGTAGTAGTCTTTCCGGGCATTCGTACTGTAGACAGATAAATCATGTGAAGTGCTGTACATCCAATCGGAATAGGACGCATCTCCCACTTCACCGAGGTTAATCCCGGCTGATCCCGAAGTTCGGTTGAGGTAGTTGTCTCCATTCATGACGTGAAAACGATTGCCGTTTGCTGTGAATTTCCACATCATGCCGCTGGTTATACCATCTGCTAAAATAGAACTTCCGGATACCGTAACCGGCATTCCCTTCAGATAGGAGGTGCTGCTAACAGTAACCGATTCGTTGGACAGAGCATATGCGCTGCTTCCCTTCTGTGCAACAATGACATACGTGCCGCCGTTTTCAGCGTCCGACGCCAGCGCATAAGTGGATCCCGAGGATCCGCTTCCGCCGGCAATTTTTTCAAAAAGTGATAGCGTGTTGTAATTATTTGCGGATGGATAAATGAAATCCACAGTGACAGTGGATGAGGCGCCGCCATAACATAAGTTGCAGGTCGTGCCAGACAAATCAGCATAGAGCTGTGTCCCCTTACTCCCACTATTGCCATAGGTCCATGACGTTGGCGTGTCACTCAGGCTCATATTTCGCTGCTCAGCGGTATAGACATATCGCCCGTTGTTGCTGATATGCCATTTACCGTTGCCCGAATTTGTAAAAGTCCAGGTTGCTGCTTCAGCTTCCGCCTCTGATGAAAATGTAAGATAGTCTCCGCTGATATCAGGCGTCGTATAACCAAGACCCGTATAATTTCTCGATGAGCCGCCACTAGAGGAGGAGCCTGATCTTGCGGTAGTATTCATTGCCACATTTCCCAGAACAATCACATATTCATGACCGCTGGTTATTGCCGTTGTTTTTTTATAAACTATAGTATCTCCCGGACCTGATGCCGTCGCAGGGAAAACATATTCTACGGTCATTTTCCCGTCCGAATGAAGTACCTTACTGGAAGCGGGATAACCGTTTATCGTTACGTAGGTTGATTCAGTAAAAGGAATTGACGACGGGGTAAGCAGAACCCTTGCCGTGTATACAGTTCCCGGCAGAAAGCTCCCTTCAACCTGAGGTGTCCATGTCACAGGACCGACAGTTGCGTTCCCGGCAGACACAACGGCATCCAGATCCGGCGTCCCGTTTGCAACAGGCGCTGCGATACCGCTTACAGAGACTCTGTCGTCGACTCCGTCAAGTATGACGGTTTTCGAAACAACCTCACTCCCATCCATTTTAAGGAAAGAGAGCTCAACTGACGTGGTGCTTCCTTGGTTATCAATCTCCATCCTGACGCCTGTTCCCTCCAAGTTGCCTTCGCTTTTCATATGACCCGAGTTGCAGTATGTGAAATTAATCTCTTTGTTGATCGTACTTGAAGCGTCCGCCGGCCTGATCGTATCCCCCGCAACATAGATTGTTCCCATATTACCATCAGAGTGGTGGTTGTGTCCCCAGAAAAAGAAGACGTTAGGGTAGTCATTGAGCAGCTCAATCAAGTTGCCTGCATTGCTGATCGACCTACTTTCTCCGCGGTGGAGCGGGTAATGAGAAACAATAATAAAGGGTTCTTTTGGATCCGCCTTGTCTAGGGCTCCACCAAGTTCGTTAATATCGGACGTTGAGAAAAGCTCACCATTACTTGGTACGCCGAGCGTATAGATCGTATATCCGTCCTCATCAACGGTTGAAGCGTTTTGAATCCCTGTCCGAGAATTGCCTGTGACAGTTTTAAAAGCCGTTTCGCTGCCGCTGCCCCACCAATCATGATTCCCCATGGTGAATATAGCGGTAATACCCTTGGCTGCCGTCATTTGTTTTATGGTACTAATTGTCGTATTGCTAGAGCTCCAGGTATCGACCGAGTCCCCCCCGAAAACCATGTATTCCAGATCATCGCCGTTATTGCCCAGCCAGGTTTGTACGTTTGCCGAATAATCGTGGACATCAGAGGATATCCCGATGCAAGAATCCGGTGAACCTTCTGCGGCTTCTGCAACTGGAACCATTGTCAAAACCATTAATACGGATAAAACAAAAACAAAAATACGTCTTTTGAGATATCCTTTCATTAGCATTGTGCTCCCCCTTTCATTTGAACATATTGAACATTAATTTATGTAATTGAAACGAAACTACCATAACATGGTTACTTGGAGTAAAATTGTAAAACCGTGTAGAGGAATTGGATGCAAATATGTTCATTTTTCTTCAGTAAATTGCAATAAATTTTAATTTGGAAATAAGAAAAGGAGTATATCGGCACGATCTGACATTATGGTCGTGCAAAATCAGAACGGAATATGACGATCAATGACGGATTAAAATGTCAGATAATAAAAAACCAGAAACCCCGTTTTTCGTGGTTTCTGGTTTAAACAAGCGATTATTGCCGATTTTGATTTTTTTTAGACGTTAAATCGGAACAGGATTACGTCCCCATCCTTTACGACATAGTCCTTTCCTTCGGAGCGAATCAGGCCTTTTTCCTTGGCTGTGGCCAGGTTTCCGCCGCATTGGATCAGGTCGTTGTATGCGATCGTCTCCGCCCTGATAAAGCCGCGTTCGAAGTCTGTATGTATCTTGCCCGCGGCCTGCGGAGCCTTTGTTCCTCTTTTTATCGTCCAGGCGCGAACCTCCTGAGGGCCTGCGGTCAGGAATGAGATAAGATCCAGCAGGTGGTAGGACGCCTTGATCAGCTTGTCAAGACCTGACTCGGTAATACCAAGCTCCTGGAGAAATGCGGCTTTCTCCTCCTCATCCAGTTCTGCGATTTCCGCTTCGAGCTTGGCGCATATAACAACCACGTCGGAGCCCTCCGATGCGGCAAATTCACGAACAGCGGCAACGTACTCGTTGTCCGTTTCCGAGGTGGCTTCCTCTTCTGAAACGTTGGCGGCATAGATAATCGGCTTAAAGGACAAGAGATCCAGAGATCGTACAAATTCCGTCTCTTCCTCGGTCAGGTCCAGTGTTCTGGCCGACAGCCCCTTCTCCACGGTTTCCTTGACCTTCAATAGAATATCCAGCTCTGCCTGAAGTCCCTTGTCGCCCTTGAGGTTTTTCTGGGTCCTCTGGATTCTACGTTCCAGCACTTCCATGTCGGAAAGGATCAACTCCGTATTGATCACATCGATATCGGAAAGAGGATCGATTCTGCCATCCACATGCACCACGTTGGGATCGTCAAAGCATCTGACTACATGAATAATCGCAGCCACCTCCCGAATGTGGCCGAGAAACTTATTTCCCAGACCTTCCCCTTTGGAGGCTCCCTTGACGAGACCGGCGATATCATAAAACTCGATGGCGGTATAAACCGTCTTCTTTGAGTCATACATCTCATGAAGCACCTTGAGCCGTTCATCCGGCACAGTGACTACTCCCACATTGGGTTCGATGGTACAGAAGGGATAGTTTGCCGCTTCTGCACCGGCCTTTGTTATCGCGTTGAACAATGTGCTCTTCCCTACATTGGGAAGTCCAACAATACCTAATTTCATAAATTTCTCCTCTAGTAAAATATTCTGTTTTTGTATTTATTCTTCTTCCTCATCAGGATATAAATAATCAGAAAGATCAAAAATACAGCCGCACTGAGAGCCTGCGCTTGTTTGAACGGTCCGATCATCAGGCTGTCCGTCCGGAGCCACTCCACGAAAAACCGTTCAAAGGAATACAGGATCCCATACAGTAAAAATGTCTGCCCCGTAAATTTCCGGTTGTTGTCCACAAAGAGAAGCAACAGGAAAAGAAGGAAGCACCAGATCGATTCATATAAAAAAGTCGGATGTACCATCTGGCCGTTCACCGAGATCGCCCAGGGAAGATCTGTGGGGCCTCCGTGAGCCTCCTGGTTGAAATAGTTGCCCCACCGTCCGATCGATTGAGCAAGCGCAATCGCCGGAGCGGCAAGATCCAACAGATTGAGAGGCCGGATATCCCAGATCAGGCATAACACAAATGCCGTAAGAAATCCGAGAATCAGCCCTCCGTGAATCGCCAGACCGCCTCCTCTGGTATTGATGATTTTATAGAGATCCCCTGCATAGTAATCCCAATTAAAGAGAACATAATAAAGTCTTGCCCCGATGACTCCCATAGGAACACAGACCAGAATAAAGTCCAGGGACTTTTCTGAAGCAATCTTATGGATTGGAGCTCTTCTATATATGATGATTACAGCCAGAACCATGGCGGCTGCTATAATAATTCCGTACCACATGATATCGATCCCAAATGCTGTAAACGCAACTGGATTAGGTGTCGGCATCAATTTTTCCTCCTTTTTCCCGAATCGAGTTCAGCTAGACAATTATTGTTAATGAATTCAATTCCTGTCTTTCAGTTCATAATATTATACACTAATTTGGTTTTGCTCACAACCTATCTTCTATTTTTCCCCCAGGATTTGAATCAATCCCAATTAGATAAAATTAACATTTTAATAAAATCTTAATTAATTTGTTGGTAATTTGTGATATAATTAACGCGGTCTTACTCAAATGATTATGCATTTGCTGTGAAATTTTGAAGAATTGTCATCGTTTCAATCGTTTTATTTTAGTGACCTATTAACATTAGCATATAAATCAAAGACCCAATCATGTCAATTCACAGGAGGTATTTATGTTCAGGAAGAGAGTTAATGAGTCAGAGACTGAAGGGGGAAAAAAGGTTAAAGTTAAGAAGGCAAGGAAACCCATGTCCAAGAAAAAAAAGCGGATCATCATAGCCGCCGCCATCGTTCTTGTCCTTGCCTTGATCGTGATTGTTCCAAAGGTGTTGTCCGGCGGCGAACCGCCCCTTATGGTCACAACGGGCACTGTGGAAAAAATGGATATAGAGCAGGCTGTGACTATAAAGGGTACCATTCAGGGTTCCCAGAAAGCAGACGTCGCCACATCCCTGAATTACGAAATCGTCTCCATCCTGGTGGAGGAAGGCGATGTTGTACAGAAGGACCAGGTGCTGGCCGTTCTTGATTCCGAGGATCTGCAGGATGACTATCAGAAGGCTTCAACAGCTCTGAAACAATCCAAATTCAACTACGAGGCTTCCAAAAATCTCTACGAGCAGGGCGCCATTTCCAGGGAAGAGTTTCTAAGAGCGGAAAGTCAGTATGAGAGTGACCGGGTAACCCTGGATTCTCTCAATATTGCCGATAAAATCAATATAAAAAGCCCCATCGCAGGTACCGTTACCAGAGTAAACGTGAATATAGGCCGTTACGCCAATGATACGGAAAATGCCGAGCCGATGTTTGTAGTGGAGGACCTGGAAAATCTGAAAATGGACGTCAGAATCAGTGAGTACGATATCAGCAAGATCCAAGTCGGCCAGAAGGTTACCATTACTGCGGAAGTTTTAGGTGGCGACAGCGTGGAAGGCACCGTTTCCCGCATCTCTCCCACCGGCGAACTTAAGGACCCCACCTCGAAAGAAATGGTCATACCGGTTCAGATCGACGTTATGAAGGGAAATTCCAAACTGATTGCAGGCGTTACCGCGAAGGCCAAGATAGAAATCGAAAAGAAAAAGGATGTCATATCTGTACCTATAGATTCTATCCTTGAGGATCCCGATTCCGGAGACAGCTTTGTCATGGTTCTTGAAGGAACTATACTAAAAAAAGTTCCCGTGGAGCTCGGACTGGAGGGGGACTTCAATGTGGAAATCGCCTCCGGCGATCTCAAAATCGGCGATCTGGTCGTGCTGAATCCGACTTTTGATATGACGGATGGTATGGAAGTCGCGCCCGCCCCGGAAATGTAAGGAGGCGGCCATGACGGAAGAAATCATAAGAATGGAAACGCTTACCAAGGTCTACGACACAGGAGAAATCCAAGTGAAAGCCCTGAAAGGGATCAACCTGACGATACATAAAGGGGAATTCATCGCCATCATGGGGGCCTCCGGATCGGGGAAATCCACCCTGATGAACATTATCGGATGTCTGGACCGACCCACCGAGGGCCATTATTATCTGGAGGGCGACGACGTTATGGAAAAGAGTGACAATGACCTTTCCGCCATCCGGAATAAAAAGATCGGTTTTGTCTTTCAGTCCTTCAACCTGATCGCACGGACAAGCGCGCTGAAAAATGTCGAGCTTCCCATGGTTTACGGCAGGAGCGGCACGGAGGAAAGAAAAGAAAGAGCCCTTGAGTTATTAAAAAACGTCGGTCTGGAAGACCGCGCCCACCATATGCCCAATGAACTGTCCGGCGGCCAGAAACAGAGGGTTGCCATCGCCAGAGCACTGGCAAACAAGCCCCAGATTATTCTGGCTGATGAGCCGACGGGGAACCTCGATTCCCAATCCTCCGTCGAAATCATGGACATCTTTTGCATGCTCAACCGCCAGCAGGGCAATACGGTGATTATCGTAACCCATGAACGGGAAATCGCGGAATTCACCAATCGAATCATCACCTTCAAAGACGGATGTATCATAAAGGATGAGATCGTCAGGGAGGTGGGGAAATGCTAATTTTGGAAAATATTAAATTGGCCCTGACTTCTATCAGGAGCAATAAAATGCGTTCTTTCCTGACCATGCTGGGAATCATCATCGGAATCAGCTCCGTCATCGCCATCACCTCCATCGGTGCGAGCGCAAAGAGCGTAGTAGGAAAAGAATTTGAAGCATTCGGCATGAACTACATGTATATCTATCCCAGCTGGGAGATGAACCCGGACGGAGTCGAGTATGCCGATCTGTTCATGCCTGAGGATATTGAAGCGTTGGAGTCCAGATTTCCGGATGATATCCTGTATTCCGCTCCTTACATCACAGCGCAAAGCGACACAAAAGTCGGACGCCAGGAGGGAAAGCTCAGTTTGTACGGTGTGAATGCCGGCTATCATCAGTTTACAAATATGACAATAATCCACGGTCGTATGATCAATAAGAGCGATGTGGACGGCAAAAAAGATCGCATCGTGATCGAGAAAAAGGCTGCCTTGCATTTTTTCAACAAAGAAAACCCCGTGGGAGAAACGGTCAGTGTCGTTATTAATGATGAAAGAAAAGACCTGACCATAGTCGGGGTCTATGAAGTCCCGCCCAGCCTTTTTGCAGGGATGTCCATGAACAGCTCCTATTCCACTTACGTTCCTTATTCGATTCTTCAGATCGGCGACCAGGCGACATACTATATAGAGCTTTATACAAACGAAGAGAAAGACCTTAATACCTTGGGCAATGAGTTTACCAAGTACCTGGCAAGAATCAAGGATAAAGAACCCGGATTCTACATCTTCGAATCAGCAGTATCCCAGATGACCCAGATCAATTCCGTGCTTGGCACCCTGTCCATCGCCATAGGAGCCATTGCAGCGATCTCCCTCGTGGTCGGAGGAATCGGTATCATGAACATCATGCTCGTATCCGTAACCGAACGGACCAGGGAAATCGGAATCCGAAAATCTCTGGGAGCCAGAACGAAGGATATTCTCATGCAGTTCCTGATCGAGTCCATGATCATCTCAGCCATCGGAGGCATCATCGGAACAGCGCTGGGGATCGTCATCGCTTCAGTTGGTATGAGCTTCGCGAAAATCGATGTGGTCATCGATCCGAAAACCATAATCCTGGCTGTGGGATTTTCTGCAGTTGTAGGTATATTCTTCGGACTGTATCCCGCAAGAAAGGCAGCCAAGCTGGACCCGATCGAAGCGCTGCGGTACGAATAAGAATCAATCAGAACCTATTATTTTACAGGAAATAAAATTAGAGAATACCTTCCCCTCGGAAGGTATTCTCTTTTTATTATACCGGGTAATAATTCTGATGTATTCTATTCCTTACTTTCCTTTATGATTTCAACGGATGCGCTGGCTCCGATCCGGTCAGCTCCCGCTTCGATCATCTCTATAGTCTTTGCGAGATCGCGAATTCCGCCGGAGGCCTTCACCTTTAGATCCTTGCCTACTGTTTTCCGCATCAGGGCAACGTGGTATGCCGTCGCTCCATCTTTGGAAAAGCCTGTGGAGGTTTTCACAAATGCAGCTCCTGCTTCTCTGGATAGCTCGCAAGCCTTTACGATTTCATCGTCTGTAAGCAGACAGGTTTCCAGGATTACCTTGACAAGAGCTCCATACTCCTCCGCAACTGCAACAACCGTGGCGATATCCTGTCTGACATAATCATACCGCTTTTCTTTCAGCGCACCGATATGAATGACCATGTCGATTTCTTCCGCTCCCTCGCTGCAGGCCCATTCCGTCTCGAATGCCTTTGTATCCATGCTGGCAGCACCAAGAGGGAATCCTACAACAGATGCGATTTTAACATCCGATCCTTCCAATAGCTCCGCTGCCAGAGGAACGTAGCAGGAATTGACACAAACCGCATAGAAGCCATATTCCTTGGCCTCGCCGCACAGCTTGATTACATCCGCTTCCGTTGCCTCGGGTTTGAGAATGGTATGATCGAAATATCGATTTAAATTTTTCATATTCTTCACCTTTCCATGATAACGCCCGGCATGCTGCTGTTTGTTATTTCAATGATGCAGTGATAATAGCCATTTTATAAACTTCTTCAGCATTGCAGCCTCTGGAAAGATCGTTGATCGGTGCATTCAAACCCTGCAGGATAGGGCCTATAGCCTCAAAGCCTCCAAGGCGCTGAGCGATCTTATAACCGATATTTCCGGAGTTGATATCCGGGAAGATAAACGTATTTGCCTGTCCGGCGACGGGAGAATCCTTCACTTTTGTCTTAGCTACTTCAGGTACAAAAGCGGCGTCGAACTGAAGCTCGCCATCCACCGGGAAATCAAGATTCATGGATTTTAATTTTTCGGTTGCCTCTCGAACCTTGTCCACCATTTCACCTTTTCCGGAGCCCATAGAACTGTATGAAAGCATGGCTACCTTAGGCTCGATTGAGAAAACCCTTGCCGTTTTGGCGCTTTCGACAGCGATTTCTACAAGTTCGTCAACACTTGGAGTGATATTGATGGCGCAATCACCCATAGCATATCTCTCGTCGCCCTTTTCCGTTACACGGTGCATGATAAAACAACTGGAAACTATGCTGTTTCCGGGTTTTGTCTTAACGATCTGAAGCGCCGGGCGAACCGTATCGGCGGTTGAGTATGTCGCACCGCCCAAAAGACCGTCGGCATATCCCATTTTAACCAGCATTGTACCAAAATAATTGGACTTTTTCAGAACCTCGCGGCATTCCTCTTCCGTCATTTTTCCTTTTCTCAGCTCAACCATTGTGGCAACCATGGAATCCATGTCCGGGTAATCCACTGGGTCTATGATTTCGATGCCATCTATAGAAAAACCATATTTCTCTGATGCCTCACGGATTTCTTTCGGATTTCCCAACAATATGGGTTCCAGGATCGCTTCCTGCTTCAGACGGCTTGCCGCCTCAAGGATCCTTGGATCCGCACCCTCAGTAAATACGAGCTTCTGCTGGTCTTTCTTCAATTTTTCGATCATAGCTTTAAACATTGTTTTTGTCCTCCTGACATGAGACTTTTGATAATGTCTCTTTATATTATGCTAACATTGTATTACAAAAAGTTGATCAACACAATCACCCTGCGTGAAGATTAAGTTTTCTACTCTTCCAGGCAGGTGATGTATGGAAGGTTCCTGTACTTCTGATCATAGTCCAGTCCATAACCTACAATGAATTTATTCTCGATTTCAAAACCGACGTAGTCGGGCTTGATGTCCGCTTCCCTTCGTTCCGGCTTGTCCAGCAGTGTGCAGATTTTCAATGTTTTCGGCATTCTGCCCTGCAAGTAATCTCTCAGGTAATGCAGCGTGATGCCTGAATCGATGATATCCTCCACGATGATCACATTCTCGTCCTCGATGCCGGAATCCAGGTCCTTCAGGATCCTGACGACTCCGGAGCTTTTCGTGGAGGCTCCGTAGCTAGTTACAGCCATGAAGTCAATTTTCGTATCCACGGTGATTTCCCTGATCAAATCGCTTAGAAAAAGAACGGCTCCTTTCAATATCCCGATGACCAGGATCTCCTGACCCTTGTAATCCTCTGAAATCTGTTTTCCCAGTTCCTTAATTCGCTGTGCAAGCTGCTCCTCCGTGATCATGACCTGGCCTATCTTATAGTTGTTTTCCATTCTACTTGTGCTCCTCTTCCTCTACTTTAAAATTTACATCATCAATAATTTTTTTGCCACGAAATTTGTCCGCAGGCTTCACCTGATCCGTCTCGATCCAATACTGATCCAATTCGCTCTTCAGATACCAGATGATAAAGGACCAAAGGACGATATCATCCACGATTCCAAAAATGAGAATCGGCTCCGGGATCAAGTCAATGGGAGTCAGCAAATAAAGGGCGCCGGCTACGATAATGATCTTCTTCCGCAGCGGCACTGCTTTATCCTTCATAAAATACCTGATGGCATTCAGCCTTTTCATCAGCACCCGAAAGTAAATGAATTGCATCGGTTATTCCTCCCCCAAAAGACGATCCAACTCCTCCAACAGCATATCGTAACCCGTCCTCTTCAGAGAAGAGACCGGGATGACCTTGTCCTCCGGAGTAAGCCCCAGGGTTTTCCGGATTTCACTGATGTTCTTAGCCATTTCGTTTCTTGAAATCTTATCCGATTTGGTTGCCACCACTATGCCGTCATACCCGTAATGCCTCAGCCATTGGTACATTTGGACATCCTGCGCCGACGGGGCATGCCGGATATCCACGAGCTGGACGACCTTGATCAAGCCCTGTCTGCTGGCCAAATAGCCTTCGATCATATCGCCCCAGTTTTCCGTCACCGATTTGGAGACCTTGGCATAGCCATAGCCAGGCAGGTCCACAATCCGAAATTCCTCGTTGATTTCATAGAAATTGATGGTCCTGGTTTTGCCCGGGCTGCCGCTGACTCTTGCCAGGTTTTTTCTGTTGACCAGCAGATTCAGCAGGGAAGACTTCCCTACGTTGGAACGGCCTGCAAAGGCGATTTCCTTCTTGTTGTCCTCCGGATATTGATTTTTCTTTACTGCTACTGCAACCAGTTCTGCTTTCTTTACTATCATCTTGTTTCTTTCCCGAAGCTTCGCCTTCGTTTACTTTTGGGACTCCGGCTTAACCAATGCGTGATCCAGCGCTTCCTTCACACTTCTGATCAATACAAATTCCATCTTCTTTCTGACGTTTGCCGGAATTTCCTCGATGTCCTTCTCATTGTCCGCCGGGAGAAGCACCTTCTTGATGCCTGCTCTGTGGGCCGCTAGAACCTTTTCCCTGATGCCGCCAACCGGCAGAACCTTTCCTCTCAGGGTGATCTCTCCTGTCATGGCGACGTCTTTTCGAACCGGGATATTGGTCAGGGTTGATATGATGGCGGTGCACATGGTTACGCCGGCAGACGGTCCGTCTTTCGGAGTCGCTCCTTCCGGGATGTGGATGTGCAGGTCATTCTCCTTGTAAAAATCCTCATTGATGTCCAATTCCTTGCTGATGGAACGGATATAGCTCACGCCGGCTTTCGCGGATTCCTGCATGACCTCTCCCAGCTGCCCCGTCAGAACCAGCTTTCCGGTTCCGGGGATCAGGGTTGTTTCAATAAACAGGGTGTCTCCTCCCACCACGGTCCATGCAAGACCGGTGGTTACGCCGACTTCGTTTTCCCCTTCTATAATATCATAACGATACCGTTTTTTGCCAAGGTAGGATTCAATATTTCCCGCAGTAACACGGAATCTTGTGGCATCCTCCTCCACGATTTTTCTTGCTACTTTTCTGCAAAGGTTGGCAATCTCCCGTTCCAGATTTCTGACGCCGGATTCTCTCGTATAATAATTGATAATGCTCCGGATCGTGCTTTCTGAAATGGTGATATTTTCTTCCTTCAGGCCGTGCTCCTTGATCTTTTTCGGCACAAGATATTTTTCAGCGATCTTTACCTTCTCTTCCTCCGTGTAGCCAGGCACCTGAATTACTTCCATTCTGTCCAGCAAAGGTCTTGGAATGGTGTCGGTGGTGTTGGCCGTGGTAATAAACATCACCTTGGATAGATCAAATGGGACCTCAAGATAGTGATCGGCAAACTCCTTATTCTGTTCCGGATCCAATACCTCCAGCAGAGCGGAAGCCGGATCTCCCCTGAAATCCGCGCCTATTTTGTCTACCTCATCGAACAGGAAGACCGGATTGTTGGTTCCCGCCTCCTTGATGGCTGACATAACCCTGCCGGGAATCGCCCCGATATAGGTCCTTCTGTGACCTCTGATCTCTGCTTCGTCTCTGACTCCTCCCAAAGACATCCGGACAAATTCCCGGTTTACGGCCCTGGCAATCGACCTGGCCACGGAGGTTTTCCCCACACCTGGAGGTCCAACAAGACATAGAATCGGACCCTTCATGCTCTTGGAAAGCTTCATGACGGCAAGATATTCCAGGATCCTGTCCTTAACCTTTTCCAAGCCGTAATGATCCTCGTTGAGAATCTTCTCTGCATTTTTAATATCAATGGTACCCTTGGAGGCTTTGTTCCAAGGCAATGCCAGGATCCATTCGATATAGGTCCTGATTACCCCGCCTTCCGCGGAGGACGGCTGAATCTTGGACAGTCGCTTGATTTCCTTTTCTACTTTTTCGTTGACCTTCGGAGCCAGCTTCAGCTTTTTCAGCTGCGCAAGCCAGTTTTCGATCTCATCTTCAATGGCTTCGTCCTGTCCCAGCTCCTCCTGAATCGCACGCATCTGCTCCTTCAGATAATATTCTCGCTGTGTTTTATTGATCTGGCTTCTTACCTTTATATTGATATCCTGTTCAATGGTCAGGATTTCGATTTCCCTGTTCAAAATCTCATTGAGGATCTCCAGTCTGTCCTCCGGGTCAAAGGCTTCCAGGATCTTCTGTTTTTCCTCCGTTTTGATATCAAGGTGGGAGGTGATCACGTCCGCCAGTCTGCCCGGCTGATCCACGGAGGCCACCGACGGGAAGATATCCTGGGACACCTTCGGATTCAGATCCAGGTAATTTTCAAAGTTCCCAAGGGCTGCGCGCATCAAAGCGATAACCTTGGATGGAAGCTCGTCGAATTCCCGTTCCTGAATCTTCTTTACGGCGCATTTAAAATAGGGGACCTCAAAAATCATCTCCTGGATTTCACCGCGGCTGACGCCTTCCACCAGAACACGGATGGCGTCTCCCGGCAGCTTGAGCATCTGCTTGATCTTTGCTATGGTCCCGATTTTATAAAAATCATCATGGGTGGGGAGATCGGTTTCCGCGTCCTTTTGAGCCGAAAGGAATACAAGCTGGTTCATCATCATGGCTTTTTCCAGAGCGCTGATGGATTTCTCCCGCCCGATGTCAAAATGAAGAACCATATAAGGAAAAATGGAAAGTCCCCTCAACGGAATCATGGGCATCGCTTTTACCGAATTGTCTTTTATTCCGGTAATGGCTTCTTCAATTTCAGCCTTAAGCTCATCCTCAATGCTTTCGTCGTTTGATTGTTCCTCATTTGCTGCTGCGTCATTTTCTGTTTTGTCGTCTGCGTTTTCGGCTTCATATTCTGTTTCTTTTTTATCTTCCATGGAGCTTTCAAGCTCCTCGTCCGTTATTTTTCCGGTCTTTTTCTTTTTTTCCTCTGCCATATATTACCCTCCTGTTACTCGTTCGCCTGAAAATGAATCTGCGAACTTCAGCAAGGAAACCATATTCCCTTGCAGTCCCTTTTGAAAAATCGTAAGTTTGTATTTCCCGGCCTGGGCCGGTTCCCCCGTTAACTCTGTTAAAAAATCAGGCGGCATTTCGCCGCCTGTCTTACGATGCTGATTCCTCGCTCTTCTTGTTTCGTTTCGACTCCACAAGTACTAAAGCCGGCCCTGTGTTATAATCAATGGTTCCTTTTGTTATAATGCATTTTGTAATGTCTTCCCTTGAGGGGAGTTCATACATAATATCTGTCATAACGTGCTCTAATATACTTCTAAGTCCTCTTGCACCTGTTTTTCTTTCAATTGCCTTCTCAGCCACACGGTTGATGGCTTCGTCTTCGATCTCCAGCTCTACGCCGTCCATCTGGAACAGCTTCTTGTACTGCTTCAGGATGGCGTTCTTCGGTTCCTTGATGATTCGGACCAGAGCTTCCTTGCTGAGTTCATCCAGCGTGACCATGACGGGCAGCCTTCCGATGAATTCCGGAATCAGTCCGTACTTCAGCAAATCTTCCGGCTGTACCTTTTTCAGGATTTCGGAAGCCTCTACCTTGGATGATTTGATGTTTGCATTGAAGCCGATTGTCTTTTCCCCGATTCTCCTCTGAATGATCTTATCCAGTCCGTCAAATGCTCCGCCGCAGATAAACAGCACGTTGGTGGTGTCGAACTGGATAAAGTCCTGATGCGGGTGCTTTCTGCCTCCCTGAGGCGGCACGCTGGCAACAGTTCCTTCCAGAATCTTCAGCAGCGCCTGCTGAACACCTTCTCCGCTGACATCCCGTGTAATCGACGGATTTTCAGATTTTCTGGCGATCTTATCGATTTCATCCACGTAGATGATGCCCTTCTGAGCTTTCTCCACATCGTAATCCGCTGCCTGGATCAGCTTCAGAAGAATGTTCTCTACGTCTTCTCCCACATAACCCGCTTCGGTCAGCGCGGTGGCGTCGGCAATGGCGAAAGGCACATCCAGAATCTTTGCCAGAGTCTGGGCCAGAAGCGTTTTCCCCGAACCGGTGGGTCCGATCATAACGATATTGCTCTTCTGGATTTCAATTCCGTCATTGTCCAGCTTGCTCATGCTGTTTACTCTTTTATAATGGTTATATACCGCTACCGCCAGGGATTTCTTCGCATCGTCCTGATCAATCACATACTCGGACAAGATGCTTGCGATTTCCTTCGGCTTCGGCAGTTCAAACTTTTCCGCCTTGCGATCCGCGTCTTCTATGGAATTTGCAAACTCTTCTTTTATAATATCCTGACAGAGTTCAATGCACTCGTCGCATATATATACATTTGGACCTGCCACAAGACGCCTTACCTGATCCTGCGGTTTCCCGCAGAAGGAGCATTTTAATTGTTTTGTAGCATCATACTTGCTCATAAGTCAATCCCCCTTACTCTCTGGATTTCATTACCTTATCAATAATCCCGTATTCTACTGCTTCCTGAGCGCTCATAAAATTATCTCGGTCTGTATCCTTGGATATTCGATCGAGGTCCTGACCAGTATTTTCACTTAGGATTCTGTTTAGCTTTTCTCTTGTCTTGATGATCCACTCAGCATGGATACGGATGTCCTCGGCCTGGCCATGGACTCCTCCCAAAGGCTGGTGGATCATGATTTCAGCATTGGGCAGCGCAAATCTTTTTCCCTTCGTACCGGCTGCGAGCAGGAAAGCTCCCATGCTTGCCGCCATACCGATACAGATGGTCGCTACATCCGGCTTGATAAACTGCATGGTGTCATAGATGGCCATACCGGCTGTTACGGAACCGCCCGGGCTATTGATATACAACTGAATATCCTTCTCAGTGTCTTCTGATTCCAAAAACAATAGCTGAGCGACAACCAGGCTGGCGGTGTGATCATCTACGGGTTCTCCTAAGAATATGATTCTGTCCTTTAACAGTCGTGAATAGATGTCATAGGATCTTTCGCCTCTGTTTGTCTGTTCAACTACCATTGGAATGAGTGTCATCTAAGTTTACCCCCTTGTACGGCATACGCCGCTTCTCTCTTCTATATATTACTCAACAATTGCATTTTCAAACATAAAATCAACGGCTTTGCGCATCTTTATGTCCTTTGCAACCAAGGCATAATTCTCTGCCCTCATGTATTCCTTGAGCTTTTCAACTTCCATCTTGTATTGGTCGGCCATGGCTTTCAGTTCTGCTTCCACGTCCTCATCGGTCGCTTCCAGCTTTTCCGCGTCAGCAACAGCTTCGACAACCAGCCTTGTCTTTACCTTTTTATATGCGTCTGCGCGAAGTTCCTCTCTGAATTCCTTTGGTTCCTTGTTCAGATATTCAAAGTACTTCTGAAGGTCCATACCCTGATATCTCAGCTGCTGATCAAATTCCTGCATCATTTCATCGATCTGATCCTCTACCATGACTTCAGGGATATCAATGTCGTTGGCTTCATATACCTTTTCCAAAACAGCGTTCTTCGTCTCATATTCCGCTTTGGAAGCAGCGGCTTTTTCAAGCTTCTCTCTGGAATCCTTCTTCAGTTCTTCCAGCGTGTCAAATTCGCTTACATCTTTTGCAAACTCATCGTTCAGTTCCGGTTTTTCCAGCTCTTTGATCTCATGGACCTTGCACTTGAATACCGCTTCCTTGCCTGCCAGATCAGCGGAATGATACTCTTCCGGGAAGGTGACTTTTACGTCTCTCTCTTCTCCGGCGACCGCTCCCACGAGCTGTTCTTCAAATCCTGGAATGAAGGTGCCGCTGCCCAGAGCCAAAGGCTGTCTTTCGGCAGTTCCGCCCTCAAACTGTTCATCGCCGACAAAGCCCGCATAGTCAATCAGTACGGTATCGCCGTTCTGTGCGGGACGGTCAACGAGAACCATTCTTGAGTTTCTCTTCTGCAGGGTTTCCAGTTCCTTGTCAACATCTTCATCGGTTATATTGTGCTCAACTTTAGCTACCTTTACTCCCTTGTAGTCCTTCACCGTAAATTCAGGTCTGACGGTTACGGTAATGGTTACGGTGAATCCTTTTCCCTTTTCTATATTATCAAACTCTGCGGAAGGTCTGTCGACCGGGTCCAGTCCGAGAGCCTCCAGCGCTTCCGGATATGCCTTGGAAAACATATTATTGATTGCATCCTCAAAGAATACGTCTTCGCCATAATGGGCTTCAATGAGCTTTCTTGGAGCCTTTCCCTTTCTGAAGCCGTCAATGGCATACTTTCCCTTGTTTGCCTGATATGCTGCGACTACTGCATTTTCAAACTCTTCAGCTGTAAACTCCATTGTAAATTTTGCCTGATTTTTCTCTTTCGAGATTAAAGTTGAATTCATTTATTTTATCCTCCTAAAATTATAACGCATCCGTTGAAAATTTTCGACTGCAAGAAAATTTCCTTATCCCTTTCAGGACGTTGTAAGCACCGATAAGACCAATGGATTTCCATTGGTCTATAATCGCGCAATGTGCGCATATTATTATACCCTCAATCCCGCATAATGTAAAGCATTATTCAGTTTTATAGGCTAATCGTACCAATAAGACGAGAAAGATAGCTCTTGTAAGCTATCTTTCTGTATATGATATTTTTTGCAGTCGGTTTTTAAATATACTTATGATCCTCCAGCAGTTTCAGTCCTCTGGCATATTTGCTCCTGTCCTCCGCGGTAAGCTCATACTTTTCAGCAAGAGTCTGTCCGATTCGAATCACATCCTCCTGGTCACCTGAAAACAGCTCGATTTCCAGCTCGCATATGGGCAAATTGCCAAAATCAGTTACAATTTCCCCCTCATCGATAGCAACTTCGCAAATCGTATTTCCGGTATCGACCCGCATTCTGCTTCTTAAAAACCTGGTTTCAAGCAGGCTGTGAAGCGGCTTCCCGGAAACCAGAGCAATCATGTCTCTGCCGATATCGCTTTCCTTGAAAATTTCAGGATCAGGCAATATAAAACAGGCTTCATCGTTGACCGGAACGTTGATTTCCTCTCTGGTATGCAGTCCATCCACACTGGCGCCTTTCCATTTTAAAGAGGCAACGATACGGGAGCCCTCCATACGAATGCGGAATGCAATGTCATTCTTGGAAAGGATATAGTCATCAGTGTCAAAATAGGACGCTTTCATGTAAACTTTTTCTCTCGAGTCTTTTTCTTCGATGCTTAGTAAATACTCGTCTTCCCAAATACGCTTAGCGGTCTCCTTATCCCTAATGCCATACTTCATTTCTATTTCCATATCTGTCTTTCCTTACTTCCTTTTCTTTTGGGGCCTTTGAAGTCTTATTTTATGTCTTATCATCGTACCATATCCTATGTAAAAATTCAATCATTATCCAGTCGATGATAAAAAAATACCGGCATCGGGGAAGCCCCCTGTCCGGTATTTTTTTATGAGAAAACTTACTTTTACACTATTTCATGCACTTCTCAATGGCCTTTTCATAAATATCAAGACCGGCTTCCAGCTGCGCGTCAGTTACGCAAAGCGGGCAGAGGAAACGAATTACGTTTCCGTAAGTTCCTGCGCTCTCAAGAAGCAAACCGTGCTGAACCGCTTCGTTAACAATAGCATTTACAATATCTGCATTGGGTTTTTTGGAAGCTCTATCCGTAACAAACTCAATACCCATCATAGCTCCGAGACCTCTTACGTCTCCAACCACTTCGTATTTGTTCTTCCATTCGTTGAATCTCTTCATGCATTTTTCCGAGATCTTCAGCGCCTTGCCCGGATAGTCTTCCTTTTCCATGATTTCGATCACCTTCAGTGCGGAGGCGCAGGAAACCGGATTTCCACAGTAGGTTCCGCCGATGGTTCCCGGAGTAACGGCATCCATGATTTCTGTTCTGGCAGTTACTGCGGAAAGCGGCAGACCGCCTGCGATGGATTTTGCGCTTGTCATGATGTCAGGCGCGCATCCGGCTTCTTTATAATATTCGGAAGCAAACATTCTGCCGGATCTGCCGAAACCGGTCTGTACTTCGTCCGTAATCATCAGGATTCCATACTTGTCGCAGATGGCTCTTACCGCTTTGACCCATTCGATCGGAGCAGGAACGAATCCGCCCTCGCCCTGAACAGGTTCAAATACGATGGCAGCCACATACTGGGCCGGTGTTGCTTCTACAAACATTTCCTCGATTTTTCCCACATAGTAAGCAACTGCTTCTTCGTCGGTCATTCCTGCAGGCTTTCTGTACATATTGGGGAACTCCGTTCTGTATACTCCGTCCGGGAACGGACCCATACCTACCGCATAAGCCTTCTTTGCGGTCATAGTCATGGTGAGCATGGTTCTGCCGTGGAAAGCGCCTGTGAATACGATGATGTTCGGTCTTCCCGTAAAGCTTCTCGCAATTTTAACAGCGTTTTCATCCGCTTCCGCGCCGCTGTTGACAAACATGGTTTTCTTGCTGTTTCCTTTCACCGGAACGATGCTGTTCATCTTTTCTGCTAATTCTATGTATCTTTCATGCGTGGTGATATTCATCATGGCATGGAAGTACTTTTCGCTCTGAGTCTTAACTGCGTCGATCAGATCAGGATTGCTGTATCCGATATTGAGTACTCCGACGCCGCCAATCCAGTCAAGGAAAACATTGCCATCAACGTCTTCGAACATCGCACCCTCACCACGTGCAATCACGCAGGGATATCCGCATCTGATCGCGTTGGGCATTGCCTTTGCTCTTCTGTCGATGATTGCCTGTGCCTTTGGCCCCGGTAATGATGTAACGACTTTTGGTAATGCATCTCTTAACATTTCATATCCTCCTTTTATTCCACATGCGGTTTCCGGACTCCATCGGTTTTTCAATCCTCCGGACGCATATGTTGAAACAATTTCTGGCACATGCCATGAATCTATATATAATAACAACACATATAGAACCATACAAAAACCATGCCGAAAAACCTTCTCAGCATGAAAATTCTAAAATGCTGAATATTCAACGGCTGTTCTTCTCAAAAACCCAGAAGGACGGATTTATTTTTGCGAAATTTACAAATAATGGTCTCAAATATGAGAAACTCCCGGCTTCGGCGCCGAACAGGCATCCGGCGTCTAATTAATCCCCAGCTCAGACAGCTTCCTGTAGAGGGTTGCCCGGCTCAGGCCCAGCTCCTTTGCAACAAGGTCCTTTGCATTGCTGCTGTTTCCATATTTTTTCAGCTTCCGGGTCAGGATCTCCTTCTCATAGAATTTTACCTGCTCATTCAAAGGCAGGTCGCTTTCCGTTATCTGGATGGTATTGAAATCGTTTTTCAGCAGGCGATTGGGGACGGCGTCGATGCCGATTTTGTCACCGAAAGCCATATTGGTTCCGTATTCCACAGCATTTTCCAGTTCCCTGACATTGCCCGGCCAGTCATAGTTTTCGTAAAGGTATTCCACCTCTTCTGTAAAGCCTATGATCTTCTTGTTCATAAAGGTATTGTATTTATTCAGGAAATGGTACATCAGAGGACGGACATCCGATCTTCTTTCCCGCAGAGGAGGTATGGTCAGCGGAATCACGCTGAGCCGGTAATAGAGATCCTCCCGGAAGGTGCCCTCCTTGATCATCGCTTCCAGATCCTTGTTGGTTGCGGCAATAACCCTGACGTCGACAATGATGACCTTGTTTCCGCCGACTCGTTCAAAACGCATATTCTGGAGAACGTGAAGCAGCTTCACCTGCAAATGCAGCGGCATATCTCCGATTTCATCCAGGAAGATGGTCCCGCCGTTTGCCATTTCAAACTTTCCGGATTTTCCTTTGTCGCTGGCCCCCGTAAAAGCGCCTTTTTCATAACCGAACAGTTCGCTTTCCAGCAGGTTTTCCGGAATGGCTCCGCAATTCACGGTAATAAACGGTCCCTTTGACCTTGCGCTTGCATAATGGATGGCCTTGGCGAACATTTCCTTTCCCGTGCCGCTTTCTCCTGTGATCAAAACGGTGGAATTCCCTCTGGCAGTAAGGAGCGCCTGATTTTTAGCCCTTCTGATTGCCTCGCTTTCTCCCATGATATCTTCAAAGGTATATTTAAGCGCTCTCGTATTGATGTTGTATACCAGCTTCTGCGCTTCTTCAATGTCCCGAAAGGAAATTACCACGCCGGCAACCGTTTTATCGGTAAAGAACGGCTTCGCGGTTACAATAAAGTGAAAGCTTCCTCTTTCGTTGGTGTAGATCTCTTCGTTTTCGGTATATCCGTTTCCGGATCGAAGCACTTCCAGCGCAGGGGTTCCGCGCATAAATTTACTGATATGGCTTCCGATGATATCATTCTTCGTCGTCTTGAAAAGTTCCTCGGCCATGTAATTGCAATGTTTTATGTAGCCTCTGCCGTCAATGGCAAAAATTCCCTCATGGGCTGTCTCCAGCACGGTGGCCATTTCGCTCATGCTGAGCTCCACATTGTTGAGCGCCCTTTTTTGCATGGCTTTCGCCCCTAAAAGATCCGCCATCTTCTCAACAAAAATCACCATATTCTTATTCTTGTCCAGTAGAATCGATCTCTGAGCTTCGTTCAGGGCTACAAGACCGATAATGCCTATGATCTGATCATCCACTTTGATGGGCGTACAGATTTCCGCAAGCTCATATGCTCCATTCGCGTCGGTCGTAATCCCGTACGTTTTGTCGTTCTGGGCATCGGAAATATACTCCGTATTTCCGGTACGGAGCACTCTGGCATACAGGTAGTTGCCGTCTATTTCCCCGGCCTCTTCCTTTTCCCCGATCCGCTTCATGTAGATCGACGTCCCGCCGACGATCGTAAGCTGGTTGTCGACTATTTCCACCTCAACACCCACCGCGATGGCGATGGCCTCCGCCACCTGCTGCACGCTGGGCGCGATTTCTTTCAGTAACATAATTTCCTCCCCAAACATAATAAATATGCTGTTAAAGTCATTATACCAAAAAAACATCCCTAATGGAACAAATTTGAGACATTATTCTTATTTTTAATACTCCTGCGTAATCGAGCGGGATCGATTCCTGTTTCGTCTTAATTTTTTATTCCTCTTCCCGCCTCAGCAGGGATTTAATTCTGTCGATGAGCATCTGCAGCGCCACGATGTTGTATCCGCCTTCCGGTATGATGATGTCTGCATTTCTCTTGCTGGGATCGACGAATTCCTCATGCATGAGCTTGACGGTTGTCAGGTACTGGTTGATTACCGAGTCCAGGCTTCTTCCCCTTTCCCTGACGTCTCTCAGTATCCTCCGGATAATCCTCACGTCGGCGTCGGTATCGATGAAAACCTTGATGTCAAACAGATCGAGCAGTTCCTTGTTTTCAAAGATCAGAATTCCTTCCACAATGATCACCTTTGCCGGTTCCACCCGCACCGTTTCCGGGCGTCGGTCATAAATTACAAAATCATAGACCGGTCGCTGGATGGCTTGACCCTCTTTCAGCCGTCTTATGTGTTCAACCATAAGGCTGGTGTCGAAAGCATTCGGGTGGTCGTAGTTGAGCTTTTCCCGTTCCTCGAAAGGCATATGGTTGTTTTCTTTATAATAAAAATCGTGGCTAAGAATCGTAATTTCATTGGGAAACTCTTTTTTAATCCGATTGATCAGAGTGGTCTTTCCCGAACCGGTGCCTCCGGCAATTCCAATAACGATTGCTTTTTTCATGTCATACCTCTTTCTTTGCTACGGCAGAACCAAGCTTGAAGGAGCTTTTATCCAGCTCCAGTATCAGATTTGTAATTTCGTCGATTTGCTCCTGGGTTGTACTGCTGTCCACCGCAAGATTTGTATTGTACAGGATCGCTTCCAGATCGTCGTGGATTCTGGCAAGCTGGTCTTTCAGCTCAGTCAGCTGCTCCTGCGTAGCCACCCTGTTTCGTGTGCCATCGACTGTACATAGAAGATCCGATTCCAGATTATATTCAGACACATCCTCCACAACGGTGCAGTCATAGCCCAGGGTCTGCTTCACCGTATGGGCGAAGCCTTTTTTGGAGCTTTCCTCGCCGTGAACCAGGAAGATCCTTTTCGGCGGCCTTTTAAACCCGGAAAGCCATTCCAACAGACCATCACGGTCCGCGTGGCCGGAAAAGCCCTCCAGATTATAGATCTCCGCATTGATATGTATCTTTTCTCCGAAAATCGTGACATCCTTGTCTCCGTTGACAATGGATCTTCCCAGGGTTCCTTCCGCTTGATAGCCGACAAACACGACGCTGCACTTCGGATCCCAGAGGTGATGCTTCAGATGATGCTTGATTCTTCCCGCCTCGCACATTCCGCTGGCCGAGATGATGATTTTGGGAGCGGGGTTGAAATTGAGCTGTCTGGACTCTTCGCTGGTTCTTGTGAATCTCAGGTTCTTGAAATCCAGCGGATTGTCGCCCTTCAAAATATACTCCCGTGTTTCCTCGTCAAATACCTGCGCGTTCCTCCGAAAGATTTCCGTCGCACTGGTTGCCAAGGGGCTGTCAATATAAACCATGATATTATCCAGCTCCTGCTTATACTCTTTATGCTGTTCATAAAAGATATTCAGCTGATAGATCAATTCCTGGGTCCTGCCTACAGCAAAGGACGGAATGATCACAGAACCGCCTCTTCGGGTGGTCGTCAATATGATATCAAAGAATTTATCCAGACTTGCATGGCTGGATTCGTGAATGCGATCTCCATATGTGGTTTCCATAATCAGATAATCGGCCTCGTCTATCGTTTCGGGGTCCCTGAGGATCGGCTTGTCTTTCACACCAAGATCGCCGGAAAAGACCAGTTTGGTCACTCGCTCATTTTCATTGATCCATAGCTCGACAATGGAGGAGCCCAGAATATGCCCCGCATCACTGAACCTTACCCGGACGTCCGGGTTGATATCAAATAACTGGCCGTAGAGGACCGGTTCCAGGTATTCCGCAGATTCCGCCGCATCCTGGAAGGTATAGAGAGGCTCCACCAGGGGTTTTCCTGACCGTTCCGCCTTACGGTTGGCCCATTCGGCTTCCTTTTCATGAATGTAGCCGCTGTCCTTCAACATGATTTCCACCAAATCGGCTGTCGCATCGGTGCAATAGATCCTTCCGGTAAAGCCCCGTTTGGTGAGGAGTGGAATTCTTCCGCTGTGATCGATGTGAGCATGGCTTAGAATCATGAAGTCGATCTCCGCAGGATCAAAGCCGAAATCCCGGCTGTTCAGCTCCTCCAGCGCCTTGCTGCCTTGGAACTGACCGCAGTCCAGCAAAATTTTATACTTGTCGGTTGTAATAAGATGGCAGGTGCCGGTTACTGACATTGCTGCTCCTAAAAATTTTACATTCATTTCTGATCTCCCTCTTTACACACTGCCGGCCGATCCGGCAAACCAAAGATTAGGCGGGCCTTGCGGAAATTCAGCCCCTTTACATTATACCTCCAATGGAGTCAAAACAAAACAGGAAATAGAAAAAGGCTATGCACCGTCGGACCCATCGCTTTGCAGTCCTTTGGCTTCATAGCCTCTCTTTTCTCTGCTTACAGAACCTTGCTTAAGAAGTTCTGCGTTCGTTCATTTTGTGGATTTCCAAAGATTTCGTCAGGGCTGCCCTGTTCCACAATCAAGCCCTCATCCATGAACAGCACCCGGTCTGCCACCTCTCTGGCAAATCCCATTTCATGGGTAACGATGATCATGGTCATGCCGCGGTGGGCCAAATTCTTCATGACCTGAAGCACTTCTCCCACCATTTCCGGATCCAGCGCCGAGGTTGGTTCATCGAACAGCATGATCTCAGGCTTCATAGCCAGCGCCCTGGCAATGGCAGCTCTCTGCTTCTGGCCGCCTGACAGGGATGCGGGATACACCCCTGCTTTATCCTGCAAGCCGACCATCTCAAGCAGCTTCATTGCTTCTTCCTCCGCCTCGGCTTTTGGTGTTCCGTTTACCCGAATCGGACTAATCGTGATATTTTCCAGCGTGGTCATATGGGGAAACAGATTGAAGTTCTGAAAAACCATGCCCAGTTTCGTTCTGATCCTGTTGATGTCGGCGTCCTTTTTATTGATCTGTACGCCATCGATATAGATTTCTCCGGCCGTAGGTGTTTCCAGCAGATTGATGCAGCGCAGAAAGGTGCTCTTGCCCGAACCGGATGGCCCGATCACGCAAACGACCTCGTTCTCTTTTATGGTCTCCGAGATCCCTTGAAGGACCTTCAGCTTTCCATATTCCTTTTTCAGATTATTTACTACGATCACTGAGGGCCAGCCTCCTTTCCATCAATGCTACAGCACGGGACAGCGGGAAGGTGATGCTCAGATATACGAAGGCCGTTCCAAGATAAGCCGGCCAGTATTCGAAGGTTGCAGCTCCCCAAAGCATGCTTTTTCTCGTTACTTCCACGACACTGATGATGCTCAGTACCGCAGTTTCCTTCAACAGCGCAATAAACTCGTTGGCCAGCGCAGGCAGAATAATACGAAATGCCTGAGGCACGATGATATATCTCATGGCCTGATAGTGACTCATTCCCAGAGATCGCGCCGCTTCCATCTGACCCTTGTCCACGGCCTGCAAGCCGCTTCGGATGATTTCCGCAACATAGGCGGAGCTGTTGATGCCGCAGACAAGAATCGATGTGACCACCGGATCATCCCAGCGGAATTCAAATCCGTATTTGTTCAGCAGCATGGGAACCCCTGCGTAAACGATGAGTACCTGGACGATAAGCGGCGTACCCCTTAAAATCTCCACATATGCAGAGAACAGGATCCGCACGGCCTTGAAGGACGACATTTTTCCCAAAGCTACGACCAGTCCCGCCGCAACCCCGATCAATACGGCAAATACCGTAATCTCGAGGGTTACAAGGATCCCACTATATGCTATCTGTATCCCTTTTAAATAGATTTCCAATTTTGTTACTCCTTAAATTAATTTGGCGGTTTCGCCGTCACCGCCGCCATCAGAACCAGCGATGACAATCAGAAAGTTTGCCTTTCGGCAAACCTTCTAAGATTAATATCGATGCCCTTTTTTGAAATATTCGGCTGATTCAATCATACCGGCATTCCGGCTTATTCAAACCACTTTGCATAGATTTCGTCAAACTTTCCGCTGTCCTTCAGATTCTGCATTCCTGCATTGATCTTTTCAAGCAGTTCGGTGTTTCCCTTCTGTACCGCATATCCGTAGGATTCTGCGTTCAGCACATCTCCAACGATTTCAAGCGTTCCAGGCTTTGAATCCATATACGCTTTCGTTACCGGCAGATCGTTGATCAGCACGTCGATGTTTCCGTTCTGAATATCCATGATGGCTACATCAAGTCCGTTGTATATTTTAGCTTCTCCAATTTTTCCGGATTCATAAAGCTCCGTTGCCAGATCTGCTCCTGTTGTTCCGATCTGTCCGCCGGCCTTCATGTCCTTAGTCAGGTCGTCAATGCTCTTAATTGCTGTATTGCCAGCTTTCACTGCAAGAACAAGACCGGAGTCATAGTAGGTTGTTGAGAAGTCAACCTTTTCTCTTCTGTCCTCGCTCGCGTTCATACCGGATGCGATGATGTCGATATTGCCGGCCTGGAGCGCGGGAATCAGACCGTCAAATCCCATGTTGACCCATTCCAGCTCGAAGCCCTGATCGGCTGCGATTGCTTCCATCATATCCACGTCAAAGCCTGCAAGCTCCTGTGTTTCTTCATCTATAGTATCAAAGGGCGGGAAGGTAGGTTCCATAGCCACCTTATAAACCGGCATGTTGTCCGTCCCTTCATCTGTCGGTTCATCGGCTCCGCCACAGGCTGCCAACGAAACAGCTATCATCAATACCAATAAAATTGCGAGTACTTTTTTCTTGTCCATTTTAATTTCTCTCCTCTTAATTTCCAGTGTTTAACGGTTCGTTATGTATAATTATACATATTATTTGATTTTTATGCAACACTTTTTTTCTTTTATTTCTACAAATAAATACAGAAGCCAGAGGCTTCCGTATCCACGGGTCAGTTCCCGCTTTCAAAGATATTATTCGGCAACTGTAACACAGGGGGCGGATTAGAAATATTATGATTATAGCAAAGTATAGAAAGGAAGTTCGTTATGGCAATTAAAATTTTTATTGACCAGGGACACAACCCAACCGGATTTCATAACGCAGGGGCCGTCGGCAACGGCTTGTTCGAGCAGGATATCACATATCAGGTTGGCGTTTATCTGGCAAATATGCTGAATAACGATGTCCGGTTTGACGCCCGTCTCTCAAGGCCGACTCCGACCACCGTCCTGGGAACAAACAATGCAACAAGTCTGGCGGAGAGGGTAAGACTGGCAAATGCTTGGCCTGCCAACTATTTTATCAGCATACACGGAAATGCAAATCCAAACCCTGCAGTAAACGGCACGGAAGCCTATATTTATCGATTCTTTACCCAGGCAAACTGGCTTGCCCAGCATATCGTCAATGCAGTTACTCAAATCGTCGGCACAAAGAACAACGGCATTTTTGAGAGACCCTCCCTGTATGTGCTGAGAGAAACCAGTATGCCGGCTGTTCTGGTCGAACTGGCCTACTTAACCAATAGTTCGGATGCGCAGAAGCTGAGAAACAACCAGTACCAGTTTGCAGTCGGAATATACCAGGGAATTTTGCGGTACTTTGGTTTTGCATAAAAGCGCTGCAGATACGAAAACAAGAACAGCCCCGGATAAACAGAGCTGTTCTTGCTTTATTAAGGTGGTTATATAGTTGATTGTTAAGAGTTGGTGGTTTATTCGTAGTTGTGCTTCAGAGCAACTTCAACAGGCTTTCTGCCTTCCTTCCACTTGATCTCGCCAGGAGTGATGCATCCCTGTACAGGGCATACGTTCAGGCAGAGATGGCAGCCAACGCACTCGTCGTTGATGCTTGGTCTTCTCTTCTTTGCATCCCAGTCGATCGCCTGGTGTGCGCCATCGTAGCAGGATACGTAGCATCTTCCGCAGCCGATACATTTCTTGTGGTCGATGTTCGGAATGACCTTGAAATCTCTGTTCAGTTCTTCCGCAGGAATGATGTTTCCGAGTGCTTTTCCGATGAAATCGTCAAGCTTGTTGTAGCCTCTTTCATCCATGAAGTGGCTTACTCCGTTGATCATATCTTCTACGATTCTGTATCCGTACTGCATGATTGCAGTAGTAACCTGAACGTTTCTGCATCCTAAGAGCAGGAATTCAACAGCGTCTCTCCAAGTTTCGATACCGCCGATACCGCTGATCGGAACTTTTCCTACGATTTCGTCCTGAAGCATCTGCGCAACGAATCTTAAAGCGATTGGCTTTACAGCAGCTCCGGAGTAACCGGAAATGGAGGATTTGCCGTTTACAACCGGCATAGCAGTCATATTCTCAAAATCGATATTTGTGATGGATTTTACTGTGTTGATCGCAGATACGCCGGCAGCTCCGCCTTCAATAGCAGCACGAGCTGGAAGCACCATGTTGGTTACGTTCGGAGTCATCTTTGCAATGAAAGGAATCTTTGTGGTTGAGGATACCGCTTTGCTGTACTGTCTTACCAGTTCAGGAGTGGAACCTACGTCGGATCCCATTGCATGGCTTGTCATCTGAGGACAGGAGAAGTTACCCTCGATCAGGTCTGCTCCAGCCTGTTCGCACATCTTAGCAAGCTCTTTCCATTCGTCCTCGTTGCTTCCCATGATGGTAGCAACCATGATCTTTTCCGGATAGTCTTCCTTCAATCTGCGCATGAACTCGAAGTTCTTTTCTGTCGGTTTGTCGGAGATCTGTTCCATGTTTTTGAATCCAACCCATGGCAGACCTTCTTTATTTGTCTGGTCAAATCTAGGTGAACATTCGTCAGCTACGAAGATACCGACGGTTTTGAAGAATACTCCGCCCCATCCCGCTTCATAGGCTTTTCTAACCATGTCGTAGTTCCCGCCAACTGGTGATGAAGAAAGGAAGAACGGGTTTTCGCATTTAACGCCTAAATAATCTATTGATAAATCTTTTTTAACAGCCATCTTACTTTACACCTTCTTTCTTTTCGAGGTAGCTAATGATTTCAGCTGCTGCTTCTTTTCCTGCCGCTACGGCTTCCACAACGGTCTTGCCGCCGTTTACGATATCGCCGGCAGCAAAGATTCCAGCCACATTAGTCTTACCCTTTGCATTCGCAGCAATGGTTCCTTTTTCGGTTACTTTAACCGGTGCAATCTTCGTCATGTCTTCAGCAGCCTGACCGATTGCAAATACTACTGTATCAGCAGCAACCTTTGCTTCGGACTTTCCGTCTCTGCCTTGGAACACAGCGAATTCAACTTTGCCGTTTCCAATAATTTCTTTTGGTGCAAAGTTTGTGGTAATGGTAACTCCAAGAGAAGTTGCATATTGAATTTCAGTCATGTTTGCAGGTGCTTCTTCCAGGGTTCTTCTGTAATAAACTTTAACGTCAGCGCCCAGCAGCTTGGCAGTTGTAGCGCAGTCCATCGCAACGTCTCCGCCTCCGATGACAACAACAGTCTTTCCAGGATCGAATTCGCCCTTGGAATCTCTTGCAGCCTTCAGGAAGTCGATGGCATTGGTAACGCCCTTCAGATCTTTTCCTGGGATTTCAGGAATCTTTGCATCCCAAAGTCCAGCTCCGATAAAGATCGCTTTAAATCCGGATTTCTTCAGTTCGTCTACGGTGATATCCTCGCCAACCTTTGTATCGAATACGAATTTTACGCCTAAGTCTTTTACTGTCTTAATGTCAAAATCAACAACGTGCTGTGGCAGTCTTGCAGGTGTGATTCCATATGTAAGTACTCCGCCAGCCTTTTCAGCCGCTTCGAAGATTGTTACCTGATAGCCGGCCTGAGCAAGCTTTGCAGCGCAAGCAAGAGAAGCAGGGCCAGATCCGATGCAAGCTACCTTGTCAGCCTTTTTCTTTGCAGGAGCTGTTAAAATCTTCATCTTATGTGCTTTTTCCTGTTCAACTGCGAATCTCTGTAATTTGCCAATCTGGATAGGTCTGTCAATGCCGCATCTGCTGCAGAACTCTTCGCAGAGTCTGTCATACGGGCATACTCTTGCACAGCTTCCACCTAAAACGTTGTTTTCTCTGATTGTTTCCGCCGCGCCCTTAACATTTCTAAATCTGATTGATCTGATGAATTTCCCCGGATCGGTTCCAGCTGGACAGCCTTTGCTGCATGGGGCATCTTCACATAGTAAGCATCTTGCTGCTTCTTCCATCGCTGTTCTTGGTGTAAATCCGTCGACAGCATCAGCAGTGTACTTAGCTTTTACTACCTTACTCAAATTTTTCAACTCCTTCTCTCATTAAATATTATGGTTTTACTTACTCTCTCCATTTGGAGAAAGCTCGCTGCGATTTTTGCAATTCCCCATCGTTTTTGCCATTTTGTATTGTCCTAAGAGAATGCAACCTATAACCGGTTTGATTCAACTAAAAAGATTAATTTAACTCATGATTGCTATTGTTGTGAAACCAGTTACACACACTATCATTGTATCAGCTTTTTTGAATTATGCAAGGACTTTCTGACAATAATATTACGAAATACATAAAAAAACAAAAGCTTCTTTTTAGAAATTCTAAAATGAGAACAAGCCCCAAACCACCTGAAATCAGCGCTCTCAACGATTGCATCCGAATAAAAAGCAAAACCCGGTCCGCATTTTCTCAAGCGGATCGGGTTTATCATCGGATACGTCCGTTTACCAGTCCAGTCTGAATTTTTTATCAGGACAGATGAAAGTGCAAAGACCACAGCCGGTGCACTTTTCCGAATCAAGGATCATCGTGTTTCCTTCCTTCCGGATCGCGCCATAGACGCAGGCCTTTACACAAGCTTCGCATTGCGCATTGCAGACCACATCATTGATCCGGCTGACTACCGGCTCGATTTTTATCTCTTCAAAGGACTTCAGATTCTTCAGCGCCGCGCCTCTGATCTGCTTTACCTCTTTGACGCCTTTTTCCTCGGCCCATCGGTTCAAATCCTCCACGATTTCCGTAATCCTCTCGAATCCGTTGACCATGACAGCGGTGCCGATTTCTACCGCCGATGCGCCCAGCATGATATATTCCAGCACATTCTTATAGTTTTCGATTCCGCCGATGCCTGCGATCGGAATGTCCACCGCCTGTGCGATGCTTGCAACGGAAGCCAGGCCAAGAGGCCGTATGGGCGCTCCCGAATATCCCCCGTAGGTGGACAGGGTCGGTTCCATACTGTCCAGATCCACTCCCAGAATGCACCGGACCGTATTGATGGCGCTGACGCCGGATCCCCCTGCGCTTTTCACCGCTTTTGCAACCTTAGAAATATTTGTTGCGTTCTGGGACAGCTTGACTATGACCGGAATTTTAACATTGCGTACTACTTCCTTGGTCATCTCGTAGACCCGCTCTGCGTCGGAAGCCACAACCTCAAGAGATTCGCCCATTGGCGATGAGATGCCGAGTTCGATGGCGTCGGCTCCGAATTTTTCCATTTTCATGGCAAGGTAGGCAAGCTCTGACGGAGTATGGGCTGAGACGCTGGCGATTACGACGCCTTCCTTGCTTTTTGCAATATCCATTTCCCTCTGCCAGCCTTCCACCTGAATGTCGCTGTACAGACGAATATTTTGAGCTCCCGAGCCGTTATAGGCGATCCGCGGACGCACGTCAAGCAAGGTATCGCTGACGATGGTTTCCGTAATCACTGCGCCGGCTCCCGCAGCGATTCCCTTTCTTATACTTTTCCCGTCCCTGTTCCACGGCCCTGCTGAAATGATAACGGGGTTTGTTAATTTTAACCCTAAAAAATCTGTTTTCATTAGAATATTTCTCCGATTCTCTCCCTGTGTCCACAGGACTTTCTTATCTTTAACTTCGACTGAAGCAGAATTTGCCTGCCTTTATTGTCATCTTCCTTGGCGTCAATAATATCAAAAAGCAATCTGGCTCCGACCACGCCCATCTTATGCATGGGTTTTTCCACGGTTGTAAGCTTCGGTTCAATGAGGTTGGACATCCTGATGTTGTCAAAGCCTACAAACGCCACTTCCTCCGGAATCTTTATGCCATGATCCTTCATCGCATCAATAGCACCAAAGGCCAGGAGATCGGAAGAGGTAAAGATCGCTCTCGGCCTTCTTTTCAGATCGATCAGCCTCTTTGCAGCAATGTAGCCGCCCTCAATGGTATTCGTGGCCTCCTGAACATACTCCTCTCTCTCCGTAATACCCTCCTCGGCAAGAGCCTGTCTGTAGCCTTCGATTTTTCTTCGGTTTTCCCGTTCTGGTGTTGCACCGTAGATGATGGCAATATCCTTATAGCCGATATCAATGAGATGCCTGACGGCTTTATATGCCGCACCCTCACAATCGATCCTCACAATAGGCACCCCTTCGATGGCCCCCCTGTTTTCGCCGATCAGAACCACCGGGATCCCCTGTTTTTTAATTCCCTCAACATCCTCGTTTTCCAGAAGCGAGGAAACCAGAACCATACCGTCTACCTTTCTTTTCTGCAGGGAATCCACATATCGCCGCTCTTTTTCCACTCCATTTTCCGCATTGCACAGAAGAACCGTGTAATCCTTTTGGTGGGCTACATCCTCCACCCCCTTGGCGATTTCCATATAGCTTGGGTTTAAAATGTTGGGAATAAGCAGACCTATGGTATTCGTTTTATTAAAATTCAATCCTCTCGCAAACCAGTTGGGCGTGTATTCCGATTCTTCTATTACATTCAGAATTCTTTCCTTGGTATCCGGAGCAACGCTTTCCGGATGGTTCAGGACCCTTGAAACCGTTGCAACAGAAACACCGGCTTTCTTTGCAATTTCTTTAATATTCATAATGCCATCAATGCTCCAATTCCATATATTAGCGAAAGCTGCAATCAAAACGCGAGGAATATTTTTTCCCCGCGTTTTGGGCAAAGATACCCTCCTCCATTATGTCACTAAATATTCAAATTTTCAAGAAAAAACATTTGCATTTAAAAAACGTTACCGGTTACAAAACATACGGTTCTCTCTGCAAAAAAAAACGCGGCGCAATCCTCGGGGCAATGATGGCTGTCCCTTTCGGCGCGCCGTGTTTCAGGGCTTTCAAACCACGGTCTCCTGCCGTGGCGTCACATTTTCATACTTTTCTCAGGCAACTTTCTTTCAGCCAATTCCACCAGGGTTCTCGTGATATCGCCGTTGGCTCTTGAGGTAACTTTCCCCCTGTCAATGTCTTCAAAATCCTCCACGCCGTATTGATGGGCAATTTCCGATTTCATACGATCGATTTCTGCATTCTGTCTTAAAGAAAGCTTCATTATTTTCCTCCTTAACCGCATTGGTGCCCGAAAATAAAATCAGCTTATGGATCTTATTCATAAGCTGATTTATCATTAATTATAACTTTTTACCTATTTTCCTGCTAACTGCTGTTCTGCCATTTCTACTAATCTCTTTGTCATATAACCGCCAACGTAACCATTCTGTCTAGCAGTAAGATTTCCCTTATCCATTGAATCATAGTTGGAAATTCCAAGTTCGTTAGCAATCTCAGTCTTCATGTTGTTTAATCCATTCTTTGCGCCTGGCTTTACTAAGTTGTTGCTGCTATTGCTTGCCATTTATATTCACCTCCTTTGTGGTATTAATTTAACCTGCGGAAGGTTTAATATAACAAGTAAATTTTGCATACTCTACCTGGGTTTTCTTCACTTTTTAAACTAATTAAACAATTGATCTACCGGTCGAAAAGTTCTTTCAGATTTGTTTTGACTACCATGTCACCGGGATGATATCCGCAGTGATCGCAAAGATAATCATAGGCCGAGCATGCTCTTAAACCATGAAATCCGCCATAACAGTTGATTTCCTTATTATGTGCCGCCACATTGCCATTGAGCGCTTTCAAAGCCGATTGTTCGGTCCATTGATGCTGCATAAAATCACCTCCGTTTTTAGTATTTCTAAAAAATTAAATTCTATGACTCCGATATTACGATTCTTCCAGAATCCGGATGGTTTTCTTATCACCGGAAATTCGAAGAATAATTTACCTGATATTTCTAATACTAAAATAAACTGCGCCCGAAGCCTTCTTGACAGGAACGCATGAATCAAGGCAGACGACGGGCTCACATTGACGATAGCGAAAAACGGAAAGGGGTATGGTAATGGCTGTATCGCACAAAGGAGCTATTTCATTCGGCTTGGTCTACATTCCTGTTGCCCTGTATACGGCAACCACGGATAATGATATCCATTTCAACCAGCTTCACAGGGAGGATCATTCCAGAATCAGATATAAAAAGACCTGCGCCCACTGCGGCAAGGAGGTTACCGCCGGCGACATCGTCAAGGGCTTTGAATATGACAAGGACAAATATGTTGTCGTGACCAACGACGACTTCGAGAAGATCAAAACGGAGAAGGACAAGACCATCCAGATCATCCATTTCGCCGATCTGGACTCCATCAACCCGATTTATTACGAAAAATCCTATCATACGGTGCCTGAAACAGGCGGTGAAAAAGCCTTTGAACTGCTGCGCACCGCCATGAAGGAGGAAAACAAAGTGGCAATCGCCAAAACGGTCATGGGCAACAAGGAAACTCTCCTTGCGATTATCCCGGCACAGGATAACATTCTCATCAGCACCATGTTTTTCGAGGATGACATCAAGGAACTGCCCAAATCCTACACAAGGCCCGAGTTGAACGAAAGCGAGCTTGCCATGGCAAAAACGCTGATCCAGTCCATGGTGAAACCCTTTGATCCCTCGCTTTACAAGGATGAGTATCAGGAACGTCTTCGAGCGCTGATTGAAACGAAAATTGCTGGCAAGGAAATCGTCGCTCCGAAAGACGAGGAGCCAAGCAACGTAATCGATCTGATGGATGCTTTGAAACGCAGCATCGAGCAGAATCAAGTGTCAGCGACCCCGAAGAAAAAACGGACTCCTGCAAAAAGAGCGCAGCCCGGAGCCTAATCGCCCGGGCCTCGCTCTTATTCTTTATTCGTCCGCCTTTCGTCATTCGTCCGCCGTATGTCCCCGCAGAAATTGAGACTGGTTGTCATGATACGGCAGCGACGGCTTTGCGTTTTCGATCATTCTGCGGTACTGGGAATCGTCTTCGCTTAGCAAAGTCTGATGGCCTACCGCGCTGTAGAGCTGACGTGATACGTTTCCGTCGTTCTCCAGCTGCGCCATGGCAGGATCGGAATCCGTTCCTCCACGTGCCATCAGGTTGTCCGCGGCCTTTGCGATCTCGATTTCATCCTTCTTTTTCTGTATATCGGCAAGTTTCTTTAATCGTTCATCCATTCTATCGCCTCCTGACAATAATATAACCAAAAGAAATCGGTCCTATGTATAAAGTTTTTCCATGTTTTGCCGATAAAACAGATATGAAGTACATTATTGATGACTTCCGAAGGAAAGGAGGAGTTTTATGATCAATCAGATTCATACCGGTCAGCGATACGGCGTCGCCGGTTCACCAACAGCTTCCGGTCAGGCCGCAGCGGAAAAACCTTCCGAAAAATCGCAGCCCGTTCAGGGCACCAGGGCCGATACCATAGAGATCGGAGCAAAGCAGGAAGCCTCCGTCACCTATCCGAGAATTACAAATAAAAAACTCGATGCATCGGAAATCGAAGCTCTGAAAGCCGAAGCCGAAGCGGCAACGGAAAATCTGCGAAAGCTGGTCGAGCAGCTGATTTTAAGGCAGGACAAGAACTATAAGATTTCTTCGGAGCCCGATGCGCTTGCACAGCTGGGAATTACCACGGCGGATGTGGAAGCGGCGAAGGAGGCGATCTCCGAAGACGGTGAATTTGGAGTTAAGGCGGTAAGCAACAGACTGGTTGATTTCGCCATAGCCATATCCGGCGGCGATAAATCCAAGCTGTCCGAATTGGTTGCGGCGATCGATGAAGGCTTCGCAGCTGCCAGAAAAGCGCTGGGCGGCGAGCTTCCGGAGATCTGTCGGCAAACCTATGATGAGACCATGAGAAAGCTGAATGCCTGGGCGAATGAATCAGATTCATAGCCCTGAAACAAGATTCGAACATTTTGTAATTTATTACCATGTTCGGGTCTTGTTTTTTGATGCGAGAGAAATGTCGGGCGAAATGTCAAGAGGTAAAAGTGTTTATTTTGCACCATTTTTTCAAAAATAGCTCCTTTACAAGAGGTCGGATACGTTGTATAATAAACACTAATCGGGGTGTGGCTCAGTTTGGTAGAGTGTTGCGTTCGGGACGCAAAGGCCGCCGGTTCAAGTCCGGCCACTCCGACCATTTTCTTTTTTTATAGCCAGATTCCATCTCGGGGTGTAGCGCAGCTTGGTCAGCGTGCTTGACTGGGGGTCAAGAGGTCGGGAGTTCAAATCTCCCCACTCCGACCAATAAAACAAAATGTCACCTATATGGTGGCTTTTTTGTTTTATATTGCAGGGGAGATTTGAACTCGAAAGAGCGCGAATGCAACAAAACAGTTCTGTGAACTGTTTTGCAATGAGCGGCCCAGCCTCCGAGCTTTACTTTTTCCCTATAAATTTGTCATTCCGGATGATTACAAAACCGAAGGAAGAAAACTTCTGAGCTCTGCGCTTTTCTTTTTCTGTATTCGGAAATAAAATATTTTTTCTAACCGTTTCGGAGAATATTTTCATTCGTCCATCAAAAAATAGGGTAAGGTTGGCTGAAACAATAACCGAAAGAAAATCAGACCGAGGAAAGGAAGGAAAATGCAATGGCAAAAGATACTGCTCCAAAGCCGGATGACAGGCAAGACAATGTTGACAGGATCCAGTTCAACATCGATAGAACCATTGAGAACATGGAGATGGCCGAAGAAATGATCAGCAGGACGGATAGCGAAAAAACCAAACGCGATCTGAAGGCAAAGAATGAAAGAAGAGAAGAAGCGCTGTCCGGAATGAGAGAAGAAATCAGGGATGAGGCCATCGATAAAAAGCGCGGCTACCGTTAAGCGGCTGCCCGTTGTTTCTTTTCAAAACGGGAAACAGCCGATTCGTGATCCCGAAAAAGCAGAAGGCAAACCATAAGCGTCGGTTTGCCTTCTTTATTTCTTTGCAGTACACAATTCTCTTCCTGATTTAACCCGCGATCTTCCTGATCAGGCTGGGATGCTCATGGAACAGCAGGTCGTCGGTTTTCCGGAAATCGAAAATCCAATCCCCGATCCTGTCCTTGGGTATCACCACCGGCATCCGGTGATGAACCCCGGCTACCGACTCATTTGCCTCCGTAGTCAAAATAACGAACCGGTTCTCTCCTTCAAACCGATGATATAGTCCGGCCATGTAGAGCATTCCCGAATCCGGCATGTTGAAAAGATACTTCTTTTTTTCCGCGTCCCACTCATAAAAGCCGGTGGATGGGATGATGCACCTTCTCTGCTCCAGATCGGAACTGAAAAGTTTCTTTTCCCGGGCGGTTTCCGATCGTGCGTTAATGATGACTCCCTTGCCCCGGAAGTTGGGGAAGCCCCATACCATAAGTCTCGGGATGACCAAATCTCTTTCCGGAAGCAGGATCGGCGCCAGATCGGTGGGGAAAATCTCTCCCGTCTTCATCCTTTCCAGCTGAATTTCATTGCTGATCTGATCGATGATTTCGTCGACCTCCTGCAGCTCCTTATCTGTAAAAAAAGTATATCTTCCGCACATTTCTGCCACCTCCGTGAAATCGTTTTATCGTAAGCACATCCCGAAACATGTCGTTTTTCCTCTTTTTATCCGGAAAGGTAATCAATTGACGGCGGGAATCCGATGCTTTATTGTACTAATAAAGGGTAAACGGGATAAAGGGGGAATTATTTATGAGCAATCTGAATTCATTCGTACATAACATGGAGGATCTCCTGGCGCTCTGCGGGCGAAGCATAGTCGTGCCGGATATGATCGCGCTGGAGGTCAACAGAATTCTAAGCATCCTGAACGACCACAATTTGGAGGGAAAGTATATTGTAACGGGCTGTGAAGCGCTGTCTGTCCTAGCAAGCGGCTTTCTCCGGAGCGGTTATGATTCCTTTATTATAAATTATACCCTTCGAACCGGAATCAATCACCTGACTTCAGGATTCGGCAGCAAGGACGAGCTGATCAAATACTGTGAATTCTGTGTGGAATACGGCGAAGAAAATCTCAGAGCCATTGAAAACACATTATTGAAGCAGCTCGAGCTGGAGAACGGAATGACAAAGGATGAGATCTTCGCCCTGAACATCAGAAGACTAAAAAGAAATGATATCATCACCGTCCAGGATCAGATCACAAATTACATCAAGCTGTCCCTTCTGGTCAACTCTCTGAAAGACTTTTTTAAAGAGTATTACAAGGGGTTGAATTAAGTCTGACAAAATCCTTCATAAAGCTTCAACCGACGACGGCAGATGGTCAATCCCTTTGAACTCTTTGACTACGATGGATTTTATGGAAGCCTTTATTTGCGGCTCAACATGTGTAATGCACATCTGCCAGCTGCCCCCAATGCTTCTGCAGTCATCCTCAATCAATATGTCGGGCCGGACACTTTCCACAATGTCCTTATATTTCTGCCTGCCCTCCCTGTAATAGAGCTTCGAGCCCGCAAATCCGTATCGAAGGAGCAAGCGGGCGATTTCTTCCGCATGCTTTCCTCTTCGGGACGTGCAATACAGTATTTCCGCCTCCTGCTGATTCCATGCACCGGTTAGATCGGCCGCATTGCCGATGGGAATATAGGTTCTGTGATTGTAGATGGTGAGCAGCGACTTGGGCTTTAAAACCGTTCCCTCTGCAAAGATCATGATTTTGATCTTTGAAGGTCGAGGTTCCTCCAGAGTGATATACGGCAATGGTTTTTTCCTCCTGGCAATATCTTAGTTCCATTCTATAATAAGGATAACCGAAAGCAAATCTGGCAAATTAATTTTATTTAATTCTGCAAAATCCGTGGATTCTTTTTGATTTTTATCATCTCAATTAATTCATCGGTATATTTCTCATCTTTAATCCTTATTAATAGCCATTTTCCATCGTGATATTACTTTGTTTCATTAAAAATTTTAATCATATAATCACTAAATTCATTAATTCTTTTTTCAAATTGTTCAATCTCCTTTATACCATAAACAAGAAAACAAGAGAAACAATCTTTTTCCGGGAATAATGTAATTAATGTTTTTCCACTTTTCTTAAATCGTAACAGAACTCCATAGTTTTTGCCGCCATAGCAGACCTCTTTGCTAAAGCCATAATTTCCTTCAATAAAAGTAATTATTTTATCAAATTCTTTTTCAACGGTATTTCCAATGAAATTGCGTATCTCTTCATAGGTTGGCAATGGTTCCTTATTATGCATTCTCTCGTAATCCATTTTTATATTAAACTCCTAATATTTATTTTCTATACTAATATTACTGAATGGCCCTCATTGCTTAATGAAGATTAACTGGTATGTCAACACCGCGAAGATTTCTTTGATTCATCAATTTTTTTGATGGTATCTTCACGAACAGCTTGTCGTAAAGATTTAAGATAATGAACCCACCCATACAGCAGATTTTCTTCGGCCTGGTCATGAGCCTGGTTCTTTTCAAAAGTAGGTTCAGGCGGCCTTCACATGTAAAGCTTTTTAACTTCACACTCTATTACCTTGTATAAATCGGTTCGCCCTGTCAAATTTGTAATATAGAAATTAAAAAGGGCAATACCTTCTAAGCATTACCCCCGAATGTCCTTACCTATTTCAACTAATTACAGTTTACGCCCGGTTATTCAATATTTCAACATATTTTAACAATAGTAAAATATTGGCGAAATCAAAAAAGGAATTCGGATTCTTTCTCCTGTTTATGCTACATTTTGTACAGCTCCCATCTGCAGTCGCTGACCAGGTATTTCAGCTCGTAAAGCTTCATGGTCCCGTCGATCTCACTCTGGCAGCGGTAGACAAAGGCCCTGATTCCGGCCGTCTTGATTTCATCCACGCTAATAATTTTATCCACACTAACCTTCCGGATCTGTCCGTCGCTGTCACTGTAACGAAACTTCACCGGATGGGGCTTTTCTTTTGACTTGAACCAGACTGCGGCTTCAATCGGTTCTGCTAATATCTTCACTGCTTATAACCTCCCATCATGATAAAGTCACTGTCGTTTGTACCTCCCTGGACCGCATTGATATTGCCGTTTGCAAATCTTCCGCGGATAATGGCTCTCGTGCCGTATTTTTCACGTATTTTGTCAACGGCTTTGTCAAGGGCCTGCAACTTGCAGGCATCCTGCCTGTCGAACAGGGAATACTGCCGGGTCTCGACCTCCTGAAAATCTGAAACATGCACCCCCAGCTTCCGGATGGGGTCTCCCTTCCAGCACTGGTCAAAAAGACGGCAGACGTATTCGTAGATCTCCGTCGTCGTGTTGATGCAGTTCCGAATCTTCATCTGGTGGCTGTAATGCAGAAATCCATCGTTCTTGATCGAAACGGACACCAGGGACGCCATGTAGCCCAGCCTTCTCAGGCGCATGGCCACCCGCTCGGTCAAAGCCAGCAGGATCATAAGCGCCTCCGTACGGTCTGTTACGTCATGGCTTATGGTGGTGCTGTTTCCCACCCCCTTCTGTATGATGTCGCTGTTCAGCATGACCTCCATGTCGTCGATACCGTTGGCAAATTCCCAAACCAGAATCCCCGGCGTTTTCAGCAGCGCCTTCATGTGGTTGAGATCTGCCCTCGCCAGATCGCCGATGGTGTTGATGTTGATCTGCTGCAGCTTCCGGGCGGTGGCCCTGCCTACCATATACAGCTCTCCCACGGGAAGCGGCCACATTTTCTTTTCGATTTCCTCCGGCCAGAGAGTGTGGATCTGATCCGGCTTTTTCAGCTCGCTGCCCATCTTTGCCAGGAGCTTGTTGCAGGACACGCCGATATTCACCGTGAAGCCAAGCTCGTTCTTAATCCTCTCCTTTATTTCCCAGGCAACATCCAACGGATCGCCGAATCTGCTCCGGGAGGCGGTATAGTCCAGAAAACATTCGTCGATGCTGTACCGCTCCACAAGGGGAGAATATTCCAGCAGGATATGATGCATGGCGTTGCTGCAGAGCATATACAGGTCGTAATTCGGCGGAAACACGGCAAGGTCCGGGCATTTCTGCCTCGCCTCAAACAGGCTTTGCCCTGTGGCGATGCCGTACTTCTTGGCCGGTATGGATTTGGCCAGTATGATCCCGTGACGGGAAAGCGGATCTCCCGAGATCACCGCGGGAATTTCCCTTATATCAATCGGATACCCTTTTTCCAGCATAGCCGCCGCAGTCCAGCTTAAATAGGCGCTGTTCGCATCAATGTGAAAGATTGTTCTCACGAGTATCACCTTCTTGTATCATCAGTCCGCCGGCAATTTTCCGGCGGAACGGCAAGTATTTTATGTAAGATCATCATATCAGAACATATGTTCTTTTGCAACAGAAAAGATGTTCCAAAAATAGAAAAATCCCGCCGGAATCCCGGCGGGGTTCACTCTCGCTCTTCATGAAGTCCTTCTCGCATAACTTGACATGTTTTGAGTGGAATTACAGCTCCATCAGCTTTTGTTCATAATCCTTTACGAAATATTTCTTTCCCTTCTGTATGACGGTGTGTCCTTCCTCTTCCAGCAGCGCTTTCTGTCCGTCAATGCCTCCGGGATATTTTTCATTCAGCTCTCCGTTCGTCTTCAGGGTTCTCCAATAGGGTGTTTCATCCTTTTGCCGCTCTACGGAGGCCCCTGCGACAATATTGATGAAAATCCCCGCGGTAAGAGGACAGGTATAATCTGCGCCGTGCTTCCGGGCCAGATAATTTCTGATTGCATCCGCTGTAATCAGCTTTCCGCAAGGCACTTTCCTCATGATTTCGTCATAGGCAAGGGGCGGGGCGATGAGCATTCTGCTGCCGTGGTACCTTGCAATGGCTTTCGGATCCGTTACATCAACAATTTCCGGCATATTTTTGCTGTCATTGAGTTTTTCATTAAAAGTTTTCTTTGCCATTTGTTCAAACCTCCGATTATGTTATTCCGACATGGGTTCTGAATGTTGGACAAGTTTTTCCAGTTTGTCGATTTCGGGGTGGTGATATCTGCCTCTCTTCACTGTTCCCTTTCCGAATTGTATCGCACGCTCAGGGCATCGGTGGATGCAGGCCAGGCACTGGGTACAGGCCTTTCCCCATACCGGTCTGCCGTCGACCTTTATGGTATGGACCGGACAGATTCTTTCGCAGCGTCCGCAGCCGGTGCAATTCTCATCGGCAAAAAAGCTCCTGGTACTCAATGCAAAGGTGTTGAACAGCGGATTGATCACCGCTGTCTTCAGCCCGGGAAGCTTGCCCGGCATGGTCAGATTCACGTTGGTCTGCCGTTTTTCGATCACCTTGTTTATTTCGGAAAGCATCAGCTCCGCCGCCTTCAGCTTTTCCGCTTCCGCGTCGGCGGGCTCCACATCAAACCCCACGATATAGTTGCTGGGCATCCGGAGGCTGAACGCGCTGTCCAGGGCAAGCCCCTTCGCCGCCAGCGCTTTTCTGACTATTTTTGTGGTATTGCCCTCTTCGTCTGCGCAGGTGTTCAAGGAAAAGACATAAGGCCTGCCTTTGATCTCCAGCCTTTTGATAAAATCAAGCACCATCCGGGGCGGACCCCATGCGAAAACCGGAAAGGCAAAGCCCAGGAGTTCATTCTCTTTCAATTCATATTCATAGGAAGCCTTCTGCAGGTCCATCAGCTTGGCGATGGAGTACAGCCGGTCTCCCTGGGCCTCCGCGATGCTTGCGGCTGCGTACAGGGAATTCCCCGTCCCGGAAAAATAAAAAATCATAAAAACACCTCCTATTTAACGTGAAACAGTGACAGCTGTTCCAGCTTCTGTGACGGCGCGGTTCTGTCCGTAATGATTTCCGCTCCCTTCGGGAATCCGGTCAGCAGAGGCGAGCGAGGATCATGCTCCTTCCTCCTCCGGCTCAACGCTTTCTCGCTGGTCACCGCGTAGCAGTAGGTACAGCCGTTTCCGCAGGTATTGTAGGCTCCGATATCGATGCTTTCAATACAGCCGCAGGCGGGGCGCTGGCCCGCATCCTTTTTCGATTTGATGGGAGCGCCGATCAGCTTTTCCACCTTTTTACCGTCGATACAGCTTGCGTGTTCAATTCCAAAACCGCTCAAGTCGATCTCCTCGGCGCAGGAGAACACGGGCAGCCCATATTGTCCTGCGATTCCAGATATGAATCCGGCAGTTTCAAGCATCTCGCTGCCGGAAAGCGTATCGGTCCGATTCCTTGTATGAGCATATTCGTCAACAAAGCTGATAATGCATCGTTCCGTATATTCGTGAAGCTCCCTGCACAGCTTTTCAAACTGTTCTGCAATCCATCCGGCAGAATACGGTTCGCTTTTCAGAATGGGATCGAATCTCCAGTCCACACGTTCAGGGCCCAGCTTCTCGCTGAGCCGTTTGAAGGTGTCGACGACCACCTGTTTTTCGGGCAGATGCCGCTCGAGATCCGGGCCGTATGCCGTAACCGTAAACTGAAAATAGTAGGTGTAGCCCATTTCATCGATCAGCGGAAGACTGCTCATCATGGGAGCCGGGTTCTTCGTCCAGAACACGATGCAATCCACATTCCGGGGAGACAGCTCCACTCTTCCCAGCCTATTTGCGTTTCTAGGATTTTGGAGCAGCGCATAACCTTCCCGCAGCCGGTTCAGGAACCATTCCGAATAAAAGCAGGGGATGTCGGATCGCCTGCTGGCACTGATGATCATTTCTTTTCTCCTCGTATATGGAAGATGGTTCCATAATATCATAAATAATCCCGGCAATAAAGTGATTTGAGTCATATCAAAAGGCCGCCGAAGGTTCAGTCTTCGGCGGCCTTTGTAATTGATCCGATTTCTTTGTCTTTTATTTATTTCTTGTCTGCTTTCAGAACAGCGTTCAGCATTACGCTTGCGCCTTCGGTACAGGATTCAACAGGAGTGAATTCCGGTTCGCAGTGGCTGTGTCCGTCCTTGGAAGGAACGAAGATCATGGTGGTAGGCATCATATAGGATGCGAACTGTGCGTCATGTCCCGCGCCGCTGTTGATGTACTGGTTGGAAGCGCCAAGTTCGTCTGCGCTTTCCTTAACAAAGCCGACCAGTTCCTTGTCGAAGTACACTGTGTCACGCTGCCAAGCCATTTCAACTTCACATCTGCATCTTGCCCATTCCTTCTTTTCCAAGCTCTTGACGATATCGAGAACCTTGGCTCTGAGTTCAGGATCCTCGTGTCTTACGTCGATGGAGAAGTCGACCATATCAGGAATTACTGTGTGTACGTTCGGATGGCAGAGGATTTCACCTGTGGTGTAAACCAGTTCCGGTCTGCCCAGCTTGTCGATTTCTTCGTGGAGGTAGCAGAGAGCCTGAGCCGCTGCATGTAAAGCATCCTGTCTCTTGTGCATAGGAGTGGTTCCAGCATGGTCGGACTGTCCGAAGAATCTGATTCTGTAGTTGAACATTCCAAGTACGCAGGTAACAACGCCAACGTCTTTTCCGGCATCTTCCAGAATCGGTCCCTGTTCGATATGAAGCTCAAACATAGCCATGTAGTCATTCGGGTTCAGTCTGTTCTTTTCGTCTCCCTTGTATGGGCTCTTGGCCAAAGCTTCGCCGAATGTAGTGGTCTTGTCCAGAACACTCTTGGAATTCAGCATATCTTCCTTCTTGAATTTCTTTGCGATTTCAGGAGGCAGATAGTCATAGCAGACAACGCCGGAGGACATCATTGCAGGCGGATAAAGGGAGCCTTCCTCGTTTGTCCAAATCATTGCAGTGATCGGATGTCTGTGAGGAATTTTGTTTGCAGCAATGGTTTCAAGAACTTCCATCGCACCGATAACGCCTAAGATACCGTCATAGTTTCCGCCGTTTCTTACGGAGTCGCAGTGGGAAGCCATTACGATTCTCTTCAGGCCCGGTTCGGAACCCGGAAGAGTTGCATACATATTGGCCATGTCGTCAGTTTCGATCGTAGCTCCGATTGCTTCCATCCTCTTTTTGAAATAGTCTCTTGCCATATGAGCTTCCGGGGAAAGGGAGTATCTGGTGATTCCGCCATGACCAGCGTCACCGAATTTACTGAATGTAGTGATTTTTTCATTCATTCTGTCTTTGTCACAAGTGAACATAATACTTACACTCCTTTATTATATATTTGATTTATTAATAAAAAATCAACAAGTTTAAAAGAAAGGGCTTCTTCCAAGTCTTATTATAACACTGATTTTGTCAAAATGTTACTAGTTTCGTAAAAAGAGAAAAAAAAGAGAATTTTTCGACTCTTCCTTCATTTAACCAATAAAAGCATACCGCTTTTTGCTTATGCATGTCAAGCAGTCTTTTCCCCCTTTTGTTTATTGAAATATTCTGAAAACGTTCCATTTTCCCCTTCGTTACTCCTGCGAAAGCTCCTGTTCCACCATCCGGACAAATTCGTCCCACCGGTCTTCCGAAAGCAGGATATCCGGGCAGTGCTTTCCGGAAAAATCCTCATGCTTTTTTACCATTTCAAGCTTGAGATCATAGGCCTGAAGCAACATGGCGGTGAGCTTTGCCGTATTTTTCAAGGTCTTTTCGTAGTCGTTCTCCGGGTTGATGCACATTTCAATGCCGATTCCGGAAAGGTTTCCTCCGTCCTTTTGCAGTCCGTCTCCGGCATGAAACGCGATTTCATTGTCCGGAATATGATAGTAAATCTCGCTGTCGTCCACGGTATAGTGCCAAGATTTTTGCAGATTGTCAGCTTCCTTGTGCAGATAATTGTTATGGGAGGCCGCATCGGCATTTCGGCCGGGATTTCCCGTTTCATGAATGACGACATACTTAATCTTCCTCAACTGGCCGGGGCGCCCCATGGTATCCTTCGGGACAAAGTCCGTTATGACGGGAATTTCTCCCACCTGGTCCACCTGTTCCCGAAGCTCCGTGGGTTTGCTGTTGATATAAAAGGAAATCGCAATGATGACTGCCGCTGTGGCAGCTGCCACAATCGTCAGAAAAATCGCCATTCTTCGTCTGTTAATCCGGACTCTCTTCTTATGCCCCATTTTACCCCTCTTTATCCATCTTTATTATTGATCCCATTGCAAGACGCCGATATTCATCCCTCGTACCCGGTGTCACTCCTCCCATTGACTGAACATTTTTTTCATCCACTGCGGAACGTCCATGGAATACGCCTTCATTAGATTTTCTCTGGTCAGAACCTCTTCAACCGGCCCGAAAGCCAAACGCTTTCCGCTGTCGAGGAGCAGGGCGTGGGTTCCGTACGCTTTTGCCATGCTCAGATCATGAACAACGGAGATCACCGCCCGTCCTGTATGACGAATCCAGCTCCCGACCAACTCAAAGATTTGTTTTTGGTAGATCAGGTCCAGATGGTTCGTAGGCTCGTCAAGAATCAGAAGACGCGGATCCTGAGCAAAAATTTGGGCCAGAAAAGTACGCTGGAGTTCTCCTCCCGAAAGGGTAAGCACAGACTGATTTTTGAGGGACAGGATTCCCGTCTGTTCCATGGCCTCCGTGATCTTTTTATTGCTTTCCCCGTCCAGCTTTGAAAAAATTCCCGGAGCGTAAGAATACCTTCCCAGCTTCACAACCTCCTCCACGGTAAAGGAGTAGCCGACAAAGTGATACTGCATCAGAACTCCCAGCAGCTTTGCGCGGTCCACCGGCTTGCATCCGGCAATATCGATCCCCTCAAAAAGGATGCTGCCTGTATACGGGACGCCCTGGGAGATTGCATTGACAATCGTGCTTTTTCCTGCCCCGTTGGGGCCGACAATCATGAGCCACTGCCTTTCTTTCACCGGAAAGCTGACCTGGTCCACAATCAAATGGTCCCCTATTTTTACCGTCAGATTTTTTACCTCCAGCATCTGTCATCTTCCCTTTCTTTTAAAATAGAAAATATAAACGAAAACGATGGAGCCTACAAAGGATGTGATGACGCCGATGGGAAGCTCCCGGGGACTCAGCACCACACGGCTGATCAGGTCAGCCAGCATGAGAAATACCGCGCCGGAAAACAAGGAGGCTGGCAGCAGCTTTTTATGATTGGGGCCCACCAGCATCCGGGTGATGTGAGGAATCACCAGCCCCACAAATCCAATGCTTCCCGCGACGGAAACGCTGACTCCGATCAGCCCGGCAACTGCAATGAGAATCATAAATTTAACCTTTTTAACATTTACGCCGATATGCCTTGCGTTATGCTCCCCAATTGCAAAGGCGTTCAGCTCCTGGGCATGGGACAGGATCACCGTGCCGAATAGAAGCAGAGCTGAAAGCAGGAGCAATGCATTGCCGTAGCTGCTTCCCGCCATAGATCCCATAGTCCAGAATACGATGGTTTTTACTTTTTCTCCGGCAAACACAGTGATAAAGCTGACGATGCTGTTTGAAAACATGGAAAATATCACACCGATCAGGATGATCGTGTAGGTGGAGAGGGTGAAATCAAGCTTATACGCAAGGGAAAGAATCAGGATCAGAGACAGAAACGCAAAGGCCATCGCCATCGCCACGGTACCGGCTCCCGATAGAATTGATAGATCGGCGCCCAAGGTAATTGCAAGCACTGCGCCCAAAGAGGCCCCGGAAGACACGCCGATCGTTGTTCCGTCCGCCAGGGGATTTTGAAGAAGTCCCTGCATGGCAGCTCCGCAAAGGGCCAGCGCCGCCCCTTCCAGGGCAACGCAGATCACTCTGGGCAGCCTGACAAGCAGGATGACAGACTCGGACAAGTCCTCCTCCATGGGAATATTGAAAAGTGTACCAAGCATGGCTGACAGAACCTCTCTCAGAGGGATATTCACGCTTCCGACGGAGATGCACAGGAAGAAAACCGCCAGCACGGCAGCTCCAAACGCAAGATATTCCGTTGTCCCAAAGCTGTCTTTTTTATATTTCATCGTTCTGATTTCCATCGTAAACAAAAGAGTAGAACTCCAAGGCCGCTTTGGCGATCCTGGGTCCGGGTCTTGTAATCTCATCGGAATCCGCCACATAAATTCCGTTGTTTTTTACTGCCTTCAAATTTTGCCAGCCTTTTCTGTTCATGATTTCCGCTTTTTGTCCCGGTTCCGGTCCATAGCTCATCGGCACCGCCACAATGAAGTCCGGGTTTCTTTCAAGAACCTGCTCCTGAGAGATCTGCCCCCATCCTTCCACATCGGAAAACGCATTCTCAAGTCCTATTATTTTTGCTATCTCATCCATAAAGGTGCCGGATCCAGCGGCCCATAGTCCATACTCCAAGGGGGAAACCTCAAAATAGACAGTCTTCACTTTCTCTGAGCTTTTCACCGGCTTGATCTGATCAAAGGTGTTCTTGAGCTCTGCGATGAGCTCTTTTGCTTCGTCGTCTCTGCCCGTCGCTTTTCCGATGATCTCAACTGCAATGTAAATATCTTCGATCTTTTGAGCATCGGTGACCAGAACCTGAATTCCTGCCTTTTTCATAGCGTCGATCTGCTGCTCCGGCTGGCCCATATTGCTCATGATGACCAGTTGCGGCTGCAGTGCGATAATCTGTTCCACATTGGTGTCGTTGCCGGACTGAACCGCTTTCAAAGAAAGAATCTCTTCCGGGTAGTCGCAGTATTCGCCTCGTCCCACAAGCGTATCCCCGGCGTTCAGAGCATAGAGAATCTCACAGTCCGCAGGTGTAAGGCTGACAATCCGATCCGCCGGTTTTTCTAAAACAACCTTCTGGCCGATCATATCAATGATTTCAATCCCTTCCCCGTCTTCCGCGGGAAGGTCGTTCCGGCCGGCGCAGCCGGAGGAAGTCATAATCAATGCAAGCAGCAATACAAAGATCAATTCAGGCTTATGCCGTTTTAATATCTTCCTCATATTTCTCCCCCGTAGTGTTTCTCAAAAACAAAAACTGCTCCCCGCGGAAGAGGAGCAGACGTTATGATACAAATGATAAATCAAAAGCGCATTCTCATCCCCAGGAGTTTTTTTGTGCGGCCAGGTCTCCCGACTCAGCTTCATCCTACTTTGGCGCCTTCCCGTCCTGTGACAGTGGTCCATTGCCATTTCGTCCGCTTCACGGTTACTGGGATAGTCCGGAAATTTCATCCGCGTTCCCTCGGCATCTGTGATGCCTGCATAAAATGCAACCGCACTTTGGATATACTATATCATACTATATATTTTATGAAAAGCCGTTATATTAAAGTTGATCCATATTTTAAAAGATATACAGATTTCAAAAATCTGATCTAAATTTTAAAAGCGGATTCATGTTTCAGCAGCCATATCAAGAACCGAAAAACCGTCTGATTTCGATTTCTGCGTTTTCCGGTGAATCGGAACCGTGAATTACGTTTTCCGTGGTGGATCGGGCATAATCGCCCCGGATGGTTCCCGGAAGAGCCTCTTCAAATTTCGTCGCTCCCATGAGCATCCGCATTCCCTGAATCACATTTTCTCCTTCGACGATCATACCCCACACCGGTCCGGACATCATATAGTTCTCCATATGGGGATAGAAAGGCCTATCCGCCACATGGGCGTAATGCTCCCTCAGGACCTCCCTGTCCAGATTCATGATCTTGATTGCCGTGATCCGGTATCCCTTTGATTCGATCCGATCGATAATCTTTCCGGCAAGCTTCCGTTCCACCGCATCGGGTTTCAGCATAATGTAGGTTCTTTCCATGTTACCCCTCCTGTTACTCTCGATTTCTGAATATCTTTGCCGTTATTGCCGTCTATTTCATCGCTTCCTGCTGTTCTTTCAGCGCTTCCTGCTGTTCTTTCAGTATTCGTTTCATGATCTTCCCGGTGCTGTTTTTCGGCAAACTGTCCACGAATTCAATATGGCGGGGCAGCTTATACGCGGCAAGCTTTTCCTTCATAAAGCGCAGGAGCTCCTTGGAGTGGCATTCCTCTCCTTCCTTCAGAACAACGAAAGCCTTGACGTATTCTCCCCTCAATTTATCCGCAAGCCCGATTACGGCCGCCTCCTTTACCTTGGGGAACTGATAGATTACTTCCTCTACTTCCCTCGGATATACATTCAGCCCGGCCACGATGACCATGTCTTTCTTTCTGTCTACGATATAAATATACCCTTCCTCGTCTTTTTTGGCAAGATCTCCCGTGTGGAGCCATCCGCCGCGCAGGGTCCGGACCGATTCGCCCGGCTGGTTGTAATATCCCAGCATCACGTTGTCCCCACGCACTGCAAGCTCTCCAACCTCGCCGACAGGCAGCTCGTTATCGTCGTCGTCCACAATTTTGCATTCCACACCAGGCAGCGGCAGCCCGATGGAGCCTGCCTTCTGGATCCCGTCCGGCGGATTGAAGGAAACGGCGGGGGAAGCCTCGGTCAAGCCGTATCCTTCCACGATGGGCAGTTTCATGATTTCTCTGCCCTGCCTGTAGATCTCAACCGGCAGCGCGGCCCCTCCCGAGACAGCCAGGCGGAGCTTCGGGAAAGCAATATTCTTTTTCCCTGCTTCCAGCAGAACCACATACATGGACGGTACGCCCATAAAGATGGTAATCTCATCCTTCAGCAGGGTCTCGATGACCTCCTTCGGCTGGAAGGCTTCCAGGATGGAGATCGTTGCGCCGGAATAAAGCGGCATGAGAATACAGGCGGTAAATGCAAAAACATGGAACATGGGCAGGACGCACATATAGATATCGTCCGGCCTTGCCTGCAGTGCTTTATAACATTGATCCGAATTGATCGCCAGATTTTTATGGGTAAGCATTGCGGCTTTCTGTTTCCCGGTAGTCCCCGAGGTATAAAGGAAGGTGGAGATCGCGTCCTCGTCCGTAAAATCTTCAAAACCGTCCGTTGAAAGCTGTGACAGCTCCCGGCCGAACTCTTCATCCAGAACGATGAGGGTGATCCCAAGCGCCTTCTCGATGGCTTCCTTGGAAAGCTTGGATTTCTGAAGGATCACAGGATGCATGATCATAAATTTCGCTTCCGAATCCTTGACGATATATACGATTTCCTCCATGGTGAGAAGAAGGTTGATAGGAACGATAATTCCTCCGTTCCGCACGGTACCGAAATAGGAATAGATAAACTCCGGGGAATTGAGACAGCTGAGCACAACCTTGTCCCCAAATTTAACGCCTGCCTTCTTCAGGTAACAGGCATAGACCAAAACCATTCTGTCCAATTCTCCGTAGGTAATCCTGCTTCCCTTGTAAATCAACGCTGTTTTATCGCTGTTAAAATGTGTCTTATAAATATCTCCAACCATAATTTCCTCCTATATTGATTTGCCGATTTTCATCGCCCATCTATGTATTGATTCCATTATAATAATCTACAAAAATAATGCAATGTAGATTATCCTTTTTCTGCCGATTTTTAGAATAAATTTACAGGCTATCTCCGATATGCTTCCAGGTATCTCATAAAATCCCAGTCCCTCAGAAAGGCTCGGCAGCTTTCGTAGCCCGACCTGTAAAGGCGGAAGCTGTCCATGGGGGAAAGTTCAAAGTCGGTGGATTTAATGCCCAGAGTCGGGATGGATATTGTACGTACACTGTCCTTGTCTCGAAGGAAGACGGATTGGTCCTCCCCGATCATGGCTTCAAAGATGTCGAAAATGTAGGAGAGCAGATCGGTCTTCCCTTCGGAGCAATTGCTTGGCGAGGAATCGATAAGCCGAAATCCGAAGGTCGGCCATCGTGGCGTGCTGTCGGTATCGAAGATCCAGACCGGGAAATTGCTCAGGACGCCGCCGTCGACGATATAGCTTTTACATATGGGAAAATCAAAGTGTGAGTGATTATCTGCAAAACAAACAGGAAAAAGAATGGAAAAACTCTATTTTCTTCGACGTTTTACTTTGTTTTTTTTGGGAACAATAAAGTAAACTGTGCTAGGAATCACAATTTTTATCTATATATAAACAATGCTTTTCTTATCGCAACATCTTATCTGTCTAAGATGAAAGGAGTGGGAAAATGAAAATAAGCATTCCCAAAGAAAGCTCTGACGGAGAAACGCGTGTCGCCGCAACGCCCAATACCGTCAGGCAATTGATGAAGCTGGGCTTTACCGTTGCCGTTGAAACCGGCGCCGGGGAAAAAGCAAGCTTTACCGACGAGGCCTACCGTGCCGCAGGAGCCGAGATCACCGGCCGCGACGCAATCTGGCAGTCCGAAATCATCTACAAGTTGAACCCGCCCAGTGATGACGAGATCATGAAAATCAAGGACGGAACCACTCTGGTCAGCTTCCTGTATCCGGCGTTGAATCCGGATCTGGTCAAAAAACTATCCAGCAAAAAGATCAATGTTCTGGCGATGGATATGGTGCCCCGTATTTCCCGAGCCCAGGCTCTTGACGCCCTGTCCTCCATGGCAAATATCGGCGGCTACCGAGCGGTCATTGAGGCGGCCCATCATTTCGGACGTTTTTTTACCGGTCAGATTACGGCAGCCGGCAAGGTTCCTCCGGCCAAGGTTCTTGTGATCGGCGCAGGGGTTGCCGGTCTGGCAGCCATCGGAATAGCCCGGTCGCTGGGCGCCATCGTTCGCGCCTTCGATACCCGTCTTGAAGTGGCGGAACAGATCGAGTCCATGGGCGGAGAGTTCCTCAAGCTGGAATTTGAAGGTGATGAGGATGGATCCACCTCAGGCGGCTACGCGAAGGTCATGTCGGACGAATTCATAAAAGCGGAAATGGCCCTCTTTGCCGAACAGGCAAAAGAAGTAGATATCATCGTAACAACCGCTCTGATTCCCGGAAAACCGGCGCCAAGGCTGATTACGAAGGAAATGGTCGACAGCATGAAGCCCGGTTCCGTCATCGTAGATATGGCAGCCGCAACAGGAGGAAACTGCGAATATACGGTTTCCGGCGAAATGACTATTACAGGCTCCGGCGTCAAAATCATCGGTTACACCGATCTGCCGGGCCGCCTTCCGACTCAGTCATCGGAAATGTACGCTACCAATCTGGTAAATCTGGCCAAGCTGCTTTCCAAGGAAAAGGACGGCAAAATCCACATTGATTTCGATGATGTGATCCTTCGCAATATGTCGGTCATACGGAACGGAGAGGTCACCTTCCCGCCGCCGGCCATCAGCGTAACCGCGGCTCCAGCGAAAAAGGAGACCGCAGGAAAAGCTGTCGAGGGAAAGGGAAAAAAGGATCGCAAGGGGTTGAAATGGATCTTTGGCCTGGCAGGCGTCGTGTTGTTCGCTTTGCTTGGCATATATTCGCCCCGGGAATTTCTGTCCCACTTCACCGTCTTTGTGCTGGCCTGTGTGGTCGGATACTATGTGGTCTGGAACGTGACCCATTCCCTCCATACGCCGCTCATGTCGGTAACCAACGCCATATCCGGCATCATCGTAGTGGGGGCTCTGCTGCAGATCGGCGCTGAATTGAATGCGGTCACAGTCCTTTCGTTTATCGGTATCCTGATCGCAACCATCAATGTTGTCGGCGGCTTTACGGTTACCCAGCGAATGCTGAAGATGTTCAGCAAAGGATAAGGGGGGAGCAGAATGTTTGAAGGACTTATTACAGTTGCATATCTTGTCGCAGCTCTCCTGTTCATACTGAGTCTGGCCGGCTTGTCGAAGCAGGAAACCGCAAAAATGGGAAATCTCTCCGGGATTGCCGGAATGGCTGTGGCCTTGCTGGCAACCATTGCCAACGCAGACTTTGACGCTCTTGCCTATATCCTTGTTGCCATGCTGATAGGAAGCATCATCGGCGCATGGCTTGCAGTCAAGGTGGAGATGACCGGGATGCCTGAGCTGGTTGCCTGCCTGCATAGCTTTGTCGGTCTTGCCGCCGTACTGGTGGGTTACAACAGCTTCCTGAAGCTGGCTGACGGTGAAGCAGGAGAAGCCGCCCACGGCGCTCTTCTAACCATCGAGCTGACTGAAATTTTCCTGGGTGTATTCATCGGCGCGGTCACCTTCACCGGTTCCATCGTGGCTTTCGGCAAGCTGCGGGGAATCATCAAATCAAAAGCGCTGTCCCTGCCGGGCAAGCACTGGCTTAATCTTGCAGCCATTGTGGTTTCCGCGGTTTTGATGGGACTGTTCATCAGGGAAGACGGCAACATGGTCTATCTGGCTGTGATGACAGGGATTGCCCTGCTTCTCGGTCTGCATCTGGTGGCCTCCATCGGAGGCGCGGATATGCCGGTGGTCATCTCCATGCTGAACTCTTATTCCGGATGGGCTACAGCGGCAGCCGGCTTCATGCTCTCCAACGACCTGCTCATCGTAACCGGCGCCCTGGTTGGATCATCCGGCGCCATACTGTCCTATATCATGTGCAAAGCGATGAACCGTTCCTTTATATCGGTCATTGCAGGCGGCTTCGGCAACGAAAGCGCCGGTACAGGAGAAGCGGGGGAAGAAGGCGAATACCGGGAAATGACTCCGGAGGACGTGGCGGATCTGCTGAAGAATTCCAGTTCTGTGATCATCACCCCCGGCTACGGTATGGCGGTTGCCCAAGCCCAGTATCCGGTGGCGGATATTACAAGAATCCTGAGAGAGAAAGGCGTCAACGTGCGCTTTGGCATTCATCCTGTGGCAGGACGGCTTCCGGGGCATATGAACGTATTATTGGCGGAAGCCAAGGTTCCCTACGACATTGTTCTGGAGATGGATGAGATCAACGAAGACTTCCCGGATACCGATACCGTACTGGTGATCGGAGCCAACGACACGGTCAATCCCTCCGCTCAGGACGATCCCGGAAGCCCTATTGCAGGAATGCCGGTTCTGGAGGTCTGGAAGGCAAACACGGTCATCGTGTTCAAGCGCTCCATGAGCACCGGTTATGCCGGAGTTCAGAATCCTTTATTTTTCAAGGATAACTCCTATATGTGCTTTGGAGACGCCAGGGCAACGGTGGAAAAAATATTGAAGGCGCTGTAAAAATGCGGTCCCGGAAATGGGACCGCATTTATTGTTTTCACTTTCTTAGGACTCGGTAGGTTTCTCTTCATTTCAGCCGCTGGCTGATCAGAAAAAAGTCCCTCCATGGGTCATCGGTTTTTAGCCTCGACAGCGCAGCCGCCATATCGATGCCGTCGGGCGCCACCGTATCCAGCTCCTCCCACGAAATAGGCATGGAGACCCGCGCCCCGCTTCTTGCCCTGATGGAATAAGGAGCAATGCTGGTGGCTCCTCTGCCGTTTCTGATCCAGTCTATAAAAATCTTGTTTTTCCGGTTTGCCTTTCTCACATTGCTCGTATAGCGGTCCGGCCACTTTTGTTCCATAACCTGGGCGATCCGTTTCGCAAAATCGTAAAAGGTTTCCCAGTCTGCGGAAGGTTCGAAGGGGACAACGATATGATATCCCTTGCCGCCGCTGGTTTTGAGAAAGGAAACAAGGGAAAGCTGTTCCAGAACGCTTTTCACGTCCTTCACACCCTGGCGCACCGTCTCAAGCTCCATTCCCTCGTCCGGGTCCAGATCGAACACCATCATGTCCGGCTTTTCCAGCTCGCTTATTCTGCTTCCCCAGGTATGAAACTCCAGCGTGCCCATCTGCGCCTCATAAATCAGCCCGGATGCATCCTCGATATAGAAATACTCTTCCGTCTCTCCCTTGCTGTTTACGACCGGTATGGTAACGATGGCTTTATTCCCGGGTCCGGGATGCTTTTTGAAGAAGCAGGACTGGGAGATTCCCTTCGGGCAGCGGACGATGCTGAGAATCCGGTTGCTTACATAGGGCAGCATGCGCTCCGACGCCTTTGCGTAATATCGGACCACATCCGCTTTCGTGACCTCAGGCCCATCGAAGATCACCTTGTCCGGGTTGGTGATCTTAATGCCGTCGATGACAATGTCGTTGCCCGCCGCTTTCATCGGTTCCTCCGCATCCGGTTTTTCCCTTCTGATTTCCCTTGGCTGCTTGTCCGTTCGCAGGCCCTTGAAGCTTGCCTGTCGCAGCAAATTTTCTTCCGTCCATTCCGCAAACTTGATTTCCGCCACCAGTTCCGGCTCAAGCCAGGTGATCGTCTCATTCTTCTTAGCAGCGGGAGCCTGCTTGAAGGGAGCCGTCTCCCGCTTGATCTCTTCAAACTGTTCCTCCAGGGCTTTCATACTGCGTTGGGTAAATCCGGTTCCCGCGCGTCCGGCAAAGATCAAATCCTCCTCTTCATAGACACCGAGCAGCAGGGAGCTTATGCCGCTTGTTTTTTTATCGGATCGCGTATATCCGCCTATTACAAATTCCTGCCTTTTATCGCACTTCAGCTTGATCCAGTCGCCGTTTCTTGTTCCGCTGTAGACAGAATCGGCCCTTTTCCCCACGATTCCTTCCATATCCGACTGACAAGCTGCCAGAAAGCTTTCCTTCCCTCTCCCTCTGACATGCTGGCTGTAGTGAAGACTTTTCGGAGCATCCTTCATCAGCGCCTCGAGGGTCTGTTTTCTGTCGATCAGACGGTTGCCTCTCAGATCAATGCCGTCCAATGCCAGAAGATCAAAGACGATATACGTAAGGGCACGGCCTCTCGGATTTTTCGCATAATTCTGCAGCGCCTGAAAATCAGTCCTTCCTTCCGAATCCGTGATTACCATTTCCCCGTCCAGAATCATCGGTCTGCCCGCAGCCCAGTCCGTCAGAGCATAAGCGATGTCTGCAAACCGCTTTGTATAATCGCTGCCGTTTCTGGTGACGAGCCGGACGCCGCTGCCCTCCAGATATGCAAGAATCCTGTATCCGTCGTATTTCAACTCATACAGCCAATCCTCCTCCGTGGGGATTGTGTTGACAAGCTTGGCAAGCTGTACGTTCGTCTGCTCAAAGGGATTCCTGATGATTTTCTCATCCTCCCCCTTCTCGATTTCCGCCATGGTACGTCCGGTTCTGATGCTGGTGGAGAACTCCGAGATTCCGTCATCCGTTTTGGCGTAATCGTCTCTTTCCTTAAGCAGAAGCCAATTGTTCCCTGCCTCGCCTGATTTGGGCTTCATCCGGACCAGCGCCCATTTCCCCTTGAGCCTTCTTCCTTTCAGAACAAACTTCAGGGATCCGGCGCGAAGTCCTTCCTCCACATCCATCAGAGGCTCCCATAAGCCTTCATCCCAAAGCATCATGACCCCGCCGCCGTATTCCCCTTTGGGAATGGTGCCCTCAAAGTTCCTGTATTCCAGCGGATGATCCTCCACCTGAACGGCAAGCCTCTTGTCGCGGGTATGATAGGAGGGCCCCTTGGGGACTGCCCAGCTTAAAAGAACTCCGTCCCATTCGAGACGGAGGTCGTAGTGATCCCTGCGGGCCGCATGGTGCTGGACGACAAATCTCAGCCCTTCCTCCGGCTGTTCCGCGCCGCCATCTTCTGCTGCGGTTTTCCCGCCCGCCGGTTCCCCGGTTATTTCAAAATCCCGTTTTCGGTTGTATTCCTGAAGTTTCATAACAGCCCCCATTTTCTCTTCCGGCAGCGCCTCTCCCAGCTATTATCCTCTGCTTCCGCAGGTGTTATTCACAGATCTTTATTCTGAAAATCAAGACAGATCTCTTTTTTTCAATATCAAAGAGGATAGTTTGTCTGATTTTCGTTCAACTTTTTTCACATATATTTCATTTTGCTCTCTATATATGAAACAGGGAAATTGTCTGCCTGATTAATTAATTAATTAATTGATTAATAGATTAATTAATTGTTTGATTGCCTGTGTGCCGTACAAGAAAGAGGGGTGTTTTCATGAGAAAATACAGCCTGGTCCTTTTGGTTTCCGCTGTAACGATTTTACTTGTTTTTTTCATCAAGTGCTCCGCTCCGGGCATCCCTGGTTCGGCGCAGGCAGCGGGAACGACGGGCAGTTCCATTGATCTGTCTCCGATTCCCGCCAATTCTGAATTTTTAAAGGAGGAGCCTGAGTAATAACGCACCGGTCGGTTAACTGTCCGGATCACCCGGGAATTCTGTCCTGGCACGGAACCTTGCTCTGACAAAGCCCGCAGCCGGAAATATAATCGGAATTTCTGACAAAGTCGGGACCGATTTCATTTTTAATTCGTTGGAGGTATGCGCTGCACAGGTCCTTATCATGTCCTTCCTTCGTAATGGCGTTCACTGGGCATCTGGCGATGCAGGCTCCGCAGGAACCGTCCCTGAAGAATTTGCAGTATTCATGATAATCGCTGTATCCCCGCTTTGTCGGCTCCAGCTGCTGCTTGACAATGATCGTCGTAAACCTCATTGCCTTTCCCTTTTCCGTGATAAGGCCGTCTGACAAACCAAAGGTTCCCAGACCGGCAATAAAGGCGGTATGCCTGTGGGACCAGTTTGATGCGATCCCGAAGTTTTTCGATGTGTGTCTGGAAAATTCCCTGATGGAATCCAGCGAAACCGCCTTTATCCCATCCGCCTCAAGCTTGGCGACAATCTCCTCAGTAATCTTCAAGATCATTTTCTCCCATTCGCCTCTCGTGTAAAGCCATCGGAAGCAGGGCATCGAGACCGCTTTCTTCTGCTCGTCCTTTGTGGCCTGAGTTTGGGGGAAGCCGATGCTGATCACGGTAAGCTGATCGTTCTCAACGGGCTCATTCTTGTACTTCAGGCTGTAAACCTCGGATGGAAGCCAGTAAAAATCTCCGATGGTTTCCTTATAATACGAAAAATAAGGATCGTCGCCCTTAGCAAATCCTACAATCGGCCTATCCCACATGGGCAGGTCCTTCCGGCCCATGGCCTCGAATGTATTATGCGGCGAATGAACAACTGATTCCTCGATCAATTGAATGATATCCTCTTTCAGAAGCATGTTTGAACGCCTCCTTTCCCTATCTTATTTTACCACATTTTCCGGCCCTGAAAAGCGGCCTCGCTATTTTTTCCAGGACCCAAAAAGGCCGCCTCATTATGATTGATCCATCATTTTGAGGCGACCATGTTGCGTGCATGATCCCTCCCTATTCCGTTCCACGAAAAAGGGCTGCGCGTCAGCGTTTTTCAAACGCTGGCGCGCCAGCCCCCTTTCAAGTGTTGTCGGTCTGCCTTTCCGTAATCAGCCCTTTATTTTTCCGTGCTGGTGATAAACCGTTCAAGAGTTGTTGCAACCTCCGCTCGTGTTGCATTTCCGGCAGGATTGAGGTTTCCTTTGTTGTCGCCCGCAATCAGGCCGCTGCCCACTGCCCAGCCCATTGCCTCGGTTGCCCAGGAGGATACCGCTCCGCTGTCGGGATATTTATCCAGACTGCCGGTTGTCTTCTCCGGAGCTGCATAACGGTAGAGGATAGCGGCAAGCTGCTCGCGGCTGATATTCTTCTCCGGCAGGAAGCCGTTTCCCGTGCCGGTGACGATCTTGTTCTGCGCGGCCCAGGCAACTGCGCCTGCATAGTATTTATCCGGCTTTACGTCGGCAAAGGATTCCGTCGCACCCTGCGGCGAACCCTCAAGCCGATAAAGCACGGTAACCAGCATGCCACGAGTCATGGTCGCATTGGGCGAGAACTTGTCTGTCGAAGTGCCTGAGAAGAGACCGCGTTTCGCAACAAAGTCAATCGACTTGGACGCCCAGTGGTTCGCCGTATCGGCGAATACGCTGCCTTCCTTTATCTGAATGCGGCCCTGTCCGTAAGGATCCGAATACTCCTTGCCGACCGTGCCCTTCAGGTTGTTCTGGATATAGCTTATGAGGATTTGATTATCAAGCAGGACGGGCTGCACAACGATCTCGTTGTCACGGAACATGTTGATTCCATCGCCGCCGTCCAGCAGCATGTAATTGTGGGAAGCCAACGTGTATGTCTTTTTCGGGTCTATTGGGTCATTTCCGACTTTCACATCCGTAACGCGCCTTGCTCCGCTGACACTGACGAAGCTCTTTTTGTCGTCCACCACTACCGTGGACGGAATAGAAGTGTCAATGGTATAGGTCAGGCCGGAGACCTGTAAAAATCCGCCGTTTTCCTCCGGGGCCACACGCGCGCTCATTTCCAACGCATCCAGTATCTCCTGACCTGTCGCTTTTACTACGCAGCCCACGTTATTAAAGGGATGCACCGCAATGACTTCGCCGAAGGTGATATCTCCTGCGTCAATGTTGGCCCTCACGCCGCCGCCGTTCACAAATGCGATGTCGGCGGGTCCGCTCTCTGCTCCGTTTTTGCCGTCGCCAAGAACATAGCGATAGGCGTCAGCGCACAAATCGCCTAGGTTTGTCTCATTGAAGCGCACCATACGCTTTCCTGTATCGGGATTGTTGATCGTAAGCGCTACATCTGTCTTGCCTACCTTCTGCGCCAGATCATCCGCAAAATCCTTTTCGATGTTCTTGATCACGGCTGCGGTAGCCTCATCCTGGCCTGTGTAGCCCGTAATCAGCTTGCTGGTGATCGTACCGTCTGAGTCGATTACCATACGTCCGATGCCTGCCAGCTTGGTTCCGGTCTGTGTCAGCAGGACGTCGGCGCCTGCCTCATTTTTCACGATCTGCTTCTCTATTGTGCTGTGTGAATGTCCGTCGATGAAGGCGTTGATTCCGGTGGTGTTTGCAATCACGTCGGTGGAACGCCATGGGCTGGACTGCTCGTCAAGGCCCAGATGACCGAGAACGATGACATAGTCCGCTCCCGCATTTCTGGCATCATCGACCGCCTTCTGAACAGCATCATACAATTCCTGTCCATTGCTGCCTTCCTTGAAGCCATAGATGAATTTGCCGCTGTCGTCCTGGAAGTATGCTGGAGTGGATTTGGTAAAGGATTCCGGCGTAGTGACTCCCACGTAGGCTATCTTCTTCGCGTTTTCCCCCTCGCCGTAGGCAACGATGGTATATGGTTCATAGACAAGTTTTCTTGCTTTCAAGTCGGTAAAGTTGCTGGAAATCACCTTGGCGTCAAGTCTGCCCATCAACTCGAGCATGCGGTCCATGCCGTAGTCAAATTCATGGTTTCCGGGCACAAAGATATCGTAGCCGACCTGATTCATGATGTCGACCAGATACTGCCCCTGCGACAGGGTGCCGATTGCGTCGCCCTGCACTGCGTCGCCTGCATCCACCAGGGTGACGTTGTTAACGCCGGCCAGCGCCTCCATATCCTTTTTATAGGCTGCCACACCGGCATAACCGATGCCGTTCACAACACCTTCGCTGATTGCCTGGTCTACTGCGCAATGCACGTCATTCGTGTAAAGGATGACGATATCACCCGCCCCGGGCTCGCCGTCACCTTCGGCAGCAAACACAATGCTTCCGGGCAGCATGCCGAATACCAGAATAATGGCCAGCACCCATGAGAAAATTGATTTTCTGAAAGCCTTCATAAGTTCACCTCCGTAACAATATCAATCCAGCACGCTTGTACAAAAGGAGTACGCTGCGCCTCGGATCATTCTGTATTTTATTATAGCACCCGGTATCCCGATATACTACCATATTTTAGGCATGCTGTATTACCATAACATATTTGTTACACCACGGATGGCCAAATTGAAATCAACCGGGCACCGGGTTATCCTTCGGCTGTACTGCCATAACCACACATTTCCTCCGCAATCAGGACTCTGCGGCTGAAAGCTTGGTAGATTCCACGGGCCGCTGGGTTCCGTCTCCGGCTGCGCGCTCCATAATACAGTATATGTTATTACCCGTTCGTTTTCTTTTGCCCCATTGCAAAACGCCTCTTGAAAGCCGCCGGTTACAGGATCATGATAAATGCCGCTGTAATACCCGCTTGCATGGATCCCTTCCGTCCAGCCTTGAATCCATTCCGCATCCACCGGAAAGAATTTCTCAATGTTGGCGAATAGCAGGATGCCTTTTGGTATTCCGAGCCTTCCCGCATGATATACCGCATCATTTGCAGCCGCCGCCCCCTGCAAATAACCCCTTGCCTCCCGGAAATCATTGTAAATCGGCAGTATCCTTACACCCTTGCTATGGATCAATGAAATCTCCTGTTTTGTCAAGCCTTCCGAAACTCTGGGGACTCGGACCAGGTACCTTCCCCAAAACACCGGGTATCCAAAAGTAAGCGCAACACATTGAAACAGATCTTCCGTTACATGCTGGGCGGAGTCAACTCCCCATTCGTAAGCTTCCATTCGAATCCTCCCCTACAATGGAATGCTCTGTTCAAAGTAAAAGAGATTCTCCGGATCATACGCCCGTTTGACCATCCTCAGCCTTTCCAGGTTTTCTCCGAAGTACGCCTCGGGCCAGTCAGAAATCAGAGAGTCGCAGTAGCATCGATAAGCGCCGCGGGTATAGGGGAGCATGGACCGGCGGAATTGTTCGATCCACTGAATATTTCCAGCGGCTTCTTCTGCCTGCTGCCAGTAGGATTGATACTGAATCAGAAACAGGGCATTCCGGTGTACAAATGCAGTTGCATTGTCGGGCACCTGACCGATCCAACCGCCAAAGGCGTCAAAGGCAACCATGTTGGAAAAACCGGGAGCCGTCTGCAGATTATGAATCAGGACGTCCAATGCGGACTCAGACAACGGCTCATAGGCAAATGCGGATGAATTTTTGAATAATGCCTGTCTTACGGGCCTTCCCGCAAACAGGCGAGCAGCCTCCATCCAGGAATTGGTTTGAAATTCAATTATTTGGGGCCGGGTCGCCTCCTGCATTGGAAGCATAATCTGTCTCAGTTCTTCTTCCGAGCCGACAAATACGCCATTGGAACGGATATCACCCTGGTTTCGCGCGGGAAGCAGCAGCAGAGACGTCAGCCGGGAATCGGCATGGGGAGCCCATTGCTGCCAATATCTCACTACCTTCTTTAGATCGGCAAAGTCCCAGGACATCATGTAACGGGCCACATTTCCGATGGGATACACACGAAAGGTCAGGGAAGTAATCACGCCAAAGCTGCCGTCCCCTCCGCCGAGGCAAGCCCAAAAAAGATCGGGATGCCGCCAGTGGTTGGCGCGAATCAGCTCGCCGCGCGCCGTAACCATTTCCACCTCAAGAAGGCTGTCGCAGCTCATTCCCAGCTGTCTGGACAACAATCCGTATCCGCCGCCCAGGGTCAATCCGGATATGCCGACGGTCGGGCAGGTCCCTATGGGAATGGTTACGCCCTGATTCCAAAGGGTCTCATATAATGGCTGCAGACGGAAGCCCACGCCGATTTGCACCGTTCCCTTCGGCTTGTCGAAAATCAGCTTCTGCAGCCTGCTGACGTCAATGACGAGACCTCCGTCCACGAGAGAATAAGCTTCATAGCTATGCCTGCCGCAGCGTATGCGAAAAGGAAGCTGTTGCTTGCGAACCCACAGAATTGCGTTGGCAACGTCCCTGGCGGATTCACAAAAAACGATAACGAGTGGGTATTTGTCAAAGCGTCCGTTATAATTCTGTCTCGCCTCTTCATAGCCGGGGGTATCCATTGTGACCACACGCCCGGTCAATCCTTCCAAGCTTATCATAGGATCATGTCTCCATTCTCATATGTGACCGGCTGCCCCGCAAAGAAATAACCGGGCTCCAGATTAACCGTAAAATATGACATCATAAAATGCAGATGGGGACCGGTGGAAAAACCGGTTGAACCGACCTCTCCGATCTTCTGCCCGCGCTCAACGATTTCCCCCTGCTTGACGGAAAGGTTCAACATGTGATGATAAACGCTGAACAACCCTTCCCCATGATCGATCATGACGGTATTTCCCGTCAGAGTCAGAAATCTTGCCAAAACCACTTTGCCCCGGTTGGCCGCCTTGACCTCGGTGCCGGAAGGCGCGGCAATATCCAGGCCGAGATGCCTGTATGAGGTCGGAGAATTGTTTACGTAGCGCGTCTCGCCAAATTCCGTGGTAAGCCGGCCCTTGACCGGCAAGATGAACCCTTCCGTATAGTATCGGGACGGCTCGGACTGGTTTCTTACAGGGGTATAATACTTATGGTATTCCGCGTAGGCGGCGTCATTTCTGGTTTCCTTTTCCGTCTTCGAATCCACGCTTAAATATTGGATATGATAGTCATATTTCTGAATTTCTATTTCCCGAACAGACTCCGTTCCCTTGCTTTTCACGCCATAATTGATTTGATACACGCCCGGTTTGACATTGTAATTTGTGGGCAGATAGCCCCTGAGTAGCCCATTGCTCCGGTGCCAGCGGAATTGATCATAAATGGATTGCTCGAATAGAATATCCTCGGGCTCATCCACGTAATAAACCACGATCTCCAGAAGCTGCCCCTGGGTAAGCCGCTCGGAGGGAAAAACGAATTTTTCCGGCAAATCCACCGTCACAGGTATTTCGAGCACATATTTCCCTCTGTCCGGGAAGGATTCACCGGTCCATTCCAAGGTCAACTCGTATGTAAAGCTTCCGTTCCGCACCGGCATGGGAAGCTCAGGCATTGCCGCCTGTTGTTCCAATACAACCTGGCCGGTGCTCTCCTCTACGATCCTCAGATTTGCCCGATCGGGCGCCTTATCCACATTCACCGTCAACTTGTCCTCGTGGGAGTCCACCGCGGCGGCGGACGCTTCCTTCGAACCGGGAATGATCCGATCATCCGTGGTCAGATGGTAAAAAACCGGGGTTTCGTTGAGCAAAACCTCCGGCGCCGCCCCATAAAGAGCAGAATGGATCCCAGAAAAGCAGTCACGTAAAAAATCGGGCTCCTCCTTATATAAATAGAACGCGGAGGAAAGAGCCGCAATGATCAGGAACAGCAATATTTTTCCGAATACAGATTTTTTCATATGTCTCTCCCATGGGATATAATCAAGGGTTGTTACACATTATAGTACTTTACATACCACTCTGCAAACTTCTGCAGGCCTTCCTCCAAAGTGGTTTGCGGTTGATACCCTACCGTCTCGTTGATCAGATCAATATTTGCATAAGTAGCCGGCACATCACCCGGTTGAAGGGGTTCATATTCTTTGAGAAACACAACTTCTCTTCCTGCGGCCTTGGATAGACAGCTCTCCAGCTTTTGAATAAAAACCATCAGCTTATCCGGCTTGCTGTTTCCGATATTGAATATTTTATATGGAACAGCGCCGACAGGAGGCTTTCCGATGATCCCCTCGATCCCTTCCACAATATCGTCGATATAGGTAAAGTCGCGATACAGATCATTTTCAAAATCACCATTATTATATATATGAATCGGTTCGCCGGCAAAGTATCTTTTTGTAAAACTAAAGTATGCCATATCCGGGCGGCCCAATGGGCCGTAAGCTGTAAAAAAACGCAATCCGGTTGTCGGTATCTTATACAGATGACTGTATGTATAAGCCATCAGTTCATTGGACTTTTTCGTAGCGGCATATAGCGATACAGGCTGATCGGTAGAATCTGATTCTGAAAACGGCACCTTTTTATTTGCTCCGTAAATAGAGCTGGATGATGCAAATATCAGATGCTCGACCGGAAACTGTCTGCAGGCTTCAAGGATGTTATAAAACCCTATGATATTGCTTTGAATATACGCGTCGGGGTTTTCGAGGGAATACCGCACCCCGGCCTGGGCGGCCAGGTTTACGACAATATCGGGCCGATACTTCCGAAAGACTTGGGTTATTTCATTTTTATCGGATATATCCCCCTTGATGAAGGTAAATGATTCGAATTGCTTCAGCCGACTCAAACGTTCCTGCTTCAGATCGACGTCATAATAGTCGTTGATATTATCAAGTCCTACAACCCTGCAGCCCTTTTCCAGCAAGCTTTTGCATAAAAAATAGCCGATGAAGCCTGCGGCGCCGGTGATCAGATAAAATTTTTCCGTATCCATTCGATTCCTTATTTCCTCCTACTCCGGGCAGGATGAAAGCATGGATTTCAGGGAGGGAGCTGGTGATTCAAGACCTCCATCCCCTTATCCTTCACTTTTTTAGCTTAAGACCGGATCTAGTCGTCTTCATATTCGTCCGGGATTTCTACGTTTTCCATCGGAATGTCCTCAATCTCTTCCAAAACGTCAGGCGTATAAACGACCTTTACGTTCAAGGTGGTCAGCCCTACTATTTCTGCGCCAAGCTCATATTCTATGATGGCTGTTACGCCAGGTCCTTCCGGACCGTCGACAATAGATGTTCCGGAACATGTGGGAGTTCTTTGAATCCAGGCTCTGGCTTCCTCATTATGGTAGTTATCCGCTTCCGGTCCGGAAACCATTACGATATCCGAGAATTTCACACCGACCTTCGTAACCTTCGTATCCGAGTTCAGCGCATACCATAGATGGACATCAAAGGTCCCTTGTATCCGGACTACTTTTTCTTTATTCATATTTCCTGCAAATGCGCAGCTAGTTATCTTGGCATCGGTTACGGTTATTCCAAGTATCTCCGTTGGCTTTTTGCTTTCATTCGTATTTATGTGGACATCTTTGCTGAAAGACTTTGTGCCTTGACCAAAGGCAGCCTTTGCAACTATTTTTTTAATTTCCTCCATTATTATCCCTCTTTCAATGCGTTTGCAGCTATGGCCGCAACGCGCTATCATCATTCCGCTGTTTCAACAACGAGTCTGGAATCTCCAACTACCTCTGCGGATATCTTTAACGATACCTCAATGCGAATTTTATTCCCTTCCAGTTTCACATCGGAGACTTTTGGTTCCTCATCCAATTTCGCTGTGGCAACCACAGGCCCGACCGGCCTCCCACCCCGATTCATAATAGGTATGTTTTCATGATACACTACCGATGTATTTCCGATGCCCGTCTCCTGGTCATTATTATAGGAATACCATGTATGAATATCAAAAGACCCTTTTACGGGCACATAATAGCTGCTTCTCTCGGGTGCTTTACATTTCAGCGCTTTTGGTTTTTCAATATTCGTTATGAAGCAGCCCAATATTTTATTGGGGACAACATCTTTTTCCAATTCCATATATTGAACATACTCGAGGACTTTAAAACCGCTTCCGCAGGTGGTTTTTGCTATAATCTCACGAGTAGACTGGGTTTTGAATTCCACCAAAATTCCTCCTTCCTTGGAAATCGTTTATTTTCCTGATAGAATCTCTTAACTTCAATTTTCTGTTATATTTTATTCGCAACCCCCTACTTATGTGACTCGCCGCACCTCTTCAGGATTCAAACAAATCATTCAGATCCATGGCTACTCTTTGCCATGAATACTTTTCCTCTGCCATCCTCCTGCCGGCCTTACCCATCTCCAGCGCAATATCCGGCTGCTCTAGCAAATAGGTTATGGCATCAGCGAAGGCTTGAGGCTGGTTATATTCGCTTATTACGATCCCGTTGCCCTTCCCCTTTACAACCTCGGCATTTCCTCCCCTGTCTGTGGTGATAATGGGAAGTCCTGCAGCCATAGCTTCATAGTGAACCCTAGCCAAAGGCTCCCTCCATTGGGATGCGCATATAAAAACATCTCCGAGATAATAATGGGATATAACCTCGTCGGGAGGAAGAAACCCGGTCAGGACAACCTCTGTGTTTAAGGTATCCGACATTTGCCTGACCTGCCTCACAAAACTGTCCTCCTGGTTTTCACCGTACCATTTGCTTCCAACGAGGACAAGCGCAGTATCAGGATGGCTGGGCAGGACCAGATTGACTGCCTTGATCAGAATATGCGGGCCTTTTTTCTGGCTCAATCTGCCGATAAAGAGAATCACCTTCTTACCGTTCAATCCATATCGCGCCTTTAATTGATTCCTTATATTTATTGCTTCCCGGGACCAAATCGGTTGATACCGATTGACATCGACTCCGGAGTAAACCGTGTGTATTTTTCCGGCGGCTTCCGGATAAAGCTTTTTTACCCCGGATTCAATAAATCTGCTGACCGTGGTAATAAACTTGACCCTTCGAATACATCTCTCTCCTTCTTCTTTTGAAATTTTTGAAGGCTGAAACATCTCATTGTGAAGGCTTAAACTTATCGCGGTATGGGGCAGCTTCTCCGCAACTAGATTCACCCACTGAGGCCGGTTAAAAACGTGAATCAGATCATATTCGCCGTTTAAACGATCAATTACGCCCGAGATATAATCCTGTGTTTTTACCGCCTTGATCGCACATATATTGCCGTATTCCTTCTGCGGCAGCTCCGGATCTGCTACACAGAAAACGGTTACATCATGCTTTTCCTTCAGATGCGGCAATATCGCATCAATATACTGCTGAATCGCTCCTCCGCGAATCGGCGGCACAGGCAGCTTCTCCGTACATATCATTGCTATTTTCAATGGTCCATACCTCCTATCAAGCTCTTCATGGAATTTTCCTTGGACAGTTCAAGCCTTCCGATCTTTTCTATGCTCGACCCTTTGACCGGCTTGTTTTTAATAAATTGGTTTTTGACAGTACCAAAGAAGCTATGGGGAAACAGGGTGTCGATATAAACCATTTTTTTCTCTTCCATAGAAAGCGCGTTTGCCCTTTCGTACCAGGCCAATATTTCCATCATTGATTCTTCCTGCCATTTCCCGTGGTTTTCCATTGTTTTAAGAATAATTTTTCGAAGGTCTCTGGCTGCCAGTTCAAAGGTCACGCCATCTATATCCAAAACCCATACGCCGGCGGGTGTCAACAACGCGTTGCCCTTGCCGTAATCCTGATGGCATAATACTATCGCCTGCGAATCCGGTACCGACAACGAGCTGTAACAGGAGTCTTCAAGGTATTCAACCGCTTTTTCCCCCAATGCCATGATCGGGTCAACCCATTTCAAATAAGCGTCATAGACAGATGTCCCTGCTTTCTGACTTGAAATACTTTTCCATTCGGAAAGCCTGTTGAGCATGGAACGGTACTGAGCCGGCCATTTGGCGATCTTGGTCGATACTCTGGCGCTTTCCGGAGGTTGATACCCTTTGGAGAATTTATGAAATTGCGCAAGCCCTTCCATGGCTGCCATAAAATCCTCCTTGCTGTCAAAATTAAGCTGTTTGCCTTCTATCCACTCATACAAAGCAAACAGCTCGTTATTCATTTCGGTAACAGCTTCATGAGACTTGTTTAATATAACAGCCGGCACGTTTCCACCTTTTGATTTTATATATCTTTGAGCCTCCACGGAAAACAGAGCCTTTTCCTTTGTTTGTTTCAGTCTTTTTAAGCAAAAGGCGCCTTTTCCAGTGGTAACCTTCCATACGGTCTTGACGCCGCCCTGTTGAATCACTTGTATTTTTACCGGATCGATGTCGTATTGTGCCAATACCGACCGGGCAATATCCTGAAGGCTCATACCCAGTGCATCCATTTTACATCCCCCTTTTTTTAAGCAAAATCATTGCGTAATTTTTTTTATAATAGCGTCGTAATTATTAAGCACCTCTTCAAGAGACCGTTCAATGGCGATCATCTCTTTCAAGCGGCTTAAATATTTGCTTTCGGTCCAATCCTTTTCCCTTTGCCGGTAGTATTTATCCATAATGCCGGTAAACAAATGCGGAAATGTCAAATCGAGCTTCAGCACCGCCCATTCGTCAATTGTAAGCGGATTTGCCTGCTGGTATGCTCTGGCAACGCTTTCCAGCAATGCAGGCTCCCATTTGCCGTTCTTCTTCATCACCTTGTTCAAGAGCTTTCGAATATCCCGGGCGGGAAGGTCAATCGTGAGGGAATCCGTGTCCAATATATAAACCTTGCCTGCAGAGCTCAGCAGGATATTTCCCGCGGCAAAATCCTGATGGCATAGTCCTCCGCCGGTATCTATTTTATTGACCCATGCCGTATATTCCGGGCCGTCAAGTCCTGCAATGGCGGCTTCCATCCTCTGTAAAAACGAGGGGAATACCTCCAAAACAATTTTTCCTGGTTCTGTATGAATTGCTTTATTTTGTTCTTCCTGATAAAAATCCTTCAGCCGGCTGACCGTATCGCTGAAATCCTGCTGCCAATTGCCAAGATGCCGGCGTACCTTGGCATCGTCCGGCGGGAAAAAACCTTCCGATGCAAGGTGAAACCGCCCCAGCTCACGGACAATGGCATTCAGTTCCCCTGGCTTCCTGTAATCCGGGTTGACTCCCTCCACAGCGTCAATTAAGATAAAGCAGGTCTCTCCGATCGAGACATAAGGACTGCCGTCAATTGTTTCATTGACTCTTGGGATATCAATGCCGTTGTTCTGTAAATGAGCAATGGCCGCTAAAAGAAAATGGAGCATGGGTTCCGAGTTGGGATGCTTTTTAAGAATTTTCATTCCTTCTGTAGTCTCAACCCACCAGACTCCTTTTTTGTCCTTGTATGATTCCGTCCGAATTCCTTTGACGGTAAAAGGGTATTTTTCCAGAACTTCGGTCAATGGCTCGGAGTTCCTATTCATCATTTCTTACCTCCCTATTCTTATCATGCTGAGCACCGAATAAAAGTAAAAGGATGCTCCAACTATGTAGAACACCCCGTGATTTGAGTATTTTCATTGACTTAATTGTCATTGCCGCTGCTGCGTTATGTTTTAAACACCTTTACATTAAGTAATGTTTCTCCTATGATTTCGGCTCCCAGCGCATACTCCAGTTGCACCTCCACCAGATCTACTACCTTTTCTCTGATGATTGCAGTGTCAACGCATTTGGGCATCTCTTTGATCCATACGCTGACCTTTTCATGCTTGAACCGCTCAGCTCCTTGTTTTTCGATCTCGATAATGTCTGAAGATTTCACGCTGGTTCTTGAAACCTTAGTATCGTTGTCTGTCCGATACCAGATATGGATCTCAAATTCGACGTTGGCCTTTACCTTTACTGCTTTTTGGTCATCCCCTTCGATAGAAGAGCTTAGAACCTTCGCTCCGATAATGGTGGAGCCCAAAACATCCTGCAGCTTTTCCCCTTCATCCATCACGATTCGGACATGATTCCGAAACGTTTGTATTCGATCTCCATATACGGCTCTTGTTATGATTTTCTTGTTGTCTTCCACAGGCTCGCCTCCCGTCAATTATATGAAAATAATGTTCTTGTAATCACAGCCGTTTCAGCGGTATTCCAATTTTGCAGCCCTGACAGCGATAGTTGCTGCCCGGCAAAGCAAATCGCTTTACCGGGCAGTCGTCATGCTATCCACGCATGTGACTATTCGTCTTCCGGTTCTTCCTCTTCTTCCGGTTCTTCTTCTTCCTCAGCATTCATCCAGGAGATCTTGATTGACAGGGCTCCTTCATATTCATCGTTCTCATATTTGATTTTATATTCCAATTCTTTATCTGCGGGTATATCGGCTCTTTCTGTTTCAACGATAATTGAGTTTTGCATGAACTGTTTCGGCAGCTCTCTTAATTGAGCAAATATCTCATCCCGTGAACCCACATATTTATCTTGATATTTCATGGACATGTCCATCCTTTCAATAATAGATTCTTACTGGATATTTTATTCACTATGACGGAAAATGGTGACCGTTAATCTGCCGGATACTTTTGATATTTATTTACGGGCTTATCTTCCAATTCCGAAGTAAAGGAACCCCTTTTTTTCTATCAGGCTCCTCTCAAACATATTTCGGAAATCAAAAAAATAATTCCCCTTCATTGCTTCAAAGATTCTATCGATTTCCATTGTCCGAAATTGAATCCAATCCGTCAGAACAACCAACCCGTCAGCCTCATTTGCCGCAGAATACTCATTTGGGCAAAACTGAATGCTTTTCTGAATGGACTCCAATCTCCATTTTCCTTCCTTCTCTCCCTGGGGATCGTATATCTTTAATTTAGCCCCTTTTTTCGCCAATTCCTGCAAAATAACAAGAGACGGCGCTTCCCTCATGTCGTCTGTCTCCGCTTTGAAGGTAATGCCAAGGATCCCCAAGGTTTTTCCTTCCAGGAGGCCCATGGCCTCTTCTATCTTTTTCACCACCCACAGCTTCTGCTTTTCATTGGCGTCAATTGTCTGTTGGATTAAGGAAAGGTTTACGCCGTGATCCCTTCCGATCTCCACTGCCGCCCTTGTATCCTTGGGGAAGCAGCTGCCGCCGTACCCCGGACCCGGTCTTAAAAAATCAGGACCAATCCGCTTATCCATTCCGATTCCCTGGGCCAGCAGCAAAACATCCGCTCCCACCTTCTCACACAGCTGCGCCATTTCATTCATGAAGGTAACCTTCATGGCCAGAAAGGCGTTTGCCCCATATTTAATCAGCTCGGCCGTCTCGATGTTGGTAAAAAGCAGCGAAATTCCATTCCGCTTCAGGTCTCCGTAAACCTCCGTCATTCTTTGCCGGGCCTTTAAGGATTCCACGCCTAAAACAATTCGGTCGGCATGGGTAAAATCATAAACAGCCGACCCTTCCCGCAAAAACTCCGGGTTGGATACAACATCAAAATCATAGGCTGCTCCCCGTTCATCCAGCGCGGATTGGACGGTCTCTATTACTTTTTGCCCCGTGCCAACAGGAACAGTGGATTTAATCACAATTACCTTGTATCCATCCATACTGCGGCCGATTTCCCGGCTCACCTCGATGACATGTTGGATATCCGCGCTCCCGTCTTCCATGGGGGGGGTTCCTACGGCAATAAATATCATATCGCTTTCCTTCACGGCCTCATTGGTATCGGTGGTAAACCGAAGTCTTCCCATGTCGGTATTCTGTTTGACCATTTCTTTTATCCCGGTCTCGTATATCGGAATATTCCCTTGATTCAGTTCGTTGATTTTATTTTCATTATTATCCACACACGTAACTATATTTCCCATATCGGCCAGGCATGTTCCGACCACAAGGCCCACATAACCCGTACCGATCATTGTCACCTTATTCATAAAGTTTCTCTCCTTGGACTGTTGCAATCACCAAATTCATAGATCAACAGCGAAAGAGCAACAGCTATTAAAACACTCATATTAATATATTCCTGGATAACATGAACTGTGTTTGCCCAAAGCCATAGAAGAAAGCGCCGTCCATTTGGACGACGCTTTGTCGGGATAACTGCGGTTGCTGAAATATTTGGCTTTCATAATTTCTTTTCGGATGCGAATACTAAGCGCATATTCTCTTTAAGGAGGTACCGTATGAATAATGGAACTGTAAAGTGGTTCAACGAAAGCAAAGGGTTTGGATTTATTTCCAATGATGATGGTTCCGGAGACGTTTTTGTTCATTTTTCCGCCATACAAGACGACGGATTTAAAACTTTGACCGAAGGTCAGAAGGTAACATATGAAACTGAGGCCGATCCAAAGGATTCCAGCAAGCAGCGGGCGATCAACGTTCGACTGGCCTGATGCGAAAAAACAATCCGCCCCGTGAATGGGCGGATTGTTTGTTTTATGTATAGGAATGTGGAGTGCTTATTTCAGCATAATATCCAGCATGATGTTGTCCATGACGGGTGAGCCGTCGTTTCCCAGACGCACAAAGTTCCGAATCGTCTGTGCGGGCTCACTCTCCACGATACCCTCCTTCGGCCGCACGCTGATATTGTCCAAGGCCATAAATGCGGACAGGAATGCGGTATTCACACAAGCGCCCACCTTCATTGCGCAGTCCGCTTTTGCGCCATCGCATAGCATTCCGGTTACGCATCCTATCATATTATTGACAGCATAACCAATCTGTTCCGAATTGCCGCCAAGCAAATAAACAAGACCGCAGGAAGCGCCCGTCCCGGCTATTGTCGCGCCACACAGCGCAGAAAGAAGACCGAACCGGCAGTGGATGTAAATCGCCATCAGATGAGACAGGGTCACCGCCCGAAACATCCGATCCTCGTCGAAGCCCAGAAGCTCCGCAGCAGTAACCACAGGAATGGTGGCGGTGATTCCCTGGTTTCCGGAACCCGAGTTGGTGACCACAGGCAGATTTGCGCCGCCCATGCGGGCATCAATGCCGCAGGCCGTCATTTCCATCGCCACTGTAACAACATCGCTGCCCATAATGCCGGCGCGCCGTGCAGCTGCAATATTCTGGCCTATATGAAGGCCAAACTTTTTATCTGCGCCCTCCTGGGCAATTCTTCTGTTGACGAGGATGGCCTGCTCGACCATATGCAGATCATCCTTATTGCGGTCAAGCGTGTTTACAAAGTCATAAATCGATTGGATCGAGAGCGTCTTTTCAATCACGTCAGCCATAGCACTATCGGTCACTGCATCGATTTCATGGTTGATGACAGGAACACCGTCCTCCTCCAAATACACCAGATTCGTGTGTGCGCCGGCAATGATTGCCCGAGCCCAGTGGCCGTCTGCACTTCTAACCTCGACTTCCACGTAGAGTTTTTGGGGAGTTTCCTTCTTGCTCATCTTAACATGACCGCGCTGTACGAGCTCGCCCGCCTTTTCCCGCTCCTCATCAGAGGCCGCATCAATGACCTGCAGCTGACGTTCTGTCTTTCCGCCGATAGCTCCCAGCGCCGCAGCATATTCGATACCTGTGTGAAAAATTCCGGGGATGCCAGCTGCCATCGCATTCTTTATGATGTTGACACTTGCCGATACGGAAAGCTCCGCCACCTCACCCCTTAAGCGTTCCCTGGCATAAGCCGCGCACAGCGCAACAGCAGCCGGTTCCGTACAGCCTGTCGCCAGTTCCATCTCACTATTCAGAATCTCGCAGAATATCCTATGACCCATTTTTGTATGCCCTCTTTCTTCTAAACAACAACACCTAGTTACTTATGATTCCATTATAATATCCAGACAGGATGAAATCCAGCGAAGGTTGCCCTTCGCTGGATAAAAAGCATTTATAAGGTTTGATAATCCTTGAGGAAATGGACCATTAGATCCACTGTCGCCTCAATATCATCCAGGTTGACTGTGCCCACAGGCGTATGCATGTACCGCTGAGGAATACAGACGCCTCCGGCCAGCACTCCTTCTCCAGCCATCGCTGCGGACCAGGCGTCGGTTCCGCCTCCGATCATAACCTCACGCTGATAAGGGATATTATATTTTTCGGCCGTCGCAATCAGTCTTTTTGTCAGTTTTCTAGGGACATTGTTTCCGGTGGCGCCAAGCACCGGGTCCCAGTCGTAATACTTGATTCCGGGACCGCCTCCCATTACCTGGGAGCATTGGCGCTCCTCGATGCCCGGAGTGCCTCCGGTCAACGTGACGTCCAGCGCGATCATCAACTCAGGTTTGAAACGGTTGACAATCGGGCCTCCCGCCCTTATGCCAACCTCCTCCTGCACGCTTCCTACCATGCAGACAGTAGGTTCTATATCGAGAACCTGTATTCTTCTCATGATTTCTACCATGGCGGCACAGCCGGAGCGATTATCCACAGCTTTTCCCGTGTAATACTTCCCGTCGTTCAGAACGCTCCCCTGACGGTGATAGCTCATATAATCACCGATCTGCACACCCAGAGCCAGCGTTTCCTCACGGCTTTCCGTGCCTATGTCCACAAACAGGTCTTCAATCTTGATAACCTTTTCATGATCCTCTGCGGTCATGATATGCGCAGGCTTGGAACCTGTAACACCGTAGATCTTCCTGCCGCTTTCCGTCTTGATGACCATATCCTGGCTAATCGCAGTCCGGTCATCGTGATAACCGACCGGAAGAAATCTCAAAAGACCATTGTCCTCAATATAGTTAATAATATAGCCGATTTCATCCATATGGGCAGAAATGAGAACCTTTTTTTCTCTGTTTCTGCCATACTTTATAAAAAACTGATTCCCGAGAGGATCTTCAAGGGTTTCGTCATACAACCCTTCCATTTCTTTTCGCAAAACTTCAGCGACATCCTCTTCGTCACCGGAAACTCCAAAAGCGTTATCCAAATTAATTAAACTTTTCAGCAAAGAATCCCTGGACATTTTTTATCCTTTCTTCTACATAACAAATCCTGCAATGAGATAGAGAATCAGGGAGCCGCCTCCCGCGATCAAAGCATACGGCAGTGTTGCCATCATCAGTTCGATGGGCTTGATCTGGCAGCCCTGGGAGCACAGAATGACGCCGTCACCATATAAGCAAGTATTGCTTCCGAAAGCTGCGCCGGAGAATACGGCTGCACATGCAAGAAGAGGATCGACTTCCATTGCGACTGCAAGAGGTACGACGATCGGCGTAATGATGGCGGCCAGATCCCAGAAGCATCCGGTAGCATAAGCGTAAACGGCGCAGACAAGGAATACCGCAGCCGGCAGGAATGCGCCGTGCATAATCGGTTCCGTTACAGAAATGACATACTCGGCAAGACTCAGATCAGTATTTGCTGCCTGTACCGCAAATGCCAAAACGGAAAGAATGATTACAAAGCCCATGCTGATTACTCCGTCGTAGCAGCAGGTCAGCAGCTCTTTCACCGACAATCTTCGCTCAAAGCCATAAAGCACTGCCGCCGAAATCACGCCGGCAAGCGCGCCGGAAAGTACATCCGAACCGGCGTAAAGGGTAACTGCGATCATAATTGCTAGCGGTATGAGGAATGACCAAGGATGCGCCTTCTTCCCCTCCGGCAGTTCGTAGCCTCCCGCCGAATCAATCAGAGAAAGATCCGTTCCTTCCGGGAAAACTTCTCCGGTCAGCTCCGCACGCTCTGCATCTTTTTTGATCGAACCGAACTTCGGGATAATTCCAAGTATATGCAATATCACAACAAGTACGGCCAGCCAGCCGTAAAAAATGATCGGAATTGTGGAAATGTAAGCTGAAATTCCGGTTCCCTCAGCTCCGACGATCCCTTCGTTTTCCAGCAAAGCGCCAAAATAGACAGCCCATGAAGACAGAGGGATCAGAACGCAGACCGGAGCGGCTACGCTGTTTACCGTATAGGCCAACTGGGTCCGCGGAATCCTCAGTCTGTCTGTAATACCTTTCATTGTAGTACCTACAGCCAGATTATTCAGATAGTCGTCAAGAAAAACAATAATTCCAAGTACTACCGTTCCAAGCAGCGCCTGTTTCTTTGTATGTATGAATTTACCCGCCCAATAGCCAAAATCCTGCACTGCGTGTGACCGTTCAAACAGTACGATGAGCATTCCAAATAACGCAATTACAAGTACAAGCCATTGCAGGGTCTCATTCGTCATCGAGACATACAAATAGTTGAACCATGTGCCTACAACACCGGAAATCCCGCCTGCCAGGATAAGCGCGCCCACTGATAAGCCGCAAACCATGGCAAACAAAGTCCGCTTCGTAGTTACCGCTATGACCAGTATGGTCAAAACCGGCAAAACACTAAGAAATCCATAGCCCTCCATAATTACCTCCTACACTATAAAATTCAATTGGTAAAATATATAGGCATCAGCCTATTTGGAATTTATTATAGAAGTTCCAATTTTAGAATACTATTCACCGGAAGGTGTAAATGGATTAAACAAAAGTTTATTTTGATTAGAAAGAACAGTTCAGATCAGCATTTTTAACAATTGAATGCGGTTTTTCACATTCAATTTGCTGTAAATATTGTGGACATGTTTTTTTACAGTGCCTTCTTCAATGAATAATCTTTGACAAATTTCTTCATTGTTCAGGCCCTCCAGCATATAATTTATAATCTCGCATTCTCTTGTCGTCAGAAAATACTTCGCTCTAATCTCATCGAGCCTGTTGCCGTAATAATTCTTTTTATCGCATTCAAACCGTATCTTGGTTACTAAATGTCTGCGAAGCTGACTTAAAATAAAGATATCCCTATCGCTGAAATCGCCCATCCGCTTGGAACGGAACAATGACAGAGCCCCGTAGCAAACACCTTCGTTGGCGATGCAAAGAGCCATGGGGAATTCCAAACCGTGGGCTAAAAACTCATTATAAAATTCGGTGTTTTCGCGGAAGCTGTCATCAAATAAATCGGTTTCCTTATAAGCAATCGGCCGCGCATTTTGATAAATCGGGACGGTATAATCCAATTTTTCGCCAAAGTCCAAATAATTCGTTACATCACTTTGCGCCATATTCAACACCACAGGATCAAAAAACAATTTATCCTCCTGATTTGTCATATTTGCCAGATAGAAAGAGGCAGAAGAATTAGGAATCAATATGCTCAGCAGCTCCAGTGTATTGATTCTCATTTCGTTCAAATCTCGAGTATCATAGATCATATGTATAATCTCATTCAGGAAGATCCACTCTTTTTCTTTCAAAACCGGCATTTTTATTCACCTTTATTCCAAACCAACCTGTTTCCGCTTATTACTTTTGCATTATTATACATCTTTCCTAGGAATAAAACAATAATTCGACCCGCTTTAAAAAAAACTACCTCTATCTGAAAATCCCTCGGCTTAGCCGGGGGATCGTTGTTATTTTTCATTCGTCTCCAATTACTTATGGATAGGTGGATTATACAGATTCCTTAGCTGGGATCTAAGATTTTATATCCTTTCCCCTTCGCGGTAATCCAGTATTATACAGGGCAATGGACCCAACAATCAAAATAATACCCGCCCACAGATAAAGATTTGAGGGTTCGCCTAAGATCAATATACCAAGTACTGCCGCAAAAATTGATTCTGATGAAAAAATTATCCCGGCAGCTGAAGAAGAAACAAATCGAATACAGTGATTCATCAGCGCCTGAGCACCAATTGTCGCAAACAGTATCAGATAGATAAATTCCACTATGATACCCGGCGAGCAAACCCTCGGTATTTCCTCAATAAAAATCGCAAGCACAACAGATATTATAGTGATCATATAGAATTGCAGAGTAGTGAGTATCTTTGGATCCGTTTCAACGGATAACTTGTTGATGGAAATAATCGCCCCAGCATAAAACAGCGATCCTGCCAGCGTCATTATTTCACCAATGGAAAAATTCCAGGACTTCCCAGATGGATCATAAGAAATTAAACCGATCCCGATCATTGCAACTGTTGCGTATATAAAAATTGTATATTCCTGACGCTTTCTAAACAGGACCCACTCCGCAATAGGTATGATCAGAATATAAGCCGAACTTAGCAAGGCGTTTTCACCCGCATGGATGAATCCAAGCCCCATGGTCTGAAAAGCGAAACCTAAGCCCATGAAGGCTCCGGTAACCACTCCGTTTATTACGTCCTTTTTAGTAATTTTCTTTCTATGCGGCACCGATATGGCTGTCATGATTATACCGGCAATAAAAAAACGTATTGCATTTGAGCAGTTTGCACCCATAACAGACAAAACATCCTTCTCGACAACAAACTCCGCTCCCCAAAAAAATGAGGCGATCAATAATCCAAAAATACCGATTTTTTTTGATGAATGCTCTGTCATATTCTTTCCTCATTAATCATTAAGGAGAGCCTGTGCGACTCTCCTTAATGATTCTTTAACAGTCTCGTTTACAAATATTTTACTTGGCCTGATTATGTAATGATTTTATTTCTAGTAACACTTATCGAAATTTACGGTGATTGTCTTTAAGAAGGTTGTTTCCTCAATGGTGTATCTGCCACCGATTCTTCCCATACCGGTCTCTGTACCCGGACATCCGCCAAACGGTTGATGTGGTTCCCAGAAGCCGCAAGATTCGTTAATACAGACATTGCCTGCTATCAGTCTGCTCTGATACCAAAACGCCTTCTTCAAGCTGGAGGTGAAAACCGACATTTGGAGACCAAGCTTTGTACTATTCGCCATCTTTACCGCGTCCTCATCCGTGTCGAATTCTATAATAGGAATTACAGGCCCAAAGGTTTCAAGGTCATGGAGCATCATACCGGGCTCTACGTTATCAATAATCGTCGGTTCAAAGAATAAATTCGTCGGAAATCCGCTTGCTCTCTTACCGCCGCAGAGAATTTTAGCGCCCTTAGAAATACCCTCCTGAATGTGTGCCTCAACTTTCCGAATTACCGGCTCATTATTCATCGGCCCCATGGTTGTTTTCGGATCAAGAGGATCACCCAACACAATGTCGTCCACAGTTTTCAAAAGTTCCTCAGTAAACTTTTTCTTTAGGCTCTTATGCACGAGAACTCTCTGTGTCGAGCAGCATACCTGGCCTGCATTCATCCATGCGCCGTAAGCAGCAGCCTGTGCTGCAGCAGCAACATCAGCGTCTTCGCATACGATTTCAGGACCAGTACCGCCCATCTCAAGCAGAAGGCTTTTCAATCCCGCGATCTGCTGAATTCTCTTTCCGGTCTCATCTTCTCCGGTAAATGCTACGGCATCTACAAGCGGGTGAGATACCATTTGCTCGCCTACTGTCGGTCCGGGACCCATAACTAGGTTGAATACGCCTTTCGGGCATCCGGCCCTTTCGATCGCTTCAGCAAAGTGAACCGCCGAGATCGGAGTATAAGATGCAGGCTTCATAACCAGAGTATTTCCGGCAACCAGGATCGGAGCGATATGTTCGGCAGGCATTACCATTGGAAAGTTCCATGGCGATATTGCGGCATATACGCCGTTTGGCTCTCTCTTGGTAAAGATTTTTCTATTCGGATCTTTCGAATATAATACTTCTCCATTCATACGAATTAAATCTTCTTTTGCATTCCTCAGGTTCTCAGCCGATTCAATCACCTCGCCGTAACCTTCCTGTGACAGAGATTTCCCCTGCTCCTTAACAAGATCACGCGCAAATTTATCGGCCTCCTTTTCAAGTTCGTCAGCAATTCGGCTGACCAGATCTCCTCTCTCAACATCGGACCAAAATTTGAAATTTTCCTTTTCTCTGCTAGCAGCTTCGATTGCCCTGTTAACATCTTCAGGAGTCGCTTTTGGAACAGTTCCTACCAGTTCGCCAGTAGAGGGTGAGTAGACTTCGATCACTTCCTTTGAGCTGCTGTCGCACCATTCACCATCAATATACATTTGATATTTTTCTGCCATTTTCCTTCTCCTTTCAAGTATTAATATAAAAACATTTAAAACAGTTTTTCAATTCCTTCGGTTGAGAATGGTTCGCCCGCCATCTTCTTGGTTTTCGCGGCAAGTACCTTATCATATAAATCCTGTTTGATTGGATAGCAGAGGATCAACAGGATAAATACAACTGCAAGAATCACCGCAGGCATAAATGTCAGCAGGCTGTCCAGTCTGCCGAGCACTGCAGCATTCGCATCCGATGTTGCATCATATCCGATAATTGACAATGCCAAGCCCAGAAAGAAAGCTGAGAATGCAGCACCCATTTTATAGCCGAAGGTTGCAAAGCTGATTACAGAACCCTCTACCTGCTCATCTCTTTTTAGATATGCCAGATCAATAACCTGATAGAAAAGTCCGTAATTGAAACCTGTCGCAAGCGCAAATACACCACCCGTCACAATGCCGTGGAATACCATCATCCCAAAGCTGTTGAGCCCGATGATTCCGCATAGGATAAACAGCACAACACCAATCAGCATAGTAAGCTCAAAAGCCTTAAGCGAACCGAGTTTTCTTACAATTGCCGCAATAAACGGTGCAAACAAAGCCCCTGAAAAGGTATAGCACGCTACAACGATGCTCTGCTGCCCTGCAGGAAGCCCGAGCTTGTTGTCGGCAACATACATGATTGAAGCAAAAATTAGACATAAATTGATCGTGCAGAGGAAATAAACTACAACAGTGATGATATAGCCTTTTAATGGTATAATTCTTCCGTAAATCTGGAAAAGGCTTCCTTGGGGTCTGACAACTTTGTCCAGCGGAGTCTCCATTCCCCGAACAGTCCACCAGCTTACGACAAAGCCGGCGCAACCGATTACGCCAAGGATTCCCATCACAACGGTCCATGCAGACATTTCACTGACTCCCATAGCGATTACTGCGGATAGCGCAATCGGCACGATCGATACCGCCAGATTACCGGCGTTTCCAATGAATCCCATTGCGGACCTCATCCTCATTCTATCGTTGTCATCCTGTGAGATCTCCGGAAGCAAACCGTAGAATGGCACTTGTTCCATCGTGAACATGAGCCAAAACGCTAAGCACACAACTCCGTAGTAAATATAAAGGCTAGATCCTTCCAGCCCTGGCCTCAGGAAGCACAGGAAGAAGGTAAGGCAGAACGGGATAAAGCATTTTGCCATCATTGGTCTTCTTCGACCCTTCGGGTTCTTGCTTATGTCATTGATATAACCCACGATGGGGTCTGTTATTGCATCCCAAATCATTGCTATCGACATGATTGTCCCTGAGACAGCAGCAGGGATCAACACATAATCTGTTAAATAATAAAGGAAATAGGTGTAGAAAAGGTAATACACAAAGTACTCGCCCAAGGTGCCGGTTGCAAAGCCCCAAACAATCTTATTCGATAAGGGCTTATGTTCTACTGTCATTTCAGTATCCATTGTCCGTCTCCTTTCATTCAATCCATTATAATTTGTTCTTCTTTCCATTGATACGGGTATCCAGTGCCCATCATCTTATTAATAAACATTTCCGGATCGAGTTGATCTGCGAAGATAATACCTTTTGGTATACCCTGTCCATGAAGAATCATCGTGCCAACAGCCAGAGGCAGCGCTACATAAACCAACGCAGTGCCGTATAATCTCTTCAACTCCGGCCCTGGAGCGTTCATTCGCGGGCAATTTGCCCTCCAGGTAATCTTTCTTCCGTCTTTGATGCCCGCTACTTCGACTATAAGTTCGATAAATTGAGTTTCGTCTGCAAACTTTAATCTATCGTCTGATTCCACAAAGATATTGTTGGCGGGGGGCGGAATCATTGCTGCTACAACGTCGATTGGCTTAATCTTAACTCCGTTTACATCAACTTCATTCTGTGAGCAAAGCCCTAAGGCATACAGGATCGCTGGCTGATACATCAGATAATATTTAAAGTCCACGTTTTTAACTCCTGGGAAAGTAGCCGGCATGCTGTAGATTTCCTCATGAGAATGGTGTGTTACAGGGAGTCTTCCCACCGGTTCAGGGAAGTCACACATTTCGAGACCTCCAAAAGGCGGATACTTCACATATTTTCCGTCTTCCAGCGCATATGTAGCCGTCGAACAGTCAATCAAGGCCTGCTTGGGAGACCAGCCTGGGTTCCATGGTCTCAAGATCCAATCATATGGATGTTCACCCGGAAGATGTGTAGCCTTGCCGATCCTCATCCTGATGCTGTCCACTTGGTCAAGCCTGTTTGCCAACCTTCTGGCAAGCACATTCGTCCAACCAGGAGCGAATCCACAGCCAAACAAGGCTGTTAATCCAGCCTCTTCAAATTCTCTGTGAAGCGGCATATCTTCAACTGCCGTACCTCGGATGAATTCCTCCCAGTAGGGCGTATCGAAAGCAGTATTGATATAATTTACTTTTGCTTTAAGAGCGCCCTTCATGACATATGTAGCCATCCAAGGCATGACCATATCAACGACTACATCCATACCATCGGCTGCTAACGCAATTTCATCTGGATTCAGAGCATTCACCGCACATGCTTTTAATTTTGGGCTTTTAATCTGATCAACAACAACCTCAGCGATTTCTCTTTTGAGGTCGGCCAGTCTGATTTCGTCAACTTCTTTCTGCCTTGACAGAATGGATGCACACGCACCGCCCTGTCCACCAGCCCCCACAATAAGTACTTTCAAATTTACACCTCCTTGCACAATTGTATTCATTTCAGTCTGCAGACTAAAAGATTTACTTTTCTAATTCGCATAATCCGTGCCAATTTGTAGGAGGTGGCGGTTTATCCTTATTACGTTTAATCGATCAAAACAATTTTTCACCAAGTATATGACAAATTTGCGGTTTGCTTTATAAAACATTGCGGTTGTTTCGTATTATTATTATATATTTCCTTTCTTAACATCTTTTTCTCCGTTGCAATAATAAAAAATGTTTCATTAATGCAACCAATGGGAGATTAGAGCTTACTCCAATCAACTCAATCTGTTTGAGAATTAATCACCACAATACTTTCAAAAATGAAACTATTTCAACCCATATTTATTCATTCTTCTTGACATAGTGGACTTATTCAGTCCTAGAACGCTGGCGGCCTGGCTGGCATTCTTGTATTGCTTCAACGATTCCTCAATTATATTTTTCTCAAAATCGTCCAACATTTCATTGATTGTGGCTCCGTTCCTTGGCACGGCCTCCATTGTATATCCGCCTGACGCCTTAGGGTATAATAGCCGTTCGATCTGGAATTTTGTAATTTTATCACCGTCAAAACTGATGGCGCTTCTTTCAATCACGTTCTGTAGTTCTCTGATGTTACCCGGCCAGCTATATTTTTCTAACACTTCGATTGCTTCAAATGTTAGATGCTTATTCAATTTATAGTGTCTGTTGTTTTCATTGACAAAGTACTCTGCAATTGCACTTATATCTTGTTTTCGCTTTCGTAAAGGTGGTATTTCTAGAGGAACAACATTGATACGATAATAAAGATCCTCTCGGAAGGTACCTTTCTTGACGGCATCTAATAAATTGACTTTTGTAGCGGCTATTAACCGAATATCCAACGGAATCGGATTACTACCGCCGACTCGTATCACTTCTCTTTCTTGTAGCACCCGAAGAAATTTCGATTGAAGATGCATCGGAAGCTCTCCGATTTCATCAAGAAATATTGTCCCTGAGTTTGCGAGTTCAAAATATCCCATCTTTCCGTTTGAGTCCGCCCCTGTAAAGGCTCCCTTGACATAGCCAAACAGTTCCGATTCTATCAGAGTTTCCGGGATTGCTGCACAGCTAACTTTAATAAACGGTTTGCCCACTCTGCTGCTGTTCTTGTATATAAGATTTGCAAACATCTCTTTTCCTGTTCCAGATTCTCCTGTCAGCAGAACAGTCGTATCAAGCTTCGCGATACGCAAAGCAGTTTTTATTAATAGTGTGGACTGGACATCGGTGGCTATTACGTCCCCCATCATGGCAATATTCCTGTTTTTTAAGTATTCAATTTCTTGCTCGTACTTTTTTGTTGTTTGTTCCTTTTCCTTTAGAAGATCTTTTAGTGATTCCATCTCCGTGATGTCTCTTTCGGTTGTAATAACCAAATCAATCTTACCATCATGGAAAACAGGATGTGATGTAGCATACACCTTACCGCCGTCACCGAGGTCCTGAAGCATATGTTCGACCTTATGCGAAGCTAATGTCTTTAGTGAGATTGATTCTTTTACAAATCCGGACTCCACAAGAGCGCGCATATTCTTACCGTTGACTTCACTCCGGGATAAACCGCCTGTTTTACATGACTCATCGTTGACCAGAAGCGTATTGCCATCGCCATCTGTTATGTAGACACCGATTTTTAGGCAGTTTAAAAGCTGCAGGATCTCATCATAGTGTTCCAGGAGAAACGATTTATCCATTTTTTACACCTCCTATCTCACATGCTACTTTTGCATTTTCTTCACAAGATTTATCTCAATAATTTTTGATACAAACGACATCGCCAGTAATATCAATCCTGTGTTAATCAGGATATTATCGTTTCTTCCCATCACATAAAAGGACGAAATAAAAATAAGCGCGCCTACAATAAAAAATCTAAAAAGCCCTCTACAAATTTTGATCATAATTCTCCCTCCTTAGAATAAAGATTTCTTCATTATGATATTTAAACAATAAAAAAGGTCGCACACAGAACAGTGTCGACCTACTAAAAGCTCATCCTATCTTCTCATCATACATGCTGAAAGCACCGTTATTATTTCCCGTGAACGCATATAAACAACGGGATATTACTTTTTCATACTTTTCTAGAGAATAAGAATTCTGACGAAATGACTCCATATCAAACGAGGCGAGAATGTGCGAATGAAAGGTGTCAACATAGCTCTCCGTCTTTTTCAGTGAAAGGCTAAACTCAATAACGCTGGCCATAAAGCTCAGTTTTTGAATTGCTTCCTGATTTATGTACTTTATCCCGAGATACAAGTTGGAACTGCAGATCAATAATGAGATAAATATACAGCAAAATATGGTTAACACCATCAACTTTGAACTGACTTTTTTCAAACTTTCCACCTCAAAATAAGAAAGATTTAAATATATGACTAGTCCCGTTAATGGAAATTCAACCACATTTAAAATAAAATATCAATATAAAAGAATTTGGATAAAACCAAATTTTCCCGCAAAATTTTTTGCTTTTTTACAATTAGAGAAAAGTTTCATCCATACAATGGTACAAATGCTGTCTAAATTTTTCTAACACTTTTCGTTTTAATCTTGTTCTCAGCGGTCCAACCCTTGTGCTCTAATATAACAGCATTTTTTATATTTCTTTCCGAACGGTGAAGACGCGGTTTATTGAATAAGTGTCTTGATTTTTGCCAGAATATCCTCGTCCGCCGGACAGAATTCATAATCGGGGATCTCTTCCACGGAAATCCATCGAATCGCATTGTGCTCCAGCAATTGGGGGATTCCCTCCTTGATCTCGGCGTTGAATAAGGTCAGATGGACGGTAAGATCGGGATAGGTATGCATCAAATCCATGAACACATCCCCCACCGACAGGGTGACCGCCAGCTCTTCTCTGCATTCCCGGATTAGCGCCTGCTCCGGGGTTTCCCCTGGCTCCACCTTTCCGCCCACAAATTCCCACAGCAGTGGGCGGGCTTTGTGTGCCGGACGCTGGCAGATCATAAATTGATTGTTATCCCAAATCAGGGCTGCTACGACTTCGGTAATCATACTTTGTTTCCTTTGTTCTATTTTATATTTAAATGACTTTCGCAATTAACTGAATCAAATTAAAATATTTGCCGCCCTCGGCCTCCATCATTTTAATGTCGTCCGCGACAACCGGATGGTAACCGGTCAACCATTCTTCCCACGCCTGTCTGCAGCAGGCCATTTCACGACAGTCGATCATTTCAATGCCTTCTGTTCTCTTCCACAAATCTTTCCACCAATCAAGAGAGTGCAAGGTCCTTTCCATCTCGCTTTCCCAAAACGGCTGCATTTCATCGGGAACATTTTTCCCAAATTCATATTTTAGTCCGGGAATCGCCACAGCGATATAGCCTCCCTTTTTTACCCAAGGAACGAGGGATGGGACCATTTCCGGCGTATCGCCGAAATAATGATAGGCATCCACTGAAAACAGCAGGTCAAAATATCTGTCTGCGAAGGGCAGGCCTTTGGTCGCGTCTGTGTAAATCGGAACGGCCTTATCATGGATCCCAACAGATTGAAAACGTTCATAGTTTTCAGTCGGCGATATTCAGGTGTGACGCTAATTCCTCCGCTACGCGCATGGCGTTTGGCCCCATCATTGTGGCTTTTAAGAATTCTGCATTTTCATCATTGGAGATAAACTGGTCTGTGAATGGATACATGGTATCCCCTCCCTATGATAGTATAAGCATGCAAGTGTTGTTTATTTGGGTCTTTTAAAAATTAATAACATAATTGAACCAAGAGCGCCGATACACTGAAAGTTAACAAGTTCCCAGCCATCATCGGCGTATTTTTTTAAAATTATATCGCATTTTTCTTTCAAAGTTCGTTTGTTGTCGATAATGGAATTAAATGTCTCTGTTTTATATTCCCACATAACTTATCTCCCTAAATAATCAATCGATCTCAACTACTTCCAAATTTAGAATATCATAGAGCCGTCATAATTTCATTAACAAATGAAGTTAAAGGTGGCAGTTCTTCATGGATCAGCTTTCGTATATGGCAGCTAAATCATGTATTCTGCGCTTCATTTCTGCGCGGATATGCAGCGGCTCTAAACACTCGCATTTATCCCCGAAGCTGAAAAGAATATTGTAGTAGTATTCGTTCTCTATGAAAGGAAAACTAACAATGTAATATTCATCACCGTCTGGTGAAAAGTATTCATAAGTGCAATAGTCAAGTACCCTGTCCATGATAGATTTATGAATACGAATTCTGATTGTTGTTTGCATAGATTCCACAATATCAGCAATATCCATCTGCGGTTTTTGATAATCTCGCGGCGTAAAGAATTCCTCCAGTATTTGCAGGTTTGATGTGCGGGATAGTTTGAAAAGGCGAAAATCATTTCTTTTATGGCAATACCCATGCCAATACCAATGACTGCTTTTCAATACAAGCTGATACGGCTCGGCTGTACGTGCGGTTTTATTTCCGTAGCGGTCTGCATATTCAAACGAAAGCAGCTTGCTTTCCTGTATCGCTGTTGTGATAATTTGTAAATATTGTTGTATATTCCCGTTGCCCATCCATGGACTTAAATCTATATAGATTTGGTTTGCTTTTAATTCAATGTCTTTCGCTCTGTCGGCGGGGATAAAACTCCTGACCTTCGCAAGGGCGTTTACCAGTTCGTCACCTCGTATCATGTTGGAAAGATTGGAAAGCCCCATCAAGATAGCGGAAAGGTCGGCAGTCGAAAAAACCTTTCTGTCAATCTTGTATTTCTGCATGATTTCAAAGCCGCCTCCCACTCCCGGCGTTGAGCGAACAGGAATACCCGCCATGTTGATAGATTCGATATCGCGGTAGATTGTGCGAGGTGAAACTTCAAACATATCTGCCAGCTCCCGGGCGCCTATACGCTCTTTATCAAGGAGTATCATAATAATGCTAACAAGCCTGTCAACCTTCATCTGGTAGCCGCCTTTCAAATTTTTTTATTTAGCTATGGATTGTTGCCATACTGTTGTCAACAATTACATAGTACAATAAAAAAGTAAACAAATCAATCTATCTGTCAGGAGGAGACACTATGCAGAACAAAGCCTTAGTAATCATAGATATTCAAAATGACATAACAAAGAATTACAAGGAGGTGATTGGCAATATAAACAAAGCTATTGATTGGGCAGCCAATAATAATATTCATGTTGTTTATATCAGGCATGAAAATTTATCAGCTGGAACGAGAACATTCAAATCCAATACATATGGGGCTGAATTGGCTTCAGACTTGAAAATAGTATCAGATAATGTTTTTACAAAATTCAAAGGAAACGCATTAAGCTGTGGGGAATTTACAGACTTTATCAGTAAAAATGAAATATGTGATTTCTACATAGCAGGGGCAGATGCTGTTGCTTGTGTTAAATCAACCTGTTACAACTTATGCAAAGAAAATTATGGCGTTAATGTCCTATCAGATTGTATTACCAGTTATGATAAAAGGAAAATTGACGAAATGCTAAGCTATTATGAAAGTAAAGGCAGCAAAATTATTTGTTTGAATGACCTATGAATCTACCTATTGCCCCCTTCCCAGCCCTGTGCTGAAGTAACTGTAAAAAGGTTAGTCGTGTTGAATTAACGCTATCCTAAAAAATTTTATCATTCTCCTTTATAATAATCCACTTTGCTTGCTGATTCAAAAAATGTATTCGGTTGTCCATCAATGATAAATCCAATTTTTTCTGAATGAGGATAAAACACAACATCTGCTGCGGAAATGGTATCACAATCCAAGTATACTAGCATATCCGATTCGGATGTATTTGTGATTCGATGGGCTCCCTCTTTCCCTTGTGGAAAAACGATGACATCTCCTTCAAAGTTCCCATGTCTCTCGTGTTTTGACGGTGTGTTTTCCATATTGGCAATTATTACTTTTTTTTCGGGCCCGTGAAGAAAAGTCTGTAAATTAAGGAATCAAATAGCTTTCTATGATAAAATAAATTTCATAGGAGGCTATTTTTATGGCTCGAAAACATCCCCTTACTGAGGGAAAGAAAAACATTATCG
>JAEZLP010000011.1 GCA_023415235.1 Bacillota bacterium
TTTGCCTCGGGCTTCCTTCAGATTCCGCCTCACGGTGGACACCCTTGCCTCTGGCTATACACTTCCCGCTACTGGCGTGTTCGGGACTTTCACCCGTTAGACTGCGCCCATGCTGGGCGCACATAGAAAAAGAGAACCATGACATGATTGGTTCTCTTTCCTTTTTTTCTCTTATTCTTCTAATCTTCTATTCAAAATCCCTTGCTGCTTTCAGTCCGTATGCCGGCTCCGCCATTCTGGCTGCGCGGTTGACGGCTCTGGCCATCACATCCGTTGCCAATGCCCCGACAGCATCCGGCATAACCTCCACCTCTCCGGTAGCCATGACAAAGATGGTATCTCCATCAGCCATGGTATGAACGGGCCTGATCGCTCTGGCAAAACCGTTGTGCGCGATAGAAGCAAGCTTATTTGCCTGGGACTTGGTCAGCTTGGCATTAGTTACGACGCAGCCGATAGTAGTGTTGCCGCTGAACACATTCTTGTCCTCCGCATACTGGGCGTACATGGTTTCTTCCGTGTTGGACAGCTTGGTATTGTCTTCATTGAGAAGCCCTGCAATCCGTTTGCCCGTATCCACGTCCACCACATCACCCAAAGCATTTACGGCTACGATAGCTGCCACCTGAAGCTCTCCGATCTGAACACCGTAGGTGCCAAGGCCGCTCTTCATCATATGTTCAACACCTTGAAACTTTCCTACGGTTGCTCCGGTTCCCGCCCCGACATTTCCTTCAGCCACCGGACCAGAACCGGCATTTTTGCATGCCTCGTAGCCCATCGCTTTATCCGGTCTGCATTTCGGATCTCCGACAACCAGATCAAAAAGAGAGGCTCCACAGACGATCGGTACCACGCCAACTCCCACATCAAAGCCTACATTGTTCTCTTCGAGAAAAGTCATGGCGCCAGCACCGGCGTCAAGTCCATAGGCGCTTCCGCCGCTGAGCATGACAGCGTGGATCTGTTCCACGAGGTTCACGGGCTTTAACAGTTCCGTTTCTCGGGAGGCAGGACCGCCTCCCCTCACGTCCACTCCGGCCCAGGCTCCTTTTTCGCAAAGGATCACGGTGCATCCGGTCGCGCCCTTGATGTCCTGAGCATGACCGACTTTGATCCCTTTTATGTCCGTAATTTTGATTTCTTTCATCTTAGTCTCCATTCTGAAGCTGGTAGAATTACATTGCAGTCATACCCTGAATTGCCTGAATCAGCGCAATGACAACTCCGATTACGGCTTCGCCTCCCAGCAATCCGGATGCAATGATCAGTCCGGTTCCCTTCTTATCCCATTCCGGAGCAGCTTTTTCCACAATGAATTTCAAAGCGCCGCCGATAAATGCGGTAGCCGACAGATAGAATGGCAGATATACGCCGAGACCGAGAGTCATGACCGGGAAGTTGACGCAGTAAAGCACGCATCCAAGGACCAGTCCGATGATAAAGGAGGTCAGATGAGGAATGCCTCCTACCATAGCTGCAACCGCGCCTGCCTGAGGAGCGATGAACATTTCAGGATTTCCGAACGCGGTGGGTCCGTAGGCGGTTAATATGACATAGAAAACACCCACGGTAACGAAGGATCCGATCAGTCCGCCGATGCACTCGCCCAGCCACTGCGCTTTCGGATCGGAATTCAGGATGTGACCTGCTTTGAAGTCGTTCATAACGTCGCCGGCGAGACCGCAGGCAATGGCGACCACCGCAGCAACCAGGAAGGCTTCCGTCTGTCCGATGCTGGAAACCGCTTTCGCCGCAAGCAGGATGATAATTCCGAATACTTCCATGGGGTTGATCCCCGTCTGTCCAACGATCTGAGCGGACATGGAGGTTGCAAGCCAAACGCCGATAATCGTGATGATGCTGGCAACGACTCCCATATTACAAACTACAGTAAAGATAAACGCTAGAACTACCATAACGATGGGCGCCCATCTCAGGCTGATAAAGCCGCTGGACATGGCATCTTTGCTGAACATTGGTCCAAAGATTTCCTTCGCCTTTGGAATGATGCCTTTTACGATGATGCCAACCCCTGTGCCAACCATCAGACCGATACCAAGAGAGGCTTTGATGGCAGAGGCAGTAGCTGCATCCCAAATTCCTGCGTTGGTGCCGCCCAGGACGATGCCAAAATCGCCGATAATGGCGCCAAGGAACCAGATTCCAATATATAAGGGGCCGATGATGAAGCCTACCGCGATGAGCATGGGAGAAAGCCAGATACCCGCCAAGACTCCCTTGGATGCTAGACCTCCGTTCATAAAGGTTGCAGGAATCAGATTCTTTAAATTGATCAACGGCATACCGTCTCTCAGGAAGGTGAAAATTGCTGCAATTCCCAATGAAGAGAACAGAGTGCGGGATTTTTTACCGCCTTCGTCTCCAACGATCAGAGTTTCAGCCGCCGCCTGTCCCATGGGATAAGGAAGTTCTTTTGTAACGACAAAATACTTTCGGATAAGTGCAGTAAAAATCAGGCCCAGAATAACTCCGCCAAAGACTACCGCAAACAGGGCAAGCATGCTCAGGTCCGCATCCGGATTCAGCATATATACACCCGGGATGGTAAAAGCCATACCTCCGGCAGTCATGGCTCCAGCCGACATTGCCGTATGCGTAACGTTGATTTCATTGATGTTTGTGTTACCCATCAGCTTCAGGCAGAACATGGATACCAGCGCTACAAAGATGATAGGCCATGGAAGCGCGCCCAACTTTAATGCTACGTACATCGAGCTCATAGTCAGGATCGCAGCACCGATGGAACCGATGATCATTCCACGAACGGTAAACTGTTCTTTGAAAGATGTGGCGTATTTCACGCCTTTTGGATTTTCTGACATAATTTTACCCTCCTTTATTAAATTTGTTTCATTATACTACGTTTATTCCACGTATTCTATATAAATAACAACTTCAAATAAGATAAGCTTGCTTACTTCGGTCCTCCATCAATCCGAACCGTTCAGAAAATACATGGATGTCAGTGCGTAAATCTTTGCCGTTTCAATAAGTTCGGGGATCTCAACGTATTCATCCGCGTGATGGGGAATGTAGGTATCTCCCGCGCCGATGACAATAACCGGGATTCCTTTCATGGAATGAAGGAAGGTTCCGTCCGTTGCACCGGGGACTCCCTGCCAGACCGGCTCTTTTCCCGTCACCTCTTCGACGGCTCGGTAAACCACCTTCGTGATATCCGCATCCTTCGGGGTTGAAGTCCAGGGTCTTTCCTCTATGATCTTCAGGGTTGCCTTGAAATCCGGGTCCTCTTTTGCCAATTTGTCATAAATGTCCAGTATTTTTTGCTTCAATTCGGCATGGTCCTGCCCCGGAATCGTTCTGATGTCCAGCGTCATATATGCCTCTCCGGGAACCACATTGATCTGAGCTTCTCCTTTTGCAGGAGAGAAGATGACGGTGGGCGTTATGCTGGGCCAATTCAGGTATTCATGGCGTCCCAGCCGGTTTTTTTCAGCCTGTTCCAGCTTCTCCAGCTCACAGATGATTTTCGCCAGCCGCCAATTCGGGTTGATTCCTGTCAGCGGCATGGCGCCATGGCTCTGTTTCCCAAAGACTCTGACCTCTGCCCTCATAGCGCCCTTTTGGAAAATGCAGATATGATTTTCCTCCGGCTCGCAAATGACCGCCGCGTCCACATTGTCCGCCCAGCCCTTTCGAATGAAATCCTTGATTCCGATCATCATTCCCTCTTCGTCGCAGGGAATGCACAGCAGAATATTGCCTTTGAAGGGTTCCCCGGAGTCCTTCACCGCTTTGGCCGCAAAGATTGCCGCTGCGACGTTTCCTTTCGTATCGCAGGTTCCTCTTCCATAGATCCTGTCACCAACGATCTCGGCGCCGAAGGGATCATAGTTCCACTGGTCTCTGTCACCTGCGGTTACGACGTCCGTATGCCCTTCAAATAAAATGGTTTTGCCCGGTTCCGCTCCCCTTAGAAAAGCAATCACATTGGGACGTCCCGGAACCACTTCCTCAATATGTACCTCGAAGCCTTCCCTTATCAGAAACTCGGCGATATAGTTCGCCACCGTTTCCTCATTGGCTCCCTCTTTTCCAGGATCGTAAACACTGTTGATTCTGACCAGCTCCTGGGTAAACTTGATTAACTCGTCTGATTTTACGCAGTCCGCGACGTGTTTATAATCTTTCACTGTACGGCTCCTTTCTCGCTTCGACGACATTATCTTTTTACTAGCTTTACTTTTGAATAAACTGAATCAAATTTGCAAGTACGAAATTGACCGGTGTGGGTACTCCGACCTGCTTTCCTTCCCTTACTATAGCTCCGTTGATCATATTGATTTCCGTCTGCTTTCCGTTCAGGATGTCCTGCAGCATGGAGGATTTGTTTGCGGCAGTAGCCTTGCATACCGCTTTCGTATGACCCACCGGGTCATCGTAGCTCAGTTTGATTCCCTTTGCAGCAGCAACCGCATGGGCTTCCGAAACAGCCGCCTCCAGAATTGCTTCGAGCTCAGGATGGTTCAGCAGCTCTCCGTTCTGCAGCCTGGTAATTCCAGTCAGCGCATTGATCCCCACATTGACGAGCAGCTTATCCCAGACCAGGCCAAGCACATTATCAGAAATATCCGTTTCCAGCCCCGCCTCCCGGAACAGTTCGGCAATCCTCTCAATCCGGTCTGTCCGTCGTCCGTCCAGCTCTCCGATGATGGTTTTGCCGCTGCCGGCGTGACGCATTTTCCCCGGTCCAAGCATGGTAGCTCCGTGAGCTGTGGTCCCCGCGATCACATTGTTTCCGCCGATCTCACCGAGAATCAATTCGATATTGCCAAGGCCGTTCTGCAGAGTCAGCGCAACGGTATCCGGGCCGAAAACCGCTTGATTCATTTTTACCGCAGCTCCGGTCAGCGTAGATTTTACGAATATGAGCGCCAGATCGCAGACTCCTGCGTCAGCGGCCTCGGTAACCCCTTTCAGCAGGCGGAAGCTTTTTACCTTCCCGTCTTCTTCCATGACAAGCCCGTTTGCATTGATGGTTTGAATATGCTCTGCCCATACATCGATCAGGTATACCTCATTGTTCGGAACTGCAGACAATTTTGCTCCGTACAGGCAGCCCATGGCCCCTGCGCCGATAATTGCAATTTTCATTTCTGCCTCCTTTTTGTTTCAATAGGTGATTAATAGAGCTTGGGGATCTCCACTTCCTTATTGAAGCTGTATTCTTCCGATGGAAACAAGCCCTCTTGGGTTTCCTTGTGGAATTCATTGAGGGCCGCCACCATGTCTTTGCGGATCTGCGCATAGTGTTTCACGAATTTCGGCTTGAAATCTCCGTACATCCCCAGCATATCCTGAGTCACCAGCACCTGACAATCGACATGAGGTCCTGCTCCTATGCCAAGAATCGGAATGCTGACTGCCTCGGAAACCGCTTTGGCGACAACAGACGGAACACATTCCAGAACGATGGAAAAACATCCTGCCTTTTCAAGAGCAATGGCGTCTTCAATAAGTTTTTTTGCGCTTTCGGGAGTTCCGCCCTGAACCTTGAATCCACCCAATGCGGATGCAGTCTGAGGGGTAAGGCCGATATGTCCCATTACGTTGATCCCTGCCTTCACAATAGCCTGGATTCTGGAGAGCATTTCCACGCCGCCCTCAAGCTTAATGCAGTCGCAGTTCGTTTCCTTGATCAGCCGATTGGCGTTTCTGACAGCATCCTCATCGCTGACGTTATAGGATCCAAAGGGCATGTCTCCGACGATCCATGTATTGGGCGCGCCTTTCACAACTGGTCTCGTATGGTGGATCATATCCTCCATCGTGACAGACTCTGTTCCCTTGTATCCGAGCATGACCATGCCCAAGGAATCGCCCACGAGGATAATTTCAATATCGCTGTCGTTGATGATCGACGCCATCGTGTAGTCATATGCGGTCACGAAACTGAATTTTCTCCCCTCCTGTTTGAATTTCTTGAAATCTGTAATCGTCATCTTTTTCTTTTCGCTCATTTTAATACCTCCCTTAAGCTGTTAAATATTTAAAACATAATTAAACCTTTTTATAGCCCAACATCGAGGATATCTTTTTCGCGGCGTCCATAACCAAGCCTGAGTAGAAATCCAGGTGTCTGTCAGCATCGTACCGGTATTTCGGCGATGAAACGCTGATCGCGGCAACGGGATTTCCATGATAATCGAAAATGGGGGCGGCGATACAGATCAGACTGTCGACATATTCCTCATCGTCGACGGCATAACCTCTGTCCCTGATCCGGTGAAGTTCCTCCATGAGAAGCGATCGGTCCGTGATCGATCGATCCGTGAATTTTTCAAAATGAATGCTGCTTATGATATGCTGAAGCTCCTCTTCCGGCGTATACGCCAGGATCGCCTTCCCCAATCCGGAGCAATAGCTGGGTACGCTGACGCCGATTCCAAGGCCTACCTTGATCGTCGAACTGCTTTCCAGCTTATCTACATAGATGATCTTATTGTCGACCCGTATCCCAAGATTGACCGTTTCGCCGGTTTTCTCCGCCAGCTCCTCGATCCATGGTCTTGCGATGCGCTTGACGCCGGTTTTCTCCATGACCCGGTTTCCCATGGCAAGAAGCTTGAGACTGTTGGAATACTTTTTATTTTCCTGATTCTGGTTGACATATCCGGCCTCTTTGACCGTGTTGATCAAACGATGAACCGTCGCTTTGTCCATTCCGAGTCTTTCGCTGATCTCGCCGATGCCGAGCTCACCCGACTTATCCAGCTCTTCCATGATGAGAAAGGCCTTTATTACGGATTTCACATTGCCGGAATTTTCATTTCTGGGCTTCATGAGACACTCCTCCCGGTTAAGCCAGTTCCGCTTGCTGCAGCTTCATAGCCTTGATCACATGGCTGAGCAGAATCGCGGAAGTCACGGTTCCAATCCCGCCCGGAACAGGCGTGATCGCCGCAACGTTTTCAGAAACCTGATCAAAATCCACATCTCCGCATAATTTTCCCTGTTCCATGTTGATTCCCACGTCAATCACAACAGAATCGCCGGAAAAGTAATCCGGTCCGAAAAAACCAGCCTTTCCAACGCCGGTAACCACAATGTCCGCCCGGGATGTGATTTGAGGCAGATCGGTTGACTTGGAATGGCAGATTGTGACCGTAGCATTTTCGGATAAAAACATCATGGAAAGCGGTTTTCCCAATACCATGCTCCGGTTGACGATCACAACGTTTTTTCCCGTGAGATCATATTGATAATGCTTTAATAGCTCAATCACCGCCTCCGGCGTACAGGGCGGAATCCCGTCCGGATCACCGGAGAATACTTTTTCGGCGTTAACGGTACTCATACAGTCGATATCCTTTTCCGGTTTAATCATGCGACTGACGGCGTCCTGATCCAACTGGGGTGGCAGCGGCCGAAAAACAAGAATTCCATGGATGTTCGGATCTTCGTTGAGACGGCTTAGTACCTCAAGAAAATCAGCCATATCAATGTCCTTGTCAACCGCTTCAACCTGAGCTCCGATTCCCAGTTCCTCGCAATTCTTCAGCACCCTGGCTTCATAGGCCAGATCGTCGGCTCTGTCCCCCGCGCGAAGAATGGCCAGCCGCGGCATAGTTCCTCCGGTTTTTCTGCAGTTCTCCACCGCATCGATGATATCCGCTTTGATCCTGTCGGCCACAGGCTTTCCCTTCAGCAGCATAGCTGTCCCTCCACATATTCATAAATCTGATCCGCCAGCTTAAGGCCTTCGGATTCGATTGTCGTCATTTTGTTCAGTAGCTGTATCTTCAATGTTTCATCCTTCATCAGCTTCAAGTTGATCAAGACATTGAGCTTTGAGCCCTGAATTGCCGATTTGCAGAATACTGCGCCAACTCCCGCGTCGCTGAGAGCCAGTCTGCTTCCCTTCTTTGCATACTGATCCAGAAGGCGAAGCCCCTCCAGGCTGCATTCCGCAATGGCCAAGGGCACCTTTGTCGCCTGCACCAGCGCCTCCTGCAATACCCTGTCTTTCTCCTCCCTTTGTTCATCGGTTTCAACAGGCATGCCGTAAGCCTTTGCCAAGGGTTCAAAAACGGCGGCGTCTTTTTTTACCAGCTGATTCAAACGCATGATCAACGCTTCGGATTTTTTCAGCAGAATCTGAATATCCTGCTCCACATCCGCATATTTCTTCTTTCCGACGGTGAGGTTTCCAACCATGCTTCCCAAGGCTACTCCAAGGGAGCCCACCAATGCGGCTGCGCCTCCGCCTCCCGGCACCGGTGCCTTGGAAGCTAACTCATCAATAAATTTCAAACAGCTTAATTCAAGCATAGACGCCTCCTAAAACAATCCTGATATTTTTCCGGTACGATCCACGTCGATCTGTTCCGCTGCGGGAGTTTTGGGAAGTCCCGGCATCGTCATGATTTCTCCTGTGATCGCCACGATAAAACCGGCTCCGATGGATGGCTTGATGTTTCTGACGGTAATCCGGAAGCCGGAAGGTCTGCCCAGCTTAGACGGGTCATCGCTGAGGGAGTATTGTGTCTTTGCCATGCAAATAGGCAGATTGCCGTATCCGAGCCTCTCGATTTCTTCGATCTGTTTCAGTGAGTTTCCAATATAATCCACACCGTCTGCGCCGTAGATCCGGGTTGCGATCGCTTCGATCTTTTCTTTGACGGTAAGATTTAAATCATAGGCAAACCTGAAGCTGCTGTCACTTTTCTCGATGATGCCGATGACCTCCTCAGCAAGAGCGATCCCGCCCTCGCCGCCTTTTGCCCATACGTCGGAAAGGATGGTGTTGACGCCCAGCGACTTACAGCGTTCTTCAATATAGTTCAGTTCGGCCTCCGTATCTGTTGGGAAACGGTTGATTGCAACAACTGCCGGCAGTCCAAACACTCCGGTGATATTTTCAACATGCTTCAGCAGGTTTTCAATTCCTTTTTCCAGCGCGGGAATGTTCTCTTTGGCGGTATCCGCCTTGGCAACGCCCCCGTGGAGCTTCATCGCCCTGGCGGTGGCAACGATAACGACCGCATCCGGTTTCAAGCCGCTGAGCCTACATTTGATGTCCAGAAATTTCTCGGCGCCCAGATCCGCTCCGAAGCCTGCCTCCGTCACCACATAGTCCCCCAGCTTCAGCGCTATTTTCGTCGCCATGACACTGTTGCAGCCATGGGCAATATTCGCAAACGGGCCCCCGTGGATGAAGGCGGGCGTATGTTCCAGAGTCTGCACAAGGTTTGGCTTTAACGCATCCTTCAACAGCGCCGCCACCGCGCCCTGTCCTTTCAGATCGCCGACAGTGATGGGTTCGCCGTCATAGCTGTAAGCCAAAATAATCCGGGAAACCTTCTCCTTCAGATCTTCCAGATCATTTGACAGACAAAGAACAGCCATGATTTCCGATGCAACGGAGATATCAAAGCCGTCTTCTCTGGGCGTGCCGTTTGCCTTGCCACCAAGGCCGTTGACCATAAACCGGAGTTGACGGTCGTTCATATCAAGGCAGCGTTTCCAGATAATCTTTCTGGTATCTATTCCCAGCCGGTTCCCCTGCTGAATATGGTTATCCAACAGCGCTGCGATCAGATTGTTTGCGGTGGTAACCGCGTGGATATCCCCGGTAAAATGGAGATTGATGTCTTCCATGGGAATTACCTGCGCATAACCCCCGCCTGCAGCTCCGCCCTTCACGCCGAAAACAGGCCCTAGGGAAGGCTCCCGCAATGCGATAACCGCCTTTTTTCCGAGCTTGCTCAGCGCATCTCCAAGTCCAACCGTAGTCGTTGTTTTTCCTTCTCCGGCCGGAGTCGGGTTGATGGCAGTCACAAGAATCAGCTTCCCGTCTTTCTTGTTCTTGTATTGGTCCAGTATGTTATAATCGATCTTTCCCTTATATTTCCCGTAACATTCCAGATAGTCATCCTTGATGTCCAACTTTTCCGCAATTTCGCCGATCAGCTTGGGCTTTGCTTCCTGGGCTATTTCAATATCACTTTTAAATGTCATTTTCTCCTCCTGGTATTTCTTGAATACTGTTATGGTATCCACTTTTTTGCGTTTCTTGTTTCGTATTGTGAAATAGTATTTCACATACCATAATTTAACTAAATTCTATTCCTCCACGTAATAAAAATCAAGCGTAAATAAAAAAAGCAGCAACGTTCAAAGGACTTTCTTTGATATTCCATCAATATCGCTTTCAGCAATATTTCCTGCAATAAAAAAGAGTGAACCTGAAATTTTAGATTTCAGTTCACTCGCAAGGAGCTGTTGTCCTATGTAAAAAAAATCCCGAACATGTCGTCAGGGTCATAATTCACACCCTATCACAGATAGGGGGGTACTCTGTTCCTGCTTCTGCCTTCCCCTCGGCGGGGGCTTGACATAGGCTGGGAAACGCGAATTCCCAAGGTCAAAATGTAGGTTGAATTATAAGTCCCTTAACGAACATTTCAGGATCTTAATGCTCATTTTATGATTGTTTTTGTCTTGTAGTAATAGTATAAACGATCTGAAATCATTTTACAAATCCAATTATTCCCTAATTTTCATTCGGATTTGTGCCTTTTATATACCCTTCGATCTTTTTTTTACACAAAAAAAATATAAAAATGCCGCCCGGATGATTCCGGACGGCAGCTTCTTTTCCGTGAATTTCTATTACTGGGATTATTCGTATCTTGTTTGGAATGCAATATCCTTCGGAATTCGCTTTGATTCATCCTTGTACTGGATCTCACCCGGAAGGATGCAGTCCGGAACGGGACACACGTTGAGGCAAAGATGGCAGCCTACGCATTCGTCGTTTACAGAAGGCCGTCTTAGGTCGAAATCCCAGTTGATGGCCTGGTGGGCTGCATCAAAGCATGAGATATAGCATCTGCCGCAGCCGATACATTTTTCATGGTCGATTTTGACGATAACCTTGAAGTTTCTGTCAAGCTCCTCAGCCGGAATAATATTGGGAAGCGCTTTTCCGATGAGTTCATCCAGCTTTTTAACTCCGTTCTCTTCCATATAGAAGGAAAGTCCGCTGATCATATCTTCCACGATACGATAACCGTACTGCATCACAGATGTGGTAACCTGAAGGTTATGGCTGCCGACAAGGATGAATTCCAACGCGTCCCTCCAGGTTTCAATTCCTCCTATTCCACTCATCTGAACATCCTTCAGCAGAGGGTGCTTCTTCATCTGAGCGATGAAACGGAGCGCGATGGGCTTTACCGCTGCTCCGGAATAACCGGAAATGGAGGATTTCCCGTTGACTACCGGCATAGCCGTCATGTGTTCAAGGTTTATTCTTGTAATTGACTTGATGGTATTGATTGCGGCGATTCCCTTTGCTCCGCCTTCGATGGCAGCAATTGCGGGAATCTCCATATTGCCGATATTCGGCGTCATCTTCGCAATAACAGGAAGCTTTGTCGCGCTTGATACGGCCTTGGAGTATTGTCTGACCAAATCGGGATTCTGACCTACGTCGGAACCCATGGCATGGCTAGTCATCTGCGGACAGGAGAAATTGCATTCGATCAGGTCTGCTCCCGCTTGGGTAACCAGCTCAGAAAGCTCTTTCCATTCTTCATCGTTGCTGCCCATGATGGATGCAACCATGACTTTATCCGGGTAATCCCGTTTCAGCCTGTGGATCGCCTGAAGATTGTCTTCCAGAGGCTTATCGGAAATCTGTTCCATATTTTTAAAGCCGATCCACGGCGTCTGCTCTTTGCCGGCATTGTCAAATCTCGGCGAGCATTCATCTGCGATGAATCTTCCTACGGTTTTGAAGAAAACGCCTCCCCAGCCGGATTCATACGCTTTGGCCACCATATCATAACATCCGCCTACGGGAGATGAGGATAGGAAAAACGGATTTTCACATTTTACACCTAAATATTCGATCGATAAATCTGCTTTTTTTGCCATGCTAATTGACACCTTCTTTCTTTGTCAGGTACTTGATGATGCTTTCCGCAACGGATTTTCCTGCGGCAACCGCTTCATTGATTGTCTTGCCGCCGTTGACGATGTCTCCCGCGGCAAATATTCCGTCGATGTTGGTGAATCCCTTATTGACGTCGCAGGCAATGGTGCCGTTGTCATTCAGCTCGACCGGTGCGATCTTCTTCATATCCTCCGCCTCCTGTCCTATGGCAAAGATAATATGCTTTGCTTTCAGCTTCAATTGGGAGAATTCATCCGTTCCTTCTGCAATCAGTCCCGCAACGCTTCCGTTTTCACCAACGATTTCCTGGGGCTTGAACTTGGTAATGATGTTGACTCCCAGGGATTGAACGTATTCCAGCTCGTCGATATTGGCCGGCGCTTCTTCCAACGTCCTTCTATATACTATGGTGACGGGGTTAGCGCCAAGCAGCTTGGCTGTTGCGGCACAGTCCATGGCAACATCGCCACCACCGATAATGATGGCTTCTCCGTCCATCTTCTTCTCTCCCTTGGATTCCCTTGCATTTTTCAAAAACTCCACTGCATAGGTTACACCTTTTAAATCCGTGCCCTTGATATCCACTTTTTTGGAGTTCCATAAACCGGTACCGATAAAGAAAGCCTTGTAACCCTGTTCTTTTAGCTGATCTATGGTAACATCACTGCCGACCCTGGTGTTCATTACGAATTCAACACCCAGGTCCTTGACTTTCTGAATGTCAAAATCAACTACGTCCTGGGGAAGTCTTGAGGGAATGATCCCGTAGGTCAGCATCCCGCCCGGTTTGTCGTGATTGTCAAATATCGTGACCTTATATCCTGCCAGCGCCAGCCTCTGCGCCACGGTAAGGGATGCGGGGCCTGCTCCGATACAGGCTACCTTTTCCTTATCCGCCTTGGGAGCCTCGAGTACATTCAAGTTGTATTCCCGTTCCATAGCCATTGCAAATGCCTGCAGCCTGCCGATCTGGATCGGTCGGTCAATTCCAGTTCTGCTGCATGCTTCCTCGCACATCTTGTCATAAGGGCATGTTTTTGCGGTACATCCCCCAAGGGCGTTCGCCTCCCGTATGATTGCCGCTGCGCCTTTGACATTTCTGAATCGTATGGCGCGGATAAAATCTCCGGGTCTCGTGTTGGACGGACAGCCATGACTGCAGGGTGCGTCATAGCACAAAACGCAGCGAGATGCTTCTTCCATGGCAGTTCTAAGATTATATCCGTGAACTGCTTCATCTAAATAGTCTCTTTTGATTTCTTTTCCGTGTAATTGATTTTTACTCGTTACTTTACTCAAAATCTCTCCTCCTCTTTTGTTTGGTTTCCCAGCGCAGCAGAATGCGCAGGTTCCGGAACGGAACCTTATGATTTTCATTAGTATTTGGATATCTTCCCTGATTAATACATTGAAATGCTTCTGGAGAAATGAAAAAAGAATGCATTGCTGCATTCTTAATGGATTCGAAATGATTACTCCCCGCAGATTTCCCTGGGGCGGATTTGATAGATATCGGAGAATTCCAGCTGGATTTTTTCGATTCTAACCTGACGGTTTTCTTCCTCCTCCTTTTTGGGAGTTTCTTCGATGATGAGATTGGAAGGCAGCTCAATAATAAAGGTGGCGCCCTTTCCGTATTCGCTTTCCAGGGTAATGATTCCCTGGTGGAGTTCGACCAGCGATTTCACGAGATTCAGCCCGATACCGCTCCCTTCCCGGAGCCTTGTGTTGACTGGTGAAATCTGATAAAATCTCTGGAAGATGTTCTGTTGCCTGTCGGCAGGAATGCCGATTCCCTTATCCTTGATCCGGATACAGATGCTGCTTCCTTTATCGGAAAGATCGACATGGATGCTCTCCCCTGCGGGCGAAAATTTAATAGCGTTGGACAACAGATTCAATATGATTCGTTCCAGCTTCTCCTCGTCGAACGCCATGATTTTTTCTTTCATATTTGAGTGGAATATGAGCTTCATTCCTTTATTGTCCACATAATCCGATACGGACAGCACGATCTCTCTTACGGCCATAACGATATCAAGCTTCCTCAGGTTCAGCTTAAGCTCATGGGCATCGATTTTCGTAATGTCGATCAGATTGTTTACCAGGCGGAGCAGCCGGAGACTGTTCTGTTTAATGCTCAAAACGTTCTTTTTAATCAGTGCTTCATTGATAGGGCCCCTGCTGTCGTTCAGATTCATTTCCATCAGTTGAACCGCGCAAAAAATCACATTGATCGGCGTTCTCAGCTCATGGGAGATGTTGGAGAAGAATTCCGTCTTGAGTTTGTCGTATTTCTGCATCTCATTGATAATCAGCTTCTCCTCCTCGATGCTTACCCGCAGCTTCTCCCTCTCCTTCTGATCGGTGGTATCGAGGAAAACGCTGACGATCCCGGTGGGATTGCCTTTATCGTTGCTGAGCAAAGCCTTTGTGAAGAGGAAATATCTCTCCTCCCCCGCTTTTGTTTTAAAGCTCACCTCTCTGGCTTGCCTCGTCTTGTTTACAAGAAGATCAATGTCCATCTCCAGACAGGGGTCAGCCACTTCAGCATCAAACAGCTCATGAGCGCTTTTTCCGACAATGTCCTCTGCTTTCAACTCAAAATATTCCTCATAGGCTGCATTGCAGCCTGTGAAACGATAATTGAGATCCTTGAAGCAGACGGGAGTCGGCAGTGTTTTCATCAGGCTTTCGAGAAGTGACAGATTTTCTTTCAGTTCCTTTTCAATACTCTTGCGCGATTCAATCTCCAACTGAAGCGCAGCGTTGCTCTTTCTCAGTATTTCTGAGGACCTGCCCAGATAGAATGCCGCAAAAAGATAGACCAGTGATCCGGCGATCGCATTCGTCATTCCGAGTCTGAAATCCACATTATTGCCGATCAGAAGATTAATGGTCTGAAGAGTACATAATAAAATCCCTGTAATCATACTCCATTTCAGGCTGGATCTCGTACTGCTCATGATGATAAAAATGATTCCGGTTATGCCTTTTATAGTCATTGGAAAAATCGGGCAGAGGTATAGAATTATTATTACTAAATAGAACAGGAAGGCTTTCAGCATCTCAGATCCCCCTTTTCGTCCATAGGGCAACCTTCTTTAAAGACTATAATATAACAACTTTCTCCAGTAATCTACATTCAAGTAAAAGCAATATTCGACATATTTTTCCAGAAAACAACTAAAAAACAGCTCTATATTCTCCATTATTTCAAAATGGAGAATATAGAGCTGTATCATTTCTGTTTTTCTATTATTGATTCCTACTCTTCCAGATCAAGGCTGCAGTTGTGGTAAACCTTCTGCACGTCGTCGTTTTCTTCCAGAACCTCGATCATCTTCTTCAGGTTCTTGATGGCACTTTCGTCTGTGGGAGCTGTTTCCATGGAAGGAACGTAGTCGATGTCCGCTTCCACAAATTCGTAGCCCGCTGCTTTCAATGCTTCCGAAACTGCGTCGAAGGCGTCGGGAGTCGTCACGACTTCAAAAGCGTCCTCATGGGTGATCATGTCGTCCGCTCCGGCTTCGAGAGCGGCTTCCATCAGAGAGTCCTCATCCACCTTTGCGGTTTTCTCAATCAGGATGATCCCTTTTCTTTCAAACATGTAGGATACACATCCCGGTACTCCCAGATTCCCGCCGTATTTGTCAAAGGCATGCTTCATTGCGGCAGTGGTCCTGTTTTTATTGTCCGTAAGCACATCGACGATGACGGCGACGCCTCCGGCACCGTAACCTTCAAAGCTTCCGGGTTCGTAGGATTCTCCCGCCAATTCGCCGGTTCCCTTCTTGATCGCTCTTGTGATATTGTCGTTCGGCATGTTGATGCTCTTTGCCTTATCGATGGCGTGCTTTAAGGCCATATTATAGTCGGGGTCTCCACCGGATTTGGCGGCTACCGTAATCGCCCTCGCATATTTCGTAAAAATCTGGGCTCTTTTTGAGTCCTGAGATGCTTTTCTGTTTGCAATCGTTCCATGTCTGCCCATAGAATTCCTCCTGTCTTCTACATTTTTTTATATGGAATATGCCTGCGCGGATTCGCTTCCTGCGGCATCGCTGCTTCTTTGAGAAGCGCTGTTTTCCAACGGCCGCGATTATTATAACACAACGGCCGGGATATTACAAATTTTACTTTTCCCGCTCCAGATTTTTATGGGCGGTTGCCATCATCAGCTTGATCCGATTCAGCTGATTGACGTCGCTGGCGCCAGGATCATAGTCAATGGCTGCAATATTCGCCAGCGGGCTGTACTTTCTCAACGCCTTCATCATGCCTTTTCCGGTGACATGGTTGGGCAGACAGGCAAAGGGCTGCAGACAAACGATATTTTCAACACCATTGTCAATCAGTTCCACCATTTCGCCGGTCAGAAGCCAGCCTTCTCCGCACTGATTGCCGATGGAAAGGATGCGGCTCGCCTTCTCTGCCATTTCCTTGATAAACAGCGGCGGCTCAAATCGCGTGCTGTGATGCAGCGCTTCCCGTGCAGGTTTACGGAACCATTCAATAACCCGGATCGCAATGGCGTTTCCAAGCATGGTCTTGTATTTTCCCGATAGTTTCCTGAAATTGAACTCTTTGCTGTACATTCCATAGAGGAAGAAGTCTATGAGGTCAAGAACGACCGCTTCTCCGCCTTCCTCTTCGATGATGCCGACAATGTCGTTGTTGGCTGTCGGATGATATTTCACCAGAATCTCTCCCACAACACCAACTCTGGGTTTTTTTATGTCAAGGAGCGGCAGCTTGTCGAAATCCTCAACGATCCCCTGGAGGTTTTTCTTGAATTTGCGGAAGCTTCCTTTTTCAATATTTATCTTTGCCTTTTGCACCCACTTTTCATACAATTCGTTTGCGGATCCGGCTTCCGCTTCATAAGGTCTGGTTGCATAGAGGACCCTCATGAACACATCTCCGTAAATCAGCGCCATCAGAGCTCGTTTGATCATCGGTATCGTAAACTTGAAGCCGGGATTTCTTTCCAGCCCGGCCATATTGGCGGAAACCACGGGAATCTGTTCCATTTTCAGATCCTTCAGCGCCTTTCTTAAAAGCGCCACATAATTGCTGGCCCGGCAGCCGCCTCCCGTCTGGGACATCGCCACCGCTGTCCGGTTCAAGTCGTATTTGCCGGACTTCAGCGCGGATATGATCTGGCCCAGGGAAACGATCGTTGGGTAGCAGGCGTCGTTGTTGATGTACTTCAGCCCCTCCTCCACAGCATGTTTATCCACCGAAGGAAGCAGCTCCACGTTATATCCGCTGTGGTTCAGCGCAGGTTCCAGGAACTGAAAGTGGATTGGCGACATCTGGGGAATGATTAGGGTGTAATTCCGTTTCATTTTTCGGGTAAAAAGCTTGCGGCTGAAAACGATGTTCTCCTTGCTGTGTTTGATATGATTCTTTTCCCTTTCCTCCATCGCGGCCTTCAGGGAGCGGATTCTGATCTTTGCAGCACCCAGATTGGAACCCTCGTCGATTTTCAGGACCGTATAAAGCTTGTTCTTGTTTTTCAAAATCTCCTCCACCTGATCGGTGGTAACGGCGTCCAGCCCGCAGCCGAAGGAATTGAGCTGAACCAGCTCAATATCATCGTTTCTGCCTGCGATCTCGGCCGCACGGTAAAGTCTGGAGTGGTACATCCACTGGTCCAGCACTCGGATCGGCCGCGTAAGCTTGGTGAAGTGGGCTAAGGAATCCTCCGTAAAGACAGCCATTCCGAAGGAATTGATCAGTTGATCGATTCCATGGTTGATTTCCGGATCGAGATGATACGGTCTCCCCGCCAGGATCACAGCCTTTTTGCCGTTGTTCTTGATATATTTCATGGCATATGCGCCCTGCTTTTTGACATCGTCCTTGAATCTCTTGTCTTCTTTTCTGCCTTCCTTGACCGCCTTGCTGATTTCATTGAAGCCTATGGAAAGAGGCCTCAGCATTTCGTACAGCTGGCGGGTGAGCCTTACATCATCGTCATAGGGCAGGAACGGATGGCTGAAAATCACGTCGTTTTCCGCAAAGATATCGTCCATATTGTTGGCGATCACTTCCGGATAGGTTGCTACAATCGGGCAGTTGTAATGGTTTGGCGCAGTGGGATCCTCCACCATTTCATAATTGATGCAGGGGTAAAATATCCATTTAACTCCGTTGTTTACTAACCATTTAATATGTCCGTGTACCAGTTTTGCCGGATAGCATGCGGTATCGGATGAGATGGTCTCCATGCCCATCTCGTAGATTTCTTTTGAGGATACCGGAGACAGTACGACCCGGAATCCCAGCTTGGTAAAAAAGGTAAACCAGAACGGATAATTCTCATGAAGGTTCAGCACCCGGGGAATACCCACGGTACCTCTGGAAGCGTAGGCCTCCTCCAGGGGTTCATAGGAGAACAGCCTTTTGTACTTATAAGCGAATAGATTCGGAAGCTGTTCTCCTTTCTTCTCCACGCCGGCGCCCTTTTCGCAGCGGTTTCCTGTGATAAACCTTCCGCCGTCGTTGAATTTGTTGATGGTCAGAAGGCAGTTGTTCTGGCATCCCTTGCATCGGGTATGGGTATTGGTCACCGTAAAGCATCCCATTTCTGAAGGCTTGATAATATGAGATTCGGTTCCCTCGACATAGTTTTCCCGGGCAATGACCGCGGAACCGTAAGCGCCCATGATTCCTGCGATATCGGGCCTTACGACATTTCTTCCCATGATCCTCTCAATACTTCTCAGGATAGAGTCATTCAAGAAGGTTCCGCCCTGAACAACGATTTTATTCCCCGCCTCATCCGTATCGCGAAGCTTGATTACCTTATAGAGCGCATTTTTAATGACGGAGTGGGACAGTCCGGCGGAAATATCACCGATGGTGGCTCCTTCCTTCTGTGCCTGCTTCACCTTTGAATTCATGAAAACAGTGCATCGTGTCCCCAGATCTACGGGGTGCTCGGCGAAAAGGCCTTCCTTTGCGAAGGCTTGCACACTCATATTCACCGATTTGGAATAGGTTTCGATAAAGGAACCGCAGCCTGAGGAGCATGCCTCGTTGAGCATGATGTTGTATATCGCTCCATCCCGGATCTTCATGCATTTCATATCCTGGCCCCCGATGTCCAGGATAAAATCCACGCCGGGCAAAAATTCCTCCGCCGCTTTATAATGGGCCATTGTTTCGATTTCGCCCATATCCACATTAAAGGCGGCCTTGATCAGACCCTCGCCGTACCCGGTTACCGTGGCGTTTGCGATATAAGCCCCGTCAGGCAGCAAGGAATACATCTCCCGCAGCATGGACAGGGTCGTTTCCAGCGGTTTGCCCTCGTTATTTTTATAGAAGGAATAGAGCAGATATTTCTCATCGTCGATGAGCGCAGCCTTCGTTGTTGTGGAGCCTGCGTCGATACCAAGGAAAACCTTTCCCTTGGCGCGCCTGATATCCCTTCTTTTTATTTTATTCTTGTCATGCCGGTTCTTGAATATTTGGAAGTCGTTGAAATCCTTGAACAGCGGCTCCAGATGCTTTGTCTCGGAAAGCATGCCAAGATCCGCTTTCTCGATTTTAGCAAGGATACTTTCTATATTCACAGGCGCATGCTTCGCGGACAGCATCGCAGCGCCTATGGCAACGTAATACTGGGAATCCTCCGGAAAAATGACCTGTTCCGGCTTCAGATCCAGCGTCTCCACAAATCGCTTTCTCAGCTCCGAAAGAAAAGACAACGGGCCTCCTAGAAACGCCACATTTCCGCGGATCGTCCTGCCGCAGGCAAGTCCGCTGATGGTCTGGTTCACCACCGCCTGAAAGATGGATGCCGAAAGATCTTCAATATTGGCACCTTCATTGATCAGGGGCTGAATATCTGTTTTTGCGAATACTCCGCAGCGCGCTGCGATAGGATAAATCAGTTGATATTGCTTGGCCGCTTCGTTCAAGCCCTGTGCGTCCGTATTGAGAAGAACTGCCATCTGATCGATGAAAGCTCCCGTACCGCCGGCGCAGGTACCGTTCATTCTCTGCTCGATCGTCGCTCCGTAAAATGTGATTTTTGCATCCTCTCCGCCCAGTTCAATGGCAACGTCCGTATCCGGAATCAAGGCTTCCACCGCCGTGCTGCAGGCAATTACCTCCTGCTCGAAAGGAATCTCAAGAAGTGTTGATAAAGAAAGGCCTCCGGAGCCGGTAATTGCAACCGTGGTCTGTATGTCCTTAAACGTATCATACAGCTGAAGCATGAGCTCGGATACCTTTTCAAAGACGTTAGACATATGTCTTTCATATCTGCTGAACACTATTTTGTCATGGCGATCCATCAGAACTAGTTTAACTGTAGTTGAACCAATATCAATCCCAAGTTTCATAGATTAATCCGCATCCTCCTGCATGAAATACAATAATTATAGCATACCGGACCCCTAAAATCAAAAAAAATAAGGCTTCCGATTCTTTTCTTTGAAACATAACCATATTTGAGATATAATACCCATGTTATGAAAAGCACAATCAGAAAAAACACCTATAAAGCCATCTATCGGCTGTTAGACCGGGTGAGTCCCCTGGCGTCGGACTGCGGACTTCTTTGCTCCGCAGCCTGCTGCAATTGCGGCGGCGACAGCGTCAGTGAGGACAGCCTGGATTTTACCATGGGTATTTATCTTCTCCCGGGGGAAGAAAAGCTGTTCACTCAGAAAGAGGACTGGCTTAAATGGAACATTGAATATGCCGAGGACTTTGATTTTCCGTCCTCATGGTTTGGCAAGGTCTATTTTGTCAGATGCAAGACCCCGCCCCACTGTCCCAGGAACATGCGTCCCCTTCAATGCCGCTTCTACCCTCTGGCCCCTTATCTGACCGAAAAGGGCGAGTTGCGGTTGATCCTTTCCAGAACGGAGCTTCCCTACCGTTGTCCCCTGATTGAAGAAAAAATCCCGCTTCAGAAATCCTTTATCAAGGCGACTCATACGGTGTGGAAGCATCTGATCCGGGACAGGCTGATCCGTGATCTGGTTGTAATGGATTCCAAACAGCTGCGGAGAGACAAAAAAAGAAAGGAAAAAATCGAATTTATCATCTAGCCTGCTGTCGGCAGGATATCATTGTCTAATCTACTACGTCAGGAACTCATCTAGTTTAATACTACCGACAGGTAAACATTATCTAACCTACTATTTGTAAAATAAAATGCGCCGGGACGGTTCTCATTGCCTGAGAGCCGTCCGGCGCATTTCCATTATTTTTTTTATTTCACCTGCAGCGTGTTGTATATAATCGTTGCTGCTTCCGCATTGGTTACATTGTTGATTCCGTTAAACCGTCCTTTTTTATCCCCCTGCATAATCTTCAGTCCATAACAGATCGCGGCATACCCCTTGTAGGAGTTTGCGACTTTATCCTTGAACGGATTGACAAAGATTTCCGGATGCTCGGCTGCTTTCCCCTGACCGAGATATCTTACTGCGAACTTTGCGGCATCCTGTCTTGTCAGAAGCGCGGTGGGAGCCTTTTCGCTCTCTTTGACTACCTTGTCATTGATCAGCATCTTATAGAACTCGTCGTCATCATAATACTGCTGGATCGGCGAATACAGATATCTCAAAAAGTCCATTTGGGTAATCTTCTGCCCCGGATTAAACTTTTCCCCCTGGAGATAGTATCCGTTGTCCATGAGCTTTTTAATCGTAGCTTCCGCCCAGTGCCCCTTAATATCGGTGTACTCCGGCGTGGATGTCTCCTTGTAAGGTTTTCCGTCCCATCCAAGCTTGGAGCCGGTGGCGGGATCGATCAGGAAATTACCCACGTTATTGGTAAAATCATAAACCAGCGCGATTTCCCCTTCCTTCACCTTTTTATACATCAGCCCCATCTTGCCGGCAGCATTAAAGGCATCAAAGGCGGCTTCCTCGGATATGGCCTTGTCGATGGAAGGGAACTCGGCCACATCATACCAGCTGCAATCGTAATGGGTGATCATTCCGCTGGCCTTGTTTACAATAACAGTGAAACCGTTACCCACGAAATCTATCCCGTTGGCCTGACGATAATAATTGAAGCTGTAGTCTGTACGGTTCTCATCCTGTCTGTAAATGGTATAGGCCGGGCTTTCATAATATCTGGATTGGGCGAATTTTTCAGCCGCCACCTTTTTCATGAAACTCTCCGCCTTTTCTTTCGCCTTCGCTTCCGACAGTCCCACATTTCCCTTGGTGCTGTTTTCCGTATACATATAGAATGAGTTCAGCTCTCCGGTCTTGGCGTTGACAACTCCGTATGCTCCGTCAAAACCGATTTCCCATTGATACTTATCCTTTTCCACGTAGTTCTTGGACAAGGATGTGCTCAATACCTTCATTTCGGATGTGATTCCGGGGACCTGACTGCGAAGGATGGAAACTGCCTTGTCCTTGGAAATCAGATTGGATACGTTATCAACCGCCTCCATCTCTTCCTTGGTCAGGGCGCTGTTGACGGCTGATTCCGTCCTGGCCTTCGCTACCGCTCCGCCCATGTCGCTATAGTATATGAAATCGTTGTAGAGCAGCACTACCTCTCCGGTCTTGGCATCGATTACCTTTCCCGGCGTTCCTGTTCCCGTGTAAGCGGCGAAGATGGTTAAAACCTTCTTATTGTAGTCGTAGTTGGAATAGTAGTTCAAGGACACATTGATCTTGTCCAGATATGCTTTTTTAGCTTCATCGAGGCTTATTACGCCCTTCGTGTCCGGGAGCGCGGAAAAATCATCCCCTGTTCCCTGTACATTGAATCCGATCACTTCTCCTGTATGCCGGTCTACCTCAACGCCGACTTCCACAAAGCTGACAACAGCTTCATTTTTATACAGTTTAAAAGTATAGTAATGTCTGTCGCTGCTGTTATAGTCCCTGCTCTCCATCAGTCGAAGGTCTTTTGCGATATCAGGTCTCGCTTTTGCGATGAAGTCGCTGGCGATTTTCAGTCCTGCCTCCCTGGTAATCGTCCCCAGTCCTTCTTTTGGCTTGTCGGTATACTTGTTGAAATTGATCAGATACCCGCCATTTTCAACCGAAGCGGAGATGCCTGCGCTGTAGTCTTCCTTATTCCAGCTCAAATACCAGACAGACCTGGTTTTTCCGTTCTCCTCATACTGGTTTGACGAATACTGAAATTCCTTATAGTCGCTCGGTATGGCGGCGATATTCTTGACTCGCATGATCGCCTCCTCCAATCCCTTGCTGTCCGTTGCTTCAGCGAAAGCAGGAATGGCGGATGTGATAACCAAACTGATAGCCACCAGAGTGCTTAATATTTTTTTCACTGACATGCTACCTCCTTTCAAAGTATAACTATAAGACTGACACAGAAAGGAAAAAGTTCCCCGAATCGGTAAATTTATAATTCGATATCCAGAAGCACAGGGCAATGGTCGCTGCCCATCACCTGATCATAGATGACCACATTGTTGATCTTGTCCTTGATCCGTTCTGAAACCAGAAAATAGTCGATTCTCCATCCGGCATTGTTTGCCCTTGCGTTGAACCGGTAGGACCACCAGGTATACACTCCGGTCACATCGGGATATAAAAAGCGGTAAGCGTCTACAAAGCCGGCATCCAGCAGCTCTGAAAATTTCTCCCGTTCTTCGTCGGTGAATCCGGCATTCTTCCGGTTGGAGGCGGGATTTTTCAGATCGATCTCCTGATGGGCAACATTAAGATCTCCGCAGAGGATCACCGGCTTTCTTTCATCCAGCTTCCTGATGTAAGCGCGGAACGCGTCCTCCCACTCCATCCGGTAATCGAGCCGCGCCAGCTTATCCTGGGAGTTGGGAGAATACTCGGTAACAAGAAAGAAATCCTGAAATTCCAGAGTGATCACTCTTCCCTCTTTGTCGTGGCCTTCAACCCCGATATCATAGACTGCTTCGATCGGTTCTTGTTTTGTGAAGATTGCGGTACCAGAATATCCTTTTTTTTCGGCGCTGTTCCAATACTGCAGGTATCCGTCCAGTTGGACCTCAGCCTGACCTTCCTGCATTTTTGTCTCCTGAATACAGATCATATCCGGGGACTGCTCTTCGCAAAACTCCAAAAACCCTTTCCCCAGACACGCTCTCAATCCGTTGACATTCCATGTGATCAGCTTCATTTCAAACCTCCAATGTTATTATCGAGATTCCGGATCTCCTTTTCATAGATATAACGAAGGAAAAGGATCGACGCCGCAAGAGAAAACAATTCCGCCAGAGGAAATGCAAGCCATACGAAGTCGAGACCCAAAAATCTGGCAAGGAGCCATGCAAGAGGCAATATCAGTACGAGTTGCCTCAGAAGGGATACATACAGGCTCAGGGTACCATGACCGGTTGCCTGGAAAAATGTCGATGCGATAATTCCGATCGCGGCAAAAATGAAGCAGGGGCTGATCATTCTCAGCGCTCTGACTCCGATATGCATCATTTCCGGCGAAGCGCTGAACATCTTCAGCATAGGAACTGGAAGTATCTGGAACAGAAGCATTCCCACCGTCATAATGATCAACGCAATCTTCAGCGCCATCTTGAATGCCTGGATCAGCCTGTCCCTGTTTTTTGCCCCGTAATTGTACCCGAAGATCGGAAGCGAACCCTGGGTCAGACCAAATACCGGCATGAAAATAAAGGACTGAAGCCTAAAATAAATGCCCAGAACCGCCACAGCCGCATCGGAAAACTTGATCAGAATGGCGTTGAGCCCCACAAGCATGACGGATCCAATGGACTGCATGACAATGGAAGGCAACCCTACCCCGTATATGTTTTTTAATACCCCTCCATGAATCTTAAAACCACGAAATCCGATTTTAACATCATGCTTTTTCCGAAACAGAAAGGTCAGATTCACCGTCATGGAGATAAACTGGCCTATGATGGAAGCGGTTGCGGAACCGGCAACTCCCATTTCAGGAGCGCCGAACAGCCCTAGAATCAGAATGGGATTCAGTACAATATTGATCCCCGCGCCAATCAGACTGGAAATCATCGGGAGAACCATGTTGCCGGTGGCCTGCATGATCTTTTCCACATTGATCTGAACCATAAGAAACAGGGAAAACACGGTGGTGATAAAGCAGAAGCTCGTTCCATCCTTAATGATTTGCGGGCTGTCTGAAAATGCACTCACAAAAGTCTCGGAGAAAAATAAACCGAATACGGCAAATACCACCCAGTTTACCAGAGAAAGAAGAATTCCATGATTTGCGGCCAGATTCGCCTCCTTAAAATTCCTCTCTCCCAGTCTTCTTGAGATCAATGAGTTCAGCCCGACGCCCGTTCCAACGCCAACCGCGATCATCAGCATCTGCACCGGAAAAATCAGGGTAACGGCAGTCAGTGCAGATTCCCCTACCATACCTACAAAAATGCTGTCAATGATATTGTATAAAGCATTGATTATCATGGAAAACATTGCGGGAAGGGACATGCTCATCATCAATTTTCCCATAGGCATGGTCCCCATTTTATTTAGTTCTATATCTTTGTTCTTTTCTATCATTTGTCCTACTCCAATAGCTTCAATTATTTTTAGTAAAATGCATTACATTCGATTCTAACACAGGATAAAAAATAAGAAAACCCCCAGAAAGTCAGCCCATGAAAAAAAGCAGAAAGAAATTCTGCTCTCCTTTCAAAGACTCTTTCAAATCTGCTAAGTTCTGCTGCCGCCCTTCCCCTTCTTAGAAGTGACTTCGCTCTGATCCTGCCGGTTTACCCCCTTGTTATAACCGCTGTTGATCGTTCCGGAATAGCTGCTTCTGCTGCTGTTGTAGCCATTGTCGCCGCTGTTGCCGCTGTATCCGCCTCCGCCGAGGGAATCGCTGAACCGATCCTTTTCTGAGTAGGGATATAATTCACTTCCCGTTTCCGTTCCGTAATTTGGCTTATTGGTTTTGAACACGGTGTTGTCCGATTTCTTTTTTTCCACTACCCGTGCGCTTACAAGGTACATATGGAAGAAGAATTCAGCGACTGCCACGATGACCGCAAAGAAATACACGGATGTAATAGAATAATTAGTTACCGGCGTATATATCAAAATCAGCCAGGCAACGACGCCTCCCAGGATACCGTCAAGAACAGCGGCTGTCACATTGCCGAATCTGGGCAGAATGAGCATATCCCCGATCAGAAAATTCAGGACTGTTCCAGCAATGGCTATCATAAGCATTGTCCAGAATGAAGCAGTACCGAATATCATAAAGGCGATCCAGGCTGCCGCCATGGATATAATAAATTTAATGATCAGTGCAATTGTTGTTTTCAAATCAGTCTCTCCTTTCCGAAATGTTTTAGGTTATTTTCTCCACGATTCTGAAAAACATGCCGGACTGCAGCAAACTAATTTCATCAATCCATTGAAGTTTCACCAATTCATGAAATGACGGACAGGCTTTATGAATATAAGCTGTCAATTTGCAGATACTTATCCGTGAGGAGGTGAAAAAAAATGAGCAGCAAAAAGAAAAACGAGCTAAAAAACAACACAAAGGACAATCCTTATGACAACTATCACGGCCATCAGAACAGCGGCGGCCAGCAGCTTGAGAATTCTACATTAACCAATAAGGATACTGGCAATTCCACCGGCAAGGACTCAAACAGCAGGAATAAAAAGAATAAGAATAAATAAAGGATTCATTGAAAATGGCTGCGCATTGGATAATGCGCAGCCATTTCATTTCCATTTCCTTATTTTTTATTTCCGTTCAACTTAGATTCATTCAACCTATGCTCTTTCAGTCTGGTCTGAACTTCAGGATTGTCTTTGATAAATGAAATGTAGTTTTCAAAGCATTTGATCGTCTCGTCGCTCAGCGTATGCTCCACCTTTTCTGTCTCACTCAAGATATTCTCGTCCTTTACTCCCAATAAGCGAAAAAAGGATTCAATCATGTTGTGCCGCTCCAGCAAGCGCTCCCCCAGTTTCTTTCCCTCCGGCCTTAGTAAAATCACGCCATAGCGTTCATAATTCAGCAGATTCATCATGCCCATCTTCTGAACCATTCTTGTGGCGGAGGGGGGATGCACATTCAGCGCTTCCGACAATTCGTTAATTCTGGTAAATCCGGTATCTTTGGACAGCCGGTAGATCATCTCAAGGTAATCTTCCATGGATGCCGACAGCAAATGCTCGTCGTTCATATACCCTCTGAAGGTTTTGAAGTCATTCTTGCTCATTTTATTATTCTCACCGCCTTCAAGGCTAACCAGCCCATGCTAAATTATATGCTTGAGACAAAAAAAATTACCCGGGAGTAACATTTATCCGGGATCAATCATAATTAATAAATAAATATGCGGAGATCATAGCCCCCTCTCTTTTTTTGAGGAGGAATTGCTCATACATAGTAAAATTCCACAAAGAAGGTGAATATCGATTGGAAAAAGAAAGTGTGTTATCAAATCCATGCAGCCTGAATCCCTTATCGATCGGAGCAAATAACTCTATAAAGGTCTCATCCGGCCTGAGAGGCCAGCTTCAATTTCTAGGTCCTGCATTTATCGTCAGCGTTGCCTATATCGATCCCGGCAACTTTGCAACCAATATCAGCGGCGGTTCGCTTTTCAATTATAATCTGCTTTGGGTGATACTCTGGAGTAACCTCATGGCCATATTTCTTCAGGTCATGTCCGCAAAGCTGGGCATCGCGACAGGAAAAAATCTGGCTGAAATGTGCAGAGAAGTTTTTTCCGTCCGAACAAACTGGGTCTTTTATATCGTCGCAACCCTCGCCGCAATGGCTACTACCATGGCAGAGTTTTTGGGAGGAGTTCTGGGCTTTTACTTACTGTTCGGCATTCCGCTGAACTATGCGCTCATTCTAACGGCGTTCGTAACTTTTGTTATTGCCTATCTGCAGAAATACGGTCAAAGGGTGGTTGAAATCGTTATTACAATACTGGTAGCTGTCATCTGCGCATCCTATGTACTGGAATTGTTCCTTGCCAAACCCGATTGGCAGCAGGTGGCGCTGCACACCCTGATGCCTTCTCTTCCCAATGGCCAGGCGGTGCTGGTGGCAGCCGGAATGCTGGGCGCCACTGTAATGCCCCATGTGATCTATTTGCACTCCCAGTTGGTCCAGTGCCGAAACGGCTGTCTCACACTGGAAGAGAAAAAAAGACATTTGAAAATGGAAAAGGTCGATGTTTTTATTGCGATGAATATTGCCTTTGTCGTCAATGCTGCCATGGTCATCGTATCGGCTTCCGTCTTTTACGCCAATGGAATCCCGGTGGACTCCATAGAAGAGGCTCATCGCTCCCTTGAGCCTTTGCTGGGGGCGCTTTCCAGCGGCGCATTCGGAGCTGCTCTTCTGGCTTCCGGCTTCTCCTCCTCTACCGTGGGAGCCATGGCCGGAGAAACCATTATGGATGGGTTCATCCATTTCAAGCTGCCCCGCATGCTCCGGCGGTTGATTACCATGCTGCCGGGAATCGTCGTCATCCTGATGGGTGTGAATCCCATGAAAGCGCTCATCATGAGTCAGGTATGCCTCAGCTTTGTTCTTCCGGTGGCGATTCTCTCCATGCTGGTCATAACCAGCAAGAAGGATGTGATGGGAGATTTCGTCAACAGACCTTTCACAAAGATCCTGGGCGGTGTAATCGCGTTCCTGATCATCAGCCTGAACGCAGTCCTGTTGTACCTTACCTTTACCGGAAGCGTTTAGTCATTCTCCACAGCTTCCCTCTATTGACGCAGGATTGCAATTACCTGATTTCTCGCCGGACGCCGATGATCTCCGCTTCGGTATTGTTTTCAATAAAAGCGATGACATGGTCCATAATGCTGTCCGCCAGAGCGGTATGCCCGGCCACACAGGCAAGTCCCAAAACGATGCTTTGATGAAGGTCCTGATCTCCCACTTCCGCAACCGACACATTGAATTGATTCCTGGTTTTTGCAGTCAGGCTCTTCACAATCATGCGCTTTTCCTTGAGTGAATGAACCCAGGGAGCAAAAAGCCTGATTTCCATTGTTTCAATTACCATATAAACCTCCTTGCCCGTAACTCATTGCTGCAAGAAAATAAGATGGGGGAAATCCCATCTTATTTATTTTTTGATGAAATCGCTAAAACGATCCATTCTATTTATTCCGTTGCTTCTCCATCCGCTTGATAGTCCCTGTTCCACTCAGGATACTTCAGAATTTCCGGAGCCGGGAAATCGATGCCGAGAATGGCTACAACATTTCCTTCGCTGTTGTGGATCGGTGCAAACGCAGACCAGACTAGATCATCCACATCATTATCCCAGGCAGTTGGAGCAGGAGCAGCCGTGCCGTTCATAGCCAGCAGGAATTGTCCTTCCACTTCGTACTGGTTCAGCCAGTCGTCCGGTTCCGCCGAACCGTCTACTGTGATTTCAAAGTGGCCGTCATATGGATCCAGATCTACCAGACAGTACACATAATAGGCTCCCGATTCGGTTCTGAAACCGTCAAGCTTTGATTTGAGCTTGTCATATCCTTCATAGTCCCAGCCCTTTTGTGACTGCATAAGTAGTACATGCTGGTCTCCGAATTCTCCGTCAAGCTGCTTAGCATATTTCACAGCCAGGTTCGTGACCTTATCCATGACTCCCTTGACCTCTGCAGGAATCGCGTGGGCGGCTTCAATTTCATCAAGCAGGCTGTATGTGATTTCCGCTGCCATCCACTTTGTCGCATTTGCTGGCAGAGAATCGGGCATTGAATCTAAAATCCCCAATTCCTTTGCCTTATCCATATAATTGTTTGGCCAGCTTCCGCCGAGCGTTGCATCTGAATAATCAGCCGCTCTAAGAAGCATTGTGACCAGTTCATTTGTTGTCACATTTTTTCCCGGTTTGAAGGTTCCATCGGGGTAACCCTTGGTTACACCCTTTTTCACCGCATAGGCAATATAGCCTTGCGCCCAGCCATAACCTTTCAGATCTTTGAACGAAGCATTCTCCGAATCAACTACGACAAGATCTGCTGCGGGCGGGTTCATAGCCTTGACAATGATTGTGCAGGCCTGTGCCCTGGTAAGCTCAGCATTCGGATGATAGCTGCCGTCGGTATCCCCGGTAATGATTCCCTTGTCCATCAGGACGGTAACAGCGTCTTCATAGGGCTGTCCCTGTACATCCCCCGGTACTGCAGCAAAGGCGTTTGAACTCATTAGTGCCAGCAACACTAAGGCAACCAGCGTTTTGCGTAATGTCTTTTTCATAACGTCTTCCTTTCCGATGTTTATACATCCAAGTATCCAATATACTTATTGCTTTCATTATATTTGATAGATAGGGACCGGGGCAAGCGCAATTCACCAAGTTTATTAAAAATTCATTTACACTTCTGAAATTTGAGCGGCTTGCAGTGAGACAACTTTTTTACCGCAGGCAACTGGCTGTTTCCCTACTTCCTGAAAGCCAAACTTTTCGTGGAATTTCAATGATACCGGATTTGGTGGCTCAATATCAATTTCTGCAGTGACAACTGGAATACCAATTGCTTTGGCATGCTTGAATACTTCTTGATAAAGCAATTTTCCAAGCCCTGATTTCTGCTGTTTTACAGAGACAACCACTCTGTCAATATACAAGAATTGATCAAAATTCTTTTCAAACCATGTATAATTGACGCTGTCGTAATCCTTTCCCTCTCTCAAAGCCAATACAAACGCTTCCACAAATCCGTTTATTTCTATCACATTTAGAATTTCAGATTCATGGTGCAAATGAGCGAGCTTTTCTTTCGTAAGAGGCGATAAAAAATGTACCGATTCTTCATTGAGCTTTAGAATCTGTTCATAATCTAATGGTGTCGCCGGTCTTATCCGCTGTGTTTCAGTCATCATTATAATTCTCCTTTAAAACTTATCACCCTTCTTGCGATAGAATCCTTGCAGCAATTACTTCCATGACATTGTTTACTTTTAAATACCAGGATTCATCGCTTGCGTATCGCTTGTTCACTTCTTCCAACGTAGTCCCGTTGTAATATTTCCCGTCGGCTACAAGATAGTTTTCGCTTAGATGTTTTGCAACAACGAGAATGCACTCCTCTTTGCTGGAAAACCACTCTGTTTTATTAGGATCGGAATCATAGGCTTTGTACCCAAATATATTGTTTCGTTCTCTCGCAAATTTACTTTTTCCCCATTTCGATTCATGCACAGACACTCCAACCAGGAATAATGCGCTTACACCGGTTTCTTTTTCCGCTTTGATATAAGCATCCCCCAAACCTTCAAGTGGAGTTCCTTCAAGAACTTTATTGATCATGTCAGCTGTCAATCCCGATGGTTGTTTTAAACTGAAACCCAAATATCCCCTTGCGGATGCACCTCGGGCGATTGTCTTTTCAAGATATGCAGCCTTCGTTCTTTCATATTCTCTCAGTAACTGTTCTTCCCTTTTCTTTTCGCTTACCATAACAGAAAGCTTCTTATTCATATCATCTAACTTTGTTTGCAAATCGTTCGTGTCAATCGATTCTGCGATACTGATGCCATAATGAGCTGCATCATACTTTACTTTCGGATAGGATGTCGTATTTAAGATAATTACTAACATCATACCGATCATTAAGGAAGCGATAATTCCTAAATATATTTTCATAAATTTACTGATATGTAACAATCCTGTCAAATTTGATCTGTAATGATTCAATTTTTTTGAAACACCTCCTGCCTATCCCTGTTTCGTAGTATTACTTTCTTTTTTAGCAATCTCATTCTTGTCATCACTGATATCTAGATTGCCTTTAAAGTGCGCTCCATCCGCAATTTTAAACCTATTCGTACGAATGCTCCCTGTGACGACTCCTGTTGAGCTAATAATTACCTCTTTCGCCGAAACAACATTGCCGATCAGTTTTCCGGAAACGCTGATGCTTTTTACACATTTCACATCTCCGACCACTTCTCCGTGAATGATGATATTTCCGCCCGAATCAATAACTTGGTGATTATTTGTCCCACTGCCTTCTATAAACTGCACTTTCCCGAGAATTTCAATATCCCCTTTTGCTATTATTCTTCCTTCAATAATGCTTTCCGGGCTGATTATCATAATTGAGCTATATTTGGAACTCTTCATTGATTTATTCTCCTTCTTTTAATGTCTTAATTAATTGTTCTGCTTCAGCAACAGAATTCTGTAACGATTGTAACTCCGCCATGTTCGCTTGATTTATTTCTTTTTCTTGTTCCAACTGCTTTTCAGCAATCTCTAATTTTTCTTTGTATTTATTAATTGTTGCTGAATAGGTACTGTATTTTAAATAATATACGGTGCCAAATATCATTGATGCTAGTAATACAACTGTGATGGTTGCCAATACCAGCTTCGCTTTCATTGCATTTATGTACACATAGGTTCCGTCATCCATCACAATTCGAAATCCGGATAGTATCTTCATTGTTTCCTCCATTCTATCCAAAGCGGTGTCACAATCTAATTTTAAAGGAGCGAAGTCATCTTCACCCTGCTTCGGAAAAGGATTTTGGGTTTTCCCGAAGAATTATACCATAATATAGCAGATTCTGTATACCCAAAAAGCTTAACTAATAACATTGAGCGTAATAATAAAAAAACACTGAAAATTCAGTGTTTTTTTATCTTAATAGTGTGAGCAAGCCTATAAGCCGAGTTCTGTATTTGACAATCATCTATCTAGGCGTATTGTCACCAATACGCTCAAGCGACCTACCTACCGGGCAGCGACGGGCCGCCGCCTTTTATGCCCTACTTGGTCTTGCTCCGGGTGGGGTTTACACGGCCAGCATGTTACCATACTGCCGGTGAGCTCTTACCTCACCATTTCAACCTTGCCTGTGCCTTGCGGCCATCGGCGGTGTGTTTCTGTTGCACTTTCCTTAAAGTCACCTTCACCAGACGTTATCTGGCACCCTTGCCCTGTGGAGCTCGGACTTTCCTCGTGAATATCTGGTATCCACGCGACTGTCTGGCTTACTCACAAAAAATATTATATCACATTTTTAAACGGATTTGTATTGATTTCTGATTCTATTATCTGGATTTTTGAGCCAACATTTTTCCTTAATTTGTCGGCCATATTTTCCGCAAAGATCTTTTCTGTCCCATGATGCCCCGCATCGATGATGCAGATTCCCTTCTCAATCGCTGTCACGGCCTCATGGTGTCTGACATCTCCCGTAATAAAGAGATCGCAGCCATTTTTGATGGCAGCGGGCATGGTGTCACCCCCTGCCCCCGTGCATAAAGCTACGGTGCGAATGATCTTATTGGAGTCGCCCACTGTTTTCAGCTCGCCTTTCACATCCAGCGCTTTTTCCACAAGCCTGCAGGCTGCCTCCATTGTGATGGGCTCCGTAAAGTCCCCCATTCTGCCTACCACGTATTCTCTTTCGTCTCCCTTCATGGCCGGACGCTTATTCTTTATCCGCCGTATTCTGGATAAGCCGAGAATATCAGCCAGATACTCGTTATTGCCTCCGAAGGCGTCGTCAAAGGTCGTATGGGCGGAATAGACCGATATCCCTGCCTTGATCAAGTCGATGATGTAGTTTCCTGTAATTGAATTATTGTCAACTACATCAATTTTGCGAAATAACAAAGGATGATGGGTGATAATGAAATCGATATCTTTCATCATTGCCTCAGCGATAACTCCTTTGGTAATTTCCAGAGCGACGAGGACTCTATTGACCTCTTCGTTTCCCATGTTGATCTGCATTCCGCAGTTATCCCATTCCTCTTCGAGCTCTCGTGGGGCAATGACTTCGATCTCTGCGATCAAATCACTCATTTTCATACTCATTTTACTCACTCCTCTTTCGCAATTCCCGTAGCAGCTCAATCCGTTTTTCTGATTTTTTCAGCAGCTCAGCCTTATCCCGCGCGGCTCCGGATTTGATTGCTGCATGTACCTTATTTTCTATTCTAATCTTATTTTCAATAAATTCAACCAGCAGCGGATCTTTTTTTTCAAAAAGTATTGGGCTGATTTCCAAGTCAAGATTCTCCGGCTCTTTTTTCGCTGGAAGGCTTCCAGGAACAGCCAGAATAATTTCGCAAAGGTATTTCCCTTCTCTGACCAATGCTTCATCCCGTATTTCAAATCCGTGCTCTAAAATCCAGCCTCTCAGCTTGTCCTGCGCATTTCTGGGCTGCAATACAAATTTCCGGTAGCTCCTTGACTTTTCCAGATCATCCCCGATGATTTCAGCGATAAGCTGTCCGCCCATCCCTGCAATCACTACGGCATCCACTTCGGCGGGCTTGATGGTCCGGATCCCGCTGCCGATCCTGATATCAAAGTCCTTGTCCGGGTAATATTTATCAATATTTGCTTTTGCTTTTTCCAGCGGTCCGGGCTTGATATCGCTCAATATTACATGAGGACTCTTCCCGCTTTCCCAAAGGGCAATGGGTAAAAACCCATGGTCTGTTCCAATATCGGCTACGGATTCCCCCGGATCAATGAAATCAGCAATTTTTTGAAGTCTATCCGATAGTTTTATCATAAGAATCTCCTATGTATGAGAAAGCCACCCGTTTACTGCGGAAGGTTATCTCCATTTATTGTTATTAATACTTAACCCGGTACTTAAATTATTATTAAGCGGTTTATTTTATTTGCTGCATAAGTAAGTAATAGTCTACTTGGTTTTACGAAAATAATACCGCCTATATTGGTGATACCGTAGCTTATTAGCACTATAACCTGTGAAAACTGTTTTGTCAAATATGCCGTCTCCCATTTTACTGAGTCACCAGTACATCCAGTGAAAGCCATAGGCTTCAAAAAAATAGCTTTCTATGAACGTTTTAATCATAGAAAGCTATTAATACCTTCTTCAAGTCTGTCTGATATGGTCGTATCAAATTTCTCTTAATTCCATAAGAGAATACTTGCTGAGTCCGGTGGAGTTCATTGTTCTTGCCCCTTCACTCTTATAATCTCTTGCCATAATAATAGAAGAGATATGTATCATAGCGTCGATCGTCGGCGTTTCCACCCCGATCTGCTTTGCCAGGTCTGCAAAGAATACTAAACCGTAACCCGCGTCTTCATTGAGATACCTGTGATCAAGCTTGGACTGCGCTTTAATTCCTTTGAATCCGGGAGCTTTTGAATATCCGATATCATAGGTTGTCTCTGCCATGTATCCCTGTTTTAACCCCAGGACGGGATCAGGAATGACCTCAATACCCAGCTTTTCTCCAATCGCGACTCTCTCCTTGTCCAGAGCTTCAATTACTCTGCCGACCGCTTTTGTAACACCCTCCTCATAAAACAGGAAATCTCCTCCTGTTCTTTCAATAAGGGCTGCGTTCAACAAGGTAACCGACGGATGAATAATCGGGTTCGCATTTTGTAATGTCGTTTGTAAAATGTTCTTCGCAAGTTCAACGTTATCATAAACTTGGCTGAATAAATCATAAACATTCTTATTGAACTTACTAGGCAATGCAGCCAGGAAATAAGATCCTTTCAATCGATTATATACTTCGATCTTTGCATCCCCAACGATGCGGACCGCATAAGGAAGCGTTGATGTCTCCGCAATGGTAATCGATTCGTCATCTATGGATAGCCCCAAAGCATTCTTAAATACGAGGCTTCCTGCACAGGAACTGGGGCAGATCACATAAATTTGTCCGTCCTTCAGGTAAGGTTTGCACGCTTCTCCGAAAGCAGCTGTACTGTAAGCAGGTCCAACGACAAAGATCATATCTGCGTCAGTCAAGGCCGTTCTAATATCATGCCCGGCGTATGCAAGTTTTACAAATCCATCCATCTCTCCGACGGACCTTATGCCTCCTTTTTTATTAATTGCCGCTATGTTATCCGGGAACTGCTCGAAATCAAATAAATAGACCTCATGGCCTTTCTGGGCCCACTCAAAAGCAACCGCAGTACCTCCGTTTCCTGATCCCAATACTGATATTTTCACTTTTTTCACCTCATTCCAGTTACAATTGCTACAGCTTTACCAGTATGGATAATATTTGTCCCACCCACATCTAGAAACAGTTGGCGGAGTGCTGCTGAAGGTTCTGTCTACAACGACATCGATCAGGCAAGGTCCATTGTAATTGAATGCTTCCAATAATGCAGGTTTTATTTCTTCAGGGCGTTCTACTCTGATTCCTTTCACATGAAAAGCTTCAGCCATCATAGCATAATTTGGCGCATAAACATCACCATTCTCATATTTGAATTCCGTTAAAACCGAGCGGTTTTCAAAATACTGTCTCTGCAAGCCCCATACAGTACCATAGGAGGAGTTATTGACAACAACCCATACAACAGGCAGCGTATATTCCGCAGCTGTGGCAAGAAGACTGCTGTGAATCAGAAATCCTCCGTCTCCCTCAACGGAAACAATTTTTTTCTCAGAGCACCCAACAGCAAAGCCCAAGGCCTGTGCCAGAGTGGTTCCAATCAGGCCCATGCCATACCCATAGTAAGCGCTTTTTGCATTATCATGCGAATAATAATTTCTTGCACAAATTGCAGCGCCAACTTGGATTCCATCCTTTGGAAATACTTCCTCAAGCTCTTTGACAAGTCGGTGGGGATTGATTGGAATACTATTGCTGTTCCTGTATTCATCCATTTCCATATAGTATTCTCGTTTCGCCTGTGCAATTTTTTCTTTTGTACCGCGCTCGAAATGTTTGCCAGATTCCTTAATAATGGTGATTATGTCCGTCAGCACTTCTTTCGGGTCACCGTGAATACCTACCTCCGTCGGGTATATTTTACCGAGTTCTCTCGGATCGATATGAACATGGATCAATTTGCTCTCCGGGAAATTGTAGGTGTCTCCGAGATCCCATGCGCCGGTTTCATCTTCGTCAAAACGGTTTCCTATCGTAATCACGACGTCTGCTTCTCTAGTTGCCTGGTTGGCATAACGGTTGCCCCATCCGCCGACGCGTCCTGCATAATATGGGTGGTTTCCGCCCATAATGCCCTGCCCCATATAGGCACTGCCGACTGGCATATCCAAAAGTTCAGCGATCTCTTCAACCTCTTTAGAAGCATCCGAAATAACTGCTCCGACACCGCAGACAATCACCGGGTTTTTTGCTTCCATCAGAAGCTTTGCTGCTTTTGCTTCAGACTCTCTGTTTCCTCTTGGTTTTTCAATGCATATATGTTTTTTTAGATGGTAGTCCTTGTTTAAAAGTTCAGCTGAAATTGATTTGCTTTGGATGTCTACAGGGCAATTAATCAGAACTACTCCCGTCCTTCCGGTTATAGCTGTATTATACGCTCTCGCAACAGTCAACGGAATCTGCTCAGGGCTGTTAATATGGAAAATCCTTTTTGCAAAGCCGCGATATAAATACGTCTGATCTGCATCCATATGAATATCAAGCTCCTCCTCTGCCCCATAGCCCCACTGAGCAGTTGGAATATCACCGCAAATAACGATGATCGCATTGTTTTCCATCGCCTGCTCTACTAAACCAGGTATTGCCTGCATCATTCCCGGTCCATTTGTTACCAAAAGAACACCCGGCTTTCCTGTCGCCTTGAAATATCCGCCCGCTGCGCTGGCCCCTACCGATTCGTCATGGACAATGATCGATTTGATCCATTCTTGAGCCTTGTATAGACCATCGCACATAGCTAAGTTTCCGTGCCCGCCCATACCAAAGATGTATTCAACATCAAGCTCATGAAGGCACTTCATCAATAAATCAGATCCTTTATAATTTTTCATCTTTTCCTCCCCTGTCTTGTTTGTATTGCGGTCTGTTACATTACTAACCCTACAATTAAGAATCCAACTGCTGCAATTCCCGCCGCGATTAAAGCATATGGGATCTGCGTCTTAAAATGATCAACATTATCGCATCCGCTGAAGATAGACGCCATAACGGTCGAGTCGGACATAATGGCGCTGTGGTCGCCCATAATTGCGCCGCTCAGCATACCTGCCAGCAGAATATGTAACGGGATCCCGCTTGCTGCTGCCATTGGAACGATAATGGGAATCATAATAGCAAATGTTCCCCAGGAGCTTCCGCTTGAAAAGGCCATAAGGCAGGCAGTAATAAACACCAAGGCCGGCATGATCTGATCAGGCAGGTAAACAGATGTTAGGCTGGAAACATAATCGCCGACCTTTAATTCACTGCAAACGGTACCAAGGGCAAAAGCAAGAGCCAGAAGCATTGCTACCGGCAGCATGTCAATAATACCTTTCATTAATGCAGTCTTAGATTCCTTGAAGCTTAAGCCTGCTTTTTTTGCAGCAAAAAAAGCCACCGCCGTAGCAACCAGAACTCCCCAGAATACTGCTGTTGAAGCATCGCCGGATGTAAAGCTTCCCTGACCCGTAACAAATAAAAATGTAGGAACGCAAGCAAGCAGAACAACAAGCGGAACGATTGCCACTATAGGAGATGAAGCCTTTTGATATGTATCTACCGGTCCCTCCGTTGATTGAAGCACCTGTGCCCTGCGTTCCTCTGCCTTTTTCATCGGACCAATATTGATATCTTTTCTCGCTACGATAAAGCAAATCACCAGGGCTGCTATGCAATAAAAGTTAAAAGGAAGAGCTTTAATCACAACATTGATCGGCGCTGCAACAGATAAAACGCTTAACAAGCCGACGATATAAGCTCCCCAGGAATTAAGCGGAAGCAGCGCGCACATAGGAGAAGCCGTGGAGTCAACAATATATGCTACCTTTTCTCTTGAAAAACCATGCTTGTCTGAAAGAGTCTTTCCAACGGAGGCGGTAACTGCTTCAGAAGTAACCTGATCGAAGAATAATACTACACCAATGAGCCAGGTAAATACCTGTGCTCTTTTTTTATTGTTAATCGAAGCCTTTTTTTCGAGCCATTCTATCAGACCTCTGACTCCGCCCGCCGTGCTCATAAGCTCGACCATACCGCCGATAATGGTTGCAAACAAAATAATTTTAAAATTCCATCCGCTTGAAAATACCGCAATGAGCCTGTCCAAGCTGTTTGTTAACCCAGTCACAGGATTGCCGCCAACTAAAATTATGCTGCCGGCAAGCACTCCGATAAACATTCCGAAATATACCTGCCTGGTCCACAAACACACAATGATTGTCAAAATGGTAGGAATTAAAACGATCCAAGACGTTTCCATTAAATAATCCTCCTTTACTTTAACAAATTCTATTGCACTCCCTAATCTTCTCGCATAATAATGTATATTATTTGATTACCTCCTTTATAATCATATATAGCAACTCTTATGCCAGCGAATATACCCCAAAGAAATGTTGAAATTCGTGGGTAGAAAAAAATTAAAATAAAAGCATAATAAAAAAGCGACAATTATTTGTCGGTTTTAGCTTTAATTAAGACAAATTTTCGTCGCAATCTGATCAAATGGACAATTTTCTGTCTATTTGATCAAATATTATATTTATCTATTTTATATTTTAAGGTTTGCCTAGGAATCCCAAGAAGCTTGCTGGCCTTGGTCCTGTTCCCGTTGCTTGCCCGCAGCGCCTTTATGATTAAATTTTTCTCCGTATTTCCAAGCACTTCAAGCAGGTTATAGGAACCTGTGTCTTCAGAAATTTTATCTGTAAGCTGTATGACGTGATCTTCCGAGTTGAAGTTCTCTCTACCCTTGCCATAAATACAATCGTACATATACGCGGGCAAATGTTGAACATCAAGAATGCTTTCCCTGGCAGTGCCCACCATCGATTCTATCATGTGCTTCAGCTCTCTGACATTTCCGTCCCAGCTGTATTCAATAAGGATTTTTCTCAAATCATCGGAAACGCCGGCAATTTTTTTATTATAAACATTATTAAATTCATTAATATAGTAATCTACATAATAAATAATATCCTCACGTCTTTCCCGCAGCGGAGTTAAATGAATTATGCTGCTGCTGAAACGGTAAAACAGATCATCCCGCAGCATTTTATTTTTTATTGCGACCATAGGATCAAGGTTTATGGCCGCTATGATTTTTACATCGACGGACTTTTCGATGTTCGACCCGATCGGGCGAAAGCTTCCATCCTGAAGGACTCGCAAGAGCTTTCCCTGGACATGGTATGGCATAGAATTCAATTCATCCAGAAATAAAATTCCTCCATTTGCCTCTTCAAAAAGGCCTTTTTTATTCTCTGCACCTGTATACGCCCCTCTCGTGGTTCCGAACAGTATGGATTCAATCAGGTTTTCCGGTACGGCTGCGCAGTTTTGGATTACGACTTTGTTCTTGGGTTTACCACTGTAATGAATCATGGCCTGGGCAAAGATTTCTTTTCCGGTTCCGGTTTCACCGTAAATCAAGGTCGGATTCTTTATTGTGGAAAAGAATTTAGCATTCTCAATATTTTTTCTCATAAAAGGATTAATTGTCAAAATGCTCTCAAATGTTATAGGCTCTGTCTGGGCCTTTATTAAGTTTGCGGTCTCATCAAATTCTTTGGTTTGTGCATCCAAATCCTTTTTATCCACATTGTCGATCGTTGTTATGTCTTTAACCAGCTCAACAACACCCAGAATATTCCCGTTATGCATAATCGGGATTGTAATATTATGTGTATAGAATATCTTTCCTTTATAATCAATGTACTTTTGAAATTTTCGAATGACCACTCTGGCCGTGCTCATGCATTCCACAATAGAGCTGCTATTCCTGTCAATATTCGGATAGATTTCAAAAAAACTTTTATTTAGATACTCACTATTATAATCCGAAGAAGCATCACTGACCCTTGGATCATAGCGTGTATTGAATAAGACGGTAAAATTTCGGTCAACAATTAAAATATAATCCAGGCTATTGACTTTTATGTCTCCGATATTCAGCATAGGTTCCCACCTCACTTGCATATTGTCATGAAAACGAAAAAGGTTTTAGGAAATTAAAGCAGCAGATCCGCTTCGGTAAAGGGAATCTGTGCCCGATATGAGAACTATAATATAATGATAGGCTTTTTTTCCTTTTTCAGCAATAAAAAGATATTTATAATATTAAATATAATATTTAACAAAGCAACTCCTAAAAATATCAGGGTTACAAAAACTCCTGTTTTTTAATCGAATAAAAAAGCACACTCTTGAAATTTTACAATCTCAAAATGTGTGCTTTTCTGATATTTTTATTCTATTCCAGATAATCCTTCAGTTTCTTGCTTCTGCTTGGATGACGCAGTTTTCTAAGAGCCTTTGCTTCGATCTGACGGATTCTTTCCCGGGTAACGTCGAATCTCCTGCCAACCTCCTCCAGAGTTCTGGCCCGGCCGTCATCCAATCCGAAACGCAGCTTCAGCACCTTTTGCTCCCTGTCGGTCAGGGTATCCAGCACCTCAACCAGCTGTTCCTTCAGCATGGAGAATGCGGCGGCTTCCGCCGGAGCAGGCACATCGTCGTCCGGGATGAAGTCGCCCAGATGACTGTCTTCCTCTTCCCCTATAGGGGTTTCCAATGAAACCGGCTCTTGGGCGATTTTCAGGATTTCCCGAACCTTCTCCTCGGAAATATCCATCTCGGCCGCAATTTCCTCCGGGGTAGGCTCCCTGCCATATTCCTGCAGCAGCTGTCTGGAAATACGGATCAGCTTGTTGATGGTTTCCACCATATGCACCGGTATCCGAATGGTTCTTGCCTGATCCGCGATGGAGCGGGTAATCGCCTGTCTGATCCACCAGGTAGCATATGTACTGAATTTATAACCTTTTCTCCAGTCAAATTTGTCTACCGCTTTTATTAAACCTAAATTTCCTTCCTGAATGAGATCCAGGAACAGCATCCCTCTGCCGACATATCGTTTTGCGATGCTGACGACCAACCTGAGATTCGCTTCACAGAGCCGCTTTTTCGACTCCTCGTTGCCGAGCTCCATCTGTTTTGCCAGCTCTATTTCCTCTTCTGCAGTGAGAAGCGGAACCTTCCCGATTTCCTTCAGATACATTCTGACCGGATCGTCAACGGCGATCCCTTTCGGAAGGGTTGCCTCCAGATCAATTTCTCCGCCTTCCAAAGCGATATCGTCCAGTGCAACATCCGGGTCCTCGTCATGCTCCAACGCAATGATCTCAAAATCATCAGGATCGACTTCGGATACGATTTCTATTCCCATGGATATCAAAGAATCATACAGATCATCCATCTGATCCTTATCCATATCGATATTTTCCAAGTAGTCCGATATTTCCCTGTAAGAGATGGATCCTTTGCTCTTTGCTTTCTCCAGCAATTCATTCACATATTCAAATTTCTTTTCGTCCTGGCTTTCTTCATAGCTCATGCCAACCACCTACCTTTTATCCTTGTTTTTTGCTTTCTGTATCTCTATCAGTTCTATTGTAAGGGCTTCGATTTTGTCCCGATCTTTTTCATCATCCAATATGGAAATGATCTGAATGATTTCCTGTTCTCGCTTGGCCAATCTAGCCGCTTCAATTCTTTGCACACAGTCCTGGAATACCTGTTCATCCTTGTCCGCCAGCTGAACGTTCTCCATGATCTCTCTGAGGAACCTGTTGTCTTCGGCTTCCAGGCTGTCTTCCACCTTTTTGATATCGATCTCTTCGTCGTGCTTGTAAACGGAGAGGATCAATTCATAAATCCTTCGTGCCGATGGACTTCGGAACACCCATTCGTAGGGTTTGATCCGTGTCACATAGGCGCTTCTTATCAGCATCAGCCTGATCAGATATTTCTCAATCATGCTGCTTGTGCCGGGTTTTCGGCCTTCCGCCGGGTCCCTGACGGGCAAAACTTTTGAATTTCCGGCATTTTCGGTATTATTATTGCCATTAATCTCCAGTCTTATAGCACCTTCGGAAATTTTTGTTTCTTTTGCGATTTTTTTGATATAAATGTCAGCTTCCACCGGGCTCAATTCCTTCAGAATCCGCGCTGTCTCCTGAAGAAATTCAACGCTCCCTTCCGTCGTGTTGAGATCCAGACGCTGTTTCAACAGATGGATTTTATAATCGGCAAAGGGCATGGCGTTTTGCACCAGCTTCAGAAATTCCTCTTTTCCGTTTTTCTTAATGAATTCATCGGGATCCTTCCCATCGGATACATGAAGCACTTTTACCTTGCAGCCTGATTTGTGAAGGATATCCAACCCCCTCAGCGCGGCCGCTTGACCCGCAGAATCCGAATCGTAGGCAAGAACCACATGATCCGTATACCGTTTCAGCATTGCCGCCTGACTTTCCGTCAGTGCGGTTCCCAGGGATGCCGATACATTTCTGACGCCGTGCTGATACAGAGAAATCACATCCATATATCCTTCAACGAGAATCACCTGATTTTCCTTATTTATATCCTGTCTCGTCAAGTTTAATCCATACAAGTTGTTTTTCTTTAAAAAAACGGATGATTCCGGCGAATTCAGATACTTTGGAGTGCCGTCCCCGAGAATTCTGCCTCCAAAACCGATGACTTTCCCCCTGGTGTTAATGATTGGGAAAATCACTCTGTCTCTATATTTGTCATAATATTTTCCGTTGGAATAAGATATGAGTCCCAGTTCGAGAAGTGTCTTCGGATCGGTTCCCTTTTTCATAAAATATTCATACAGGCTGTCCCATGATCCGTCGGCATACCCAATACCGAACTTTCGCAGAGTGGTAGGCTCGATACCACGCTTCTTCATATATTCGTAACCCGGGTTTGGACCTGACGTAAAGGCTCTGTAGAAAAATGCTGCGGCTTCCCGGTTGATTTCGTATAATGCGGAACGCTCCTTCTCACCATGAAAATTTGAGCTTTTAATCTCTATTCCATACTCTCCTGCAAGCTTTTCCACAGCACCGGGGAAGTCAAGGTTATTGTACTTTTGGACAAACTCAATCACGTCGCCGGTGGCTCCGCAGCCGAAACAGGTAAAAATCTGTTTTGTGTCGGACACAACAAAAGAAGGTGTCTTCTCATTATGAAAAGGACAAATGCCTTTATAGTTGCTCCCGGTTTTTTTGAGAACCACATGGCGTCCGATCACATCAATAATATTGCACCTGCTTTTAATCTCATCAACTATGTTATCACTGAATCCCGCACCCACATTATTCACCGCTTATATAACCAAATGCCGACAAGCTTATCATTATTTGAATCACAGATTTATATTCGACAAAAGTTGTCCCATTCCTTTTTTTCATTTTAAAAATTTTTTAAAAATTATTTGACCGCCTTGAATTGAGGAATTCCAAGATATATTCCGTCAATATCGAATTTAGTGATATTTCCTGCATAAAAAAAGAGGAAGCCGACTGGCTTCCTGTTGTTAGTATGACGGGCATGCCGTCAATCTGTGGTGAAAGTCCACAAGGGGCGTAGTTGCCAACGAACCCAAAAGCGACTTGCAAGTTTCACATCGTGAGGTGTGGGAGAGAAGAAGCAATAGCGAAATCGTA